>CAZGJV010000041.1:0-23629 GCA_964525715.1 uncultured Conexibacter sp. | reverse complement strand
GCTGAGCGTCATGCCGGCGATCACGCTCTGGCGGGCGATGCGCATCGTGCGGCGGCCGATGCGGACCGCCTCGGCGACGCGGTCGATGCGGTCGACGGTGATGACGGCGTCGGCGGCCTCGCTTGAGACGGTCTCGCTGTCGCCCGCGATCGCGATGCCGACGTCGGCGAGCGCGAGTGCGGGGGCGTCGTTGACGCCGTCCCCCACCATCACGACCGGCCGCAGCTCCGGCCGCGCGCGCACGGCGCGCACGACCTCGAGCTTCTGCTCCGGCGTGCATTCGGCGTAGACGCGGTCGAGACCGGCCTCTGCGGCGATCGCCTGCGCGACCGCGTCGCGGTCGCCGGTGACCATCGCGACCTGGCGCACGCCCACGTCGCGCAGCGCCTGCGCGAGCTGCGCCGCGTCGGGCCGCAGCCGGTCGGCCATCACGAGCGCGCCGACGATCGCGCCGTCGACGCCGACGTGGACGAGCGCGCGGCCCGGCGCCGCCCCGTCGAGCGCCGACCCGGCGCCATCCGCGGTCGCGAAGCCGCGCGCGAGCAGCCAGCGCTCGGCGCCGACGCCCACGCGCCGGTCGCCGACCGTCGCCTCGATCCCGTCGCCCGGCGCCTCGTGCGCGTCGCGCGGGCGCTCGAGCCGCAGGCCGCGCGCCTGCGCGTCGTGCACGATCCCCTCCGCCAGCACGTGCGCCGAGAGCTGCTCGGCGGAGGCGGCGAGGCGCAGCACCTCCTCGCCGAGGAGGCCGTCGAACGGCACGACCAGCTCGACCGACGGGCGCCCGCGCGTGAGCGTGCCGGTCTTGTCGAACAGCACCGTGCGCGCCGCCGCGAGGCGCTCCAGCGCGGTGCCGCCCTTCAGCACGATCCCGGCCGCGGCGCAGCGCGAGAGCCCGGACACGAGCGCGATCGGCGCGGCGAGGATCAGCGGGCACGGCGTCGCCACCACGAGCACCGCGACCGCGCGCACGAACTCGCCGCTCGCCGCCCACGCGCCGCCGGCGACGAGCAGCGTGACCGGCAGGAAGATCGCGGCGTAGCGATCCGCGAGGCGGGTGAACGGCGGGCGCTCGCGCTGGGCCGCCGCGACGAGTGCGACGAGCGCCGCGTAGGAGCTGTCGGCGGCGGCGCGCGTGGCGCGCAGCTCGAACGGCGCGCCGGCGTTCGCGACGCCGCTGCGCAGCACGTCCCCGCGGCGCTGCTCGACCGGCAGCGGCTCGCCGGTGACGGCAGAGGCGTCGATCGCCGCGCGCTCGCTCGCGAGCGTCCCGTCGACCGGCACGACCTCGCCGCTGCGCACGAGCACCAGGTCGCCCGGGACGACCGCCTCGACGGCGACCTCCTCCCACGTGCTGCCGGTGCGGCGGTGGGCGATCCGCGGCGCGCGGCGCAGCAGTGCCGTCAGCTCGCGCTCGGCGCGACCGCCCGCGTACGCCTCCAGCGCGTTGCCGCCGAGCAGCATCACCGCGACGACGGAGCCCGCGAGCAGCTCGCCGCCGGCGAGCGCGGCGGCCATCGCCAGCAGCGCGATCACGTCGACGCCGACGTCTCCGCGCGCGAGCGTGCGCGCGACCGACCAGCCGACCGGCACGAGCGTGCCGGCGATCACGGCGATCCACAGCGCGTCGCCGGCGGACGGCGCGCCCGCCAGATGGCAGATGCCGCCCGCGAGCGTGCCGAGCAGCGCGACGGCGGCCGCGAGCATGCGGGCGCGGCCGTGCAGGGCGGAGCGCAGGCGGGCAAGGCGAGCCTCGTGTCCCGCGCGAGCGCGGTCGGGCGTGCGCTGCGGGGCGATCGGCGCGGTCGCGGCCATCGCTGACGATTCTGCCCGCCTCCGCGCCCCGCGCCACCGGGGCTTGGACGGGCGCCGCTCCGTGGCCGCTACGGATAAGCCGCGTGGCGCGACTCGTATGCTCGCCGCATGGACCGATCCGGCGACGACCGCGCGCGGGCCGCGCCCCTCACGCTCGTGCAGGCGGCCGCGCTGACGCCAGACGCGGTGCTGGCCGCGCTCGGCGGCGCGCCGGAGGGCTTGAGCGACGCGGAAGCGGCGCGGCGGCTCGCCGAGCACGGACGCAACGCGCTGCGCGTGCACGACGTGCGCGCGTGGACGATCTTCCTGCGCCAGCTCGACAACCCGATCCTGCTGCTGCTGGTGGCCGCGGCGCTGACCTCGCTGCTCGTCGGCCAGAGCACCGACGCGCTGCTCGTGCTGGCGATCATGACGCTGAGCGTCGTGCTCGGGTTCGTCAACGAGTACCGCTCGGCGCGCACCGTCGCGGCGCTGCGCGCGCAGGTGCGCCACACGGCGATCGCGCTGCGCGGCGGGCGCTCGGAGCGGGTGGCGGTGACCGACCTCGTGCCGGGCGACGTCGTGCGGCTCGCGGTCGGCGACGTCGTGCCGGCCGACATGCGGCTGCTCGCAGCCGACGGGCTGGAGCTCGACGAGGCCGTGCTGACGGGCGAGTCGCTGCCGGTCGTCAAGACGGCCGCGGCGCTCGCCCCCGACACCGGTCGCGGCCCGCTGGAGCTGCCGTCGTGCGCGTTCATGGGGACAGTCGTGCGGGCCGGGTCGGGGCGCGCGCTCGTCGTCGGCACCGGGCCGGACACGGCGCTCGGCGGGATCGCCGCGTCGCTCGGCGAGCACGCCGGCGAGACCGGCTTCCAGCGGGGGCTGCGGCAGTTCAGCGGCCTGCTGATCCGCGTGACCGCCGCGCTGACGATCTCGATCTTCGCGATCAACGGGCTGCTCGGGCGCCCGCTGCTGGAGTCGGCGCTGTTCGCGCTCGCGATCGCAGTCGGGCTCGCGCCGCAGCTGCTGCCGGCGATCGTGACGATCAGCCTGGCGCGCGGCGCCGCGCTGCTCGCCCAGCACGAGGTCGTCGTCAAGCGGCTGATCGCGATCGAGGACCTCGGCAACGTCGCCACGCTGTTCACCGACAAGACGGGGACGCTGACGGAGGGCAGCGTGCGCTTCGCCGGCGCGCTGGACGGCGCGGGGAGCGACGCGCCGGACGTGCTCGGGCTCGGGCTGCTGTGCGGCGACGTGGTGGTGGAGGGCGGGAAGGCGGTCGGCGGCAACCAGCTCGACCTGGCGCTGTGGGAGGCGGGCGGCGGCGCGGCGCGCCCGCCCGACGGCGTGCGCGTGGCGGCGGCGCCGTTCGACTACGAGCGCCAGCGGATGTCGGTGGTGGCGGACGTGGGCGGTGAGCGCCTGCTGATCGTCAAGGGCGCGCCGGAGGCGGTGCTGGAGCGCTGCGCGAGCGTGGACCCGGCCGCGCGGGCGGCACTCGATGCGCAGTTCGCGGCCGGCGCGCGGGTCGTCGCGGTCGGGACGCGAGCGGCGCCGGGGATGGCCGCCGTCAGCGCCGACGACGAGCGCGACCTGACGCTCGCCGGCTTCCTCTCCTTCGCCGACCCGCCGAAGGCCGACGCGCGCGCGGCGCTGCAGCGGCTCGCCAAGCTCGACGTCGAGGTCAAGCTCGTGACCGGCGACAACGGGCGCGTGGCGGAGACCGTCTGCGCGGCGCTGGGGATCCCCGTGCACGGCACGCTCACCGGTGCCGAGCTGGAGGCGCTGGACGATGCCGCGCTGCGAGCCGCCGTCGAGCGCACGACGATCTTCGCGCGCGTGACGCCGGAGCAGAAGGCGCGCGTGATCCGCGCCGGGCGCGCGGGCGGCGAGACGGTCGGCTTCCTCGGCGACGGCGTCAACGACGCGGTCGCGCTGCACGCGGCCGACGTGGGCATCTCCGTCGAGGGCGCGAGCGACGTCGCCAAGGACGCCGCCGACATCGTGCTGACGACGAAGTCGCTCGCGCTGCTGGCCGAGGGGATCGTGCAGGGCCGGCGGATCTTCGCCAACACGATCAAGTACGTGCTGATGGCGACCTCGTCGAACTTCGGGAACATGTTCAGCGCCGCCGGCGCGTCGCTGTTCCTGTCGTTCCTGCCGATGCTGCCGACGCAGATCCTGCTCAACAACTTCCTCTACGACGTCGGCGAGCTGACGATCCCGACCGACAACGTGGACGAGGAGATGCTCGAGCGCCCGGCGCGCTGGGACATCGACCTGATCCAGCGCTTCATGCGCCTCTTCGGGCCGATCTCCTCGGCGTTCGACTTCGTCACCTTCGGCGTGATGCTGTGGGTCTTCCACGCCGGGCCGGCGCTGTTCCGCAGCGGCTGGTTCGTCGAGTCGCTCGCGACGCAGGCGCTCGTCGTGTTCGTGATCCGCACGCGCCGCGTGCCGTTCTGGCGCAGCCGCCCGAGCCGGCCGCTGCTGGCGACGACGCTCGCGGTCGTGGCGATCGGCGCGGCGCTGCCCTACTCCCCCGCCGCGCACCTGCTCGGCTTCACCCCGCTGCCGTGGGACTTCTTCCTGATCCTCGCGGCGATGATCGCCGTCTACCTCGTGCTGGTGGAGCTGGGCAAGGCGTGGTTCTTCCGCGCTGCGGCGCAGCCACCGCGCACGCGCGAGCACCGGCGGGCGCGGCGGATCGCCCGGCGGGCCGCGCGCTGGCACGCCTGGCATCCCTTGCCGCGACGATGACGACGAGCGCTGAGCGCGGCCGTCCTGGCGGATCGGCGGGCTTGACCGCACCCCGGCGCAGCGTACGATCGGTCCGATGCACGCACGTGCCACGGGAGGGCTCGTGTCCGCGCCGCCGAGCGATGCTGCGCTCGCTGCGCGCGAGGTCGACGTCGCGCTGCGCGACGGCGCGCCCGTGCACGTGCGGCCGGTCCGCGGCGGCGACCTGCCGGCGCTGCGCGCGTTCCTCGGCGACCTCTCCCCCTCCTCGCAGCGGCTGCGCTGGTTCACCGGCGCGGCCGATGTCGACGCCGCCGCGCGCTGGGCGGCCGACGTCGACCGGCGCGAACGCGACGGGCTGATCGCGCTCACGGGCGACGGCGCGAGCGCGATCGTCGGCCACGCCGCGTGGGTGCGGATCGACCACGAACGGGCCGAGGTCGCGTTCGAGACGGCCGACGCGATGCACGGGCGCGGCCTGGCGACGATCCTGCTCGCGCACCTCGCGTTCGGCGCCCGCGCGCAGGGGATCGGCACGTTCGTCGCGGAGGTGCTGCCGGAGAACCACGCGATGCTGGGCGTCTTCCGCGACAGCGGCCTGCCGCTGCACGTGCGCCCGGAGCCGGGCGTGCTGCACGTGGAGATGCCGACGGCACTGACGGAGGAGGCGCGCGGACGCTTCGCCCAGCGCGAGTCGATCGCCGCCGTCGCCGCGATGAACAGCGTGCTGCGACCGCGCTCGCTGGCGGTCGTCGGCGCCTCGCCGGAGCCCGGCACGATCGGCGGCGCGGTCTTCGGGAAGCTCGTCGAGGGCGACTACGCGGGCGCCCTCTACCCCGTCAACCGCAGAGGGCGCGAGGTGCTCGGGCACCACTGCTACACGTCGGTCGACGAGATCCCGGGCGAGCTGGAGGCGGCCGTGCTCGCGGTCCCCGCGCACCAGTGCATCCCCGTCGCCCGCGCGTGCGCGGAGCGCGGCGTGCGGGCGCTCGTGGTGCTCGCGGCGGGCTTCGGGGAGACGGGCGAGACCGGCGTCGCGCTGCAGCACGAGCTGCTGGCGACCTGCCGCGCGGGGCGCATGCGGCTCGTCGGCCCCAACTGCCTCGGTGTGATCGACACCGACCCCGACGTGCGGCTCGACGCGTCGTTTGCCCCGACCGCGCCGCCGTCCGGCCACCTGGGGCTGCTGTCGCAGAGCGGCGGCGTCGGGATCGCGCTGCTGGAGCAGGCGCACGCGCTCGGGATCGGGCTGTCGGCGTTCGTATCCGTCGGCAACAAGGCGGACCTGTCGGGCAACGACTTCCTCGAGTGGTGCGAGCAGGACGAGCGCACGCGGGCGATCCTGCTGTACCTGGAGTCGTTCGGGAACCCGCGCAAGTTCGCGCGGATCGCGCGGCGCGTCGGCCGCGTGAAGCCGATCGTCGCCGTGAAGGCCGGCCGCTCGGCGGCCGGTGCGCGCGCCGCCGCCTCGCACACCGGCGCGCTGCTGGCCGGCTCGGAGGCGGCGGTCGAGGCGCTCTTCCGCCAGGCGGGCGTGCTGCGCGCCGACACGCTCGGCGAGCTGTTCGACCTCGCCGCGCTGCTCGAGCACCAGCCGCTGCCGGCGGGCAACCGCGTCGCGATCGTGACGAACGCGGGCGGCCCGGGGATCCTCTGCGCCGACGCGTGCATCGCCGCCGGGCTGGAGCTGCCCGAGCTGCCGGACGAGGTGCAGGAGGCGGTCGCCAAGGTCGTGCCGGCCGGCGCCTCGCTGCGCAACCCGGTGGACCTGCTGGCGGCGGCCTCGCCGGAGGCGTTCGGCGCGGCGATCGAGGCGATCGGCGAAGCGGGCGCGGTCGACGCGATCGTCGTCGTGTTCGTGCCGCCGCTCGTGACGGAGGCGCAGGACGTCGCCGCGGCCGTCCGCGCCGCGAGCCGCACGCTCGCTGGCCGCCTGCCGCTGCTGACGTGCTTCATGACGGCCGAGAGAGCGCCCGAGGTGCTGCACGAGCGCCCCGAGGAGACGCCGCCGCTGCCGGCCTTCCGCTACCCCGAGGACGCGGCGCGCGCGCTCGGGCGCGCCGTCGAGCACGCGCGCTGGCGCAAGGCGCCGCGCGGGACCGTGCCCGCGTTCGCCGACGCGCGCCCGGACGAGGCGGCCGCGATCGTCGCGCGCGCGCTCGGCGCCAGCGGCACGGCCACGGCCGACGGCGCGCCGCCCAGCGCGTGGCTGGAGCCGCACGACGTGCACGCGCTGCTCGACTGCTACGGCGTCCCGCTCGCGCCGCAGCGGATCGCGCGCAGCCCGACGGCGGTCGCGCGCGCGGCCGCCGAGCTGGACGGACCGGTGGCGCTGAAGGCGATCGCATCCGGGCTGCTGCACAAGAGCGACGCGGGCGGCGTCGCGCTCGGGCTCGCCTCGCCCGCGGCTGCGCGGCGGGCGGCGCAGCAGATGCGCGAGCGGCTCGCGAGCGCCGGCTACGCGCTCGACGGCTGGGTCGTGCAGGCGATGGCGCCGGCTGGGCAGGAGCTGCTCGTCGGCGCGACGGCCGACCCGCTGTTCGGCCCGGTCGTCGCATGCGGCGCCGGCGGACGCGCGGTGGAGCTGCTGCACGACGTGGCCGTGCGACTGACGCCGGTGACCGACCGCGACGCGCGCGCGATGGTCGACTCGCTGTCGATCGCACCGCTGCTGCGCGGCGCGCGCGGCGAGCCGCCGGTCGACCTGCCTGCGCTGGAGCAGGTCGTGCTGCGCATCGGCGCGCTCGTCGACGCGCACCCCGAGATCGTCGAGCTGGACTGCAACCCGGTGATCGCCCACCCGGGCGGCGCGATGGTGGTGGACGCGCGCGTGCGCGTGACTCCCGCCCGCCCCGCGGCGCCGGCGCCGGCGCTGCGGGACTGAGCGAGGCGCGCGGCGCGGTTCAGCCGTCGCGGTGCCGGACGGAGATGAGCGGCGGCGGGCTGTTCTGGAACGTGCGCTGCAGGCCGGCGGCGAGCGCCGCCCGCTGCGCCGACGACAGGCGCGCCTCCGAGTGGATCAGCTTGTACTGCAGCGGCGGCATGTGCCCGGAAAGGACCGCCTGCGCGACGCGGCCCGCAGCCGGCTGGAGCTGCTGGCGCCAGTCGGAGACGTCGAAGCGCGCGCGGCCGCCGTCGACGTCGTGCTGCACCAGCCACGAGACGGGCGCGACGTTGCTGTACCACGGCCACGTCGTGAGGTTGCTGTGGCAGGCGCCGCACGCCTGCGCGAACAGCGCCTTCGTGCGCGCGCTGTCCCAGCTCGGCTGCGAGCGGACCGGCGGATTGGCGTGCGCGCGCCCGTACGGCACGAGCTGGATGAGCGCGAAGGCGACGACTGCCGCGAGCACGACGCGCGGCGCCCAGTGGCGCACGCGGCCGTGCCGCGGGGCGGTGGCGGCCGGATCGCTCATCGACTCCGCCTACCCGCGGCGAGGTTTCCCCACCGCTCAACATCGTTCTGCCAAAATTTGGAATAATGGCTCGCATCCTGCTGGTAGAGGGGGAGCAGACGGTCGCGGAATCGCTCGCGCGTGCACTTGCCCACGCCGGCCACGCGACGACGACCGTCGGGACCCGTGCCGAGGCGCTCTCGCTCGCCGACGACGCGCCCTTCGACATCGCGCTCGTCGACGAGACGCTGCCCGACGGCGACGGCCTCGCGCTCGTCCAGGCGCTGCACCGGCTCGCGCACGCGCCGGTCGTCGTGCTCGCCGAGAGCCGTGACGGCGCCGACCGGGACGCCTGGCGCGACGGCGCCGAGGACTACGCGGTCAAGCCGGTGAGCCAGGCCGAGACGGTCGCGCTCGTGCACGCCGTGCTGCGCCGCTGGGAGGTGGCCGGCGGCGGCGAGGTGCTGTGCGTCGGCGCGCTCGAGCTCGACACGCTCACGAACTCCGTGCGATTGGCCGGGAAGGAGCTGAAGCTGCCGCCGAAGGAGGTCGCGCTGCTGACGCGGCTGATGCGCGCAGCCGGCCACCCCGTCTCGCGCGACGAGCTGATGCACGACGTGTGGGGCGACGACTCGCCCGACGCCTCGCGGACGCTCGACGTGCACGTCGGGACGCTGCGCAGCCGGCTCGGCGACGATCCCGCCGCGCCGCGCTTCGTCCACACGGTGCGCGGCGTTGGCTTCCGCTTCAGCGCACCCGAGGAGCTGCCGGGAGCGGACGGCGACGCGGGGCCGGAGCCTGGATCGGACGGTCATCGATAGGGACTCCCTTGCTGGTTGAACGATCGCGGCGCGCGACGCGCACCGCGAGCAGGACGAGCACGAGCGCGGCCGAGCCGAGCAGCGGCCAGCGCAGCCACGCCGAGCCGGCGTCGGTGCCGGCGCCTAGCGTGTGCACGACCGCGAGCGCGTAGGCCGCGAGCGTGAAGCGGTGCAGCACGCGCCAGCGGTTCACGCCGACGACGCGGCGCAGGTAGTACGACAGGCCGAGCAGCGCCGCCAGCCACCCGGCGACGACGCCGAGCGACGTGTACAGCGGCCGGTAGGCCATTGCGCCGGGCAGCGCGATGCCGGCCAGGCCCGGTCTCAGCCACGGGTCGCCGAGCAGCGTGATGCCGTGGACGGCGATCGCGACGAGGCCGGTGAGCGCGAGCTGCTCGTGCAGCGTCAGCAGCCGCGGGGCGAGGCGGCGGCCGCGGCGCGGTCTCGTCGCCATCGCGAGGCCGAGCAGCGTCGAGCCGGTCACGAGCAGCAGTGCGACGACGCCGGCGGCGCGGCTCGCGAGCCACCAGCCGTGCGCCAGCGGGTCCGGTGCGACGGCGGCGATCACGCGGCGCCGGCTCCCGGCGCCGGTGCGGGCAGCGCGATCCGCAGGCGGGGCGGCTGACGGTCTGACGGCGTGCGGCGCTGCGGGCGCGCGGGCCCGATCCACTCCGGCGCGCCGTCGTCGTGCACGACGACGCCGCCGTGCTCGGCGAGCCAGCGGCGCGCGCCGAGCGGGCCGCTCAGCAGCGCCGCCTTCGCGAGCGTCTCGGCTTCCAGGGCGGTCGGCGCGAGCGCCGTCGCGGCGACGAGCCCGGTCCACGCCGGCTCGCCGCTGGACGGGTCGAGCAGGTGGTGCGCGTGGCCGCCGCCGGGCGTGACCCACAGGCGCGAGCCGATGCCGGAGGTGGCGATCGCGCCCGCGGCGATCCGCAGCGTGCCAATCGGCTCGTCCTCCCACGGGTGCGCGACGTCGATCTCGTGCGGGCGCGCGGCGGTGCGCGCGCCGCCGACGCGCACGTCGCCGGCGGCGTCGACGACGAAGCGCGTGTGGCCGGCGAGCCGCTGCGCGATCAGGTCGGCCGCGAGCCCCTTGCCGACGCCGCCGCTGTCCAGCGCGAGCCCGTGCGGGCGCGCGACCGTGGCGACCTGCTCGTCGACGCGCACCGCGCGCCAGCGGGCGCTGGGATCGGGGCGCGCGGGGCGGCGCGGCGGCGCGTCGAGCAGCGCCTGCCGCAGCGGCCCGGCGGTCGCTCCCGCGAGCGATCTGTCGTAGCCGGCGCGCACGAGCGCGCCGGCGAGCGTGGGGTCGACGAGCCCGCCGGTGCGCTGCGCCGCCCACACGCCGGCGCGCACGGTCGCGAGCAGCAGCGGCGAGGCCGGAACGGTCGTGCGCGGGTCGGCGTTGAGACGGCTCAGCTCGCTGTCGGGGCGGAAGCGCGAGAGGCGCGCGTCCATCTCCGCGAGCTGCGCCTGCGCCGCGACGACCGCGGCGGCGGCGTCCGGCGCGCCGACGAGCAGCCGGAACGTGCAGCCCATGCAGGCGAAGGCGACGTCGTGCTCGGCGGCGAGGTGGACGCTCATGAGGACCGCGTGACGACCGGCGCCGGGGCCGGGGCAGGAGCCGGCGCGGGGGCTGCCGGCGCGGGAGCCGGGGCCGGCGCGGGCGCTGGGGCAGGCGCCTGCGCCTGTGCGACGGGGGCGGGCGCGGATGCGGCGGGCGCCGAGGCGGCCGGAGCCGCAGGTGCCGCGCTTGCGACGGGTGCCGGCGCCGGCTTGTGCACGATCACGACCTTGCGCACGACGCGGTGGACGAGCACGATCTGCACCGGGCGCCGCAGCCGCACGGCCGGTCTGCCGGCTCCGAGTGCCGGATCGCCGCCGCCGCGCATCTGCCACGCCAGCAGCGCCAGCAGCACGACGAACAGCGCGAGCGAGCCCCCGAGCACCCCGCCGGGGGACGGCCGGCGCCGCCGCGACCGCGCTCCGTCGCGCGCCGCGCCCACCTCACCCACCCGCCTGCGGCGGGAGGTCGTGGCGCACGCGCGTGATCGTCTGGACCTCGACCTGCGTGCGCACCACGCGGATCGGCGTCAGCACGACCTTCGTCGTGGCGCCGTGTCTGACCGGCTGCGAGCCGAGCGCGACCGCGGCCAGCCCGCCGAGGGCGGCGACGACCGCTGCGGTTGCGATTGCCCTGCTGCTGCGCTGCACGGAGGAGACGCTCCTTCGACCGGGGGAGTCCAGCGACGCGGACCAGGGTTGCGACCCCGGCGCCAAGCCATCGTCAACGGCGGGTAATGGGCTGGCAAAACCACGGCGCAACCGCGGTCGGTCACCCTGGTGACCGGTGCCATGAGCGCTAGCCTCCGCTGCATGACCGACGGCGCCGGTCCCCGCATCCTGTTCGTCGAGGACGAGCCCTCGATCGCCGAGCCGTTCACGCGCGCGCTCGTGCGCGCCGGCTTCGAGACGACGACCGTCGGGACGGCCGCCGGCGCGCTCGAGACGGCGGCGCAGATCGACCCCGACCTCGTGCTGCTCGACCTGACGCTGCCCGACGGCGACGGGCGCGAGGTGTGCCGCGAGCTGCGCCGCCGCGGCGACGTGCCGATCGTGATGCTGACCGCGCGCGGCACCGAGACCGACCGCATCGTCGGACTGGAGCTGGGCGCCGACGACTACGTCGTCAAGCCGTTCAGCGGCGCCGAGGTGATCGCGCGCATCCGCGCCGTCCTGCGGCGCACCGGCGCCGGTGCCGCCGCCGGTGCCGCCGCGGCCGGGCCGCGCGGCAACGCGGAGACCGACGACGTGCTGCGCAGCGGCCCGCTCGAGGTCGACGCCGGCGCGCGCCGCGTGTGGCTCGACGGCGAGGAGCTGCAGCTCGCGCGCAAGGAGCTGGACCTGCTCGTGCGGCTGATGCGCGAGGCCGGCCGCGTCGTCACGCGCGAGGACCTGATGACGGACGTGTGGGACGTCAACTGGTTCGGCTCGACGAAGACGCTCGACGTGCACGTCGGCTGGCTGCGCCGCAAGCTCGGCGACGACCCCGCCGCGCCGCGCTTCATCCACACGGTGCGCGGCGTCGGCTTCCGCTTCGCCTCGGACGAGGAGCTGACGGCATAGGGCTGCGGACGCGCCTGCTGCTCGCGCTCGCGTACGTGCTGCTGCTCGCGGTCGTCGCGCTGGAGGTGCCGCTGATCTTCAGCCTCAACGGCCGCGTGCAGGCCGAGGTGCGCACGCAGGCACGCGGGCAGACGGACGTCGTCGCGGCCTCGGTGGCCGATCTCGTGGCGCCTGCGAAGCCGGTCGCGCTCGCGCAGCTCGCCGACTCGGCGGCGCACTCGGTGCGCGGGCGCGTGATCGTGCTCGACGCGCGCGGGCTGCTGATCGCCGACTCGGCCGGCGGGCCGCTCGGGACGAGCTATGCGGATCGCCCCGAGGTCGCCGCCGCGCTGCACGGTCGTGCGATCCAGAGCCAGCGCGACAGCCAGACGCTCGGGCAGAACATCCTCGCAACGGCCGCGCCGGTGCTGCACGGTGCGCACGGCCACGTCGTCGGCGTCGTGCGGATCACGCAGAGCGTCGCCGCCGTGCGCCGCGCGGTGCGGCGCTCGACGGCCGGGCTGCTGCTCGTCGGCGCGATCGTGCTCGCGCTGGGGCTGCTCGCGGGCGCCGCGATCGCCGGCCAGTTCGTACGGCCGATCCGCCACATGCGCGCCGCCGCCGCGCGCGTCGCGGCCGGCGACCTCGACACGCGCGTCGCACTCGAGGGCTCGACCGAGGAGCGCTCGCTCGCACACTCGTTCAACGACATGACCGACCGCATCCGCGACATGCTCGCGCGCCAGCAGGCGTTCGTCGCCGACGCCTCGCATCAGCTGCGCACGCCGCTGGCGGGGCTGCGGCTGCGGCTCGAGGAGGCCGAGGCGGCGGGCGTCTCGCCGGAGGCGGCGGCCGAGCTGGCGGCCGGCGAGCGCGAGGTCGACCGCATCGCGCAGCTCGTCGAGGAGCTGCTCGTGCTGTCGAGCGCGGGCGAGCCGGACGCCTCGGCCGAGCCGATCGACCTGGCCGGCGCGGCCGCGGCGGCACACCGCCGCTGGGAGCCGCTCGCGCGCGAGCAGGGGCGCGAGGTCGTGCTCGCGCGGCCGCAGTCGCCGGCGATCGCCTCCGCCGCGCGCGCCGACGTCGACCGCGTGCTCGACGCGCTCGTCGAGAACGCGCTGCGCTACGCGCCCGAGGGCTCGACGGTCGCGCTGCGCGCCTCCGGCGAGACGATCGAGGTGCTCGACGAGGGACCGGGCCTCGCGCCGGGCGAGGCGGAGGCGCTGTTCGAGCGCTTCCACCGCGGCGCGGCCGGGCGGCGGGCGCCCGGCGGGACCGGGCTCGGCCTGACGATCGCGCGCACGCTGGCGCGCCGCTGGTCGGGCGATGTCACGATCGCGAACCGGACCGACGTCGCGGTCGGCGCGCGCGCCGTGCTGCGGCTGCCGCCCTTGGCTGTCGCTTTGCAGGAGCGCCGTTAGCGTCGTGTCGATGCGTGCTCGGACACTGCTGGTGTGGGTCGCCGTGGGCCTGATCGGGCTCGCGCTGGCGGCCGGCGTGACGTACGCCGCGACGCAGCTCTCCAGCCAGCGCATCGGCCTCTCCGCCGAGCCGCCGTCGGCCGGCGAGGAGCTGGCGCCGCCGCATCAGGCGCACACGCCGGGCACAACCGCGCCGTCGTCGCACCCGGGCATCGCGCCCGGCGCGACGAGACCCGACGACGACGATGACGACCGCGGCGGCGAAGAGCGCGGCGAGGGCGTCACCCGCCGCAGCGACTGGGACGACTGACGCCGCGCAACGGCTCAGCCCACCGGCACGGCCCAGGGGTCGAGCAGCTCGAGGCCGGCGGCGTCGAAGTCGCGCACGTTGCGGGTGGCGAGCGTCGCGCCGTGGTGGCGGCAGATCGCGGCGATCTGGCCGTCGGCAACGCTGACCGGCCGCCCGTCGCGCTCGCGCGCGGCGACCAGCTCGGCGTAGTGGACCGCGGCGGCGCCGTCGAACGGCAGCACGCGACCGGCGAAGTCCTCCGTCAGCAGCCCGTCGACCGCAGCCGTGAGCTTGCGCCTGCGGGCGCCGTGCGGCAGGCGCGCCACGCCGTGCAGCAGCTCCGCGGCGGTGACCGCCGTGATCGCGAGCGTGCGCGGGTCCTCCTCGTCGACCCAGCTCAGCACGTCCTCCGACGGCCGTCTGCGCATCAGCTCGGAGAGGACGTTCGTGTCGAGGACGATCATGCGCCGAGGTCGGCGGCGCGCGGCAGCTCGCTGCGCGCCGGCAGGTCGAGCGCGTCCCCGCGCAGCCCGGCGAAGCGGTCGTGGATGCGGCTGCCGAGACGCGCCTCGGAGGCACCCGGCTCGAGCAGCGCGTCGCGCAGGATCGCTCGCGCCTCGGCCTCCATCGAGCGGCCGTTCTGCGCCGCGCGCAGCCGCAGCCGCGCCTTGACGATGTCGTCGAGGTTGCGGACCGTGATGGTGGAGCCGTGTGCGCTAGGTGCATGCAGTGCTGTCATTGCAAGCAATGCTACCAGAGCGGGCGTGAGGCCCGCGCAGCAGCCGCTCGGCGAGGTAGGGCGCGAGCTGGTGGGCGACGATCTTCGCCGGCGGCCACCACAACGGCTCGTCGGCGACCTCCTCCCCTTCGCGCTCGCCGCCACCGCGCGCGAGGTGCGCGCGCAGGAAGCGCGACGGGCCGCCCGTCAGCAGCACGGCGCGCAGCACCGGGTCGAACGGCGCCGGCAGCGGGCCGCCGAGCAGGCGGTGGATCGCGTCGGCGGCGACCACGTCTGCCATCTGCGCGGCGAGCCCGCCCTGCTTGATCGGGAAGTCGGTCGCGTCGCCGGCCGCGTGCACGTCCGCGTCGCCGCGCACGCGACCGAAGCCGTCGACCGCCGCGAGCGCGCCGTGGAGGAGCGTCGCGACGTGCTCGGCGACGACGGCGGGAACGGCAGCGACGGCACCGCGCCCGGCGCGAACGGCGTCAGCACTTCGAGCGGGCGGTAGACGAACCGCTGCGCCGGCGCCAGCAGGACGATCTCGAGCCCGTCCGCGGCCCGGTCGCGCAGCGCGAGCAGCGTCTCGAGCGCCGCGACGCCGCCTCCGGCGATCAGGACGCGCGGGCGGCGGGACCCGCCGCGGGCTCCGGTACCGGCAACGTGATCTCGCACGGGATCGCCCCCTCCAACCAGCGTTCGTCGGGTTGCGGCGCGGCGGGCATGCGCGCGCCGAAGCGCTCTGCCAGGAACGGCGCGAGGTGCCGCCCGGCGACCTTCATCGGCGGCCACCACAGCGGCGTCTCGGTGGCGCGCGCCCCGCCCGACCCGTCCACGTCGGACTCCAGGTAGCGCGGCTGCTCGCTCGTCAGCAGCATCCCGCGCAGCACCGGGCGGAACGGCGCCGGCGTCAGCGGCGCGCCGGCGCGCGCGGCGAGCGTCTCGGCGATCGCGTCGGCCTGCTGCGTCGCGAGCCCGCCCTGCTTGATCGGGAAGTCGGTCGCGTCGCCGGCCGCGTAGACGTCGGACACGCCGCGCACCGCGCCGTGTGCGTCGATCGGGACGAAGCCGTCGGCGTCGTGCGGCAGGCCCTCGATTCGCGGACCGTGCAGCACCGGCACCGTGACGACGCGGTCGGCGCGCCGCATGCGACCGCCGGGCTCGAGGTGGACCTCGCCCGGACGGACCTGCTCCACGCGCGCGCCGGGCAGGAAGGCGATCCCGAGCTGCTCGAGGTACTCGAGCAGGCCGCCGCTCGCGCGGCCGCCGAACAGCTCCAGCGGCGCGCGCTCCGTGGTGGCGATCGCGATCCGCGGTGCGCTGCGGCCGGCGCCGGGCGCGGCCGCCAGCCTGCGCGCCGTCATGACCGCCAGCTCGTACAGCGGCAGCGGCCAGCTCACGCCCTCCGGCACGACGAACAGCAGCTGTTCCACGAAGCCTGCGCGCGGGCCGCAATCGGCGGCCGCGAGCAGGCGCGCGAAGTCCTCGCGCGAGCGCGGGTCGCCGTAGACGAGCGCGCCGGGGAAGGGCGCCGCCGGCCGCGCGCCGATCGCCAGCACCAGCGCCTCGTAGTGCAGCACCGCACCCCCCGCGGTGTGGACCCAGTGCTCGCGCGCGTCGACGTCGTCGACCGCGTCGCGCCGCTGGCGCACGCCGAGCGACGCGAGCGCGTCCGCGAGGTCGATTTGGGGCGGTGCGAGCCCGAACGGCTCGAGCACGTCGAGCGGCGGGTAGCTCAGCTCACGCCGCGGCGCGATCAGCTCGATCTCGACGCGCATGCCCGCGTGGGCGCGCAGCGCCAGGACGGCCTCGAGCGCCGCGACCCCGCCGCCGACGATCAGCACGCGCGGCGGCGCTCCGCTTCCACCCGCCCGCCGCAGCAGGTCGGACATCGCCTACCGCCGCTCGTGCCCGAGCAGCTCGATGCCGCCGGGGTCGCCGTCGTGGTGGACGACCGCCGTACCCGCGCCGGGCGCCGGCACGGCGCGCAGGTGGCGGCCGGCGGTGCCGCGGTCGCTCTCGTCGCGGTCGGCCAGGTAGGGCGCGAGGTAGCGCGCCGCGACCTTGTGCGGCGGCCACCACGGACAGTGCCGCGAGGCGCTGGAGACGACGCTCTCACCGCCGGTGATGGTCGCGCGCAGGTAGAGCGGGCCGTCGCCGGAGAACAGCACCGCGCGCAGCAGCGGTCGGGTCGAGGGCTGAGGAACGCGCGCGCCGGCCGCGCGCGAGATCAGCGTCGCGACGGCGTCGGCCTGCTGGGCGGCGATCCCGCCCTGCTTGATCGCGAAGGTCGTCGCGTCGCCGGCCGCGTAGACGTCGGCGAGGCCGGGCACGCGGCCGCGCTCGTCGACGTGGACGAAGCCGTCGGCGTCGCACGGCACGCCCGCGATCGCCGGGCCGGACAGCACCGGCAGGGCGACGACGCGCTCGGCCGCGAGCATCCGCTCGCCCGGCGTCAGCGTCAGCGTCCCGCCGTCGTAGTCGTGCGCGTAGGCGTCGCCGACGAACGCGATCCGCGACTGCGCGAGCTGTTCGGCGACAGCCGCGCTGCCGGCGCCGTGGAACAGGCCCAGCGGCGCGCCCTCGGGCGTCACCAGCGTCAGCTCGGCGTCCTCGACGCCGGCCTCGCGCGCCCGCGCGGCGGTCATCAGCGCGAGCTCGTAGAGCGGCAGCGGCCACGTGTGGCCGGGCGGCACGACGAACGCGACGCGCCGCACGACGCCCTGCTCGAGCTCGCGCACGACCCAGTGCAGGCTCCCGGGGTCGGCCTCGGCGAGGAACGTGTGCGCGTGCGGGAGGGCGGCGCTCGCGCGCGCACCGGGGGCGAGCACGAGCGCGTCGTAGGCGATCCGCTCGCCGCCCTCGGTCACGATCGTGCGCGCCGCCGCGTCGACCGCGGCGAGCGCGTCGCGGCGGTGCACGACGTCGAGGTCATGGCAGATCTCGCCGAGGTCGTAGTGGCGCGTCGCGTGCCCGTCGAACGGCTCGCGCACGGCGAACGGGCGGTAGTGGAGCTGCGCCTGCGGGCTCACGAGCGTGAGCGAGAGCGCGTCGCCGGCGAGCGTGCGCAGCGCAAGCAGCGTCTCGACACCGGCGATGCCGCCGCCGGCGACGACGACGTTCAGGCGTTGGAGCGGGGAGCGCGGGGAACGGGTCATGTGCTCAGGCTACGAAGCGAGGTCGGACGCGCCATCGGGGAAGCCCGATGACGCACACGGGACGACTACGGAATCCCCGCTCATGCGCCCGCACCCTCACGCTCGGCCGGGACCGCATCCGCCGCCGGAACCTCCGCCCCGTGCGCGAGCAGCAGCAGCGGACAGGCCGCATGGCGCACGACGTGCGCGCTGACGCTGCCGAGCAGCAGCCGCCGCAGCGGCCCATGCCCGCGCGAGCCGAGCGCAAGCAGGTCGAGCCCGTGGCTCGCGTCGACCAGCTCGCGGACCGGGTCACCGTCGCGGCGGTCGAGCTCGACGTGGGGCATGTCGGCAAGCGCGGTCCCGGCATCGCGCAGGTGCACGTCGGCGATCGCCTGCAGGTCGGCGATCCGGCCCGGATAGTCGTAGGGGATCGCGAGCGGGGGCGCGAGGTCGACGACGTCGATCGCGACGACCGTCACGTCGTCGCGGCGGCCGGCGAGCCGCCGCACCGCGTCGAGCGCGGTGCGCGCCTCCTGCGAGCCGTCGTAGGCGACGCCGACGCGCCGCAGCGGCCGCGCAGCGGCGGCGTAGCCGGGCGGCGCGACGAGCACCGCGCAGGGCGAGCCGTGCAGCGTCTGCTCGGTCGCGCTGCCGGGGAAGACGCGCCCGGCCGCGCTGCGGTGGCTGGCGCCGACGACGAGCACGGCCGCGTCGCGCTCCTGCGCGAGCCGGTGCAGGCCCGCCGAGACCGAGCCGGCCTGCACGACGTGGAACGCGCCGAGACCCAGCTCGGGCCACGCCTGGCGGGCGCCGTCGAGGATGTGGTCCGCGCCGCGACGGTGGTCGCCGTCGAGCGTGCGCTCGCCGCTCGCCCCGACCGCGCCGTCCGGGAAGACGAGCGCGACCTCGACGTCGGGCGGCTCGCCGTCGTCGCCGGGGCGCAGCAGCTCGGCGAGCGAGCGGCCGAGCGACAGCGCGTCGTGCCCGCGGTCGGAGCCGTCGTAGCCGATGACGATGTCGTGCATGGGGGTCGTACGCTAAGCCGGCGGCCCACCCGCCTCATCGGCGTCGCGCCGTACGGCGCATCCGTGGAAACGACGGATGCCGGCCCCGTGCCTCCTGCGGTGGTGTCGCGTCGCTGCGGGCCGGTATCGTCGCCCGCCATGAGCGCAGCCGAGCAGCCCGAGTCCGCCGTGCCCTCAGCCGAGCCGGTGACGCGGGTCGTGATCGCCGACGACCACGCGGTCGTGCGCACCGGTCTGAAGATGGTGCTCGACGCCGAGGAGGGGATCGAGGTCGTCGCCGAGGCGGGCGACGTCGAAGCGGCGCTGCGTGCCGTGCGCGCCTACCACCCCAACGTGCTCGTGCTCGACCTCAACATGCCGGGCGAGCCGAGCCTGCAGGCGATCCCGCGCTTCCTCGAGCAGGCGCCGGAGACGGCGATCGTCGTGCTGACGATGCAGCAGGATCCGGCTTTCGCGCGCGAGGCGCTGCGCTCCGGCGCGCGCGGCTACGTGCTGAAGGAGGCGGCCGACGCCGAGCTCGTGCAGGCCGTGCGGATGGCGACCGAGGGCCGCACGTACCTCAACCCCGAGCTGGGCGCGCGGATGGCGGCCGAGCCGCCGCCGAGCGGCCCGCCCGACGACCTGACCGAGCGCGAGCTGGAGGTCCTGAAGCTGATCGCGCTCGGGCACACGAACAGCGAGATCGCCTCGCAGCTCTACCTCAGCGTCCGCACGGTCGAGTCGCATCGCGCGCACATCCAGCAGAAGGTGCGCCGCTCCTCGCGCGCCGAGCTGGTGCGCTACGCGCTCGACCACGGCCTGATCGAGTCCGGCACCGGCGACTAGGCGACGGCGGTGCGGCCGCCGCCGGTCTCCGCCGCCCGCTGCAGCGACGCGACTACGGTCGTGCCCTCGCCGGGGCTGCTCTCGATCGTCAGCGTCCCCGCGGCCAGCCCGACGCGCTCGCGCATCCCGGTGATGCCGAAGCCCTCGCGCGGCGCGTCGGGGTCGAAGCCGGCGCCGTCGTCGTGGACCGTCACGTCGACGTGCCCGTCGTGCGCCACGATCTCGATCGCGACGCTGCTGGCGCCGGCGTGCTTGACGACGTTCGTGAGCGCCTCCTGCACGAGCCGGTAGACGGCCGTCTCCAGCTCCGGGGCGAGCCGCTCTCCCTCGCTGCCGAGGCTGACCTCGGTCTCGACCTCGAGCCCCTCGACCGCGGCGACGCGGCTCGCGAGCGACTCGATCGCCGGCTGCAGGCCGAGCTCGTCGAGCGCCGCCGGGCGCAGCTCGGTGATCAGCATCCGCAGCTTCTCGATCTCCGTGCCGATCTGCTCGACGGCGGTGCGGACCGCCAGCTCGAGCGACTCGCCCTTGCTGTGACGCAGCGCGGAGCTGAGCAGCACCTGGAAGCCGGCGAGCCCCTGCAGCGTCTCATCGTGCAGCTCGCGCGCCCAGCGGCGGCGCTCCTGCTCGGCGGACGCCATCGACTCGCGCAGGCGTTCGTGCTCGACCGTCTGCGCGGTCGCGACCGCGGTCGCGGCGCTGGCAGCGAACGCGAGCAGCAGCTTCTCCTGCTCGGCGCCGAACTCCGGCTCGGTGCCGATGCGGTCGAACGCGACGAGCACCCCGAGCCCCCGCCCGCGGAACTCGAGCGGCACGAGCAGCGCCGTGTGCGCGTCGCGGACGCCGAGCCGGTCGGAGGAGATCCGCAGGCGCGCCGCGACGTCGCGGATGCGCTCCGGGCGCGCCCCGCGCAGGATCTCGCCGGAGGTCGAGCCCTCGACCGGGATGCGCCGGCCGACGACGCCGGCCTCCGCCTCGCCGGCGCAGGCGGCGACCTCCATCTCGTCGCCTTCGCGCAGCAGGATCACCATCGCGCGCGCGTCGACGAGCGCGCGGCCGCGCTTGACGATCAGCTCGAGCACGCGGTCGAGCTGCGTCTCGGCGCCGACCGCGCGGGCGATCGCGGTCGTCGCCTCGAGCCCCTGCACGACCTGCTCGAGCTCGTCGCGCCGCGCCTGCAGGCGCAGGTAGAGGTTGGCGTTCTCGATCGCGACGGCCGCCCAGTCGGCGAGGATCACCGCCGTCTGCTCGTCGGCCGCGTCGAAGTCGCCGTCCTGCTTGTCGGTCAGGTACAGGTTCCCCCACGCGTTGCCGCGGATCAGCACCGGCACGCCGAGGAAGCTGTGCATCGGCGGATGGTTGGCGGGGAAGCCGTAGGAGCGCGGGTGCGTGTGCAGGTCGTGCAGGCGCAGCGGCGCCGGCTCCTGGATCAGCAGGCCGAGGATGCCGCGGCCGTGCGGCAGGTCGCCGATCGCGCGGTGCGTGGCGGCATCGATCCCGCGCGTGAGGAAGCGCTCGAGCGACTGGCGCGACTCGTCGAGCACACCGAGCGCGGCGTAGCGCGCGCCGGTCAGCTCGCGCGCGACGTCGAGCACCTGCGTGAGCAGCGTCTCGAGGTCGCGCTCGGAGACGAGCGAGCGGCCGACCTCGATCAGGCGGCGCAGCCGCTGCTCGTCGAGGTCCTCGCTGGCGATCGTCCGATCCCTTCCCATACGGCCTCCCAGCCCGTGAGGGCCGCCGAGCGCCGGGCGCTCGAACCGTGTGGACTTAAATACCACACCGCTTGCCCGTTCCTCCGAGGACTCGGCGCGCGGGCAGGCGATTACGGGCGCGCCGATTATGGGCGCGCCGGATAGACGCCGGCGAGCGCGATCATGAAGACGATCGGCGGCGGCGATCTCGGCGCGGCGTCCTCGCGCAGGTCGGGCAGCGCAAACGTCTCGACGCCGTCGCCGCCATAGGTCGTCCCGATCAGGCTGTACAGCGGTGCGTGCTCCGCGATCGGCAGCAGCTGCCCGTGGCAGCGCGCCCAGCCGCGCGGCGCGAAATCCCCTCCGAACATCCGAATCTCTCCCAGGAAGGACTCTGCCATACGTGTCTGCCTCCGCTCGATCTCAAACCCTGCCAAATGGTGCACAGAAGTTTGCGCAATCGCGCGGACGGGACCGCTCGAGCTGGCGCCGCGGCGCTCGCGCGAGACCGCTCAGGGTCGCCGCGGTGACAGCACGACGAGCGGGATCGTGCGCCCCGCGCGCTTCTGGTACCCGGCGAAGCCGGCGTACGTCGCGACGCAGAGCGGCCACAGCCGCTCGCGCTCCTCGTCGCTCGCGACGTGCGCGTGCACCGCGAGCTTGCGCGTGCCGGCCTGGATCGTCGTGTCGGGGTGCGCACGCAGGTTGTGCAGCCACGCCGGGTGTCTCGGATAGCCGCCCTTGGAGGCGACGAGCACGTAGTCCTCGCCGTCGCGCGTGTAGACGAGCGGGCTCGTGCGTCTGACGCCGCTGCGCGCGCCGACGTGGTCGAGCAGCAGCATCTGCGGCAGCCCGGGCGGCTTGTGGCCGAGCCGGCCGCCGCTCGCGCGGTAGAGCGCGACATGCGCGCGCATGAGGCGCGTCAGCAGCGGCCAGGAGCGATCGACGAGCGCGTTGGGCATCGCGCCGGCACTCTACGCGGCGGCGCCGCGGGCGGCGCCGCCTCCGCGAGCGCCTACCTCAACGAGCTGCTGGAGCTCGAGCTGGTGGGGGCGCCAGAGCCCTGGTTCGCGTATTTGGCTTCGAGGTCCTTCGCCTGCTGGGACGACCACCTTTCGCCCGCGGTGCGCAGCGACATCTGCCAGGACCAGTTGGTTTCGCCGGGCGTGTTCTTGGCGACGGTCGTGACGTAGGCGACGAGTTCTTCGTATTCCCGCTTCGACAGGACGCCGGCCCACGCCGGCATGCCGGGTTCGCCGTGTTCGATCGCGTAGCGCGCG
Source organism: uncultured Conexibacter sp. (assembly GCA_964525715.1). Taxonomy (GTDB): domain Bacteria; phylum Actinomycetota; class Thermoleophilia; order Solirubrobacterales; family Solirubrobacteraceae; genus Conexibacter. The sequence goes on along the minus strand of CAZGJV010000041.1, from coordinate 1,392 downwards.
TGCTGCGCTTCGATGACGCCGGAGTGGTCGAGGTCGTAGCGCCGGCCGTGGGTGCCCGCGTCGGCGAGCGTGTGGCAGCCGCCGCACGTTTCGCGGAAGCGTTCGCGTGCGTAGGTCCAGCGGTCCCTCTGCACGTGCTGGATCTGCACGACCGTCCTCGCCGGGGCGCTCGCCCTGTCGGCGCCACCACAGCCGGCCGCGAACGCCACCGCCGCGGCCGCGGCCGAAATGCACGCGAACAGCGACAGCGAGCGGCGCCTCAGCCGTCGACCGTCGATCCACTTCGCCATCGTGTCCCCCTCGCTTCCGATCGATCCCCCGTCATCGGGCCGGAGCTCGCCGCCGCCGCGTGCCGGCGCTGCACGGCGAGCCCGACGCCCAGGATCTCAGTTTCTCGGCGGCGATGCAGGATCAACCGTCGGCCGGCGCCTCCTCCGCCGGCCGCGGCACGAGCAGCAGCGAGCAGGGCGCCTCGCGCACGAGCCCCTCTCCGGTGCTGCCGACGACGAGGCGCGCGAGCGGCCCCCAGCGACGCGAGCCGATCACGAGCAGATCCGCGTGCGCGGCGGCGGCGGCCAGCTCCTCGGCCGGTTCCCCGACGCGCAGCTCGGTCGCGAGCCCGGGGCTCCGCTCGACCAGCTCGGCCAGCAGCCTCTCGGCCTGCTCACGGTGCGCGCCGACGAGGTCGTCCCACTGCACTAGCTCGACCGCCATCCCGGCGGGCGCGACCGTCGCCGGCAGGCGATCGTCGACGACCGCGACCGCCGTCAGCTGCGCGCCGGCGGCCGCGGCGAGCTGGCGCGCGAGCGCCAGCGCCGCCTCCGCCTCCGCCGAGCGGTCGACGCCGACGACGACGCGGCGCAGCGCGAACGGCTCGGCGCCGGCGGCGATGCCGTGCGCCGCGAGCGCGACTGCGCAGACAGCGCCGTGCAGGACCTGGCGGCCGGTGCGGCCGACGCCCGCCTGCCCGTTGCCGACGCGACGCGTGGAGCCGAGCACGAGCAGATCGGCGTGCTCGTCGCCGACCTCGTGGCACAGCGCGCGCCCCGACGAGAGGTCGGCCTTGACGTGCGTGCGCGCTGTCGGCGCCAGCTCGCCGCGCACCTCCAGCAGGAGCTGCTCGACATCGCGGCCGAGGTGGAGGTCGCGGCGCAGGCCCGGCGGGAACGGCAGCAGCGGGTCGCTGTAGGCGCCGACGAGCAGCACGTCCGGGTCGTCGGCCGCGGCGAGCGCGCGCGCCAGCACGACGGCGTCGCGCGCGCTCGGCGTGCCGTCGACTCCCACGAGGACCTTGCGCAGCATCGGATCTCCTTCGGTCGCGCTTGTCGGCGCAGAGGCTAGTAGACGCGGTCGTTAGTTCTGGTTGTTAGGCAGCGAGCGCGAGGTGTGGCT
>CAZGJV010000040.1:0-25104 GCA_964525715.1 uncultured Conexibacter sp. | reverse complement strand
CGCCGGGTCGGCGAGCACGGCGCCGCGCCAGCCGGCGGCGGTCGGGCTCACGGGCGCCGGCCTCGGCGTCGAGGCGCCGCGCGGCTGGCTGCGCGCCGGGGCCGGCGCGGTCCCGCCGGCGTTCGGCTCCCCGGTGCTCGTCGCCCATCCACCCGCAACGGACGCAACGGCGCTCGTGGTCACGCGCACGGCCGCGCCGCTGCTCGCACGGTTGGCGGACGCCGCGCCCGAGCCCGTGCGGCTGGGCGTCCACGACGCGTGGCGCTATCGCGACGTCGCGGTCGGCGCCGCGAGCACCGCCGACGTCTACGTGCTCGAGGACGGCGACGGCCCGATCGTCGCCGCCTGCGTCGGCCCGCCCGCCGCGGACGCCGCGGCGCGCGCGGCGTGCTCCGCCGCCCTCACGACCCTGCGCCTGCCCGCCGGGCCGGTCGTCCCGCTCGGCGGCGATGCTGCGACGCGGCGTGCGCTTGCCGGGATCGTGGCCGACCTCGACCAGGCGCGCGCGCGAGAGCGCCATGCCCTGGCGGCCGCATCGACGGGGCGGCGGCAGGCCGCGGCGGCCGACCGCCTCGGCGCCGCGTACGCGCGCGCCGCCGCAGCCTCCGCGAGACTCGGGACGGTCGGTGCGCCCGGCGAGCTGGCGCGTCTCGCCGGTCGGCTGGGGGAGACCGGTCGCGCCTACGCCGCGCTCGCGACCGCCGCGCGCGCGACGCACCGCCGGGACTACGCCCGCGCGCGTCACCGCGTCACCGCGGACGAGCGCGCGTTGCAGCGGGACATCGCCGCGCTCGCGTAGCGTTCCGCGCATGCGCGACATCCCCATCCGCGACGAGACGATCCGCCTCGGCCAGCTGCTGAAGCTGGCCGGTCTCGCCGACTCCGGCGGCGAAGCGAAGGAGCTGCTGGCGGCGGCGGCCGTCAGCGTCAACGGCGAGCCGGAGGAGCGGCGGGGCCGGCAGCTGCGCAGCGGCGACGTCGTGCAGGTGGGCGACGAGCAGGTCCGCGTCGCCTGACCGGCGTCACCTTCTGCGCGCCGCTCTCAGCTCCCGCTTCGGCACGACCTCGACGATCACGTAGCGCCCGTCGGAGGCGCGCCGCTCGGCGAAGCCCATCGCGCTGAGCCGCTCCAGCGTCACGCGGCAGCGCTTGCAGCGCGGCCGCGACTTGCAGCACTTCTGCTTGGGCTTGAGCTCGACGCCCGGGGTGAGCCGCTTCTTCGCCATCCACCCATGAAGCTAGCGGCTATCTGCGGCGGCGCATCAACGGCTCGAGCCGCTCGAGCACGTCGAAGTAGCGCACCGGGGCGATCCGCGTCAGCAGCGACAGGAAGCCGGCGTCGGGCCCGACGAGGATGCGCACCTTGCCGCGCTCGACGCCGGTGTGGATGATCTCCGCCGCCTTGTCGGGCGACGTGCGCGCGACTCTTCTGAAGTCGCGCTTGAGCACGTCGTGGTCTCTGTTGCCGCGGTCGTCGACGTGGAAGCGCGCGTGCTCGACGATGTTCGTGTTGACGCCGCCGGGATGGATGGCGACGGCCTGCACGCCGGTCTCGCGCAGCTCGTGGCGCAGCGACTCGGTGTAGCCGCGCACCGCGAACTTCGAGGCGCAGTACGCGCTCTGCGTCGGGAAGCCGATCAGGCCGAAGACGCTCGAGACGTTCACGATCGCGCCGCTGTCCTGTCTGAGCAGGATCGGCAGGAAGGCGCGCGTGCCGTGGATCACGCCCCACATGTTCACGTCGATGACCCACTCGTCGTCCTCGTGGGCGGCGTCGGCGGCCATCTGCGAGACCGTCACGCCGGCGTTGTTGAAGACCATCCCGAGCGGCTGCGGCGCCCACTCCTGCACGGCGGCGGCGAACGCCATCTGCCCGCCGCGGTCGCGCACGTCGAGTCTGCGCGCGAGCACGGGCCCGTCGATCGTCGCGGCCGTCTCCTGCAGGTCGTCCTCGTTCCAGTCGCAGATCGCGACGGGGCAGCCGTGGCGCGCGAGCCGCTGCGCCATCGCGCGCCCGATGCCGGACCCCGCGCCGCTGATGACGGCCGTGTGGCCGGAGACGATCGTTCCTTGTGCCATGTGCGTCAGCTCCTGAGCCTCTTCGAGAAGGCCCGGGACCTTCGCACGCGCGATCGGCCGATGCGCCGATCGCGCCACGAGCGCCGCTGCTGCGGCGCGTTCGTCAGCCGCTCGCCGCGGTTCTCGTCCCGCCGAGGGCGGCCGGTCTCACCGGGTTGACCTGCACGAGCACGACGTCGAAGAACGTCGTCGCTCCCTGCAGCGTCGGGTTGGTCGTGAAGCCGAGGCTTGGCGGGATTATTATCTGGCGGCGGCCGCCGACCCTCATGCCGGGGATGCCCTGCCACCAGCCGTCGATCACGACGTTGTGTTCGATCTGCGTTTCGAACGGTCTTCTTCTGTGCCAGGACTCTTCCAGCGTCGCGCCGGTGACCCAGTTGGTCGCTATGAATTCGAAGATCCCGTTGTCGCCGGCGTGGATCTCGGGGCCGGTGCCCCTGCGGACGTCCTTGACGATCAGCTGTTCGACCCTGGCGCCCGGATGCGGACCCGGGTTCCTCGGCTTCGCTTCCCGGGTGATGTAGTGCACGACCGCCGGCTGCGGCGCGGTCGTCGTGCCTTCCGCCGTGGTCCTGCTGCTTGCGCTCGTCCTGGAGCCCGAGCCGCCGCCGCAGCCGGCGACGACGAGCATGACCGCGATGACGGCACCGCAAAGCTTGAGGCGCATCCCCCAACTCCCCCAATCGACCGTATTCCCCTGATGCGTGAAGGGGCGAACCTACCTGAGCCGGCAGCCCCTGTGCGTCGGTTGGTCAGCGGAAGCGACCGGGCTCCCACAGCGGCTCGTCGCCCTCGACCGCCCCGCGGCTAATGATGAACAGAAAATCGGAGAGACGATTGAGGTAACGCACGACCTCCACGCCGAGCTGCTCCTCACCGCAGGCGATCGCCGCGCGCTCGGCGCGACGGCAGACGGTCCGGCAGACGTGCAGCTGCGCCGCCGCGGGCGAGCCGCCGGGGATCACGAACGATCTCAGCGCGGGCAGCTCGCCGTTGACCTCGTCGCAGCGCTGCTCGAGCCATCTCGTCTGCTCGGGGCTCACGCGCAGGCGCGTCTTGTCGCCGCCGTGCGGGACCGCGATGTCGGCGCCGACGTCGAACAGGTCGTTCTGGACATGTTGGAGCCACGGCACGTAGCGCTCCGGCATGCCGGCGCTCGTCAGCGCGACGCCGAGGTGCGCGTTGAGCTCGTCGACGGTCCCGTACGCCTCGATCCGCGGGTGCGTCTTCGGCACGCGGCTCATGTCGCCGAGGTGCGTCTCGCCTCTGTCGCCGTGGCGCGTGTAGATGCGCGTGAGGTTGACCATCGGGCGATGCAGTCTATTCCTGCCCCGAGGCGATCCGTCGCTGACCGCGCTAGCATCCGCCGCGTTCACAGGTCGGTGGCGATGGGAAGTCCGGTGTGAATCCGGCGCGGACCCGCCACTGTGATCGGGGACGCTCGCCGCACGCGCAGCACGACTGCGCAGCCACTGGGAGGCACCGCCGCCCGGGAAGGCGCGGGGAGTAGGCCCGAGAGCCAGGAGACCAGGCCCCGACCGCACGTTCCCATACGCCCTCGCGGAAAGGGGTGGCCCGAATGTCTCGCAAGATCATCGGCTCCGTCATCGGAGCGCTCGCCGCGGCGAGCCTCATGGCGCCGGTCGCGCTCGCCGGATCGCCGGCGCGCGTCAGCGTGCGCGTCGAAGCACCCGGCAGAACGCTCGCCGACACCACGCTGCTCACGACGTCCGCCGCGGTCAAGCCCGACGGCGCGAACGCCTGCTCGGGCACGAGCGCCGGCGGCGCGCTGTGGCAGGCGACCGGTCGCTGGAGCGGCACCTGGTTCGCCTCGTTCGGCGACTTCACGGTCGACGCGATCGACGGCGTCAGAGGCGCCGCGAACGGCAGCAGCTACTGGGCCTTCTGGCTCGACGGCAGAGTCTCGTCGACGGGCGTCTGCGGCACGCAGCTGCAGGCGGGCGACAGAGTCCTCGAGTTCCTCTGCAGCTCCACGCCGGACTTCTCCAGCTGCACGAACCTGCCGCTCGACCTCTCGGTGCTCGACGTGACCAACGGCAAGCCGAAGGTGAAGGTCGTCCTGCTCGACGGCGCCGGCAGAAGCACGCCGGTCGCGGGCGCGACGGTGAGCGGTGGCGTCAAGCCGGTCAAGACGGCGGCCGACGGCACCGTGCGCGTCACGCTGGCGCAGGGCCAGTCGGCGCTGCGCGCCACGCATGCCGGCGACACGCCGTCCGGCAGCCTGCACTGCGTGCGCCGTCCGCACAGCACGAAGTGCGGCAGCAGCGACGTCACGCCGCCGACGCTCACGCTCGCGGGGATCGCGAACGGCCAGGCGTTCACCGCGGCGCACGCGCCGCGCGTGCTGCGCGGCACCGCGGTCGACCCCTCGGGCGCGACCGTGGCGCTGCGCCTCACGCGCCGCGTCAACGGGCGCTGCACGCGCTTCGACGCCGCACGCGGCACGTTCCGCTCCTGCACGAGCACGTCGAGCGCGCCGTTCGCGGCGGGCGACCGCGCCCGCTGGTCCTACCTGCTGCCGGCGAAGCTCGGCAGGGGCAGCTACCGGCTCGACGCGATCGCGACCGACGGCGCCGGCAACCGCCGCGTGCTGAGCGTTCGCTTCAGCGTGGGGGCCTAGCGGGGTGGGCCATTCGCGCTCCCGGCTCGCGCTCGTCGCGCTCGCGCTGCTGCTCGCCGCCGGCCTCGCCGGCTGCGGGCTCGGCGCGGGCGCCGGCGGGACCGGAGCGCGCGTGCTCGTCACGCGCGACTTCGGGACGCGCGAGCTGGGGGCGCGGATCGCCCAGAACCTGCCGTCGTCGGAGACGGCGATGCGCATGCTGCAGCGCGACTTCCATGTGACGACGCGCTATGGCGGCGGCTTCGTGCAGTCGATCGACGGGCTGTCCGGCGGGACTGCCGGCGGCCGCCCCGTCGACTGGTTCATCTACGTCAACGGGATGGAGAGCGCGGTTGGCGCCGCCGACGTCTCTCTGCACGACGGCGACGCGATCTGGTGGGACCGCCACGACTGGGGCGCGACCCCGCACGTCCCGGCCGTCGTCGGCTCCTATCCCGAGCCGTTCCTGCACGGCTCCGGCGGCAAGCGCTACCCGGTCGTGCTCGAGTGCGCCGACGACGCGCAGGCGGCCTGCACGACCGTCTCGAACCGGCTCGGCGCGGTCGGCGTGATCGCCGGCCGCCAGACGCTCGGAACCGGCGTCGGGCAGGACACGACGCGCGTGTTCGTCGGGCGCTGGAGCGAGCTGCGCGGCGACGCGGCGCTCGAGCAGCTCGACCACGGCCCGGCCTCCAGCGGCGTGTACGTGCGCTTCTCGGCCGACGGCCGCCAGATGGATCTGCTCGACCCGCGCGGCGACGCCGTCCAGACGCTCGGCGACGGCGCCGGGCTCGTGGCGGCGACGCGCTTCGAGCAGCAGGCGCCGACGTGGGCCGTCACCGGCACCGACGTGGCCGGGGTCGCGGCGGCTGCGAGCGCGCTCGACGAGCAGACGCTCCAGCGCCGCTTCGCGCTCGCGCTCGACGGCTCCCACCCGATCGGGCTGCCCGTGGTGCGCTGATGTCCGTGCGGCGCAGCACCAGCCCGCTCCACGCCGCACGCGCGGCGGTCGGCTGCGCGCTGTGCGCCGCGCTCGCGCTGCCGGCGCTGCTGTTCGACAGCCCGCTCGTGCTCGGCGCGGTCGTCGTCGCGGCGCTCGCGACGGGCGCCGCCGCCGGCGCCGGCCATGCGCTGCGCCGCGCACTGCTGCTGGCGCTGCCGTTCGCGCTCGTGATCGCGCTGCTGAACCCGCTCATCACGCACAACGGCCTGACGGTGATCGCACGGCTCGGTGAGGCGCCCGTGCTCGGGCAGGTCGACGTGACGCTCGAGGCGCTCGTCTACGGCGTCGTGCTCGGCCTGCGCGCGCTCGCGCTGATCCTCTGCTGCGCGCTCTACGCGGCGGTCGTCGACCCCGACGAGGTGCTGCGGCTGTTCCGCCGCGTCTCGTTCCGCTCCGCGCTGACGGCGACGCTCGCGACGCGGATGATCCCGGTGCTGCAGCGCGACGGCCGCCGCATGGCCGACGCGCAGCGCTGCCGTGCCGGCGCGGCGCCGTCGCGCGTCGCGCTCGTGCGCGCGGTCGCGGCCGGCGCGCTCGACCGCGCGGTCGACGTCGCCGCCGCGCTGGAGGTGCGCGGCTACGGCACCGCGCGGCGCCCGCCGCGCGTGCGCGCGCCGTGGTCGCGCCACGACCTCGCGTTCGCGGCCGCCGCGCTCGCGCTGGTCGCCTTGGCGGTCGGCGGCCGGATGGCCGGCGCGGCGTCGTTCGGCACCTACCCGCTGCTGCACGGGAGCTGGGGCGCGGGCGCGTGGGCGCTTGCCGCCGCGATCGTCGCGGCGCCGCTGCTGCCGTTCCTCGACCGGCGCGGCGTCGAGCCGCGCGCCGCGGCGCTGGCGGCGGCGTGGGGGCGCCGATGACGTCGCTCGCGCTGGAGCGGCTGACGTACCGCTACCCGGGTGCGAGCGCGCCCGCGCTCGACGACGTCACGCTGCGCGTCGAGGAGGGCGAGCTGGTGGTGCTCGCCGGCCGCTCCGGCAGCGGCAAGTCGACGCTGCTGCGGCTCGCGAGCGGGCTCGTGCCGCACGTCCACGGGGGAACCGTGAACGGTGAGGCGCGCGTCGCCGGGATGGACGTGCGCGAGCACGGCCCGGGCGAGCTGGCGAGCGTGACCGGCTCGCTGTTCCAGGACCCCGAGACGCAGATCGTGATGGGGACGGTCCGCAACGAGCTGGCCTTCCCGCTCGAGAACCGCGGCGAGTCGCCCGCGGCGATCGCGCGCGGGGTGGAGGAGGCGGCGCTCGCGCTCGGGGTCGCGCACCTGCTGGAGCGCCCGACGCATGCTTTGAGCGGCGGGGAGCTGCAGCGCGTCGCGCTGGCGGCTGCCCTCGTGGGGCGGCCGCAGCTCGTGCTGCTCGACGAGCCGACCTCGCAGCTCGACCCGGTCGCCGGCGACGAGCTGATCGGCCTGCTGCGGCGGCTCAACGAGGAGTGGGGCACGACGATCCTGCTGGCAGAGCACCGCTTGGAGCGCTGCCTCACCGCCGCCGACCGCGTGATCGCGATGGCCGGCGGCAGGGTTGCCTGCGACGCCGATCCCGCGGGCTTCCTCGCCTGGGCCCACGACCACGCACCCGCCTTGGAGACCCCCGGTGCGCGCCTGCTCGCGACCGCCGGCCTGGGCCCGCCGCCGGTGGGCGTGAAGCAGGCGCGGGCTGTGCTTCGCTCGGCCGGGGCGCTGCCGGTTGACGGCTCGGGTCCGGCGCTGCTGCGGGCGGGTCCTGTCACGGGTCGAGGCGATTTCGCGAGCGGGGTCGCGAAATCGTCCTCACCCGTGCCACCCGCCCGATCGGCGTCCAGATCCGCGCTGCGCCTGCGCGGCGTCTGGGTCGAGCCGCGGGGTGCGCCGGCGATCTTGCGCGGGGTCGACCTGTCGATCGCTCCCGGCGAGCGGGTCGCTTTGATGGGGCGCAACGGGGCCGGCAAGTCCACGTTGCTTCGCCATGTCGCCGGCTTGGCTTCGCCGACGCGCGGCAAGATCTCCACGGGCGGCCGTGTGGCGCTGCTCTTGCAGAACCCGAACGACTATCTCGTGCACGAGCGGGTGGGGGAGGAGGTGGTGCCGGAGGCGCTGGCGGCGGTCGGCTTGTCGGCGTTTGCCGACCGTCATCCGCGCGACCTGTCGGGTGGCGAGCGGCAGCGGCTGGCGCTGGCGATCGTGCTTGGCGGGAGCGACGTGGAGCCGCCTGCGCTGCTGTGCCTCGACGAGCCGACGCGCGGGATGGACCGCGCGCACAAGGCCGACCTCGCGGTGCTGCTCGGGCGCCTCGCCGCGACGGGCACCGCGCTGCTCGTCGCGACGCACGACCCCGAGTTCGCCGCCGCCGTCGCCGACCGCGTCGTGCTGCTGGCCGACGGCGCGCCGATCGCCGACGGCGCCGCCGCCGACGTGCTCGCCGGCGGCTGGTACTTCGCGACCGAGACGGCGCGCATCCTGCGCGGCGCCGGCGGCGCGCTCGACCCCGACGCCGGCGCCGCGCTCGTGCGCGCGCAGCTGGCCGAACACCGACCGGAGGTTCGCCGATGAGCTGGCAACTCGCCTCGTTCCTGCTGCTCGCGCTCGCACTCGCCGGCGGCTTCGCCTGGTACGAGCGCTCGCACCCGTCCGCCCGCGTGCTCGCGCTCGTCGGCACGCTCGCCGCGCTCGCCGTGCTCGGGCGGATCGCGTTCGCGCCGATCCCCAACGTCAAGCCGACGACCGACATCGTGCTGCTCGCCGGCTACGTCTTCGGCGGCGCGCCCGGCTTCGCGGTCGGCGCGATCGCGGCGCTCGCCTCGAACCTGTTCTTCACGCAGGGGCCGTGGACGCCGTGGCAGATGGCCGCGTGGGGCACGATCGGCGTCGGCGGCGCGGTGCTCGCGAAGGCGAGCGGCGGCCGCCTCGGGCGCGCGCCGCTGGCGCTCGCCTGCGGTCTGTCAGGCCTGCTGTACGGCGTCATCGTCAACTTCGGCAGCGTCGCGACGTACGGCGGGGGGGACCTCGGCCACCGCTTCCTCGTCTACCAGGCGACCTCGCTGCCGTGGGACCTCGCGCACGCCGCCGGCAACGTCGCCTTCTTCCTGCTGTTCGGGCCCGCGCTCGTGCGCACGCTGCGGCGCTTCCGCACGCGCCTGTCGTTCATGTGGGAGCCGTCGGCGGCGGGTCGCGCGGTCGCGCTCGCGGCGGCGGTCGTGCTGGTCGGCGCCGCCGGTCCGGCCGCGGCGCCCGTACAGGCGGCGACGCCCGCGCAGTACCTCGCGCACGCGCAGGGCCGCGACGGCGGCTTCGGCATGACGCCCGGCGGCCGCGCGTCCGGCCTGGCGACGGGCTGGGCGACGATCGCGCTTGCGCAGGACGGCCACCATCCGTTCGCCGTCTCGCGCGCGGTCGCGTGGACGCGCGCCCACGCCGCCGGGCTCGCGCGCGACGGCAGCGCGACCGGCATCGGCGACCTCGAGCGCACGATCCTCGCGCTCGGCGCCGCCGGCACCTCGCCGCGCAGCTTCGCGCGCCAGGACCTCGTCGCGGCGCTGCAGCGGCGCGTCGGCGGCGACGGCGCAGTGCTCGGGCAGGCCAACCTGACGGCGTTCGCGATCCTCGCGCTGCGCGGGGCGGGCGTCGGTGCCGGCACGCCCGTGCTGCGGCGCGCCGGCGCATGGCTCGCGCGCCAGCAGAACCGCGACGGCGGCTTCGGCTTCCTCACGCGCGGGCTCGGCAGCGACGTCGACGACACCGCCGCGGCGCTGGAGGCGCTGGCCACGCTCGGTGGGCGCCGCGCGGCGCTGCGCAGCGGCGCGGCGTACATCCGCGGCGCGCAGAACGCCGACGGCGGCCTGCCGCAGCAGCGCGGCGGCAGCTCCAACGCGCAGTCGACCGCGTGGGGAATCCAGGGCCTCGTCGCCGCGGGCGTGCCGCTCGGCGCGGTCCGGCGCCGGGGATCGCGGACGCCGTTGCAGTACCTCGGCTCGCTCGTCCAGCCGAACGGCGCGGTGCGCTACTCGCGCACGAGCACCCAGACGCCGGTGTGGGTCACCGCGACCGCGGTGCTCGGCCTCGCCCTCCGGCCGCTCCGTTGACTCCTTCACGTCCGCCGGGCCGGTAGGGTTCCCGCGCCTATGAGAATCGGAGTCCCCAAGGAGACCGTCGAAGGCGAGCGTCGCGTCGCGCTCGTTCCCGAGGTCGTGAAAAAGCTGACGGGCTCCGGGCTCGACGTCGTCGTCGAGCGCGGAGCTGGTGCCGAAGCGATGATCCCGGACGGTCAGTTCGAGGAAGCCGGCGCCACGCTCACCGACGACGCTGCCACCGTCTGGCAGAGCGATGTGGTCGTGAAGGTCGCACCCCCGAACGCCGAGGAGACCGTTCGCCTCGGCAGGGACGGCGTGCTGATCGGCTTCCTGCAGCCGCTGACGAACGGCGAAGGCGTGCGCGCGCTCGCCGCGACGGGCGCGACGACGTTCGCGCTGGAGGCGGTGCCGCGCATCTCGCGCGCGCAGTCGATGGACGCGCTGTCCTCGCAGAGCAACATCGCGGGCTACCGCGCGGCGCTGATCGGCGCGCAGGAGATGGGCCGCTTCTACCCGATGCTGATGACCGCGGCGGGCACGATCCGCCCGGCGACGGTGCTCGTGCTGGGCGCCGGCGTGGCGGGGCTGCAGGCGATCGCGACGGCGCGCCGCCTCGGCGCCGTCGTGCAGGGCTTCGACGTGCGCGCGGCCGTGAAGGAGCAGGTCGAGTCGCTCGGCGCGCACTTCCTCGAGTTCGACCTCGGGGGCGACCTCGAGGGCGAGGGCGGCTACGCGAAGGAGCTGACCGCCGAGCAGCAGGCCAAGCAGCAGGAGCTGATGGCCGAGGCGATCGGCAGAGTCGACGTCGTGATCACGACGGCGCTCGTGCCGGGCCGCCGCGCGCCGATCCTCGTCACCGAGGAGGCCGTCAAGAAGATGAAGCCGGGCTCCGTGGTCGTCGACCTCGCCGGCGAGGCGGGCGGCAACTGCGAGCTGACCGAGCCGGGGCAGACCGTGATCCGCCACGACGTGAAGATCGTCGCGCCGCTGAACGTGCCGTCGACGATGGCCGAGCACGCCTCCCAGCTCTACGCGCGCAACATCGAGGCGCTGCTCGGACTGATGGTGAAGGAGGGCGCGCTCGCGCTCGACTTCGACGACGAGGTGATCGCCGGAGCGTGCGTGACGCGCGGCGGCGAGATCGTCCACGAGGGCGCGAAGGCCGCCGCCGGCCAGCCGGCCTGAACGTGAGGGACTGACATGGACTTGGTAACGCAGATCGGAGTCCTCGTGCTGGCCGCGTTCGTCGGCTTCGAGGTCATCTCCAAGGTGCCGAACACGCTGCACACGCCGCTGATGTCGGGCACGAACGCGATCCACGGGATCGTCGTGCTCGGCGGTCTGCTGGTGATCGGCGAGGCGGTCGGCGCGCACGACGTGCTGGGCCAGATCATCCTCGTGATCGCGATCGCGTTCGGCACGATCAACGTCGTCGGCGGCTTCCTCGTGACCGACCGGATGCTCGGCATGTTCAAGAGAAAGCCGGCGCCGGCGAAGGCCGCCGAGGAGGACAAGTCGTGACGCCGCTCGCTACGTCCTTCTTGCAGGACCACAACTTCATCGACTCGCTCTACATCCTCGCCGTGATCCTGTTCATCCTCGGTCTGCGCGGCCTCGCGGGCCCGCAGACGGCGGTGCGCGGCAACAAGATCGCGGCCGTCGGCATGGCGATCGCGGTCGTCGCGACGCTGCTGCAGGAGGGCGTGGTCCCCAACGGGCACACGGCGATCCTGATCGCGCTCGGCGTGATCATCGGCACGGCCGTCGGCATCCCGTCGGCGCGCAGCGTGAAGATGACCGCGATGCCGCAGATGGTCGCGCTGTTCAACGGCGTCGGCGGCGGTGCGGTCGCGCTGATCGCGTGGGCGGAGTTCCGCCGCCACTTCCCGGGCGCGGGCGGCGACTGGTACACGAAGACGACGATCGCCTCGCTGTTCGCGGCGATCATCGGCTCGATCTCCTTCTGGGGCTCGAACATCGCGTTCGCGAAGCTGCAGGAGATCCTGCCCGGAAAGCCGATCAAGCTGCCGGGCCAGCAGCTGCTGAACCTGGTGCTGCTGCTCGTGTGCGTCGGCTCGGCGGTCGCGATCGCCTCCGGCGACCACAGCCAGCTGCTGTTCGTCGTCGGCATCCTGGTCGCGGCCGGGATCCTCGGCAACATGGTCGTGCTGCCGATCGGCGGCGCGGACATGCCCGTCGTGATCTCGCTGCTGAACGCGTTCACGGGCCTCTCGGCTGCTGCGACCGGCATCGCGCTGGACAACTTCGCGTTGATCGTCGCGGGCACGATCGTCGGTGCCTCGGGCTCGATCCTGACGAACCTGATGGCGACCGCGATGAACCGCAGCGTCCCGTCGATCATCGCCGGCGGCTTCGGCGGCGGCGGCGGGGATGCGCCCGCCGGAGGCGGGGCCGGTGCGGGCGGCGGCGGCACGGCGCGCTCCACGAGCGCGCAGGACGCCGCGATCCAGCTCGCCTACGCGCGCCAGGTCGTCGTCGTCCCGGGCTACGGCATGGCCGTCGCGCAGGCGCAGCACGCGGTGCGCGAGATGGCGCTGGCGCTGGAGAAGAAGGGCGTCGAGGTCAAGTACGCGATCCACCCGGTCGCGGGCCGCATGCCGGGCCACATGAACGTCCTGCTGGCCGAGGCCGACGTGCCGTACGACCAGCTCAAGGAGATGGACGACATCAACCCGGAGTTCTCGCGGACCGACGTCTCGCTGATCATCGGCGCCAACGACGTCACGAACCCCGCGGCGAACGACGACCCGGGCAGCCCGATCTACGGCATGCCGATCCTCGAGGTCGACAAGTCGCAATCCGTGATCGTGCTGAAGCGCTCGATGTCATCCGGCTTCGCGGGCATCGACAACCCGCTCTTCTACGACCCCAAGACGGCGATGCTGTTCGGCGACGCGAAGAAGAGCGTCTCCGAGATCACCGCCGAGCTCGGCAGCCTGTAGGCGGCGCGGCGGGGCGGGTGGGCGTCGAGCCCATCCGCCGCCCGCTCGCCACGCTCGGGCGGGGGTCGGCATGGGGTCTCGACCCCATGAGCGCCGATTGAACGTCAGCGTTCTTACCAAACGGCTTTCCTGCACCGGGCGCTCGTGGGAGTGTCACAACCGCGTCGGGTCACCACCGGCCGAGCCGACCGGGGGGTTCGTGCATCGGCCACGCAGGGAGCGTGCACCGCGTCGCGTCGGGAAACGAGGGGGAAGGTGAGAGGGGCCGAGGAGGCCGGTCCCGATCGCCCCTCGTCCCGACCGCCCGCCCGAGCGATCCCGCGTCGCCCGGCCCTGCAGCGCCTGCTCGGCGCCGTCGCGAGTGGAGGCGTCGCCTCGATCGCGTAACTTTCGCGCTGCCCGCCGGTTGAAGCACGCGATGCCGCCTCGGGCGCCGTCTCGCCATGCCTAGCGCTCCCCCCGCGTCTCGTCCGCTGCTCCCGCCCGCGCTCGTGGGCCTGCTCGCGGCCGCCGCGGCGCTGCTCGCGCTCGCCGCCGCCCCGGCGCACGCCGGGCTGTTCGCGGGCAGTCGCGTCGTCGGCCCCGGCCCGCTGCACGCGCTCGACGGGCTCGACCTCGCCGCTGACGGAAGCGGGGCGATCGCCTACACGATGGACGACGGCGGCGTCGAGCACGTCTTCGTCAGCCGTCTCGTCAACGGCGCCTGGGGCGCGCCCGAACGGCTCGACGTCGGTCTCGGCGCGGCCGGCACGCAGGTCGCGGTCGCGGCCGGAGACGGCGGCCGCCTGCTCGCCGTCTTCGTCAACGGCGGCAACGTCTACGCCGACACGCACGCGTCCGCCGCCGGCGGTTGGGTGCGCCAGACGCTGTGGAGCGGCGGCGGCGCATCAGACCCGGCGGTCGACCTGAGCGTCAACGGCAAGGGCTACGCCGCCTTCGCGGCACCCGGAGCGGGCGGGCACGACGTCCGCGCCGCCTACGAGCACGACGCCGGCCCGTGGAGCGTGATCGGCGCGCCGCTCGACGCCAACGCCGCCGACGACGCCGGCACCGGCACGGGCCGCGCGCGCGTCGCCGTCTCGGCCGACGGCGTCGCGATCGTCGTGTGGGGCGAGGGCGGGCACGTGTTCGCGCGGCGCGTCCTGCGCACGAGCCCGAGCGTCGCCGTCGAGGACGCGCTCGCGGGCCTGACGCTCGAGGGCGTGCAGGCGGCGTCCGCCGCCCTGCCCGTCGTCAGCACGCAGGACGACGACAGCTTCACCGGCGTCGCGTTCCAGGCGACGTTCGACCTCGGCGGCGGGACGCTGCGCACGCGCGCCGTCTTCCGCCGCCTGCGCGGGTCGAGATTCGAGACGCCCTACGCGGTCGACAGCACGCCGTTCGCGTCCGGCCAGGGCGGGACGGCGCCGAGCATCGCGACCGTCGGCACCGGCGACGGCCTCGTCGTGGCGGGCAACGACACGACGAACGGCACGAGCGCGCTCCCGCTGACCGGCGACGTGCAGCCGACGACGCTGCTGCCGATCGACACGCTGATCCCCAACACGGCGCCGGGGTACGGCGTCCCGGGCGCGGCGACCGCGCGCAAGATGCTCGTCGCCTGGCAGGTGACGCCGGCCGGCGGCACGCCCGAGATCCACGTCCGCTACCGCGACGGCGGCGACCTCGGCGCCGAGCAGGTCTTCTCGCAGCCGCAGCTCGGCTCGACCGACGCGGCCGACGGGCTGCTCGCGGCCGGCGACGACGAGGGCGACATCGCCGTCGCCTACCTGCAGGGTGGCGCGATCGCCGTCGCGGCGGTCGACCAGCCGCCGGGACGCTTCGCCGCCGCCCGCCTGACCGCCTTCCAGCGCAGCGCCCGGCCGCGGCTGTCGTGGACGACCTCGCTGGAGGCGTGGGGGCGCTATTTCCGCGTCACGATCGACGGCGTGCAGGCCGGCATCACCGGCGGGCGCAGCTTCCGCCCCGCGATGCCGCTCGCGCAGGGTGTGCACACGTGGCAGGTCACCGCGCTGGACCGCCGCGGCCAGCAGTTCGCCGCCCCCGCCACGACCGTCAAGGTCGACTCCGTCGCGCCGTTCCTGCTGGCGCGGCTGAGCGGCGCCCGCGCTGCCAGACAGGCGCTGAAGCTCGTCGTGCAACAGGCGCTCGACACGCCGACCGGCACGGCGACCCCGGCGCCGGGCATCCCGACCTCGGGCGTGGCGCAGATCCTCGTCGACTGGGGGGATCGCAGCCCGCGCCAGTCGATCCTCCACGGCTCCGCGCATGCGTACCGCAAGGCGGGCCATTACCGGCTCCAGATCGTCGTGCTCGACCGCGCCGGCAACCGCACGACGGTGACCGCGCTGCTGCGGATCGCCAAGGCGCCCGCGCACGGTCACAAGCCGCACCGCTCGCCCGCGCTCGTGCTGAGATCGCAGCCGCCGGCCGCGCCGCTCGCGCCCGCCGTGGGCCCGCGTCGCGTCTCGCGCTAGTCTCGCTCGACGCATGAGCGAGCACGCGGCCCCGCAGTCGACCGTCCGCGCCGGCGCCCGCACGCTCGCGCTCGGCGAGCGGCCATGGCTGATGGGGATCGTCAACGCGACGCCCGACTCGTTCTCCGACGCGGGCGAGCGGCGCACGCTCGACGAGCGTGTCGCGCTCGCGCGCGAGCTGCTCGCGGCCGGCGCCGACATCGTCGACGTGGGCGGCGAGTCCGGCGTCACGAACAGACCGGCCGTCGACGCGCAGGAGGAGATCGCGCGGGTCGTCCCGCTGATCGAGCGGATCGCCGGGGAGCTCGGCGCGGTCGTCTCCGTCGACACCTACAAGCCGTCGGTCGCCGCCGCCGCGATCGCCGCCGGAGCGTGCATCGTCAACGACGTCAGCGGCCTGCGCGACCCGGCGCTCGCCGACGTCTGTGCCGAGACCGGCGCGGCGCTGGTGCTGATGCACACGCGCGCGGCGCCGAAGCAGAAGCTGCTCGACCCGTCCTACGACGGGCGCATGGCCGCTGACGTCGTCGCCTTCCTGGCGGAGCGGATGGCGCTCGCGCGCGAGCGCGGCGTCGCCGACGAGCAGCTGATCCTCGACCCCGGGCCGGACTTCGGCAAGACGCCTGCGCAGACGGTCGAGGCGCTGCAACGCCTGGACGACGTCCACGCGCTCGGCCGGCCGGTGCTGCTCGCGCTCTCGCGCAAGGACTTCGTCGGCGCGATCACCGGGCGCCCGCCGCGCGAGCGCGGGGCCGGAACGCTCGCGGCGCTCGCATGGGGGCTGGACGCGGGCGGCCACGTCTTCCGCCTGCACGACGTCGCCGCCGCGGCCGACTTCATCGCCGTGCGCGACGTGCTCGCCGGCCGCCGCGAGCTCGCCGCCGACGCGCGCCTCGCCGAGACCCTCCGCCGCGAGCCCGCCTGACACGCGCGTCAGGCGGGCTTGCGTGCGCGTCCGCTAGGGTTCGCGGCGCTGAGCCCGAATACCGGGCTCGAACATCGCCGGCCGCTGACGCCAACGCGGCCGGAGCCCACCGATTCGTCCCGACTGGAGGACCATGCCCGTACTCGAACGCTCCGCGCTGGCGGACAGCCCGCTCGCCGATCTGCACGCGATCGCCTCGGAGCTCGGCATCGACGGCTTCCGCCGTCTGCGCAAGGAGGACCTGATCGACGCGATCGTCGCGCGCCAGGGCGGAGAGCCCGCAGCCGCCAACGGCGCCGTCGCCGATGACGACGACGCACCGGCCCGCCCGAGGCGCCGCCGCGGCGGCCGCGGCCGCTCGCGCGAGGAGCGCGAGGAGGAGCCGGAGGCCGAGGCCGAGGCCGTCGCCGAGGAGGAGCCCGAGGCCGAGGCGAAGCCCGCCCGCCGCGAGCGCGGCGGCCGTGGGCGCGACCGCGACCGCGGTGACCGCCCCGAGCGCGGCGAGCGCGAGGAGCGTCCCAAGCCGGAGCGCGATCGCGAGCGCGGCGGCAAGGCCCGCGAGGAGGGCGAGCGCAGCGTCGAGGGCGTCGTCGAGCTGGCCGACAACGGCTCCGGCTTCCTGCGCCTCGGCAAGGGCGGCACGCCGTCCGACGACGATGTCTACGTCTCGGCCGCGCAGGTGCGCCGCTGCGAGCTGGTCGACGGCGATCGCGTCGGCGGCCCGGTGCGCGCGCCGCGCCGCTCCGAGCGCTTCCCGTCGCTCGTCCGCGTCGACACGATCAACGGCCGCTCGGCCGACGAGGTCTCCGACGGTGTGCGCTTCGACGAGCTGCCGGCCGGCTTCGCGACCGAGCGCTTCGCGTTCGGCGCCGAGGACGAGACGATCAAGGCGATCGAGTTCCTCACGCCGATCGGCCGCGGCTCGCGCGTGACGATCTCCGGCGCCGCGCACACCGGCAAGAGCGAGGCGCTGCGCCGGCTCGCCACCGCCCTCGCCGAGCTCGACGCCGAGCTGGAGCAGGCGGTCGTGCTTGCGGGCGCCCGCCCGGAGGAGATCGCCGAGTGGCGCGACGGCCCGATCGCCCCCGTCGCGGCGCTCAGCTTCGCCGCCGGCGCCGACGCGCAGGCGCAGGCGGTCGAGCGCGCGGTCGACCAGGGCAAGCGCGTCGCGGCGCGCGGCGGCCACGCCGTCGTGCTGATCGACACGCTCGCGGGCCTGCCCGCCGCGGCCGCCCGCAAGGCGCTCGCGGCGGCGCGCAACATCCCCGGCGGCGGCTCGCTGACGGTGATCGCGACGGCCGAGACGCCGCTCGGCGGCGAGACGACTGTCGTCGCGCTCGACGCCGAGCTGGCCGGCGCCCGCCGCTACCCGGCGATCGACCTGCTCGCGAGCCGTACGCTGCGGCCCGAGCTGCTCGTCGGCGAGGCCGGCGCGGAGGCGATCGCCGAGGCCGTGCGCGAGCACGTCGAGTAACCCTGCCAGCGAGAGGGCGCCGGATCGTGGATGCCGGGCGTGGCGCGATGCGGTGAGCGGGCTGGTTGCCCGTGAACGGCATCGCGGCGCGATCCGGCGCCGCGAGGCGGTGCTCTATTGCGGCAGGTATGCGACCCGGCCCCATGAGGGCTCGGGCGCCAGCTCGATCGGCTCGTTGCCGCGGTCGGGCTGGACGTAGGCGAAGGTGTGGGTGAGCTCGTCGAAGGCGATGTCGAGCTCGCCTTCCTTCACGCGCTGGTCGAGCCACGCGCTGCGGAAGATCAGCCGCCGCAGCCAGTGCACGAGCGAGCGCTCGGACGGGCCGACCAGCTCCGGCCAGCAGTCGTTGACGTGCTCGCCGAGCGCGGAGGCGGGGTCGTGCACCTCGCCGTTGACGACGAGGTTGACGAGATCCTCCGCCTCCTCGTCCTCCAGCCGGCCGCCGACGAAGCCGAGCTTGCGCGCGGCCTGCTCGCAGCGCTCGGCGAAGTCGCGCTCGTTGAAGGTGAAGCGAAGCTCGCCGTACTCGAGCACGAAGTCGTCGCCCGAGCTGTAATTTCCGCGTTGGTTGAGCATGGTGTGAAGACGTCCCGGTCCGTGGGCGTCGGCATCATATGCGCGACTCCTCCGTCGGCGGATGGGCTGCACGCGAACTTGCAGCGCCCCGCCGTGGCGTTCCGCGCTCGACATGCGTCCGCCGATTGCGACGGATCTGCGCAGACGGGGGCGAATCTGCGCCGCTCTGAGACTCAGGGCGGCCATGACCGAACAACGTTCCACCATCCTCGTCGTGGAGGACGACCGCCATACGCGGACGTTCCTCGCCGACAACCTCGCGGCCGACGGCTACGAGCCGATCGGCGCCGCCAACGCGCGCGACGCGCTGCGCCTGATGGAGACGCGCTACCCGGACCTCGCGATCGTCGACCTGACGCTGCCGGACCGCGACGGCCTCGACCTGCTCAGACAGGTGCGAGCCGCCGACGGCGTCGCGAGCCGCATCGACCCGCATCTGCCGCTGCTCGTGCTGAGCGGCCGCGTCGGCGAGCTGCACCGCCTGCGCGGCTTCGACAAGGGCGCCGACGACGTGATGGGAAAGCCATTTTCGTATCCAGAGCTGCGGGCCCGCGTGAAGGCGCTGCTGGCTCGCGCCGAGCGCTCGGTCAAGCACGGGCGCCTGCGCGTCGGCACGCTGGAGATCGACCCGGCGGCGCGCTCGGTGACGCTCAACGGCCGCCGCGTCGTCGTCTCGCAGAAGGAGTTCGCGCTGCTGCGCACGCTCGCGGCCGACCCGACGAGAGTGTTCACGAAGGACGAATTGCTGCGGACGCTGTGGGGCTACCGCGCGAGCACGAACGGCGGCTCCACGCGCACGCTCGACTCGCACGCCTGCCGGCTGCGCCAGAAGCTCGCGCGCGACGGCGACCGCTATCTCGTCAACGTCTGGGGCGTCGGCTACCGGCTTGTCGACGGTCCGATGGTCGAGGCCGGCGCGGGCGCCGGGGCGTTCGCCGGCACGGGGGAGGAGGAGCGATGAGCGTCACGGTGGCGATCGGTGGGTGGCTCGCGGCGCTCGGCGTCGCGGCCGGCTGGCGCGTCGTGCTCGCGCGGCGGATGGAGCTGGTCGCGCGCGCCTGCCACGAGCTGCGCGGGCCGCTGACGGCGGCGCGGCTCGCGCTGCACCTGGCGGCGAACGGGTCGCCGCCGTCGGCGCGGCGCGGGCCGCTGGCGGCGATCGACCACGAGCTGGGCCGCGCGGGGCTCGCGCTCGCCGACCTCGGCGCCGCCCAGCGCGGCGCACGGGCGGGCGACCGCACACGCACGTTCCTGCTCGCGCCGTTGCTCGACGACGCCGTCTCGGCATATCGCGGGCAGGCCTGGGTCAAGGGCGTGCGGCTGCGGCTGGAGCCGCCGCCCGAGGGCGTCGTGCTGCGCGGCGACCGGCTGCGGCTCGCGCAGGCGTGCGGCAACCTGCTCGCGAACGCGATCGAGCACGGCGGCGAGCGCGTGCGGATGCGGGCGCACGCGAGCGCGCACACGGTGCGGATCGAGGTGCTCGACGACGGTCCCGGCCTGCCGGCGCCCGTCGCCGAGCTGGTGCGGCGCCCGCGCAGCGGTCGCGGCCTGCGCGGCCGCGGGCTGGCGATCGCCGCCGACGTCGCGGCGCGCCACGGCGGGCGGCTCGCTGCGGCGCCATGCGAGCACGGCGCGCGCCTCGTGCTCGAGCTGCCGATCCCGCCCGCGCGGCCGTGACGCCGCGCCGCCGGGCGCTCCTGCTGCTCGCGCTCGCGCTGCTGCTCGGCGCGCTCGCGGCGGCCAGCGTCCAGCGCCGCGAGCTGGCGCTCGCGCGGGCGCTGGGGCCGAGCGTGCAGGTGCTCGTCACGCGCGCGGCGGTCCCGGCGGGGGCGACGCCGGCGGCCGCGCAGCCCGTGCTGCGCGCGTTGCCGCAGCGCTACGCCCCGCCCGACGCGGTCGCGGACGCGGCGCGGCTGGCGGGCACACGCGCGGCGGTGGCGCTGCCGGCCGGCTCGATCCTGACCGCCGCCGTGCTGCGCCGCCCCGGCGGCGACCCGCAAGCAGCGGTCGGGCCGGGGGAGCGCGTCGCGGAGGTCGTCGCACACGGCGATCCGCGCGCGGTCGTGCCGGGCGCGCGCGTGGACGTGCTCGTCACGCGCCAGGGCGACGGCAGCCGTGCGGGCACCACGACGCTCGCGCTCGAGGACGTCGAGGTGCTCGACGCGCACGCCGCGCCGGCCGACGCAAGCGCTGACGGGGCCGCCGCCGGCGCGCGCGTCGTCGCCGATCTTCGCGTCCGCGTCCGCGACGCCGTCTACCTCGCGGCCGCGCAGGCGTTCGCCAGCGACCTGCGGCTGCTGGCGCGTGCTCCGGGCGATCGCGGCGGCGACGACGCCGGCCTCGCGGTGGACGAGCGCCTGCGTTGACGTGCAGCGCTCAAGGGATCTGCCGCAGCGGCCGATTCAAGCGTCGAGCGCATGTCCCGACGCCAGCTCGTCACCGCGGTCCTCGCGACCGGCTGCCTGCTCGTGCCTGCCGCAGGGGCGGGCGCCCGCGTGCCCGTGGCGCATGCGCCGGGAACGCGTCCGCTGCACGCCACGGCCGCCAGCCGCGCCGCGATCGCGCGCAGCCTCGCGTCGGTCCCGCTGCCCGTCATCAAGGGCGTCAAGCCGCTGAGACTCGCGATCGGCGCCACGCTGACGATCAGCGGGCGCAACTTCCTGGCCGGCGCCAACCGTGACACGGTCGTTTTCTTCCGCGACGGCGTCCCCGCCGTCTTCCTGCGCGCGTACACGGCGACGAAGACGCGCATGAAGGTCAAGCTCACGAGCAAGCTCGGCCGCTTCCTGGTGGCGCGCAACGACGGCACGAGAGCGCCGACGCGCTTCCGCCTGCGCGTGCTGACGCAGCGCTTCGGCGCAAGCTTCACGCCGGCCAAGCTGTCCCCGCTCGTCTCGCCGGCGGACGCGCCGGGCGGCGGCAGAACGAGAGAGAGCAGTCCGCCCGCGCCGACCTGCTCGCTCGCGAGCGCGAGAGCCGCGCCGAACGCCGACGCCGACGGCGACGGGCTCTCCAACGCGCTCGAGCTGCGCATCGGCACCGACCCGTGCAGCCACGACACCGACGGCGACGGGATCACCGACGGCTACGAGTACGAGTCCGCGCTCGACTACAACTCGCGCGCGCTGCCCTATCCGGGCAAGCGCCCCTACCCGAACCCGCTCGACCCGACCGACGCGAACACCGACTACGACGGCGACGGCCTCACGATGGCCGACGAGTTCGCCGCCTGGGTGATGTACGGGCACTCGAGCTTCCCGCTCAACTACAGCGACGGGACGCAGTCGAGCGGCGGCCTGCAGCCGGTCACGCCGCAGACGGCGTGGGAGGACATCAACAGAGACGGCTTCATCACCGACGACGAGAAGGACGTCGACGGCGACGGCCTGACGAACTGGGACGAGGCGCACGGCCGCATGACGCCGGACTGGTGGAAGGGCGCCTTCCCGTCCGAGCCGTCTTACCCGCTGCCGTACCTGCAGACGAACTGGCTCGACCCCGACACCGACGGCGACGGCCTCGCGGACGGCGCCGACGACGTCGACCACGACGGCTGGACGAACGCCAGAGAGGTGCAGCGCGACCCCTACTGGGTGCAGCCGTTCAACCCCTGCCTGCCCGACCCGACCTCGCCGACCTGCTCGCTGCACCCGCCGTTCAACGGCGTCTATCCGCCGTTCCGACCCGGTGACATGAGCCCCGGCGACCCGATCCCGCTGCTGTGGCCGCGTTGATCGGGGAGATCGAGGCGCCGGCGGCGCCGACGCCGCCGGCCTCCGAGGAGCTGCCGCAGCCGGCCGAGCCCCGCGCGGCGCGCGGCGAGGCGCCCTCCTGGCACGAGTACCGTGCCGAACTGGCGGTCGGCGTGCCGTTCCTGGCGGCGGCGGTCGCGCTCGCGCTGGTCGGCGACTCCGGGACGCCGCTGCACGCCGGCCCGGCGATCGCGCTCGTGCTCGCCTACGCGCTCCTCACGCGCGTGCGCTTCCACGCCGGCGTCGGCCACACGGTGCCGACGCAGCTGGCGTTCGTGCCGATGCTGTTCCTGCTGCCGACGCAGCTCGTGCCGCTGCTCGTGCTGCTCGGCATGGTGATCGGCAACCTGCCCGACTACGCACGCGGGGCGCTGCATCCCGGCCGCGCGCTGATGCTGCCAGGCGACGCGTGGCACGCGATCGGCCCCGCGGTCGTGCTGCTCGCGGCCGGCGCGACGGTGCCGCAGTGGGGCGACTGGCCGTGGTATGTGCTGGCGCTCGGCGCGCAGTTCGCGATCGACCTCGGCGTCTACGCGGTGCGGGCACGGCTCGCGCTCGACATCCCCAGCCGCGAGCAGTTGAGAGCGCTCGTGTGGGTGTGGGTCGTCGACGCGCTGCTGGCGCCGCTGGGCCTGCTGGCGGCGTTCGCGACGCTCGCCTACCCGTACGCGTTCCTGCTCGTGTTGCCCCTTGCGGCGCTCCTCACCCTGTTCGCGCGCGAGCGCAACGAGCGGCTCGACCAGGCGCTCGAGCTGGGCGGCGCCTACCGCGGCATCGCGATGCTGCTGGGCGACCTGCTCGAGGAGGCCGACGAGTACACCGGCGGCGACCACACGCGCGGCGTCGTCGCGCTGTCGCTCGAGGTGGCGGAGGAGATGGGGCTCGATCCGCGCGAGCGCCACAACGTCGAGCTGGCGGCGCTGCTGCACGACATCGGCAAGATCGTCATCCCCGACACGATCATCAACAAGCCCGGCCCGCTGAGCGACGACGAGTGGGCATTGATGAAGACGCACACGATCGAGGGCCAGCGGATGCTCGACCGCGTCGGCGGCGTGCTGCGCGAGGTCGGGATGATCGTGCGCGCGTCGCACGAGCGCTGGGACGGCGGCGGCTACCCGGACGGGCTCGCCGGCGAGCGCATCCCGCGCGAGGCGACCGTCGTCGCCGCCGCCGACGCCTACAACGCGATGACGACCGACCGCTCCTACCGTCGCGCCCGCTCCGCGCAGGAGGCGGTCGCGGAGATGCGCGCCTGCTGCGGCACTCAGTTCTCGCCCGAGGTCGTCTCGGCGCTGCTGCGGGTCGTGGCGCGCAGCACGCCCGACGTCGCGTCGGCCCAGCCGACAGCGCTCAGGTAGAGGTCGGCGACCGCGATCCCCGGCAGCCGCTCGGCGACGACGTCGAGCTGGCCGTGCTCGTAGGCGAGCGTCGCCGCGAGCGCGTCGCCCATCGGCCCGCGGTGCTCGATCAGCGCGGCGCGCGCCTCGTCGGTCAGCGGCAGCGCCTCGATCACCTGCGCGAGCGGCGCGCCGGCGAGCGCGTCGACTACGGAGAAGAGGCCGACGGTGAAGTACGCCTCGGGGTCGGCCTCGACGGCCGCGTCGGCGTCGCGGCCGATCAGCTCGCACAGGCGCGCGCGCACGAGCGCGGTCACCGTCAGCTCGTGCGGCGTGTCCTTCACGCCCGAGAGCGAGATCAGCGTCGCCCAGCGGCGGACCGCGTGCATGCCGAGCAGCACGATCGCCTCTCTGACCGAGGCGACGCGCCGTGCGAGGTTGAAGTAGGCGGAGTTGAGATACGTCAGCAGCCGGTAGCTGAGGCCGACGTCGCGCGCAATCGTCGCCTCCAGCTCCTCGAACGTGCTCTGCGCGTAGAGGCCGGCGAGCGCCCGCAGCTCGCCGACGCGGCCGCTCGGCGGCGCGGTGCCGGCGACGACGTCGGGCGTCGAGAGGAAGAAGCCCTGGAAGCAGGCGAAGCCGGCGGCGCGGCAGCGCTGTCGCAGCCCCGGCGTGTCGACGCCTGTGGCGATCAGCGTCTCGCTCACGCGCTCGAAGCGCTCGACGCAGTCCTGCAGCTCGTCGTCGGAGAGGCCGCGCACGTCGAGCTTCACGCTCTCGGCGAGGCGCGCCAGCTCGAGCGGCGCCGGGCCGCGCGGGTCGCACACGAGCGCGATGCGGTAGCGCTGGGTGGCGAGGCGCTCGAGCACGGCGTGCAGCGGCGCGTCGTCCGGATCGGGGCCGGCGACCTCCAGCACGACGCGCTCGGGCGGCAGCGCGAGCGGGTGCAGCTCGAGCAGGAAGCGCCGCGGCACGCGCACGTACGCCGGCTGCTCGCCGGCGATCGCGGTCACGCCGATGCCGGTGAACGTCTCGACGATCACGCGCGTGGCCGCGCGCTCCTCGTCGTCGGCGACGTCGCCGCCGTCGGCGGCGCGCAGCAGCAGCGCATAGCCGACGACGCGCGTCCAGCGGTCGTGGATCGCCTGCCGCGCGATCGCGACCGGCGCGTCGTCGGACAGGGGTGACGGGATGGCGTCGACGCTCATCCTCCCGGTCATCGGCTGCGGCGGGCGGGACTTGCGCCGTCCGGCATGATCGCGGCATGAGACTCCGCGAGCAGAGGTGCGAGGCGTGCGGGCGCGACTTCGGCTGCGGCGCCGAGTCCGGCGGCTGCTGGTGCAACGACGTGACGCTCGATCCCGCCATGCTCGCTCGCTTGCGCGCCGCCTACGAGCGCTGCCTGTGCCCAGCTTGCCTGGCAGTGTGGGGCCGAGGGGGCGAATCTGCGGCCGCGGACGCCTCGGAGTCGCGTGAACGAGGGAGCCGACGGACTGGAGCATCTGGCGGGGGAGCTGCGCGAGCGGCTCGTGCGGTCGGCGGGTGAGGACGGCGGCGACGCGGCGCAGCGGGTCGCCTCGCTGGTGGAGCGCGAGGCGGCGCTGCTGAGCGCGGCCGAGCGCGCGACGCTGGCGCGGCTCGTGACCGAGCGCTCGCTCGGGCTCGGGCCGCTGGAGCCGCTGCTGGCCGACCCGGACGTCGAGGAGGTGATGGTCAACGGGCCGGGGCGGGTGTGGGTCGAGCGCCGCGGCGCGATCGAGCCGACCGATGTGGCGTTTGCTTGCGAGGCGGACCTGCGGCACGCGATCGAGCGGATCCTCGCGCCGCTCGGGCGCCGCGTCGACGAGGCCGAGC
>CAZGJV010000039.1:0-27441 GCA_964525715.1 uncultured Conexibacter sp. | reverse complement strand
TCGTCACGAACGGCGCCGGGCGCGTCGCCGAGGTCGGCGCGCGCTTCACGCTCGACGCGATGCCGGGCAAGCAGATGGCGATCGACGCCGACCTCAACGCCGGCCTGATCACCGACGAGGACGCGCGCAGACGGCGCGCCGAGATCGCCCGCGAAGCGGACTTCTACGGCGCGATGGACGGCGCCTCGAAGTTCGTCAAGGGCGACGCGATGGCGGCTGTGCTGATCACCGCGATCAACCTGATCGGCGGGATCGTCGTCGGCGTGCTGCAGCAGCACATGCCGTTCAGCCAGGCGATCCAGCACTTCTCGCTGCTGACGGTCGGCGACGGCCTCGCGGCGCAGATCCCTGCGCTGCTGATCTCCGTCGCGACCGGCATCATCGTCACGCGCGCCGCCTCCGACACCGACCTCGGCTCGGACGTCGCCGGCCAGATCCTCGGCCAGCGCAAGGCGCCGATGGTCGCCGGCGCCGTGATCTGCTGCTTCGCGCTGGTCCCCGGGCTGCCGAAGCTGCCGTTCCTCTTCATCGGCGGCGGATTCCTCGCGCTCGGCTACGCGATGCGCGACGGCGGGCCGCTCGCGCTCGAGGACGCAGCCGCCGCCGCGGCCGCGCTGGCGGACGCCGAGGGCACCGCCGTCGCCGCGCCGCGCGACGCCGCGCTGGAGGCGCTGTCGCTCGACCCGCTCGAGCTGGCGATCGGCTTCGGGCTCGTCGGGCTCGTCGACACCAGCTCCGGCGGCACGCTGCTGTCGCGCGTCTCGGTGATCCGCCGCCAGATCGCGTCGGACCTCGGCATGGTGATCCCGCCCGTCCGCATCCATGACGAGCTGGGGCTCGACTCGCACGAGTACGTGCTGAAGGTGCGCGGCAGCGAGGTCGCGCGCGGCCGCCTGATGGCCGGCCACCAGCTTGCGATGGACCCGGGTGACGCGCTCGGCCAGCTTCCCGGCGGCGTGCCGACGACGGAGCCGGCCTTCGGCCTGCCCGCCACGTGGGTCAACGACTCGCAGCGCGCCGAGGCGGAGGCGCTCGGCTTCACCGTCGTCGACGGCGAGTCGGTGATCGTCACGCACCTGACCGAGACGATCCGCGCGCACGCGGCCGACCTGCTCAGCCGCCAGGACGTCAGACAGCTCTTGGAGCAGCTCAAGGAGTCCAACGCGGCCGTCGTGGAGGAGGTCGTCCCCGACGTCCTCACGCTCGGCGAGATCCAGCGCGTGCTGCAGGCGCTGCTGTCGGAGGGCGTCTCGATCCGCGACCTCGGCGCGATCGTCGAGGCCGTCGGCGACAAGGCGCGCGTCACGCGCGACCCGTCGCTGCTGGCCGAGTACGCGCGTCAGGCGCTCGGTCGCACGATCACCGCGCCGCACGTCGACAACGACCAGAAGCTGCGCGCGATCGCGCTCGATCCGGCCGTCGAGCAGGAGATCGCCGGCGCGATCGCGCAGACGTCCGACGGCGAGTATCTGGCGATGGAGCCGTCGCGCGCGCAGGCTTTGGTCGCCGCACTGCGAACTCAGATGGAACACGGCGTCGCGCGGGGCAGCCGGCCGGTGCTGCTCTGCTCGGCGCGCGTGCGCCGCCATCTGCGGCGGCTGGTGGAGCAGGCGATCCCGCAGCTCGCGGTCTGCTCCTACAACGAGATTGCGCCAGGCATCAGCGTGGAGACGATTGGAGTGGTTGACGGATGAGCACGACGAGCATCGAAGAGACCCCCGCGATCGTGGACGCGCCGGGGATCGCGGACGCGACGGTGGAGCCCGCGCCCGCGTCCGTCCCCGAGCCCGGCGTCACGACCTTCCGCGCCGGCACGCTCGAGGAGTTGCTGCCGCAGATTCGCGAGCAGCTCGGCCCCGACGCGATCGTCGTGCGCCAGCGCGACGGCCTGATGGGCGGGATCGGCGGCTTCTTCCAGCAGCGCTTCGTCGAGGTCGACGCCAAGGCCGGCGGACCGCGCATCGACGTCTACGACGAGGAGCCGCCCCCGGCGCCCGAGTCGTTCGCGGCGCTGCTCGCCGACGCGGAGACCGACGCCGACCCGATCGTGACCGCCGCGGTTCCACCCGCTTCGGCGCCCGCAGCGGGAGGACCGCGGATTGCGGTCGCCCCCACCGACTCAGATTCGCGCTCCTCCGAGCCCGTTCTCCTCGATGTCCCAACCGCAGTGGCGCTCACACTGACCGCCGAGCTGACCGACGCCGGCATGAGCCACGCGTTCGCCGAGCGCCTGATCCAGGACGCCGAGGCGCACGAGCTGCCGTTCGCCCAAGACCTGCGGGCGGCCGTGCGCCGTGCGCTCGCGCGCCGCATCCCGACCGTCATGCCCTACCGCGCCGGCGGCCTCGCCGTCGCGTTCGCCGGCCCCGGCTCGACGAGCTGCGCCGACGCGCTCGCGACCGCGTACAAGCGCGCGGGTCGCGACGCGCGCGCCGTCGCCTCGCTCGATCGTGCCCAGGCGCGCCTCGAGCGCGGCAACACCGACGCCGTGGTCGCGCTCGACCTGCCACCGATCCCGTCCGACCGCACCGAGCTGACCGCGCTTGCCGAGCGCGTCGCGCAGCTGGAGCTGGACGAGGTCCTGATGGTCCTCCCGGCCGAGCTCGACCTGCCCTCGGCGCGCGGACTGTTCGAGCGGCTCGCCGCGTTCGCTCCCACGGGGATCGCGCTCTCCCTCGATGCCCGAGACGCGCGTCTCGCGGCGGGCATCGAGCTCGCCTGCACGACGCGCCTGCCGCTCGCCTACGTGCTCGACGGCGCGATCGCGCCCGCCGACCCAGTGAAGCTCGCGGAGCGGCTGCTGCCATGAGCGCGATGGCCGGCACCGCGCCGCCCGCTCCGCCGCTGCCCGAGCTGCGGCAGGACGTCGTCATCACCCTGCCCGACCTGCGGCAGTTCCGCGGGCGCGTCTCGCGCGTGACCGACGCGGAGATCGTCGTCGTGCTGATGCTGGTGGACGCGCGCGACCCGCTGGCGCTCGGCGACGCTTCGCCGATGAGGATCGAGTACCCGGCCCCGCGCGGGCTCGTGCGGCTCGAGGGCAGAGGCACCGTCGCCACACACGACCTCGTGCGCTTCCACCACGACGGCGCGGTCGACGTCGTGCAGCGGCGCGACTTCGTGCGCGTGCGCGTCGTGCGTCCGCTCGCGGTCGCGCCCGTCGGCGAGGACGGCATGGCGGGCGAATGGACCGACACGCTGACCGTCAACGTCAGCGGCAACGGGCTGCTCGCGGCCGGGCCGGAGGCGCTCGGCGTCGGCGACGCGGTCGCCTTCCGCCTGACCGCCGCCGAGGACGAGCCGCCGATCGCCGGCCGGGGACGCGTCGCGCGGCTCGGCGAGGACGGCCAGCGCGGCATCGCGATCGAGGAGATCGACCGCGACGCGCGCCGCCAGCTCGTGCGCTTCGTCTTCGAGCAGGAGCGGATCGCGCGTCAGCGCACCCGCGACGGGGAGCTGTAGGTCATGGCCAAGGACAGCGACAAGAGAGACAAGGGCAAGGCGAAGGGCGCGAAGGCCGCGAAGGGCAAGAAAGGCAAGAAAGGCACCGCCGCGGGCGGCGCGACGCTTCCGAGCGTCGCGAACCACCCGCGCGCGGGTGCGCAGGTCGCGCGCGCCAAGGCCTGGGGCGGGCTCGTCGGCTTCCTGCTCGTCGGGGTGTCGTCGTGGCGCGCGGGCGCGCCGGTCTCGGACACGCTGCTGCGCGCGCTCGCCGGCGGCGTCGTCGGCTACGTCGCGACGTGGGCCGCCGCGGTGCTCGTCTGGCGCCACCTTGTCGTCGCCGAGCTGCGCGCCGTGCGCAGCCACCGCGCTGCCGAGGCGGCCCGTCGCGCCGCCCGCCGCGCGGACGCGTCGTAGCCCGCGCTAAAGCTTCTCGCCCGGATGCCGATGACCGGGTCGAACGAGGGTGACATGGAGTCGCCCCGGGACGACATCAAGGAGATGCACGTATGTCCCTTCGCATCAACACCAACGTCGAGGCGTTCGACGCGCACCGCAACCTCGAGGCGACGAGCGGCGCGGTCGCCACGTCGATGGAGCGCCTGAGCTCCGGCCTCCGCATCAACCGTGCGGCCGACGACGCCGCCGGCCTCGCCATCAGCGAGAAGCTGAAGGGCCAGATCGGTGGTCTCGACCAGGCCGGGCGCAACGTCCAGGACGGCATCTCGCTCGTCCAGACGGCTGAGGGTTCGCTGACCGAGGTGCACTCGATGCTCCAGCGCGTCCGCGAGCTCGCCGTGCAGTACCAGAACGGCACGCTCTCGACGTCGGACAGAGGGGCGATCGGCTCCGAGGTCTCGCAGCTCACCAGCGAGATCCAGCGGATCGGGACGACCGCGCAGTTCAACAACATCCACCTGCTGGACACGGCGCAGACGATCACGTTCCAGGTCGGCGCCAACGACGGCGAGGTCATCTCCGTCTCGACGGTGAGCCTCGGCTCGGCGGTCGGCACGGTCGACCTGACCTCCTCGACGGTCCTCGCGGACGTCGACAGAGCGATCGACGCCGTCTCCTCGCAGCGCGCGACGTTCGGCGCTGTGGAGGACCGCCTCTCGCACACCTACAGCAACCTGCAGACCTACCAGGAGAACCTGACGGCCTCGCAGAGCCGCATCACCGACGTCGACATGGCGTCGGAGATGACCAACCTGACCAAGAACCAGATCCTGGTCCAGGCCGGCACCGCGATGCTCTCCCAGGCGAACCAGGCGCCGCAGGCAGTCCTCTCGCTGCTGCACTAAGCACCACGCAGCAGGCTCGCCCTGGGGGGTGACGCCAAGGGAACGGGGCGGGTGGCTTCGGCCGCCCGCCCCGCCTCTGCGTCCGCTCTCGCACAGTCGCGGTAAAGCTGAGACGCGCGCGTCCGATGACACGGAACGTGTCGCTTTCGCTCGCACTCGCCCGCATCGACCAGATCGAGCGGGCGCTCGTGCCGCCGGACGTCGCCGCCATGTCGGCGGCCGTCGGGGGCGCCGCCGCGCCGAGCGACCCGACCGCCGCCGCCGCGAGCGCCGGTGCCGGGACCGCGAGTCCGTTCCCGTCTTTCGCCAGCGCGCTCCAGGGCGCGCTTCCCGCGGCTGGCCTCCCCGGCACCGGCACGCCGGCCAACACGATGGTCGCGATCGCCGACGGCGAGGTCGGCCAGGCCGAGCAGCCGCCCGGCTCGAACGACTCGCCGCGCATCGCCCAATACCGCAGCGCGACCGCCGGCAGCGGCGTCGGCCCGTGGTGTGCGTACTTCGTCTCGTGGGTCGCGCGCCAGGCGGGCACGCCGCTCGGCGACAACGGCGAGGGCTTCGGCTCCGTCGACCAGCTCTACGCGTGGGCGCAGCGGACCGGCCGCGCCGTCCCGAACGGGCCCGGCGTCGTGCCCCGGCCGGGCGACCTCGTCGTTTTCCACGAGCACGTCGGGATCGTCGAGCAGGTCCTTCCCGGCGGCAAGATCGAGACCGTCGAAGGCAACTACTCCGACAGAGTTTCCCGCAATGTGCACGATTTTTCCGATGCCGTCGGCTACGTCCGGATGAGTTGACCGCTCAACGGCGAATTACCGCTTCTGTGTCCGTGCTCGACCACCGCTCCGACCCCATCCTCGCCGGCCGCCGAGCCGCCGCCGTCGACGCCGCGCCGCTGGTGACGACGACGAGCGTCGTGATCGTCGATCCTTATCCGCCGGTGCGCGAGGGGCTCTCGCTGTTGCTGCCGCCCGAAGGCCTCACCGTGCTCGGCGGCGCCTCCACCGGCGCCGGCGGCGAGGCGCTCGTCACGCGCCACGAGCCCGACATCGCGCTCGTCGCCGCCGACCTGCCGGACGTCGACGGGATCTCGCTCGTGCGGCGGCTCGTGCGGCGCGGGCTGCGCAGCGCTGTCGTGCTGTACGCCCACGACTCCGACTGCGAGGACTCGGCGGCGGCGGTGAACGCCGGCGCGGCGGGGGTCATCGCCAAGCGCCGCTCGATCGCCGAGCTCGCCGAGGCGCTGCGCCTGGTCGCGACGGGCGGGCTGTGGTTCGAGGAGCGCGACGACGAGATGCTCGCGCCGGCCCCCAAGCCGGCGGATCCGCTGCCGCTTCCCCACGGCCAGCGGCGCACCTCCACGCTGTCCAGCTCCGAGCTGCGCGTGCTCGCGCTCGTCGCCGGGGGCGGCTCGACCGAAGCGACTGCGGAGGCGCTCTCGCTCAGCCCGCACACGGTCCGCACGCACATGCGCAACGTGATGCGCAAGCTTGAGGCGTCCAGCCGCGCGCACGCCGTCGCGATCGCGATTCGCGAGTCGGCGATCCAGGTCTGACGCGGCCGGCACGGTCTCCTACTGACGGCGGCGCCCCGGAGGGCGCCGCCTGCACGACTGGAGCTGCTGGGTGCGCTGCGCTCTACCCCGCCAGCTCGTCCTTCGGGCGCTGGGCGATCAGCCCGCGCTCCTCGAGGATGAACGTGCGGTACACGAGCGCTGCGAGCAGCGCGCCGACGAGCGGCCCGACGATGTAGATCCACGCGTCGTCGAATCTGCCCGAGGCGACCGCCGGGCCGAGCCAGCGGGCGGGGTTGAGGCCGGCACCCGTCGCGGGGCCGAAGATCATCACCGCGACGCCCAGCGCCGCGCCGATCCCGAGGCCCGCGAGCGACGCCTCGCCACGCGGGTTGACCGCGAGGCCCATGATCGCCCACATCAGCATGAACGTCCCGAGCCCCTCGGCGATCAGGCCGAGCCAGACGGAGCCGTTGTGCAGGATGTGGCCGTTGATCGCCGTCGCGCCGTAGTTGACGGGGTCGCCGACGGTCTTGAACAGCAGCAGCACGACGAGCGCCCCGAGGACGCCGCCGATGCACTGGCAGATCACGTAGACGATCGCGTTGGGCGTGGAGATCTTCTTGATCGACCACAGCGCGAACGTGACGGCCGGGTTGAAGTGCGCGCCCGACGCGCCGCCGAGCGCGTAGATCAGGACGGCCAGCACGAACGCGTGCGCGAGCGCGAGCCCGGCGAGGTCGAAGCCGCCGGCCGACGAGACCGAGATGAATCCGCAGATGAAGAAGACGAGCAGGAACGTGCCGATCGTCTCTGCGACGAACGCCGGCATCCCGCGCGGCTCTGGCTCCTCTATGACGACGAACTCCACGCTGCTCATGAATCCTCCTGGGAGACGGTGACGGAGACGCCGGGGACGGCTCTCCAGCTCAAGTGGTACGACGACCCGGCACCTTCTCCTGCGGGAGCGCGTCCCGCAACCCCGCCGATGCGACGGCCCGCGGCGGGTGCGGCACCCGCCGTTCGTCGGGCCGGGCGCGGATCGCTACGCCGGCCGCAGCCCGTGCGCGTCGCCGGCGAGCCCGAGCGCGGGGAGCGTCACGCTGCCGGCGTCGCCGGTCACCGAGCCGATCCGCGCGCTGCCCGGATGGCGCGCGCCGAGCAGCGCGATCGCCGCGTCGGCGGCGTCCGCGGGCACGATCGCGACGAAGCCGCAGCCCATGTTGAAGACCTTCTGCATCTCTGCCGGCTCGACGCCGCCGCAGCGGGCGATCAGCTCGAAGACCGGCGGGACGGGAAGCGGTGCGTCGATCGCGTAGCCGGCGCCGTTGGCCGCGCCGAGCCGCAGCAGGTTCAGCACGCCGCCGCCGGTGATGTGCGCCAGCCCATGCACCGGGACCTCGCTGCGCAGCAGCTCGAGCACCGCGCGCACGTAGAGGACGGTCGGCTCCAGCAGCACGTCGGCGACGGATGCGCCGCCCAACTCGTCCGGGCGGTCGTCGAAGCCGAGCCCGCCGTCCTCCAGCAGCGCGCGCCGCGCGAGCGTGAGGCCGTTGGAGTGCACGCCGCTCGACGGCAGCCCGATCAGCGCGTCGCCGGACGCGATCGCGTCGCCGGTGACGATCGCGTCGAGCGCGACGGTGCCGAAGCACGCGCCCGTCAGGTCGAAGCCGTTCGGCGACGGATGGCCCTTGATCAGCTCGGGCAGCTGCGCCAGCTCGCCGCCGGGGATCTCGACGCCCGCCTCCTCGGCGCCGCGCTTGAGCCCGAGCGCGATGTCGCGCAGCACGCCCGGGTCGGCCTGCTCGACGGCGAGGTAGTCGAGCACCGCGAGCGGCTCGGCGCCGACGCAGATCACGTCGTTGACGTTCATCGCGATGCAGTCGACCCCGACGGTGTCGTAGCGGCCGGTCTGCTCGGCGACGATCACCTTCGAGCCGACGCCGTCGGCGCACACGGCGATGCCGAGGTTCGGCGCCACCCGCAGCACGTTCGCGTAGTGGCCCGAGCCGAGCACCGACGCCGACGGCCGCCCCGGGTCGATCGTCTTGAGCACCTCGACGAGCGCCCGAACGCCCTCGTCCGCCTCCGCGATGTCGACGCCGGCGGCTGCGTAGGAATCGCTCACGCCCGGCACACTAGCCGAGCACGTACTCCGAAGGCTCGAACCGCATCCGCCGCCGCAGCTCCAGCGTCGAGCCGGGGTAGATCGTGCTGTTGCGGCCGTTGCGATCGAGGTAGTAGCTGCGGCAGCCGCCCGCGTTCCAGACGGTCCCGCGCAGCCGCCGCTGGACCTCCTCGTTGAACGCCTGCTGCACGGCCGGGCGCACGTCGGCGCTCGCGATCCCGTCGCGCTCCATCCGCTTGAGCGTCTCGATCGCGAACTCCACCTGCATCTCGATCAGCACAGTCGCGGAGGTGTGGCCGTTGCCGACGTTCGGACCGAGGATCATGAAGAAGTTGGGGAAGCCGCTCACGACCGTGCCGAGGTGGCCGGTCGGCGAGCCGTCCCATGTCGCGTCGAGCGTGCGCCCGTCGCGCCCCGTCACGCGCGCGGCGATCGGCATCTCCGTGATGCCGAAGCCCGTCCCGAGGATCAGCGTGTCGGCCGGGCGCTCAACCCCGTCGGCACCAACCAGCCCGCCCGCGCGCACCTCCGTCACTGCGTGTGGCACAAGCTCGACATTCGGCTGAGTCAAAGCGCGATACCAGTCGTTCGAGAAGAGGATGCGCTTGCACCCGAGTGTGTGGTCGGGCGTCAGCGCGGCGCGCAGCGCCGGGTCGCTCACCGAGCGCTCCAGGTGGCGCCGGGCGATTCGCTGGAAGCCGCCCATCGCCCGCGGGTTGCGCTCGGCGAAGCCGGCCAGCTCGAACGTGTAGTACATCGCTTCGCGCAGCGCGCGCTGCGTCAGCGGGACGCGTCGGTAGAGCGCCTGCTCGGCCGCCGTGACGCGCCGGTCGAGCTTCGGCAGCACCCACTGCGCGGTGCGCTGGAAAATCGTCAGCCGCCCGACCTCGCGCTGGATCTTCGGCACGAACTGCACGGCCGAGGCGCCGGTGCCGATCACCGCCACGCGCTCTCCGGCGAGCCGGTGGTCGTGGTTCCAGCGCGAGGAGTGGAAGATCGTGCCCCCGAATCTGTCGAGGCCGGGCACGTCTGGCAGCACCGGCTCGCTCCACGGGCCGGTCGCGGAGATGACCGCGCGCGCGGACCAGCTCCCGCGCGTCGTCTCGATCCGCCAGCGTTGCGTGCCGTCGTCCCAGCGCACGTCGAGCACGTCGGCGCCGGTCACGACGTGCTCGTCGGCGCCGTGCTCCCGCGCGATGCGGCGCGCGTACTCGCGGATCTCCGGCTGCCCGGCGTACAGCCGGCCCCAGTCGGGGTTCGGTGCGAACGAGAACGAGTAGAGCGCCGACGGCACGTCGCAGGCACAGCCGGGGTATGTGTTGTCGCGCCACGTGCCGCCGACCTCGTCGGCGCGCTCGAGCACGACGACGTCGTCGATCCCGGCGCGGCGCAGCATGATGGCCGCGCCGACGCCGCTCAGCCCGCCGCCGACGATCGCCACCCGCACCTCGTGCGGCCCGTTAGTCTCACCGGTCTTGAACAAGAGTCAAGACCATAACCCGCTCGTCGGCCTCGCGCGACGGGTCGCCTCGCGCGTGTTCAACCCGGGTGGCGCGCCGAGCGACGAGAGGCTGCGCGAGCACGTCGCGGGCACGACGATCCTCGTGACCGGCGCCTCGCACGGGATCGGCCGCCACACGGCGATCCGGCTCGCCCACGCGGGCGCGACCGTGCTGCTGGTCGCGCGCTCCGCCGACGTGCTGGAGGAGCTGGCCGAGCAGCTGCGCGCCGACGGCTGCGCCGCCTTCGCGCTGCCCGCCGACCTCAGCGACGTCGACGACGCCGTGCCGGCGCTCGCCGAGCGGATCCTCGCCGAGCACGGCCCGCCCGACGTGATCGTCAACAACGCTGGCAAGTCGATCCGCCGCGCGATCGACCGCTCCTACGAGCGCTTCCACGACTTCACGCGCACGGCGGACCTCAACTACCTCGGTCCGGTGCGGCTGCTGCTCGCGCTGCTGCCGGCGATGCGCGCGCGCGGCTCCGGCCACATCGTCAACGTCTCGACGGTTGGCGTCCTGCTGCCGCCGACGCCGCGCTGGTCGGCCTACCAGGCGTCGAAGGCGGCGTTCGACACGTGGCTGCGCGCCGTCGCGGCCGAGACGCATGCGGACGGCGTCACCGCGACCGGCCTGTACATGGCGCTCGTCCACACGCGCATGAGCGCCCCGACCGACGACTTCAAGCTCGTGCCCGGACTGTCGGCAGAGGAGGCCGCCGGGCTCGTCTGCCACGCGATCGTCGACCGACCCTCGGCGATCTCGCCGTGGTGGGCGACGAGCGCGGCGCTGATCGACACCGCTGCGCGCGGCGCGAGCGACGCGCTCGTGCGCGTCTACGCGTCGCGCTTCACGTCGCGCGGGGAGCCGCGGCCGGAGGCCGCGCCGTCGCGCGAGGACGCGCCGTCGTGACCGACTCCGCAAAGCTCGCCGAGGCGCGCGCGGTCGCCGGACTGGCCTTGCCGGCGGTGCGGGCGCTCGTCGGCGCTGGGGCGCTGCGGCCGCTGCCGCCGCGGCGGGCACTGCGGGCGCTCGGCGAGGCCCGCGCGCTCGGACTCGGAGCCGCGGGCGGCTGCGCCGTCAGCGCCGCGCGCGACCCGCACGGGCTGGCCGTGATCGACGAGCGCGGCGCGGTCACATTCGCCGAGCTGAACGCGCGCGCCGAGCGGATCGCCGCCGCGCTGCGCGCCGAGCACGGCGTCGGGCTGGGCGAGGCCGGCTCGCTCGCCGTCATGTGCCGCAACCACCGCGGCTTCGTCGAGGCGATGCTGACCGCCTCGCGCCTCGGCGCCGACCTGCTGCTGCTCAACACCGACTTCCCCGGCCCGCAGCTCGCGCAGGCGCTCGCCCCGCACAGTCCGGCCGCGATCGTGCACGACGAGGAGTTCGGGCCGGCGCTCGACGCGGCCGAGCCCGGTCCCACCCGCCCGGCCCGCGTGCTCGCCTGGCACGACGAGGAGCCTGCCGCCGGCGTCTCCACGCTCGACCGTCTCGCCGCCGCCGGCGGCCCGCAGCTGCCGGCGCCCGCTACCCCCGGCCGCCTCGTGATCCTCAGCTCCGGCACGACCGGCGCGCCGAAGGGCGCGCCGCGCCAGCCGTCCGCGTCCGCGGCGCTCGGCCCGCTGACGTCGTTGCTGGAGCAGATGAGGCCGCGGGCGCGCGACCCGATCGTGATCGGCCCGCCCGTCTTCCACGGCTTCGGGCTCGCGTTCCTCGGCGTCGCGCTGTTCATCGGCGCGCCGGTCGTGCTGCGCCGCCGCTTCGACCCGCAGTGGGCGCTGGAGGCGATCGAGCGCCACCGCGCGACCCACCTCGTCGGCGTGCCCGTGATGCTGCAGCGGATCCTCGGCCTGTCCGCGGCCGAGCGCGCGCGCCGCGACACGAGCTCGTTGCGCGCGGTCGCCTCCGCCGGCGCGCCGCTCGCCCCCGACGTCGCGACCGCCTTCATGGACGCGTTCGGCGAGCTCCTCTTCAACCTCTACGGCTCGACCGAGACCGGCTTCGCCTCGGTCGCCGGGCCGGCCGACCTCCGCGCCGCGCCAGGCACGGTCGGGCGCGCGCCGCGCGGCACGACGATCGCGGTGCTCGACGAGCAGCGCCGGCCCGTTCGCTCCGGAACGGTCGGGACCGTCTTCGTCGGCAGCGGGCTCGTGTTCGACGGCTACGCCGGCGGCGGCTCGCGCGAGGTCGTCGGCGGGATGATGAACATCGGCGACCTCGGCCACCTCGACGCCGCCGGCCGCCTGTTCGTCGACGGGCGCGAGGACGACATGATCCTGTCGGGCGGCGAGAACGTCTTCCCGCAGGAGCTCGAGGACGTGCTCGCCGGCCATCCGCAGCTTGCCGACGCGGCTGTGATCGGCGTCGAGGACCCCGACTTCGGCCAGCGCCTGCGCGCGTTCGTCGTCGTGCGCGATGGCGAGGCGGTGACCGACGAGGAGCTGGCTGCCTACCTGCGCGAGCGCCTCGCCCGCTACAAGCTCCCGCGCGAGATCCGCTTCCTCGACGCGATCCCGCGCAACCCGACGGGCAAGGTGCTGAAGCGTCAGCTCCGGGGCGTCTCGGCGCGCTCCGGCACCCCGTAGTCCGCGAACAGCTCGGCGGGCGACATCTCGAGCGCCTCGATCAGCCGCAGGAGCGTCGTCGCGCGCAGATCCTTCGTGCCGCGCTCGATCGTCCCGACGTGGTTCGGGTGCATGCCGGCGCGCTGCCCGATCGCCTCCTGCGACAGGTCGCGGTCGCGGCGCGCCTTGCGCAGCGCGCGGCCGAGCGCAACCAACCGAGCATCCGGATCTGACATGAGTCCGGGACCCTGCCCATCCGATCACCTGCATACCAGCCACGATCGTGGTGGAAAACCCCACCATTCAGTGGGATTCTCCCCAGTCTTTCCAGTGGTGCCGGCTGCGCGGCGACGCGCCTGCACGCGTCAGGCGGCGAGCGAGCCTGCTGCCTGCGCCTTCGAAGCGCCGTCGCGCAGGTGCGCCGCGAACGCCGCGAGCGCCGGCGGGTCTGCCGTCAGCGTGCGCAGTGCGCGGCGGGTCAGCGCCTCGTGCCCGGTCGATCCGGCCGCCGGTGCGGTCCCGTCGAGCAGGACCGCGTGGCAGCGCGCCACGAGCCCGTCGACTCGGTCGGCCGGCGGGTCGTCGAGCAGGACGTCCGGGAGCGCGTCGGCCGGGCGCCCGCTCGCCTCGAGCGCGGCGAGCGCGGCCGGGGCGAGCGCGTCACGCTCGCCCGGCGGCGCGACCAGCACGAGCGTCGCGTCGTCCTCGGCCGACAGCGTCGCGGCCCACGCGCGCAGCACCGGCTCCCACGTCTGAGGGCGCTCCCAGGCGGGCGCGTAGAGCACGGCCGTTCCGCGCGCGTCGAGCGGCGGCGGGACGATCGCGCGCGCCCAGCGCGGCGGCGCGTGGCGCGCCAGCTCGGCGAGCCGCCGGGCGGCGACCGCGCCGGCGGCGTCCCAGCTCATCCGCTCGGCGGCGCGGCGCGCGTGCACCCCGCGCTCGGCGCGCGCGTCCGCACCCGCCGCGGCGGCGGTGCGCAGCGCGCCGGCCAGCACGTCGGGATCGACCTCGAGCACACATGCCGGGCCGACGGTCGGGCCTGCGTACGTCTGCGCCTGGAACTCGTCGCGCCGCGCGTGCAGCGCCCAGCCGGCGTCGGGCGGGCAGAACTCCCCGGTCGGGCCCGCGGCGGTGTGGATGACGGGGACGCCGCATGCCATCGCCTCGAGCGCCGGCAGGCAGAAGCCCTCGGCACGGTACGGCAGCACGACCACGTCGGCGCCGCGGTAGAGCGCCGGCAGCTCGGCGGCCGGCAGGTCCTGCGTCAGGTACGTCACTGGCGCCACGTCGTCGCGCGCGGCCAGCGCCCGCACGTCGTCGCCGGCCGTCTGGCCCTTGTAGGAGGTCTCCACGCCGAAGTCCTTCACCACGAGCCGCACGTCGTCGTCAGGCCCGAAAGCGCGCGCCCACGCGGCCAGCAGCACGTCGATCCCCTTGCGCCAGATCGTCCCCCCGACGAACAGGAAGGTGCAGCCCGCCGGCTCGCCCAGCTCGAGCGCCCGGCCGCCGGGCGCGAAGCGTTCGAGGTCGACGCCGTTGGGCACTACGTCCACGATCCCGGGGGGCATGCCGCCGGCGACGTAGCCGTCGCGCACGAACGCGCTCGGCACCCACACGCGGTCGACCCGCTCGCGCACCGTCTGGACCCACGCACGCGGCGGCGCCCCTACCTCCCACGGCAGGATCAGGATCGTCGGCCCTTCGCTGCCCGGCGAGAAGTCGGGCGGCCAGGAGTGCGAGATCGTCGGACACGCGAGCGGCGTCTGCCCGCTCCGCGGCGTGCTTCGCACGATCTCGTACCCCAGCCGCGAGAGCGCACCGCCGAGCCCGTCGTTGACATGGGCCAGCGAGTGCACGCCGCCGTGCTCGCCACGCAGGACGAGCGAAGCAGCGGGGGCGGTGTCGGAGTGCGGAGCCATCGTCGATCACCCAGGTGATCGGCGCGGGCCCGCTCGGATTGAGTCAGCGCCGCGCGCGACGGCGCCGCAGGCGTGCGAGCACGAGCCCCGCGAGCCCAAGGCGGTAGGCCGCGTACGGTGCCAGCGAGCGATCCCGCTCGACCTGGCGGATCAGCCACGTGGAGGCGAGCGTCGAGGCGAACGACGCGCCCGTGCCGAGCGCGAACGCCACGTGCACGTCGCGCGGCAGCCCGCGCTTCCACAGGCGCACGCCCTTCAGCCCGGTGGCGGCGAGGATCAGCGGCAGCGCGGCATGGCGCGAGAGCACGTTCGCGTCCGCGCGCGTGAAGCGGCGCCAGCGCGCCGCCGCGAGCGTGGCGCCGTTGCGCGACACCCCCGGCACGAGCGCGCACGCCTGGCCGATCCCGAGTGCCAGCGCATCGCCCGCCGTCGCCGAGTCGCGCTCGCGCTCCTGCGGCATGCGGTCGGCGGCGGCCATCGCGAGCGCGCCGAGCACGAGCCCGGCGGCGGTCGTCCCCGGCGTGCCGAGGTGGCGCTCGATCGGCCGCTCGAACAGGAACGCCAACGCGCCCGCCGGCGCGAACGACAGCACGAGCAGCGTCAGCCGCCTGCGGTCGAGCCCCCGCGCCGTCTCGCCGACCTCGCTGCGCAGCCCGATCAGCAGCGCGGCCGCCGTGCCCGCGTGCAGCGCGACCTCGAACGCCTTGCGCAGCTCGGGGTCCAGCTCGCAGTAGCGCCAACCGGCGAGCCACGGGATCAGCGCGACATGCCCGGAGGAGGAGATCGGCAGCAGCTCGGCGGGGCCGTGCAGCACGCCGAGGGCAAGCGCCTCGGGCAGCGGCAGCGCACCGGCGCTCGCCGCGCGTCGCTCGCCCGCCCCGCTCACGCGGTCAAGTCGGCGGCGGGCTCGCGCTCGCCGGCGGGCGGCTCGGACGGCGGAGCGGTCCCCCTGCGCCGTCTGACGATCCACCAGACGATCCCGGCGGCGAGCAGCACGAGCACGACGTAGTCGACGTAGTGCAGCGCGTCCTTCCATCTCGTCCAGTTGTGGCGCGTCTGCTGGCCGGCGTACGCGAGCCCGAGGCACCACGGGATCGAGCCGATCGCCGTGTAGAGCGTGAAGCGCCAGAAGGCCATCCGCGCGACCCCGGCCGGCACCGAGATGAATGCGCGTATGACCGGCAGCAGGCGCCCGACGAGCACGGCGATCGCGCCCCAGCGTCTGAACCAGCGCTCGGCCATCGCGAGTCTCGCGGGCGAGACGTGCAGCTTGTTGCCGTGGCGCTCGACCAGCTCGAGCCGCCCGTAGTAGCCGACCGCGTAGGCGATCCACGAGCCGGCGACGTTGCCCGCGACGCCGGCGGCGGTCGCCGCCAGCAGCGAGTATCTGCCGAGCGCGACGTTGAAGCCGGCGAACAGCATCACGACCTCGGACGGGATCGGGATGCACGCGCTGCCGAGCAGCGAGAGCAGGAACACGCCGGCGAGGCCGAGATCGCCGATCACGTTCGTGGCGAAGTCGGCGAGCGCACCGGTTACCGAGGCGAGGACGAGCACGAGCGGAAGGGTAACGGGGTGGACTGCCCGGCCGTGCAAACAGCAGGGAAAGGGTGCGCGGCGGCGAAGGCCCGATCGTGCCGTTCCGCCGCCGCATCCTGCTCGCGCTCGCGCCCGTTGCCCTCGCGCTGCCCGCGCTGGCTGGATGCGGCGGCGGCGCGGGCACGAGCGCGCACGTGACGACGCGGACCGTCACCCACACGGTGACGGTGCCCGCGACGACGACTGCGACCGCGACCACCGGCGGGACGACGAACGCCGCGCCTCCGCCGAACCCGAGCGCGACGCTGTCGCTGCACGCCGCCGAGCAGGTGCTCGCCGCGCACGGCTACGCGACGCTGACCGAGAGAGACTGGCGTCCGGACCAGCCGCTGAAGGTGCTGCTCGGCGTCGCCACGGGCGGCCCGTCCGGCACGCGCCGCGAGCTGGCGTTCTTCTTCGTCGGGGCCACGTTCATCGGCAACGACACGGCGGCTCCGAGCGGGCAGCTCGAGGTCGCCGCGCAAGGCGGCGACAACGTGACGCTTCAGTACGGGCTCTACAGACCGTCCGACGCGATCGACGACCCGACCGGCGGCAGCGCGTCGGTGACCTACCACTGGACCGGCACGAGACTCGTCCCGCAGGACCCGATCCCCACCGCGGCGCCGAACGCCCCGCTGAGCCGCCGATAGATGGTCGTGGACCCGACCATCTAGGCTCCGGCGCGCCCGTGCCCGTCCCCCTGTTCGACACCGTCACGCCGGTTGCGCCGCTGCGCGCCGAGATCGACGCCGCCGTGGCCGGGGTGCTCGACCGCGGCGTCTACATCCTCGGCCCCGAAGTCGAGGCGTTCGAGCGCGAGCTGGCGGACTACCTCGGCGCGAAGCACGTCGTCGGCGTCGCGAACGGCACCGACGCGCTGACGATCGCGCTGCAGGCGCTCGGCGTCGGCCCGGGCGACGAGGTCGTCGTGCCGGCCTTCACCTTCTACGCGAGTGCCGAGGCGATCCCGCCGACCGGCGCCACCCCGGTCTTCTGCGACGTCGATCCGGAGACCATGAACATCACTCCCGAGACGGTGCGCGCCGCGCTCACGCCGCGCACGAGAGCGGTGATCGCGGTCGACCTGTTCGGCAACCCGGCGCCGATCCCGCAGATCGCCGCGCTGGGCGTGCCGGTCGTGGAGGACGCGGCGCAGGCGGCGGGGGCGCGCCTGGGCGATCGCGCCGCCGGTGCGCTCGGCGCGATCGCGACGTT
Source organism: uncultured Conexibacter sp. (assembly GCA_964525715.1). Lineage (GTDB taxonomy): Bacteria > Actinomycetota > Thermoleophilia > Solirubrobacterales > Solirubrobacteraceae > Conexibacter. The sequence continues at coordinate 10,283 of CAZGJV010000039.1, read as the reverse complement.
CTCCTTCTTCCCCTCCAAGAACCTCGGCTGCTTCGGCGACGGCGGCGCGATCGCGACCGACGACGACGCGCTCGCCGACGCCGCCCGTGTGCTGGGCTTCCACGGCTCGCGCGACAAGGTCTCCTACGAGCGGATCGGCTGGAACTCGCGGCTCGACGAGCTGCAGGCAGCGATCCTGCGCGTGCTGCTGCCGTCGCTTGACGCGTGGGCGGACGGCCGCCGCGCGGCGGCCGCGCACTACGCGGACGCCGGGCTGGGGGAGCTGGTCGCGCTGCCGGTGGCCACCGAGGGCGCCGTTCCCGCATGGCACCTGTTCGTCGCGCGCCACGAGCGCGCCGCCGAGCTGGAGGCTGCACTGGGGGCCGCCGGGATCGGCGCGCGCGGCTACTACCGCACGCCGCTCCACCATCAGCCCGCGCTCGCGCCGTGGGTCCCGGCCGACCTGTCGCTGCCCGCCACCGACGAGCTGGCCCGCACGCACCTCGCGATCCCGATGAACCCGCTGCTCGACCGCGTCGCCGCCGACGAGGTGACCGCGGCCGTGCGCGCGGCGCTCGCGGCCTGACGGTGCCGCCCCGACCATGCGCGTCTGGATCGACCTCACCAACTCGCCCCACGTGCTCGTCATGCGGCCCGTGATCGACGTGCTGCGCGCCGACGGCCACGAGGTGCATGTGACCGCGCGCGACTTCGCGCAGACGCTCGCGCTGTGCGAGCGCTTCGGGATCGAGCACACCGCGATCGGTCATCACCGCGGCGGGAGGCTCGCCGCGAAGGGCCTCGGCCTCGCGCAGCGCTCCGGCGCGCTCGTGCGTTGGGCGCGCCGCCACGGCCCGTTCGACCTCGCGCTCGGCCACGGCTCCAACGACGTGACGGTCGCCGCCGCGCTGCTGCGGATCCCGTGCAGCACGACCTTCGACTACGAGTGGGCGACCGTCCAGCACACGGTCAACTGCCGCCTCGCGCAGGCGGTCGTCGTGCCGGAGGCGATCCCGCCCGAGCGGCTCGACCGCTACGGCGCGCGCAAGAAGCTCCACCGCTATGCCGGGCTGAAGGAGGAGTACTACCTCGCCGACTTCGAGCCCGACCCGGCGGTGCTGGACGAGCTGAGCCTCGACCCCGCTCAGCCGATCGTCGTCGTGCGCACCCCGCCGGTCGTCTCGCTCTACCACCGCTTCGAGCACGACACGTTCGGCGCGGTGCTGGCGCGGCTGCGCGACGAGGGCGCGCAGGCCGTCGTGCTGCCGCGCACAGCCGAGCAGCGCGCCGAGCTGAGCGCGGCCGGCGGCTTCACGATCCCCGAGCGCGCGATCGACGCCCAGTCGCTGATCGCCTACGCCGACCTCGTCATCAGCGCCGGCGGCACGATGAACCGCGAGGCCGTCGCCCTCGGCACGCCCGTCTTCTCCTCGTTCGAGGGCAGACTCGGCGCCGTCGACGAGCAGCTCATCGCCGAGGGCCGCCTCAAGCTCCTGCGCGACCCGGCCGACGTCGTCGTCGCCAAGCGCCCCCCCGCCGCGCCGGGTGCGCCACAGCGCATTCGCCGCGACCCACGCGACTTCACGCGACTGCTGTCACGCCCTGCAGCAAGGTGACCGCGACGGAGTCGACCGGAGCGTCGACGATGTCGAGGGTGCAGCCCGACGCCCGGTCGACGATCTCCACCTCGACTTCGTCGCGGTGCGTGTTCACCACGGCGCCCTCGGTGCCGGCCGGCCATCTGCCGATCCGCTTCGTGAAGCGGACGCAGTCGATCTCCTCGATTCCGTGTGCGTAGGGCATGTTCTCCTCAGCGGTCTCCGATGAAGGCGGTGACGAGTCGCGGCCTGTCACCAACGTAGCGCAGCTCCCAGCCCGTGGTGACGGCCACGACACGGTTCTCGTGGATGCGCACACCGCGAACTGGCACGAGCACCCCGCAGCCCACTGTGCCGTCGGGTTTCGGTCGCACTCTGGTGACAGGCTCGGTCAGCACGCCAGCGGCGATCTCGGCGGCGAGATGATGGATGTCCGCGAGCGTGATGCCGAGCACTTGTCGGAAGCGGAACGCCTTGGCCCCACCGACCTCGTGCTCCATCGCCAGCGAGTACGTGGCCAGCTTCCGCCGCACGCCGACCGCCTCCGCAGCCCGCGGCAACGGCTCTCCGATTTGCGGCGGCCATGACACCGCCGGACCCTGCGACGGTCGCCTGCCACGGATCTACGCGCATTCGCACCAATTCCGCGGCGGACTGGCGGAAGGGCGCGCCCGCGCCGTAGACTCTGCGCAATGCGCCGGTGGTATCGCTCCGGGGCGTTCCCGGTTCACCGCCACTCCCTCGTGCAGCTGATCGTGGACGGTGGGCTGATCGCCCTCGCGTACGCGCTCGCGTTCGAGCTGCGTTTCGACAACGGCATCCCACGCCGCTACGACCTGCTGCGCGACCACACGATCCTGTGGGTGGTCCCGCTCTGCATCGCCGTCTTCATGGCCTTCGGGCTCTACCAGCGGCTGTGGACCTACGTCGGCCAGCGCGACTACGAGGCGCTGCTGCGCGCCGTCGTCGTCTCCGCGATCCTCGTCGTCGGCGGGATCGCGCTCGCGCACCCCGTCGAGGTGAAGGCGCACACCGGCGACCAGCTCGCCGTCGGGATGCCCGTCGGCGTGGCCGCGATGTGGGTGATGCTGACGCTGTTCCTCACCGCCGGCGCGCGCTTCCTCTCGCATCTCGTCTTCGAGGGCCGCGTCGGTCGCGGCCCGCGGATGCGCAAGGGTGCGCGCACGGTGCTGATCGTCGGCGGCGGCGACGGCGGCCGTCTCGTCGCGCGCGAGCTGGTGCGCAACCCGGACCTCGGCCTCACGCCGATCGGCTTCGTCGACGACGACCCGCGCAAGCGCGGCATGAAGGACGAGCACCACCTCAGAGTCCTCGGCACCACCTCTGACGAGGATCTCGCGCGGGTGCTCGAGAAGGTCACCCCCGACGAGGTCGTCGTGGCGATCCCGTCCGCGCCCGGCACGCTGCGCGGCCGCGTCGTCGCGGCCTGCCGCCCGCGCGGGATCCCCGTGCGCACGCTGCCGACGGTCTTCGAGCTGCTGCAGGACGGCACGAACGGCAACGGCGGCATCAGAGTCATGCGCCAACTGCGCGAGCTGAAGGTCGAGGACGTGCTCGGCCGCGAGCCGGTGCGGATGGAGCTCGACCGCGTCGGCGCCTACCTCGCCAACCAGGTCGTGCTCGTGACCGGCGCGGGCGGCTCGATCGGCGGCGAGCTGTGCCGCCAGATCGCGCGCGTGGGCCCGCGCAAGCTCGTGCTCGTCGACCACGCCGAGGACAACCTGTTCGAGATCGCGCGCGAGCTGGAGGAGGAGCGCCACGTGCGCACCGCCGTCCCGGTGCTGGCCGACTGCAAGGAGGAGGAGCGCATGCGGGAGGTGCTCGCCGAGCACCGTCCGGCGGTCGTCTTCCACGCCGCCGCCTACAAGCACGTCGGCATGATGGAGCTGAACCCCGTCGAGGCCGTGCGCAACAACGCGCTGGCGACGCGGCTCGTCGCGCGCATCGCCGGCGAGCTGGGCGTCAAGACGTTCGTGCTCGTCTCGACCGACAAGGCCGTCTCGCCCGCGACCGTGATGGGCGCCTCCAAGGCGCTCGCCGAGTGGGCCGTTGAAGCGGCCGCCGAACGCCACCCCGGCACGCGCTTCGCGACCGTCCGCTTCGGGAACGTCTTGGGCTCCTCCGGCTCGGTCGTGCCGATCTTCCGCCGCCAGATCGCTGCGGGCGGGCCTGTCACCGTGACGGACGCGCGCATGCAGCGCTACTTCATGACGATCCCGGAGGCGGTGCAGCTGATCATCCGTTCCGGCTCGCTGTCGGAGCGCTCGGGCGAGGTGTTCGTGCTGGAGATGGGCGAGCCGGTGCTGATCGTCGACCTGGCGAAGGCGATGATCCGCCTGTCGGGCTTCGAGCCGGAGAGGGACATCGCGATCGAGGTCGTCGGCGCGCGCCCCGGCGAGAAGCTCCATGAGGAGCTGTTCAACCTCTACGAGCGCCCGCAGCCGACGCCGGCCGAGAAGATCCTGCGCGCCGAACGGCCGCGCCTGGATCCCGCCTGGGTCGAGCGCACGTTCGGCGAGATCAACCTGTTCGTACTCGAGGGCGACGCCGCCGCGCTGGCCGCGAAGGTGAGCGAGCTGTCGGCCGTGCGGACCGCCGCGCCGCCCGTCGGGGTACCCTCGTCGGACGCTTGATGGCCATCTAGCGTGCACCGGCTCCCCCTTTGGCCGTGATCTTCGCCTTCTCGATCCACAGCTTCGTCGACAAGATCGGCGCCTACGCGGGCTTCGCCGCGGTGATCGGGCTCGCCCTGTTCGCCCTGCTGCTGTTCGCGCAGGCGCGCGAGCTGCGGCGCATGCGCGAGTGGGGCGCGCACGCGCACGACCGCATCGGCGAGCTGGAGAGACGCCTCGCGGCGGCGCTCGAGCTGGCGCGCCGCGCGAGCACGTCGCAGCGGACGATGCCGCCGGCCGCTCCGGCGGCGCGCCCGGGGGCCGCCGCACGCTCCGCCGCGGCCACGCGCGGACCGGTCGTCGCGAGCACGAGCGCGCCCACGCGGCTGCCGTTGCTGCCGGCCGCGCCGGTGGGCGTCGGCGGCGCCGCGCTCGGTTCGGCGACCGTGTTCCTGCCGCTGCCGAAGCAACCGCCCGCCGCTGCGCCGGCACCCGCGCGCGCCCCGGGTGCCGTCCCCGCCGGACTCCCGGCTGTGGCTGCCGCGGCGTCGGCTGCAGCGGTTGCCACCCCGCCTCCGGCAGCCGCTCCCCCCGCCCCGGCGACCGCTGCGGCCTCTCAGGGCGTCCCGCCAGCTCCGGCGCCCGCGCCCGCTGTCCCGAGCTCCACGAACGGCCACAGCGACACGTTCCCGCCGGTTCCGGCGGTGCGCCGTGCCGCACCGCCGGCCCGCGCGGCCGCCGGCAGACGCCCGCCCCCGCGCGGGCGGGCCGGGGCGCCGCCGGCGCGCGCCGGGGCGCGTCCGGCCGGGGCCGCGCCGCCGCGCTCGCGCAGCACGCCGAGCGCGACGCCGCGCGGTGCAGGCGGAAGCGCTGACGGCACGCCGCGCCGCCGCCTGCTGCTGCTGCTTGGTGTCTTGGGCGTCGTCGTGGTCGCCGTGCTCGCCGTCGTCGTGCTGTCCGGCGGCGGAAGCAGCACGCCGTCGACCCAGGCGTCCTCGACCGGCGCGACGCCGCAGCACACGACGGCGGCGCACAAGTCGTCGCCTGCGGCCGCGGGCCCGGCGCACGATAGAGTCACCGTCGCCGTTCTCAACGGCACGCCCACCGCCGGGCTCGCGAACACCGTCGCGACGACGCTCACCAACGCCGGCTTCGTCAAGGGGCCGATCGGCAACGCGTCCAACCAGCAGCGCTCGGTGACGGTCGTCTCGTACTTCGGCGGTCACGAGGCGGACGCGCAGGAGGTTGCGAGAACGCTCGGCGTCGCGGCCGACGCGGTCCAGCCGATCGACTCCGACACGGAGATGGCCTGCGCGCAGGGCGCCACCTGCGCGGCGACGGTCGTCGTGACCGTCGGGGCCGACAGACAGTAGCCGCGCCCGCGTGCGCCGCCCCGCCCCGTGACGCCGCCGTTCCTCGACCTCCCGCAGCGCAGCGCGAAGCCGCGCGCGTGCGGCATCACGCACGTGCTCGACAGCGGCCTGTCGGTCGCCGAGGTCGAGTCGCTCGTGGAGGTGGCCGGCGCCGCCGTCGACCTCGTCAAGCTCGGGTGGGGGACCGCCGTCGTCACCGAGAACCTCGACGCGAAGCTCGCCTGCTACCGCGCCCACGACATTCCGGTCGTGCTCGGCGGGACGCTCACCGAGCTGGCGATCGCGCAGGGCAGAGTCGACCAGCTCGTCGCGTGGCTGCGCGAGCTGGGACTGACGCACGTCGAGATCTCCGACGGGACGATCGCACTGGCGCATGAACGCAAGCTCGCGCTGATCGAGCGGCTCGCGGGCGAGGGCTTCACGGTCCTGTCCGAGGTCGGCAGCAAGGACGCCGCCTTCATCATGGCGCCGTACGTGTGGGTCGAGCAGATCCAGGCGGAGCTGGCCGCCGGCGCGTGGAAGGTGATCGCCGAGGCGCGCGAGACCGGCACCGCCGGCATCTACCGCGCCGACGGCGAGGTGCGGATGGGCCTGATCGACGAGATCGCCCACGCCGTGCCGGTCGAGCGGCTGCTGTTCGAGGCGCCGCAGAAGGAGCAGCAGGTGTGGTTCCTGCGCCGCTTCGACAGCGAGGTCAACCTCGGCAACATCGCCCCGCGCGACGTGCTGTCGCTCGAGACGCTGCGGCTCGGCCTGCGCGCCGACACGGTCGTCGCGGCACCGGAGCAGCGCGGCTGATGCTGCTGCTCGCCCGCCACGGCGAGACCGACGACAACGTCGCGCCGCTGCGCTTCCAGGGCCAGCGCGACACGCCGCTCAACGATCGCGGCCGCGCGCAAGCGCGCGAGCTGGCCGAGCGCGTCGCAGGGCTCGACCCGCCGATCGCGTCGCTGTGGTGCAGCGACCTGTCGCGAGCGCGCGAGACCGCCGAGATCGTCGGCGCGCGTATCGGCCTCGAGCCACGCTTGGACGCGCGCCTGCGCGAGGGCTGGCGCGGCGAGTGGGAGGGCTTCCTGTTCGACGAGATCGCCGCGCGCGACCCCGAGCGCTACGCGGCGTGGCGCGCGCCCGACGCCGAGATCGGCTTCCGCTTCCCCGGCGGCGAGTCGCTCGCCGAGCAGCAGGCGCGGGTGCTGGCTGCGATGGGCGACGCCGCCGAGGCTGGGGAGTTGCCCGCGCTCCTGGTCTGCCACGGCGGCTCGATCCGCACGATGCTCTGCCGCCGCGACCCGCGCGGGCTCGCCGCGTTCCACACGTTCGACGTGCCGAACGTCGCGCTCGTCCCATTCGAGCCGGAGGAGCTGCGATGACGCGCCTCGCCCGCATCGCCTTCGGCGTGCTCGTGCTGGCGACGCTCGGCGCGTTCGTCGTCACGCAGAAGCTCAAGAGCTCCCCGCCGCTCGTCGTGCGGCCGTTCGTCGACAGCGTCTTCTCGCCGACCCGGCACGCGCGCGTGACCAGAGCCCGCATCTCGTTCTGGATCGTCCACGACGACGACGTCAGCGTCTCGATCGTCGACGCGGGCGGTGAGATCGTCCGCCGCCTCGTCGACGGTCGCCACCTGCCGGCGCGCAAGCGGATCGTGCTGTGGTGGAACGGGCGCGTGGACGACGGCGCGGTCGCGCCCGACGGCATCTACAACGTGCGCGTCGCGCTGATCGGCCAGGGCCGCACGATCGACCTCGCGCAGTCGATCGAGGTCGACACGCGCCCGCCGCGCCCGCTCGTGACCGACGTCACGCCGCACGCCGGGAGCGGTCCCGCGTTCCTGCCCGAGCGCGGGGTCTCCGCCGTGACGATCCATGGGCGCGGGCTGGAGGGCCGCGGTGCGCGCGTGCTGATCTACCGCACCGACCTGACGCCGCCGCGGCGCGTCGGCCAGCTCTCGATCCCGTTCGGCTCAGGCACCACGACGTGGGACGGCACGCTCGGCGGCAGACCCGCTCCGCCCGGGACCTACCTGATGGCCCTGCTCGTCGCCGACCGCTCGGGCAACGCCGGCACGTTCCCGCCGCGCCTGCCCGGCGCGCCCGGCTGGACGCCCGGACCCGTCCCCGGCCATGCCGGCGTGACGATCCGCCGCCTGGCGGCCGCGCCGCCCCTCGTGCCGGTGAACGCGGGCCAGGTCGCGGTCGTGCTCGTCGACGCGCGCGGACAGTCGTACGCGTGGGCGCTGCGCCGGCTCGGCGATCCCAAGCTGCTCGCGCACGGCGAGGACCGCAGCGCGCGGCTGCGCGTGCGCACGCCGCACGGCCAGTCGGGCCTCTACCAGCTGACGCTCGCGACCCGGCCCCCCGCCCGCCCGGTGCGCCGGCACGGGCACACCCACCGCACGGCGCCCGCCGCCGGCCCGCAGTACCGCACGACCGTCCCGCTCGTCGTGCGCGCGACGCAGCCGCGGCCGGTGCTCGTCGTGCTGCCGGCGCTCACGTGGCAGGGGCTGAACCCGGTCGACGACGACGGCGACGGGATGCCGAACACGCTGGACGCCGGCGGTGCCCGCGCCAGCGCGCTGCTGGCGCGCCCGCTCGCCGACGGGATGCCGGCTGACGTCGCGCAGCAGGAGGGACCGCTGCTGCAGGTCCTCGACGCGAACCATCTGCGCTATGACCTCACGACCGACGCCGCGCTCGCGACCGGATCCGGTCCGCCGCTCGCCGGTCACAGCGGCGTCGTGCTGGCCGGCGACGCGCGCTGGATCACGGCGGCGCTGCGCGGTCAGCTGCGCGCCTACGTGCGCGGCGGCGGGCGCGTGTGGTCGCTCGGAACGGACTCGCTGCGCCGCATCGTCCGCCTCGCCGGCGGCGTGCTGCGCGCGCCGTCGGCGCCACAGGCGACCGACGCGCTCGGCGCGCGGCCGCAGCAGCCGCTCGTGCTCGCGAGAGCCGGCGCGCCGGCGACGATGACGACGTACGCCGAGGGCAGCGTCGGCCTGTTCACGGACACCAGCGGCGCCTTCCCCGGCTATGACAACTACGAGACGCTGGCCGGCGTGATGCCGGGCGCGACGCTCGACGCCGCCGCCGGCCCCGCCGCGAACGTCCCCGTGATCGCCCTCTGGACGCTCGGCAGAGGCTTCGCGATCCACACCGGCCTGCCGCAGCTCGCCGCCCGCGCCCAGGCCGGCGACCCCGACGCCGCGGCGCTCGTGCAGCGCATCTGGGTTCTGCTGGGGCGCTGAGGCGCCGGTCAGTTAAGCGATGGATCGACGGGCATCCGCGCGACGAGCGCGAACGTTCCGCCCTTGCGCGTGAGCACCTGGCTCCAGAGCCCCTCGGGCTCGGTCGCGAACAGCTCGTCGGGGCGCGGGGACTCGACGATCCAGTCCTCCCGCTCCATCTCCTCGTCGAGCTGGCCGGGACCCCAGCCGGCGTGGCCGGCGAACACGCGCGTGCGCTGCGTCACCGCCGCCGACTCGGCGATGTCGAGCTGGGCTGACAGGAAGCCGACGTCGTCGCTGATCAGCAGGCCGGCGGCGCCGGGGTCGGTGAAAGCGGCCAGCACGATCACCGCATTCGGCTGCACCGGCCCGCCGACGTAGATCGGCTCGCGCGCGTCGACCAGCTCCTCCAGCTCCGGCGCGCTCTCGCCGACCGTCAGCTCCGCCGGCCGGTTCAGCACCAGCCCCATCGCACCCTCGTCGGTGTGCTCGGCGACGAGCACGACCGACCGCGCGAAGTTCGGATCCTCGAGCGTCGGCGAGGCCAGCAGCAGCTTGCCCTTCAGCGAGTCCACATCCTCATTGTGGCAGCGCCCCGGAGCCCGGCGAGCGCCGAGCTGGCCGATCAGGCCAGCTCGAGCTCGACGTGTCGTGCGATCGCTTCGAAGTCGCCGTCGCGCGCGAGGACCGCCGCGCCGCAGCGCATCGCCACGGCCGCGATCACGCAGTCCGTGAGCTTGCGGATGGTCTCGCCGCCCTTGCGGCACGTGCGGTAGACCCGTGCCCCGGCTTCGAAGTCCGACGGCCCGTAGGTGCGCAGGTACTCGCGCGCGTACAGCAGACGTTGCAGCTCGGCGTGGTGTCTCTTGTCCCGCGCTCCTCCGAGGATCTCCATCAGAACCATGTCCGTCGTGGCGATGCGCTCTCCCGCGCGCAAGTCGTCGCGGAGTCGTATGTGCGCTTTGCTTCCCGTCCCGCGCAGGTACTCGATCCACGCGGACGAGTCAGCCAGGATCAGCCGGCCCATGGCTCGTACGGGACGTGCATCTCGTCGAGGTTCCCGCCCCAACCGGTCCCCTGCATCGCGAGCGTCTCCTCGAGCGTCATCGGCGGGCCGCCGAGGAGGCTGCGCAGCGCGAAGTCGACGGCCTCTCGCTTCGTCTTGAGGCCATACATCTGCATCGCCTTGCCAATGAGGCGCTCATCGATGTCGATGTTCGTCCGACTCATATCTACACCAGCATACACCGCCATGTGCATCTCCTTTCGCGACCAGTGAAGCGGCCCGACGATGGTCACGCGACAGCGGAGGGATGTCTACACAGCATGCGTTGGGTGGATACCGTCCCGCCCCCATGCACGGCCTCCTCCAGCGCCTGCTGAAGACGACCGCGGCCTACCAGGTCGGCGACGTCGTCTCGAAGGTCTTCGCCGTCGCGCTGCTGCCGGTCTACACACGACATGTGTCACAGGCGCAGTA
>CAZGJV010000038.1:2651-32089 GCA_964525715.1 uncultured Conexibacter sp. | reverse complement strand
GCCGCGAACGGCACGGCGGCAGCGTCCCGAAGCCGCCCGCGACGATCGCGACGCCCGCCAAGCGCTGCGGCATCGCGCAGGCCAGCAGCGCCACCATGCTGCCGCCGTTGGAGACGCCGGCGGCGGTCACGCGGTCGAGATCCACGCACCAGCGCTCGCTGACCGCGTCGATCAGATCACTGACGAAGTCGACGTCGTCGGGGCCGCCGCGAAGCTCCCCGGCGTTCCAGCTCATGCCGTCGGCGCTGGGGAACACGCCGATCGCGGCCGGACCGCGGTCGAGCTGGGCGGCCAGCCCCGAGTAGCGCTCCATGAACGGGCCGTTGCGGCCCGTCCCTGCGAACGCCATCAGCACCGCCGCCGGCCCCCTGAGCGCACCGGGCGGGACGTGCACGCGCGCCGTGCGACGCACCCCGTGGGAGATGATCGCAACGTCCACGTCGCCCGCTCTCGCGGGCGAGCCGTGACACGCCGCCGACGGCAGCGAGCCAGGCGCGGAGGGAGCGGCTCCTCCCGTCGCGGCGAGGCTGATCGCGCTCGCGGCGAGCAGCACGAGCGCAAGCAGCTTGGCACGGATCTGGCGCGTGGCGACCAAGCGCGCAGACGGTAACCGACCGGGGAGCGCTCCGACGCGCCAGCTCGCGCCGAGACGTCCGTCTCAGGACCGACGCGACGCCGGCGGCTCCGGCGCCTCGATGCCCGGCGCCGACGGTACGCGCAGCTCGAAGGCTCCAGGAGGTCCGGCGTCGACGAGCGTCAGCTCGCCGTCCATCCGCCGCGCCAGCTCCCGGCCGATCGCGAGGCCGAGCCCGAAGCCGGTCGTGCCGCTCGTCGCGGCGCCGCGTCGGAAGCGCTCGAAGACCGCCTCGCGCTCGGCCGCCGCGACGCCCGGGCCCTCATCGCGCACCCGCAGACGGCAGGCGCCGGAGCCGTCGGCGACCTCGACGCGCACCGGCGTTCCCTCCGGAGCGAAGCGCAGCGCGTTGTCGAGCAGGATCCGCACGATCTGGGCGACCGCGCCAGGATCGGCCACCGCCCATGCCGGCGCCACCGTCTCGTCGACGACGATCGTGCGGCCGTCCTCGCGAGCGCGCGCGTCAAGCTCGTGCGCGACGAGCCGGGCGACGGAGCGCAGGTCGACCAGCTCGCGCGCCAGCGGCACGCCCGCGTCGAGCCGGCTGAGGTCGAGCAGCTCGTCGGTCAGCCGGCCGAGGCGCTCGGCCTGCCCTGCCGCGTCGCGCAACTGCTCGCGCACCTGCCCCGGCGCGGGAGCCGGGTCGCGGCCGACTTCCTCGCGCAGCAGCTCGAGCATCAGCCGCAGCGACGTCACCGGCGTGCGCAGCTCGTGCGAGGCGGTCGAGACGAACGCGCGGCGCGCCTGCTCCTGCTCGCGCAGCCGGTCCTGCATCGTCGCGAATGCGCGCGTCAGGTCGGCGACCTCGTCGCGGCGCGGATCGGCCGCGACCTCGACGTGCGGACCGAGCTGCGCGACCCTCAGCGCCATGTCGCGCAAGCCGCGCAGCCGGCGCACGAGCGGCCCCGTCAGCAGCGTGCCGATCAGCAGCGCAGTGACCAGCCCGATCAGCGCGGCGACGATCACCGCCCGCCGCACGACGCGCACCGCGGAGACGACGCTGTCGAGCGGCTTGTAGAGGATCAGCGCGACAGGACCGCCCTCCGTGCCGGTCGGCACCGCGACATGTGCGACGGGGATCGGGCCGGTGTCGGAGATGTGCGAGATCGTCCGCCCCTCGCGGAGCGCCTGCACGCCGATCCCGACTGGCACGCGCGCGTCGGGATCGGTCGCGGCCAGCCGCTGTCCGCTGCGGCTCACCAGCAGCGCCTCGGCGTTCGCGCGCCGGCCGATCGCGCGCACGACGTGCCGCCCCTGTCTCGTGCGGGGGCGCTGGGCGCCCGCGTCGAGCCCGCGCATCGCCACCCGCGCCGCGCGCGCGTCGCGCGTGAGCGTCGTCAGCGCGTCGTCGCGAAGGCGCTGCTCCAGCGGCTGCAGCAGCGCCAGCGCCACGACAGCCAGCGTCACCGCCCACGTCAGCAGCAACCCGAGCAGCAGGCGCGTGCGCAGGCCGATGAGCGCGGTGCGGCGCACCCGCCTACGCCCCGTGCAGGCGGTAGCCGCTCCCACGGACGGTCAGCAGCAGCGCGGGCTCGGCGGGCTGCTCCTCGATCTTCTCGCGCAGGTGACGGACGTGCACGTCGATCCCGCGCGGGTCGCGGTAGGCGCTCTCGCCCCAGATCGCGACGAACAGCTCCTCGCGGCCGAACACGCGACCGGGCTGCTCCATCAGCGTCGACAGCAGCTGGAACTCGGAGAACGTGAGCGCGACCGCCTCGCCGCCGACGCGCAGCTCGCGACGCGTGCGGTCGAGCACGAGCGGGCCGACCTGCAGCACCTCCTCCCCCAGCGCGCGCGGTCCGGCGCGCCGGCGCACCGCGCGGATGCGGCTGCGCAGCTCGGCCAGCCCGAACGGCTTGACGACGTAGTCGTCGGCGCCGGCCTCGAGCCCCAGCACCGCGTCGGCCTCGCTCGAACGGGCGGTGAGCATGATGATCGGAACGACGTTGCGGCGGGCGCGCAGCTCGCGGCAGACCTCGATGCCGTCGGGCCCCTCGCCGAGCGCGACGTCGAGCAGCACACAGTCGAACGCCTCCGTGCTGGCGCGGTCGATCGCGCTGCGCCCGTCGGCGACGGCGAGGACGCTGTGGCCCTCGCTCGTGAACGCGCGGCTGATCTGCTCCCGCAGGCTCGATTCGTCGTCGACGACCAGCAGCGACAGCTTCTCCACGGCGCACATGACGTTCGCCACACGCTAGCTCAGGTGCGCACGCGCAGCAGCAGGCCGCGGCGTACGCCGGCGGCGCGGCTGACGTCGCGGCCGTGCGCGCGCGCCCACTCGACGACGGGCGCGCAGCCGGTGCGTTCGTGCGACTTCCCGCGCGCGCAGCGGGCACCGCCGGCGAGCACGTAGCGGACCCGACCGGCGCGGACCGCGGCGACGAGCTGGTGCGGCGTCAGCAGCGGGCGTCCGTAGGCGCTCGTCAGCACGAGCACGGGCTGGGCATCGTGCGCGATCAGCGCGCCGGCGCTCGCGGCCGCCATCGTGGCGAACTCGTAGCGCGTCCCGTGGCGGTGCGCGCTCAGGTAGGCGCTCAGTCGCGTGAGCTGGCTCGTCGGCATCGCGCCCGGCTCGCCGCCGTCGGATGCATGGCTGCCCGCGATGCGGATGGCCGCCTCCGTGGGCACGGCCAGCAGGCCGACGAGCGCGAGTGCGAGGAACGCCTGCGAGGGCACACGCTCCCGCAGGCGGCCGCTCGCCACGAGGACCGCCAGCAGCAGGGCGGCGGCGACCGCGACCCACACGACCGCCGCGCGCGGATGGGCGATCGGCAGCGCAAGCGCGGCGGCCACGGCGATCGCCGCCGCGAGCCCACCCGCGGCGAGCCGGCGGCCCGGCGCTGCGGCGGCGAGCGCGGCAGCCCCGGCGCCGAGCGCAAGCGCGAGCGCCGGAGCGATCGCGTCGATGTAGCGCGCGTAGACGACGACCATCCGCGAGAAGACCGCGACGCCGGCGATCAGCCAGACCGCGACGAACACGATCCCCGCGCGTGAGAGCCGCGGATCGCCGGCAGCACCCTCGCACGTCGGCGCCGCCGGTTCGCCGTCCGGCCGCGAGGCGCGCCCGCGGACGAGCGCGGCCGCGAGCGCGGCCACACCGACCGCCAGCGCTGCGACGAGGGCGGTGCCGACGAGCGTTCCGAGCGCGCCGGTGCCGGTCTGCACGAGCGTGAGCGGGCCGCCGCCGTGGCGTCCGGTGGTCGCTCTGGAGAAGCCGAGCCGCCCGATCCCGTCGAACACGAACACGACGTTCCACGCACTCCCATCGGTCGAGCCGATCGGGAACGGCTTCGGACCCGGTGCGAGCGAGAGCGCGACGAGCCACGCGAGTGCGACGGCGACGAACGCGGCGGCGCCGGTCAGCAGCGCCCGCAGGCGCGCGGCGACGCCCACGCCGGCGCCGAGCGCGAGCCACGCGAGCAGCAGCAGCGCGGGCAGCGGCAGCAGCGCCTCGGCGAGCTTGACGTTGAACGCCAGCCCGAGCGCGGCGCCGGCCGCGAGCATCCAGCGCAGTCGTGCCTGCGGCGCCTGCGCGGCCCGCACGACGCACCAGGCGGCGAGCACGAGCAGCACCATCATCACCGCGTCCATCGTGTCGCTGCGGGCCGTCAGCACCGACGTCGGCAGGACCGCCAGCGCGGCCGCGGCGGCGAGGCCCGCGAGATCGCCGAACAGCCGCCGGCCGAGGTCCCACACGAGCACGACCGCGGCGATCCCCGCGATCACCTCCGGCAGCCGCAGCGAGACCGACGAGTAGCCGAGCAGCTTGACGCTCGCGACCTGCAGCCACAGGTCGAGCGGCGCCTTGTCGACGGCGGTCATCGCGGTCGGGTCGAATGCGCCGACGAACAGGTTGTGCCACGACAGCGACATGCTGCGCACGGCCGCGTCGTAGAACGGGTTGCCGGCGATCTCACCGAACGACCACAGCCGCAGCGCGGCGGCGACCGCGACGATCGCCGCCAGCGGCGCGGCGGCCAGCACGCGCTTGGAGAGGCCGCCCGTGCGAACGCGCACCGCGGTCGTCACGCCCGCGGCTTCCATGTCAGGACGTGGCCGACGAATGCCCGCGCAGTTCGCCGCGCAGCCAGGCCAGCTCGCGGAATGCGCGCAGCACGACGCGCGGGTTCGCGCCGCTCTGCTCGCCGGCGACGCGCGGGCGGTGCTGCACGTCGCGCTCCTGCAGCCGCGCGCCGCGCGCCAGCAGCCGCACGATCAGCTCGGTGCTGATCATCGCGCCGCCGGCCTTCAGCTCGACGCCGTCGAGCGCTTTCGCACGTACGAGCTTGAACGCGCAGTCGACGTCGCGCACGGGGATCGCGAACAGGCGGCGGACGAGCCAGTTCCAGGCGCGCGCGTTCGCCCGCCGCACGAACGGGTCCTGTCGCTGCGCGCGGCGCCCGACGAGCAGGTCGGCGCCCTCGAGCGCGAGCGGGACGAAGCGCTCCAGCTCGCCCAGGTCGAACTGGAGGTCGGCGTCGGTCAGGAAGATCCACGGCATGCGCGCGGCGTCGAGCCCGGAGCGCAGCGCATCCCCATACCCGCGGTTGACGGCGTGCACGACCAGCCGGACGTGCTCGTCGACGGCGGCGAACGCTGCCGCGCGCTCGGCGGTCGCGTCGCTCGAGCCGTCGTTGACGACGATCACCTCGTAGTCCTGCGCAACCGCCGCCGCGGCGGCCGCCGCATAGCGGATCGCGTCGGCGACGTTCGCTTCCTCGTTGAAGCACGGCAGCACGATCGACAGCCCCGGCAGGCGCGCCGCCGTCTCGGAGTCGGCTTCGGTCCACGGCGGAGCAGGGACCGCCGCAGCCGGCGGCGCCACGATGGCGGAGAAGTCGTTCATGAACGGATCGTTCCCCAACGCGCGTCATCTGTCGTTGGCCGAACGTTAGAAGCACGTTGGACCGCTCACGCGCCGGGACGCCTGTTAAACGCGCGACGGGCGGCCCCGAAGGACCGCCCGTCGCGCGGAACTGCTCAGATGTCGCTGACGATCACGTAATCAGGGGGATGATCAAGAGCGCGACGATGTTCGCGACCTTGATCATCGGGTTGATCGCCGGGCCGGCGGTGTCCTTGTAGGGATCGCCGACGGTGTCGCCGGTGATCGACGCGGCGTGTGCGACGGAGCCCTTGCCGCCGAACGCGCCGTCCTCGATCAGCTTCTTGGCGTTGTCCCACGCGCCGCCGCCGGCGGTCATCGAGATCGCCATGAAGAGGCCGACGACGATCACGCCGATCAGCAGTCCGCCGAGTGCCTGCTTGGAGATCAGGCCGACGATCAGCGTCACGACGATCGGGATCAGCGACGGGATGATCATCTCCCGTTGCGCCGATCTCGTGACGATGTCGACGCACTGGCCGTACTCCGGCTGCTCGGTCCCGTCCATGATCCCGGGGTGCTCGCGGAACTGGCGGCGCACCTCCTCGACGACGGCGCCGCCGGCGCGGCCGACGGCCTCCATCGAGAGCGCGGCGAACAGGTAGACCATCATGCCGCCGATGAGCAGCCCGATCAGAACGGACGGGTCGCCGAGGATGAAGACGACCGGGTCCTTGCCCTTGAGGATCAGCTTCGTGTTGAGCTCGCGCTCGAACGCGTTGAACAGCACGAGCGCCGCGAGCGCGGCGGAGCCGATCGCGTAGCCCTTGGTGACGGCCTTCGTCGTGTTGCCGACCGCGTCGAGCGGGTCGGTCACGGCGCGGACCTCCTCGGGCAGGTCGGCCATCTCGGCGATGCCGCCGGCGTTGTCGGTGATCGGTCCGAACGCGTCGAGCGCGACGATCAGGCCGGTCAGCGAGAGCTGCGCCATCACGGCGATGCCGATGCCGTAGATGCCGGCGAGGTGGTTCGCCCACAGGATGCCGAGTGCGAGCACGAGCGCCGGGGCGGCGGTCGCCTGGAAGCCCTGCCCGAGGCCCTGGATGATGTTCGTCGCGTGGCCCGTCTCCGACGCCTTCGCGGTCTTCTTGACCGGACCGAAGCGCGTCGAGGTGTAGTAGTCGGTGATCACGAACAGCAGCGCGGTGACGCCGAGGCCGATCAGCGAGCAGATGTAGAAGTCGCTCACGCCGGGTGTGGCACCGGGCGCCAGCGCGCCCTTGAAGCGAACGCCGTCCATCAGCCACTTCGTGATCGGGTAGAAGGCCGCGGCGGCCAGCACACCGGAGACGATCAGGCCCTTGTAGAGGGCCCACTCGACGTTGCCTCTGGCCGAGCGCACGAAGAACGTGCCGATGATCGAGGCGATGATCGAGACGCCGCCGAGCACGAGCGGGTACAGCGCGACGTGCGTGGCGTCGCCGATGCTGAACGTCAGCACGCCGAGCAGCATCACGGCGACCGCGGTCACGGCATACGTCTCGAACAGGTCGGCCGCCATGCCGGCGCAATCGCCGACGTTGTCGCCGACGTTGTCGGCGATCACGGCCGGGTTGCGCGGATCGTCCTCTGGGATGCCCGCCTCGATCTTGCCGACGAGGTCGGCGCCGACGTCGGCGCCCTTCGTGAAGATGCCGCCGCCGAGTCGCGCGAAGACCGAGATCAGCGAGCCGCCGAAGCCGAGGCCGATCAGCGCGTCGACCGCCTGCTTCGGGGTCTTGCCCACCCAGGAGGTGAGGATCCCGTAGTACGCCGCGACGCCGATCAGCGCCAGGCCGACGACGAGCATGCCGGTCACGGCGCCGCCGCGGAACGCGACGCTCAGCGCCTTCGGCACGCCGCCGCGCGCCGCCTCGGCGACGCGCGAGTTGGACCGCACCGACACGTTCATGCCGATGTAGCCGGCCGCCGCGGAGGACAGCCCGCCGATCGCGAAGCCGATCGCGACGTAGATGTCCTGGATGAAGATGAGCGCGACAAACAGGACGACGCCGACGACGGCGATCGTCG
Source organism: uncultured Conexibacter sp. (assembly GCA_964525715.1). GTDB lineage: Bacteria > Actinomycetota > Thermoleophilia > Solirubrobacterales > Solirubrobacteraceae > Conexibacter. The sequence goes on along the minus strand of CAZGJV010000038.1, from coordinate 24,560 downwards.
AGTACTGGCGGTTGAGGTACGCGCGTGCGCCCTCCTGCACCGCCGACGAGATCGAGACCATCTTCTCGTTGCCGGGCGAGAGCGCCAGCAGCGAGCGGACCGTCAGCGCGCCATAGACGAGCGCGCAGGCCGCGCAGACGAGCGCGACGACGACGCCGTGGTCACTCAGGAAGCTGGACAAGCTGGATCCTCCGGGGGGTTTCCGTGGCACATGCCGCCGCGCTCTCCACGCCTCGGCATGCGTCGGGGCCCTCGGATCGGCGCTTGCCGACCTCCGCGACCCCATAAGAGCCGCGCGAGTCTATCGTGGCCGACGGATAGGAGACGTCATCGGAGCGGCGCCGTGTGCTAGGCGCCGGCCGGCGCCTCTGCGGCGGCGGGCTGGCCGCGCCCCGGAGCGGTGGTGCGCGGCACCGGCTCGGGCCACGGCAGCGTCGCCAGCAGCCGCTGCTCGCCGCACAGCGACCACAGCTCCTCGGCCATGTGCGGGGCCATCGGCGCCAAGAGCTGCATGAGGTGGCGCAGCCCGATCAGGAGAGCGGCCTCGTCGAGCGGGTCCAAGCCATCCTCGCGGCCCGCGGCGAGCGCTCTGCGCTCGAACTCGCGCAGCTTGTCGAACAGCGCGATGACGCCCTCGACGGCGTGCTTCATCTCTATCGCGTCGAGCGCGCGCGTGACGTTGCGATGCGCCATGTCGCACCACGTCACGAGCTTGCGCCGCAGTCTGCTGCCGCCGTCGATCCGCTCGCGCAGCTCCGGGTCCAGCTCGTCCCAGCGGCGCAGCCGCGGCTCGGCCCAGTCCCACAGCGTCGCGAGGAACTCGGCGCAGTACCTGATCGGCTCGTCGGTCCAGTGGAAGTCGTTCTTCGGCGCGGCGGCGTAGAGCATCGCGACGCGCAGCGTGTCCGCGCCCACCTCCTCGAGCATCTGCTTCAGCTCGACGGTGTTGCGCAGGTGCTTGCTCATCTTCTTGCCGTCGAAGCGGACGAGCCCGATCATGCGCTGGTTGGTGAACGGCTCGCCGTCCTCGATGTGCGTCAGCAGGCCGACATCGCGCAACATCTTCGTGAACGAGCGCTGGTCGAACACGAAGCCGGCGCCGTCGGTGCCGCGGATCACGTTCGTGACCGGCAGCCATCTGGCCGTCTGCGGGTGGTCGAACATCGCATGCGCGCGGTCCGCGTACGGGACGCTGATCGACAGCCACGTCCAGAACGCGTCGACGTGGCAGTCGAGCGTGTCGGTCTCGCGTCTCGCCGGCCCGCCGCACGACGGGCACTCCGTGTTCACGAAGTCCTCGCGCTCGGCGAGCGGGCGGCCCGTGCCGTCGATCCTCAGGTCCTTCGGCAGCACGACCGGGAGCTGCTCCTTGGGCACCGGCACGATCCCGCAGTCGGCGCAGTAGACGATCGGGATCGGCGCGCCCCAGCTGCGCTGGCGGCCGATCGAGAAGTCGGTGATGGCGTAGCGGCGCGCGGCACGCGTATCGACCGCGATCGCCGCGCCGTCCGTCGCCGGCAGCCCGATCGCGGCCTTCTCGCCGACCTCGGCGTCGGTCCTGTCGACGCCCGGGAAGCCGAGCGAGGCGGTCGCGCCGTGGCGCGCGTCGACGATCGGCGAGACGAGCACCGGCAGCGGCCGGTCGATCCCGGCGATCGTCGCGGCGAGGCCGGTGTCGATCACCTCCACCGTGCTCGCGCGGTCGCCGCTGCGCCAGCCCATCGATCTCATGTCGCGCAGCGCCTCGCTCTCCCCCAGCTCGCCGACCCAGTCGGCCAGCCGCGGATGGTTCGGCGAGACGGCGACGAACGCCGCCTGCGCGAGCGCCGCGGGCTCGGCGGCGAACACCGCGGCCTGCGTGCCGGCCGGCGTCGTCGCGTCGAGCTCGACGCCCTCCACGCGGCTCAGCAGCGAGCGCTGCGCGCCGAGCGCGTTCGCGTCCCAGCCGCCGAGCGTGTCGAGGTTGTCGTCGTTCTCGGCGGCGTAGCGGGTGGCGCGGAAGAACCACTGCTCCAGCGGCACGAACCCGACCGGGCTGTCGCAGCGCCAGCAGACGCCGCCCTCGGCCTGGGTCTGCGCCAGCACGGTCTGGCACGAGTCGCACCAGTGGACGTGACGCTCCTGGCGGTAGATCAGGTCGTGCTCGAGCAGCAACAGGAAGAGGTACTGCGTCCACTGGTAGTGCTGCTCCTCGCACGTGACGAACGAGCGCTCCCAGTCGAACGAGACGCCGAGGCCGCTGAAGTCGCGGCGGAAGTTCTCGCAGCACTGCTCGACCCACTCGGCCGGCGTGATGCCCCGGCGGATCGCCTCCAGCTCGGACGGCAGGCCGAACGAGTCGAAGCCGGTCGTGAAGAGGATCTGGTCGCCCATCGCGCGGCGGAAGCGCGCGAACGCGTCAGACACCGAGTAGATGCGCGCGTGGCCGAGGTGCGCGTTGCCCGACGTGAACGGGCACGACGGGAAGATGTAACGACTCGGACCCTCGACGTCCTCCCCGGGCGTCGCAAAGGCGCGCTGCTCGCGCCAGATCGCCTGCCAGCGCTCGTCGAGCTCACGATGTGCCGGCGGCACGGCTCCCCCTAATTACATACAGATCCGAAAATCGATAACTGCAAAACGAACTTCAGTACGCCCGACGGGACTCGAACCCGTATCTCTGGCTTGAAAGGCCAGTACTCTCCAGGAAACTTGCGGTCTGGGACGCACGCAATCACGTTGCCCGAAGGCAGCCGGACACCGGAAAAAGACAAGCTCCCCCGGCTTGATGTCTGGCGCGCGACAGCGCGTGCGGATCCCCCGATTGTTTCCTTTGACCGTTTGAGCTACGGGCGCATGCGGTCTTCGCGGGCAACCATAGGCGCGCCGCTCGCGCCTTGTCAAGTTGCCGCCGCAAGGTAAGCTGTGGCGGACGCGTCACCCATGGGGATGGGTGGCCGCAAACGTAAAGGGGGACGGGGACGGGCATGGTCTCGGCGTCGATCATCGAGTGCATCGGCGGCACGCCGCTGGTGCGGCTGCGACGGCTGTTCAACGGCGGTCCGCAGGTGTACGCGAAGCTGGAGCTGCTCAACCCGGGCGGCTCGGTCAAGGACCGTCCGGCGCGCTACATCATCGAACGCGGCCTGCGCGACGGCACGATCGCGCCCGGCGCCACGATCGTCGAGTCGTCCTCCGGCAACTTCGGGATCGCGCTCGCGATGGCGGCGCGCATCTACGAGCTCGACTTCGTCTGCGTCGTCGACCCGAGAATCGCGCCGCTGAACCTGCGCATCCTCGAGCAGCTCGGCGCGCGCATCGAGATGGTCACGAAGCCCGACGCCTACGGCGGCTACCTGCACACGCGCCTGGAGCGCGTGCAGGAGCTGCTCGGCGAGATACCGGGCGCCTACTGGCTCGACCAGTACGCGAACGACCTCAACGCCCAGTGCCACTACGACGGCATCGGCACCGAGATCGTCGAGGCGCTCGGGACCGAGGAGCCCGTCGACGTCTTCGTGGCGGCCGTCTCGACCTCCGCCACGCTGATGGGCGCGGCGCGCAAGCTGCGCGACACCTACCCCGGGGTCCGCGTCGTCGCCGTCGACGCGCAGGGCTCGGTCATCTTCGGCGCGCCGGCGAGCAGACGCAGCCTGCCGGGGATCGGCTCGAGCCGCACGCCCGAGCTGCTGTGCGAGGACGAGGTCGACGAGGTGATCTACGTCGACGACTTCGACTCCGCGCGCGGCTGCCGCGAGCTGCTGCGCGGCGAGGGGATCCTCGCCGGCGGCTCGTCCGGCGCCGTGATCGCGGCGGTGCAGCGGGTCGTCGCGACGCTGCCGCCGAGCGCGCGCGTCGTGACGGTGCTGCCGGACCGCGGCGAGCGCTACATGGATCTCGTCTACGACGACGCGTGGGTCGAGGCGCACCGCCCGGCGGTGCCCGACACCCCGCCCGAGGGCGAGCCGGTCGTCACGAGGCCCGCCGCGGTCGCGCTAACCCCTACCTCCTGAGGAGCCATGACCTCCACGCAGTCCGAGCCGGCGGCGCCGAGGCCGCCGGCCGAGCCCACAGCCGGCGACATCCTCTACCTCAGCCGCAGCGACGTGCACGCCGCGATGGGCTCCTCGATCCGCGGCTACGTCGAGGCGCTGCGCGGCGCGCTCTCGCTGCACGCCGAAGGCAGGACGGCCCAGCCGCTCAAGCCTTACCTGAAGTGGCGCGAGAACGGGCACATCGCCGACCGCATCATCGCGATGCCCGGCTACGTCGGCGGCGAGCAGGCGATGGCGGGGATCAAGTGGATCGGCTCCAAGCACGACAACCCCCGCACGCGCGGGATCGAGCGCGCGAGCGCGGTCATCGTCCTCAACGACCCCGACACGCACTTCCCCGTCGCGATCATGGAGGGCGGCGAGATCAGCGGCATGCGCACCGCCGGCGTGACCGTGCTCGCGGCCGAGTTCCTCGCACGCAGGGACTTCGAGCGCGTCGCGCTGATCGGCTGCGGCTTCATCGGCCGCATGCACGCGCTCGGCCTCATCGAGTCGTTCCCGTCGATCAGATCGTTCGCGCTCTTCGACCACAAGCCCGAGGCGGCGCAGCGACTCGCCGAGGAGATCCGCGCGCATGGCGTCGAGGCGACGGTCACCGCGAACGCCGAGGAGGCCGTGCGCTCCGCCGAGCTGGTCGTGCCTTGCACGATCGCCGACACGCCGTACATCCCGTTCGACTGGCTCGCGCCCGGGACGTTCGTCTCGAACATCTCGATCATGGACGTCGAGCCCGACGTGTTCGTGCAGGTCGACAAGCTCGTCGTCGACGACTGGGACCAGTGCAACCGCGAGAGAAAGACGATCAACCAGCTCGTGCTCGCGGGCAAGCTGGCGCGCGAGGACCTGCACGCCGAGCTGGGCGACGTCGTGCGCGGCGCGAAGCCCGGGCGCACCGATCCCGACGAGCGGATCCTGCTGAACCCGATGGGCATGGCGATCGAGGACGTCGCCTGTGCGGCAGCGGTGTACAGGACCGCCCGCGAGCAGGGCACGGGCACGTGGCTGACGCTGGCGTAGCGCTCGCCGCCGGCCTCGCATCGCGGTTGCAGAAGCGCCACGGCGAGGTGTACGTGCTGCTCGGGCCGCCGCGCACCGCCTCGACCGCCGTCTCGCGGATCCTCTGGAATCACCCGGCGGTCGGCTGGTACAGCCACGAGCCGTTCGAGCCGACCTGGTACGAGGGCGCGAGCGTCGAGCGCGCCGCGGAGCTGCTCGACGCGGCGGAGCCGGTCGCCGGCCTCGGCGGCCGCGGCACCGGCTCCGCGTTGGTCGTCAAGGAGATGACGTTCCAGGTCGGCGACGGCTTCCCGCTGCTCGCGTCGCTCGCGACGCGCCCGATCGTCGTGCTGATCCGCGACCCGCGCCTTACGATCGCCTCGCGCATGAAGGTGCTGCGCCGCGCGGGCCGCCCTGAGGTCTTCCCGCTGCGCGAGTCCGGCTGGGAGGACCTCGCGCGTCAGCTCGCGCACCTGCGCCGCGAGGGGCTCCCGCACGTCGTGGTGGATTCGGGCGACCTGCGGCGCTCGCCGGAGACGGTGGTCCCGCCGCTGCTGGAGCGCCTGGGACTGGCGTTCACGCCCGACCTGCTGCGCTGGGAGTCGAGCGCGGCGACCGGCCTCAGCGCCGTCTCCGGCGCGGAGGACCCGTTCTACCAGCGCGTGCTCGACTCCAGAGGGATCGAGCCGCCGGCCGAGGAGATCCCGGACCTGTCGGCGTTCCCGACCGACGGCGGCTTTCGCCAGCACGTCGCCGAGTGCGTCGCGCAGTACGAGGAGCTGTGTGCGTCAGGGTCCCTCAGGGGGACCCTGACGCACACAGCTCAGGACTACTGACCCGGAATCCACAGCCGCCCGGATCTCTGCGCGGGGCCGGCGCCCTCAGCCGGCTGCTCTCTCCCGGCCTCCTGCGCCGGTGGCGCATCCGGGCCGGCGGCGCCGGGCTCCTCCACCGCCCGCACATACGCCATCTGCAACTGCGACAGCGCATCGCGGATCGGTCTCGCCTGCTCGGCGCCGAGCGCCTGCTCCACCAGCGGCAGCAGCGCGCGCACGGCCTCGATCCCCACACGCGTCTGGCCCAGGTCCTGCTCGGCCTCCGAGCCGGGCACCAGGCCCGCCCGCAGCACGGCGACGTTGAGGATCGAGACGGTCGCCTCGGTGACGACCTGCTCGACGCGCACCCGCTTGAGCTCCTCCTCCAGCGCCGCGCGCATCTCCTCCTCGGTGGGCTCCTGAGCGCTCATACGATCGCCTCCTGGGCGTAGGTCTCACGGGTTTCGCGGACAGTGGCCGAATACACCTCGTTGATCGAGGCGCCCGACTCCAGCAGCCGTCGCTGGCGCTGCGCGCCGTTGAGCTCCGGCAGCGCGACGTCGATGCCAAGCTCTCCCCGCATCGGCGCGGTCCACGCCAGGAGCCGCTCGACGGCCTCGGCAGCCGGCCGCTCCTCGACGCGCTCGAGGTCGATCAGCTTGCCGTCGAGCCCGAAACGGATCGCGCGCCAGACGTTCTCCTCGATCAGCCGCGGCGCGGGGTCGACGAACGGCACGCCCTCGTCGACGTCGCGGGCGGCCTGCAGCACGGCGCCGACGATCAGCGAGGCCAACGCCTCGGACTCGACCGCAGTGGACTGGGCGTCGCAGATGCGCACCTCGACGGTGCCGAACGACAGGTGCGGCCGGATCGACCACCACACCTGCGTGTACTCGACGATCGAGTTGGTCTTGACGAGGAAGTCGAGATAGTCCCTGAAGGCCTGCCAGCTGCCGAACGCGTCCGGCACACCGCAGCGCGGGAAGGACTTCGTGAACGTCTGGGTGCGCGCCGTGTGCAGCCCAGAGTTGCGCCCGTCGACGAACGGCGAGTTGGCCGAGATCGCCAGCAGCAGCGGCAGCACCGGCCGCAGCCGGTCGCACACCTGCACCGCGCGGTCGGCGCCCCGCAGGCCGACATGGACGTGGAGCGAGAAGGTGTTGTTGCGCCGCGCGACGTACTGCAGCCCGTCGACCACCCGCCGGTAGTGCTCGGTGTCGATGTTGCGCTGCTCGCGGTAGTCGGCCCACGGATGCGTGCCGGTGGCGGCGAGCGCGACGCCGCGCTCGGCGGCGAGCGAGAACAGGCGCCGGCGGTGGTCGCGCTGGGCGACGAGCGCCGCCGCGAGGTCCTCGCCGCGGCCCGAGCGGATCTCGATCTCGGAGGAGATCAGCTCGCCGGCGAGCGAGGCGGCGAGCACCGGATCCGTCGCGACGGCCGTGTCGCGCAGCTCCTCGAAGCGCGGGACCATGTCGAGCGTGACCGGATCGAGGATCGCCAGCTCCTCCTCGAGGCCGACGGTCCCATCGGTGGCGTCCTCGTAGGACGTGTGGGCGGTGGAGAAGTCGAGGCTCACGAAGGAGTTGGGCGGCGGCGTGGGAGCCGGCGGCTCAGGTCAGGTAGAAGTACAGCGCGTAGAGCAGATCGACCGCCGGGCTGGAGGTGTGGACGGTCACCTCGGGCGGGACCTGCAGCAGCGCCTCGGAGTAGTTGAAGATGATCTTCACCCCGGCCGCGACGAGGTCGTCGGCGAGCAGCTGCGCCGCGGCCGTCGGGACGGCGAGCACGCCGACGACGATGTCCTCCTCTTCGACGATCTGCGGCAGGTCGGTCGAGTCGCGGACCGTGTGCGGCCCGACCTGCTCCCCGATCTTGCCCGGGTCCTTGTCGAAGATCGCGACGACGCGGAAGCCGTGGTCGGCGAAGATGTCGGAGCTGGCGATCGCACGGCCGAGGTGGCCGGCGCCGAACAGCGCGATGTTGTGCTGGCCGGAGGTGCGCAGGATCTTGCGGATCTGCGAGACGAGCGAGTCGACGTTGTAGCCGACGCCGCGCTTGCCGAACTTGCCGAAGCCCGACAGATCGCGCCGGATCTGCGTCGAGTTGACGTGCGTGTAGTCCGACAGCTCCTGCGAGGAGATCGTCTCCTTCCCCATCTTCTTCGCCTGCGTGAGCACCTGCAGGTAGCGCGACAGGCGCGCGGCGACGCCGAGCGAGAGGCGGTCGCCGGGCCGGCCGAGGGCGCCCTCGGCGTCGTGCTCGATCGTGGAGCTCATCGCTGCCCAGTGTAAGCGAGTCGGCGCCTCAGCTCGCCCTCGTCCACGAAGAAGTCGAACAGCTCCTCGCCGTCGAGCGCGATCACCGGAATGCGCTCCAGATACGCCTTGAAGAGCGCGTCGTCCCGCTCGATGTCGCGCTCCACGAGCGCGAACGGCAGCTCCGCCCGCACCCGCTCCAGCACGCCGCGCGCGTCGTCGCAGAGGTGGCAGCCGGGCCGGCCGTAGAGGGTGATCTCGTGCATTGCGGGTCGAATGTAGCGGCGCGGGGGCGAATCTCGGTGCGCACGCGCCTCAGGGCGGCGTGCGCTTCTCACGCCACGCCAAGAATCGGATGCGACAGATCTGCATCACTCCCACACAGGCCGCCACGGTCGCACAATGGGGACAGCCAGATGGGTTCGATGCCAAAGGAAATCCCCGCCGCATCGGATTTGTGGGAGATCGCCGCATTCGTGTCGTCGTAGCGCTGGACGATCCCGACTTTGTCATTACCCTCTTCGAGAGGAGACATTGATGCGCGCGGATTACGACAGCGAAGGCGACACGCTCGCGATCGATCTGCTCGAGGTCGACCGCCTCGACTATGGCGACGACTCGGTGCACCCGCAGGCTGTCGCATCCTTCTGCGACGGTCAGCTCGCGGCGATCGACGTGATCGGCGCAAAGGACGGCTTCGAGGAGCCGCTCACCGCAGTGGCGGCGACGTATGCCCTCGATCTCGAGGCGCTGCTGGCGGGGGCGCACGCCGCACTCGCCGCACCCGATCGCACCGTCGTCTTGGACGTGCTCCCCGCGCGACGGCCTGAGGCCTACAGCCCGCGCTCGCCCGTCGCATAGGCGTCGAGCGCGGCGTAGGCGGGGAACGGCACCGGCGGCAGATATCGCGCGGCCGAGGCGATCATCGCGGCGTTGTCAGTGCAGAGCTTGATCGGCGGCACGTCGATCGCCACGCCGAGTCCGCGCATGCGCTCGCGCAGCGGGCCGTTGGCGGCGACGCCGCCGCCGAGCGCCAGCCGCTCCAACCCGGTCTGTTCGAGCGCCCGCTCGACGCGCCGCGCGAGCGTCTCGACGATCGCGCGCTGGTAGGAGGCGGCGAGATCCGCGCGGCGGCGCGACGACTCCTCCTCCCCCAGCTCTCTGAGCTTGTAGAGCAGCGAGGTCTTGAGGCCGCTGAAGGAGAAGTCGAGGCCCGGCACCTGCTGGGCGGTCGGGAAGGCGAACGCCTCGGGATCGCCGCCCTCGGCCAGCTTCTGGAGCGCCGGCCCGCCGGGATACCCGAGCCCGAGCATGCGCGCGCCCTTGTCGAACGCCTCGCCGGCGGCGTCGTCGTGCGTGGCGCCGAGGACCTCCCAGTTGGGCCCGTGGTCCTCGACACGCGCAAGCAGTGTGTGCCCGCCGGAGGCGATCAGGATCAGGAACGGCGGCTCGAACTCGCTCGGCTTCAGGAACGACGCCGCGACATGGCCGTGCAGATGGTCGACCGGGATCAGCGGCAGGCGGTGGGCAGCGGCGATCGCCTTGGCGGTCGAGACCCCGACGAGCAGCGCGCCGACGAGGCCCGGTCCCTGCGTGACGGCCACGGCATCCAGCTCCGGCAGCGACGTCCCCGCCTGCGCGAGCGCGTCGTCGACGACCGGCCCGATCAACTCGAGGTGGTGGCGCGAGGCGACCTCGGGCACGACGCCGCCGTAGCGGTCGTGCACCCCCTGTGAGGAGATCACGTTCGAGCGGATCTCGCCGTCCTGCGCGACGACTGCGGCGCAGGTGTCGTCGCAGCTCGTCTCGATCGCGAGGATCACGCGGCGCCGCTGCCCACGTTCGGGACGTCGTCGAGCGTGCCCGCGAGCGTCGCGCGCGTGCGCCACATGATGAGCGCGTCCTCGCCGTTGTCCTGGTAATAGCGCGGCCGGGTGCCGGCCGAGCGAAAGCCGAAGCGCTCGTAGAGCTTGATCGCGGCCTGGTTCGTCGGGCGCACCTCCAGCGTCAGCTGCGCGCTGCCGCTGCCGTCGTCGATTCGCTCCACCAGCGCGCTCAGCAGCGCGGTCGCGATCCCCCCGCGCCGCAGGCGCGGGTCGACGGCGATGTTCATCAGATGCCAGACGGTGTCGTAGCGCGAGCAGATCAGGTGGCCGACGACCGTCCCGTCGCGCACCGCGGCGAGGCACACGCCGGACGGCTTTGACAGCTCGAGCACGAACATCGCCAGCGACCACGGCGTCGGGAAGGCGCGCCGCTCGACCGCGATCACCTGCGGCAGGTCCGAGTAGGAGAGACGGCGGATCTCGAGCGTCGGGGGCGGTTGCCGGGTCACGGTGCGGTGGCGCGCCGTCTGCGGAGCGCCAGCTCGGCGTCCGGGAGGCGCAGATAGGCCGGGAGGACCGCGTCGGGGGCGTCCGGCTCCATCGCCGCCGCGAGCCGGGCGTGCACCGCCGCGTCGACGCGGTGGGCTGCGGAGTCGTCCGCCGGGACCACGGCCCCGGCCGCTTCGAGTACGTCCCTGAACCTTATCGCGCCGTCCCCGACCGCCACGGGGGCCACGGGCAGCGCCGCGACCGCCTGCGCGAGCGCCTCCGGCGTGAGCGCGGCCGGCGCCAGCAGCGGTGTTGACCGAGCCCCGCCCACTCGCTCGGCCTGCCCCGCGGCCCATGCGGCCGCGAACGCCTCGCCGCGGCGCGCGTCGAGCACGGCGAGGATCGCCGGCGCGGCCCCGGCGGGGCCCGCGGCGGCCGGCGCGGCGGCCGCCAGCGACCGCAGTGTCGAGACGCCGACGAGCGGCAGCCCGTGGGCCTGCGCGAGCGCGCGCGCCGTCGCGACGCCGATCCGCAGCCCGGTGAAGGTGCCCGGGCCGACGCCGACGGCGAGGCGGTCGAGCTGAGCGAACGTGAGGCCCGCCTCGTCGAGCAGCTCCAGCGCAAGCGGCAGCAGCTCGCTCACGTGCCCAGGGCGCTCGTCGGGGCCCGGCTCGTGCCGGCGCGTGAGGAGGTTCTCATCCGCGAGCGCCAACGCGACCGTGGTCGCCGGCGTCGCGGTGTCGAACGCGAGCAGTCGCACGCCCCGCATCGTCGCGTACCGGGCGGTTGCGTGCCGCGCCGGCGGCTGCCCGCCGAGCTGGCGCGCGCCCGTTCGGAGCGGCTGCGAGCCGGGCTGCCCGAAACCCGCAAACTGCGGGAAAGCGCGGCTGCGCGGTGCGATGCGACGGCCGGCGGATCGCGTAGGGTGCCGCCCCGATGATGGCGAGCCTGCCTTCGATCGGCACGACGTCCCGCTCCGTTCCGCGCTCCGCCGTACGCGCGCTCACGGCGGTGGCGGTCCTGCTCGCCTGCCTGGCGGCGGCCGCCCCCGCGGCGCTCGCGGCCGAGGCGAACGGCACGCTGACGGGCGTCACGGCGTTCGCGCCGCCGCCGGCGGCCGCGGCGGCGGCGATACGCCCTCTCGCCCACCCCGCCGCGCACGGCTGCGGCTCCGCGCCCGGCGTCCTGCGCGACAGCGCCGACATCGTCCGCACCCAGCGCCGCATGCTGTGCCTGATGAACCACGCCCGCGCGCGCGCCGGGCTCGCGCCGCTGCATCCGAACCAGTGCCTGCACCGCGTCGCCTCGCGCCACGCGCACGACATGGTCAATCGCCGCTACTTCGCGCACACGACGCCGAACGGCTGGGACCCCGGCCGGCGCGCACAGGCCTCGGGCTATGTGCCGCGCGCCGCGAGCTGGATCGTCGGCGAGAACATCGCCTGGGGCGTCGGCGGGGCGGCCACCTCGGGATGGGTCTACAACGCGTGGATGCACAGCCCGCCGCACCGCCACAACATCCTCGGCCGCCAGTTCCGCGACGTCGGGATCGGCGTGGCGCCCGGCGTTCCGGCACACGGTTTCCGCGGCTACACGGCGCGCGCCACGTTCAGCGTCGAGTTCGGCGCACACCAGGGCCGCACGCGCTGCGGCTAACGCACGGCCAGCTCGATCGTCAGCTCGCGCGCGTCGCCGCCGCGGTGCGCAAGCCGCACGCGCGCGACGACGCGGCCGAGCCCGTCGCCGCCCGCCGCGACCTCCGGCCACTCGACGAACGCCACGCGGTCGGGCGCGAGGTAGTCGGCCAGCAGGCCCGGCTCCTCGGTGCCGAGGTCGCCGAGCCGGTAGAGGTCGAGGTGCGAGACCGGCACGCGGCCCTCGTAGCGCCGGCCGATCGTGAACGTCGGGCTGGTGACGCGGCCGGCGATGCCGAGCGCGCGGCAGGCGCCGCGCACGAACGTCGTCTTGCCGACGCCCAGCTCCCCCGCGATCAGCACGACGTCGCCGGGCTCGAGCGCCTCCGCCAGCCGCGCCGCGAGCGCCTCCGTCTCGGCCGGTCCGCTCGTGCGGTGGACGCCGGTCGGAGGCGGGGGCTTCTGGCGCATCGGGCGCGGACGGTACCGTACGCGCGACGATGACCGACGCGTCCGGAGTCCCAGGCGGCGGCGGGCGCGCGACGCTGCGCGACCGCGTCCTCGCGCTGCGCTCGTCCGACATCGGCAGAGCCGGCGGCCTCGCCGGCGCGATGATCGCGAACAACGTCGTCGCACTCGGCTCGACGGTCGTGTTCGCGCGGCTGCTCGACGACTACGGGTCGCTCGCGGCGCTCATCTCCTACTACCTGATCCTGTCGGTCGTCGGGCAGGCGCTGCAGGTCGCCACCGCCCGCGACGCGGTGCTCGGCCAGCTCGGCGAGGGCCCGGCGCTCGCGGCGACGCTGCGCAGCTGGACGCGCACGCTGCTGCTGGTCACCGTCGCCTCCGCGGTCGTCTCGGTCCTGCTGCGCGCGCCGATCGCGAGCGCGGTCGGCGTGCACCAGCAGTGGGCGGCCGCGATCGGCCTGCCGGCCGGCGTGCTGTGGCTGCTGCTGTCGCTGCTGCGCGGCGGCTTGCAGGGCGCCGGCGACTACCGCGCGGTCGGGATCAGCCTCGTCGGCGAGCAGACCGCGCGGCTCATTCTGGGCGCGACGCTTGCGGCCGTGGGGCTCGGCGTCACCGGCGCCTACCTCGGCACGCCGCTGTCGCTGATCGCGATGGCGCTCTACTGCGATGTGGCGCTGCGACGGCGAGTGACGTCGCCCGCAGGCGATCCGCTCGCGGTCGCCGGAGGGCGAAACACCGGCTTCGACGCGCCGCCTGCACGGAGTCTGCGCGACCACATAGTCGGCGCGCGGATCCCGATCGCCGGCCTCACCGTCGTGGCGCTGCTGCAGAACCTCGACATCATCGCCGGCAAGCACCGCTTCTCGACCGACGTCGCCAGCTCCTACAGCGCCACCGCGGTCGCGGCCAAGGTGCTGATCTGGGTCGCAATGGGCGCCGGCTTCTACCTCGTTCCGGAGACCTCGCGCCGTCACGCCGAAGGCGAGGACACGCGCCCCGTGCTGCTGCGCACGCTCGCGATCGTGCTCGTCTGCGCCGTGCCCGTGCTGCTGATCTTCGCGGTCGGCGGCAGACAGCTCCTGCGCGCGGCGTTCGGCGCCAAGCACCTGCTGGCGGTCGACGCGCTGCTGCCGCTCGGCGTCGCCTTCACGCTGCTCGCGCTGACCTACCTCGCGATCCAGTACCTGCTCGCGCTGCGCCGCACCCGCTTCCTGATCCCGCTCGGCGCGATCGCGATCGCCGAGCCGGTGCTGCTGCTGACCGTCGCGCCGACCAGCCCGAACGGCTTCGCCGCCGTCGTGCTGGCGGTCCAAGCCGCCGCCGCCGCGGTCGCGCTGGCGCTCGCGTTCGCGCAGCGGCCCGTGGCCGTGCCCGCGACGGCGCGTTGACGCGGTTCTAAAAGAGCCCGAGCTGGTCGGGGCTCGGCTCCGGCTCCATCGGCTCGCCCGGCACGGGCGCTTCGGCGGCCTCCGGCTCCGGCGTCGGCTCGGGCTCGATCTCCGGCACCGCCTCGAGCGCCTCCGGCTGCGGCGGCGGATCCGTCGCGAGCAGCTCGGGCAGGCGCGCGAAGTCGGCGCGCAGCGTCTCCAGCATCGACGGCGTGTAGAGCGCGGCGGCCGGGTGGTAGATCGGGTAGAGGCGCACGGCGCGATGGCCGAGGACGTGCACCTCGGGCTGGCCGTGCAGCCTGGAGATCCCCGTCGGGTCGCCGCGCAGCAGCTTCGTCGAGAAGTTGCCGAGCGTGCAGATCACGCGCGGCTCGATCAGATCGACCTGGCGGTGCAGGTAGTCGCGGCAGGACTCGATCTCCTGCGGGCGCGGATCGCGGTTGCCGGGCGGCCGGCACTTGAGCACGTTGGCGATGAAGACGTCGGCGCGCTCGAGGCCGATCTCGCCGAGCAGCTTGTCGAGCAGTCTGCCCGCCTGACCGACGAACGGCAGGCCCTGCTTGTCCTCGTTGGCGCCCGGCGCCTCGCCGACGAACATCAGGTCGGCGTCGGCGTTCCCAGCGCCGAAGACGACCGTCGTGCGCGTCTCGGCGAGCGCGCATCTCGTGCAGGCGCTCGCCTCGAGGTAGACCTGCTTGAGCTGCTCCCGGCGTTCGGCGGCGTCTGACACGACGGATGGATGGTATTCGGGCGCCGAGACGACTACCATTCACAGCAGCCGTCACCTGCGGGGACGGACTGCGCAGCATCCACCGCCACCACCATCTGAACGCCGACCGGTATCTCCCATGTGGGAACTGGAACGGGAATCGCTCCCAACCCTTGCGCACATGCGCTGCGCGATCGTCGGCGCCGGCCGTCTCGGCCGCGCGCTCGCCGCCGGCCTGCGCGAAGCGGGGATCGAGGTCGACGGACCGCTCGGACGCGGCGCGCGATGTCCGGACGCTGACGTCGCGATCCTCGCCGTCCCGGACGCCGAGATCGCCACCGCGGCCGCCGCGATCCCTCCGGGTCCCCTCGTCGGCCACTGCTCGGGCGCAACGCCGCTCGACGCGCTTGCCCCGCACGAGGCGTTCTCGCTGCACCCGCTGATGACGGTCCCCGCCGACGGCGCGGCGCGGCTCGCAGGTGCGGCCGCCGCGGTCGCCGGCACGACCGCGCACGCCCGCGGCGTCGCCCACCGTCTTGCGCTCCACCTCGGCCTGACGCCGATCGACGTCGCCGAAGCAGACCGCGCCGCCTACCACGCCGCCGCCTCGATCGCGTCGAACTTCCTCGTCACGCTCGAGGCGGCCGCCGAGCGCCTCGCCGAGAGCGCCGGCGTCGAGCGCAGCGCGCTCGTTCCGCTCGTGCGGGCGACCGTCGAGAACTGGGCGAGCCTCGGCCCCGAGCGCGCCCTCACCGGCCCGCTCGTGCGCGGCGACGAGGAGACGGTCAGCCGCCAGCGCATCGCGCTCGCCGAGCGCACGCCCGAGCTGCTCCCCCTGTTCGACGCGCTCGCCGACGCGACGCGCGCGCTCGCGCAGCGATCGAGGGTCGCGGCATGAGGACGATCCGCACGATCCGCGAGCTGCGCGAGCACCTGCGGGCGCAGCGCGCCGCCGGCCGCACGATCGGGCTCGTGCCGACGATGGGCGCCTTCCACGCCGGGCACGTCTCGCTGATGCAGCAGGCACGCGCCGCGACGGACGTCGTCGTCGTCTCGCTGTTCGTCAACCCGACGCAGTTCGCGCCCACGGAGGACCTGTCCGCCTACCCGCGCGACGAGGCGCGGGACGCCGAGCTGGCTGCCGCGGCCGGCGTCGATGTCCTCTTCGCACCCGCCGCAGACGAGATCTACCCGGACGGCTTCCAGACGGCGGTCACGGTCGGCGCGCTCGCGCAGCCGCTCGAAGGCGCGCAGCGGCCGGGCCACTTCGACGGCGTCGCGACCGTCGTGACCAAGCTGCTGAACATCGCGCAGCCGGACGCCGCCTTCTTCGGCCAGAAGGACGCGCAGCAGGCGCTGATCGTGCGGCGCGTCGTGCGCGACCTCGACATCCCCGTCGCGATCGAGGTCTGCCCGACGGTGCGCGAGCCCGACGGACTCGCGATGTCGAGCCGCAACGCCTACCTCGCCCCCGCCGAGCGCGAGCGCGCCATCGCGCTGCGGCGCGCGCTCGACGCCGCCGAGCAGGCCGTCGCCGCCGGCGAGCGCGACGCGATCGCCGTCGCCGCCACGGCACGCGACGCAATGACCCCCTTCGGCGTCGAGCCCGAGTACCTCGCGCTCGTCGCTGCAGACAGCCTCACGCCGGTCGATCAGATCGATGGAGAGATCCTCGTGGCCCTCGCCGCGCGCGTGGGCCGCGCCCGCCTCATCGACAACACCCTCATCACCGCCACCGTCAACGGGAGACCCTGAACCGTGCTTCGCACGATGCTGAAGTCGAAGATCCACCGCGCGACCGTGACCGCCTCCGACCTGCACTACGTCGGCTCGATCACGGTCGATCCCGACCTGCTCGAGGCCGCAGACATCCTCGAGCACGAGCAGGTCGCCGTCGTCGACGTCGACAACGGCGCCCGCTTCGAGACGTACACGATCGCCGGCGAGCGCGGCTCCGGCGAGATCAAGGTCAACGGCGCCGCCGCCCGCCTCGTGCACCACGGCGACACGATCATCGTCATCTCCTACGCGCAGTACGACCGCGTGGAGATGGAGCACTACGAGCCGACCGTCGTCCACGTGAACAGAGAGAACCGCATCGTCACCGTCGATCGCGAGGTGGCGACCCTCCTCAGCTGAGGGCGCCAACCGTCGCGGGAGAAAGGAATCGATCGCCATGTCCGCATCACCCGTCCCCACCGCAATCGCCCCCGGCCCGCCCGCGGAGCGCCTGCCCGTATCGCTGCCCGAGCTGGCCGAGAAGAAGCGCCTCGGCGAACCGCTCGTGATGGTCACCGCCTACGACTACCCCTCCGCCCAGGTCGCCGAGGCGGCCGGCGTGGATCTGGTGCTCGTCGGCGACTCCGGCGCGATGACCGTGCTCGGCTACCCCTCGACCGTGCCGGTCTCGGTCGAGGAGATGCTGATGCTGTGCGCCGCCACGCGCCGCGGTCTGCGCACGCCGCTGCTCGTCGCCGATCTCCCGTTCGGCTCCTACGAGGGCTCCGACCAGCAGGCGGTCGCGACCGCGCAGCGGTTCGTCAAGGAGGGCGGCGCGGAGGCCGTCAAGCTCGAGGGCGGCGGCGCGATGGCGCAGCGCGCCCGGGCGATCGTGCAGGCCGGCATCCCCGTGATGGGGCACGTCGGCCTCACCCCCCAAACGGCCACGCAGCTCGGCGGCTATCGGGCCCAGGGCCGCACCGGCGAGCGCGCGCACGACGTCGCGCGCGACGCGCTCGCGCTGCAGGAGGCCGGCTGCTTCGCGATCGTCTTCGAGGCGATCCCGGCCGCCGTCTCGCACGAGCTGATGGAGCAGATGGAGATCCCGGTGATCGGCATCGGCGCCGGCGCCGCGACCGACGGCCAGGTGCTCGTGTTCCACGACCTGCTCGGCATCCGCGAGGGCGTCGGCGCGCGCTTCGTCAAGCGCTACGCCGACATCCAGGACGAGATGGTCGCCGGCGTACGCGCCTTCGCCGAGGACGTGCGCACGCACCGCTACCCCGCGCCGGACCACACCTACTCGATCGACCCGGACGAGCTGGCGACGTTCCGGGCGCTGCTCGCATAGACCGGCGCTGAAGGGCGACGGCGGGCCGCGATCCGGCCCGCCGTCGCGCCGTCTACACTCCGCGCGGCTTTCACAACCCCTTCACGCAACGTTCACAGGAGGGCCGCGCCATGGCGCGCCTGTCACAGGTCTTCGCACCCCGCGACCGCGAGTTCTTCGACCTCTTCGAGGAGGCGAGCGCCAACATCCTGCGCGGCGCCGATCTGCTCGATCGGATGCTGCGCAACTACCCGGAGACGAAGGAGCTGGCGCGCGAGATCCTGCTGTGCGAGCAGGAGGGCGATCGCATCACGCACGACATCGTGCAGCGGCTCAACCAGACGTTCGTCACGCCGATCGACCGCGAGGACATCCTCGAGCTCGCCTCGACGCTCGACGACATCATCGACCTGACCGAGGAGGTCGCCGACTACCTCGGCCTCTACAAGGTCGAGGCGCCGATGGAGCAGGCACAGCGGCTTGCGCACATCCTCATGCAGGCGTGTCGCCAGATCGCCGAGGCGATGCCGCGGATGCGCGACTTCAAGGACATCTCGCACTACACCGTCGAGATCCACCGGCTCGAGAACGACGGCGACCGCGTCGTGCGCGAGGCGATCGCCTCGCTGTTCGACACCGGCATCGACCCGATGGTCGTGATCCGCTGGAAGGACCTGTTCGAGCGCCTCGAGGAGGCGATCGACGCGACCGAGCGAGTCGCGAACACGCTGCAGGGCATCGTCATCAAGAACTCCTGACGCGCCGGCCGACACGCGCTCATGGGCTCCGACCTGATCCTCTACATCGTCGTCGCGACCGCGCTCGCGTTCGACTTCACCAACGGCTTCCACGACACCGCCAACGTCGTCGCGACGACGATCTCGACGCGCGCGCTGCCGCCGCGCGTGGCCGTGACGCTCGCCTCGCTGCTGAACTTCGTCGGCGCGTTCCTGTCGCTCGCGGTCGCGGCGACGATCGCGAAGGACATCGTCGACCAGCAGCTCGTGACGACGACGATCGTCTTCGCCGGGCTCGTCGGCGCGATCGTCTGGAACCTCGTGACGTGGTACTTCGGGCTGCCGTCGAGCAGCTCGCACGCGCTGATCGGTGGGGTCGTCGGGGCGATGCTCGTCGCGAACGGCACGGCGGCGGTCCACTTCGACGGGCTCGCCGGCAAGGTGCTCGTGCCGGCGCTGATCGCGCCGGTGCTCGCGTTCGCGGTGGCGGGGATCGCGATCCTCGTCTGCTACCGCGTCGTCGGGCGGCTCGCGCCCGGCCCGGTCAGCCGCGGCTACCGTCTCGGACAGGTGCTGTCGGGCGGGATGCTCGCGCTCGCGCACGGCACGAACGACGCGCAGAAGACGATGGGCGTGATCACGCTCGCGCTGATCGCCAACGGCAACCTCGGCGCGGACGCCAGCGTGCCGACGTGGGTCGTGATCTCGGCCGCCACCGCGATCGCGCTCGGCACCTACATCGGCGGCTGGCGCATCATCAAGACGATGGGCAGCCGCATCATCAAGATGGACCCGGCGCAGGGCTTCGCCGCGCAGGGAGCGGGAGCGGCGACGATCCTCGCAGCGACGCACTTCGGCTACCCGCTGTCGACCACGCACGTCATCTCCGGCGGCGTGATGGGCGCCGGCGCGGCCAAGCGCCTGTCGGCGGTGCGCTGGGGCGTCGCCGGCAACATCGTCGTCGCGTGGGTGCTGACGCTGCCCTGCGCCGCGCTCGTCGGCGGCGCCGTCTACGGCGTCACGCGCGTGTTCGGCGACGGCGCCGCCGGGCCGGTGGTGGTGGCCGCGGCCGGCCTCGCCTTCAGCGTCTACATGTTCGTGCGCCGCTTCCAGCAGGGCGCCGCGATCACGACGACCGCCGCTGCGGAGAGCACGAGCCGGTGATCGCCGCCGCGACGAAGATCGTCGACCTCGGCCAGCTCGCGCAGGTGGTCGAGGTCGCGCTGGTCGCCGGCATCGGCGTCAGCCTCGCCTTCTCGCTCGTGATCCGCGGCGCGGTGCGCGCGGGCGAGCACCGCCGCACGCGGCCGGTGGTCGCCGGCGCCCATGCGCTGCTCGCGGCCGCCGGGCTGCTCGTCGTGCTCGCCGCGATCGTGTTCGGCGTCAGCACGATGCTGTCGAAGTAGGACCGTCCGCCCAGGCGGACACGACCGCCGTCCGTCAGGAGGATCTGCGCGGCGGCTCGAGCCCCACGACGATCACGCGAGACGTGCCGCTGCCGCGGCTCACCGTCGCGGTTGCGCGCACGCGCATGCGGTGGCTGCTGGTCCGCTCGAGCAGCCGCATCCCGGCGGCGGTCAGCGACAGCGTCACCGTCCGCGTCCGTCTGCTCGCGATCGCGTAGCGGGCGCTGGCCAGCACGATCGTCCGCTGCACCACCTTGCGGCGACGGTGGACGCGCACGACGATCCGCTCGCGGACGGTCAGCGACAGCGTCCCCCGGCACACGCTGCCCGCCGTCCCGCCGTTGCAGGCGAGCGTCACCGGCGCGCGCCGGTGGACGACGAGCGCGCGTGAGCTGCGGATCGCGGCCTTCAGCCGCGGCGGCGGGGGCGGCGGTCTCTGTCTCGACACAGGGCAGCCGCGGTAGGCGATCTGCTGCGTGCTGGTGACGGTCGCGCCGCCGCTCTGGGGGGTCAGCTTCGCGACGAGCGCGCCGGGTGCGCACGTCGTGCTGAGCGCCCTGCCGCCCGACGGACCGGTGATGTCCACCGTCAGCGCGCTCAGCGGTGCGTCGGGCACCGCCGGGAACGTGATCGTGCCCGTCACGACGTCGATCGCGCCGACGATCGTGAGCGGGACCGGCGACGGGAACGCGACGGTGAGCGTCGGTGCGTGGGCCGAGCCGCCGAGCGCGACCGTGCCGCCGCTCAGGTACGACGGCGGCGCCAGCGGCGAGGTGGCCGTCGCCGTGCCGATCGT
The DNA here is from genome assembly GCA_964525715.1 of uncultured Conexibacter sp. Classification (GTDB taxonomy): domain Bacteria; phylum Actinomycetota; class Thermoleophilia; order Solirubrobacterales; family Solirubrobacteraceae; genus Conexibacter. The sequence continues at coordinate 3,958 of CAZGJV010000038.1, read as the reverse complement.
GCAGGGCGTGCCGCTCAGGCACGCGGCGGCGGGCCCGGCGATCGGCGACAGGCTCGACGGCCAGTCGAGCTCGAGCGCCCCGATCGCCGACTCGGTCATGACGTTCTGCTGAGAGAGCGAGGCCATCAGCTCCGCACCGCTGTCGTTGGGATCCTTGATCACCTGGACGGACGAGAGCGAGGGCGCGTAGCCCAACGCCGCACAGCCGGTCGGGACGAAGGCGTCGGTGCCGGCTCCGGTTCTCGCCTCCTGCGTCTCGACGCTCGCGCTCGAGCTTGCGGTGGCGCAGCTCGTCGGCAGGCGCGTGAACGGCCGGCCGTCGGCGGTCGCGCTGTTCATCGTGGCGCTGAGCTCGTTGACCTGCTCACCCGACACGACGGGGATGCCGAGCTTGACCTCGCCGACGGGGTGCCCGCCGGCGCCTGTGACGACGTCGAGCGTTCCCGTGCTGATGTACGGAGTGCCGTCGACCATCACCACCGTGCCGAAGCCGGCCGCGTCGCCGGGCGAGGGCGGTGGCATCAGGTACAGCGTGGCTGGGCGGGGCGTGACGTTCGTCGTGACGGTCCCTGTGCCGATCTGCGAGCCGGCCGGACACGTGTTCGTGCTCAGCTGATCCGGTGCGCAGGAGGCGGGAACGTTCGCGACGGAGGCGAGCAGCCCGGTCGGCAGGTCGATCGTCACGCCTCTGACGCTGTCCGTTCCGTCCGAGTAGGAGAACGCGAGGTCGGCGGTGACGTTCGGATCGGAGCCCGCCTGGGTCGAGGCGGGCGTCAGTCTGAAGCCCGTGAGGACGCCCGACGCCGGCGCCGGCGCCGCGCCCAGCCCGAGCAGGCCACCTGCGAAGGCGGCGATTCCCAGCCACACCAGAAGTCGCTTGAACACTCAGAAGGAATATAAACCGGTATGTATCCAAGCCACAACGCCGACCCGCCACGGCCGGTCAGCGCGGAAACGCCGCTCACGCCGGCGCGGGCGGCGGCTCGACGGCCGGCCCCGCGTCGGCAGGCTCCTCCTCCTGCTCCCCCAGCCGCCGCCGCGGCAGGTTGCGCGTCGCGAGCAGCGAGGCGAGCGTGATGAAGCCGCAGGCGAGCAGGCCGACCTTCAGCGCCTTGAGCTGCGCGTCGGAGTAGCCGTCGACGAGCGCGGTCGTCTCGGCCGGCGGAACCCCGGCCTGCTGCGCCGCCCGCTCGACGCTTCTGGCGTCGACGAACGACAGATCGCCTTCGAGCGCGACGGAGACCTGGTCCTTCGTCGCCTGCGAGATGCGCGGGTCGGCGGTGACGTTGGCGGTGAACGCGGCCGCC
>CAZGJV010000038.1:0-2551 GCA_964525715.1 uncultured Conexibacter sp. | reverse complement strand
CGTCGCCTGCGAGATGCGCGGGTCGGCGGTGACGTTGGCGGTGAACGCGGCCGCCAAGCCGGTGATCACAATCGCGCCGATCAGCGCCGTCCCGAGCGAGGAGCCGAGCTGCTGGGCGGTGTACTGCAACCCGCCGGCCTCGCTGCGGTCGCTCTCCTGCACCGCCGACTGCACGACGTTGCCGAGCTGCGAGACGACGAGCCCCATCCCGACGCCGAGCACCGCCATCGCGACGTTGAAGTCGGCCGTATCGAGCTGCGGCTGGATCGTGCCGAGCAGGAAGCCGATCGCCGCCAGCAAGAAGAGGAAGCCGACGCGCACGATCGCGCGCGGCGAGAAGCGCGTCGCCAGGCGCGCGCCGACGACCGCCATCACGAGCAGCGCGACCGACGTCGGCAGCATGCGGACGCCCGTCTGCAGCGCATCGAGCCCCTGCACCACCTGCAGGTACAGCGGGACGGCGAAGAAGACGCCCATCAGCACGAGGTTCTGGCCGAGGAACATCACCAGACCGCTGCGCAGCACCGCGCGTCTGAGCAGCGCGAAGTGCATCAGCGGACTGCGCTCGCGCTCCTCCTCGCGCCGCTCCCAGGCGCGGAATGCGACGAGCAGCACGCCGCCCGCCGCCACGACGAACGGGGCGAGCGAGAAGCCGAACGGCTCGATCGGCGAGTTTCGCGGTGCGAGCCAGCCCCATCTGCTCGCGTTCAGCACGCCGAAGACGAGCAAACCGAGGCCGAGCGCGCTGAGGATCGAGCCGACCCAGTCGAGCCGCGGGACGGGACCCTCGCGCGGCGCGTCGCGCACGAGCCGCGGCGTGGCCAGCACGATCGCAGTCGCGATCACGACCTCCCCCGCGAACACGAGGCGCCAGGTCAGCTCGGTCGTCAGCCAGCCGCCGAGGATCGGCCCGACCGCGATCGCCGCGCCGGAGACCCCGCCGAGCACGCCGTAGGCGGCCGCGCGCTCCTTGCCCTCGAAGTTGCCGGCGACGAGCGCGGCGAGCGCCGGCAGCACGATCGCCGCCCCGATCCCCTCGATGATCGACCAGCCGAGCGTGAGCGCGGCGACCGACCACGACAGCGCCGTCAGCAGCGAGCCGGTGCCGTAGATCACGTGGCCGATCACGAACGCGCGCCGGCGCCCGAGGATGTCGCCGAGCTTGCCACCCGTCAGGAACAGCGCCGCCATCACGAGCGCGTAGAGCGTGATGACGCCCTGGATCGTCGTGACGGTGGTGTCGAAGTCGGCGACCAGCTGCGAGATCGAGACGTTCATGACGGCGGCGTCGAGGACCATCAGGAACTGCGAGGCGGCGAGCACCAGCAGGACCAGCTGCTTCGATCTCATCGCGCGGCCTCCGTCGGTTCGTAGTCGATCTGCTTGATCACGCGCGCCGGAACGCCCGCCGCGATCGTGTGCGCAGGGATGTCCTTCGTGACGACGCTGTTGGCGCCGATCACGGCCCGCTCGCCGATCGTCACGCCGCTCGTGACGACGACGTTCGCGCCGCACCAGACGTTGTCGCCGATGCGCGTCGGGCCCTTGCTCGTGAAGCCTTGCCACGGCACGGGCTTATCCGGGTCGTCGAAGCGGTGGGCGCCGTCCGTCACGAAGCAGCCGTTGGCGAGCATGCAGTGCGCGCCGATCTCGACCAGCTCGACGGCGGCGACCATCACGCCGCGGTTGAGGAACGTCCCTCCGCCGATGCGGATCCGCGCCGGCGCGGGCGCGGTCAACCACACGCCCGGCTCCAGCAGCGCGTGCGGGCCGATCTCCAGGCGCCCGTCGGCGAACGCCTCCAGCACGTTGCCCTCGACCGGCCAGCGCACGAACGCCTCGCGCCGCAGGAACTCCCAGTGGATGCGCGCGCGGTTCCACGGCAGCGCGTTGCGCTCGTACCAGCGCCACTTCTGCGCCCACAGGCGGGCCTGGCGCGTGCGCTCGCTCATCGAGCGCACACGCTACACCGCGACCGCGTCACTTTCTCGCAAATTGGGAATACCGGCTGCACCACGAAGGAGGCGCCGATGTCCGCGATGTCCAGACCAACCGCCGGGCCTCCGCTCTCCCGCCGCGCGCCGGCCCCGCACGGCCGCGACGAGCGCGAGGCCTTCCGCAGAGTCGCGCTGCTCGCGGTGCTGGCGCTCGCCGTCGCGCTGTTCGCCGGAGCGTTCGCCGGGATCGTCGTGTTCGCCGGCGGCCTCGCCGCGCTCGCCACATACGCGGCGTCGCACCCGCGCCACGCGTAGCGTCAGGCGGCGGCCACGACGGCGGCCGATCTGCGGCGCCGTCTCGGCGCCCCGCGCTCCGGCAGCAGCGGGCGCAGGAAGTCGCCGGTCACCGAGCCCGGCGTCGCCGCGATCTCCTCCGGCGTGCCCGTGCCCATGACGAATCCACCCTCGTCGCCGCCCTCGGGGCCCATGTCGAGGAGCCGGTCGGCCGTCTTGACGACGTCGAGGTTGTGCTCGATCACGACGACCGAGTTGCCCTGGTCCACCAGCGTCTGCAGCACTTCCAGCAGTCTCTGGATGTCGGCGAAGTGCAGGCC
>CAZGJV010000037.1:0-33166 GCA_964525715.1 uncultured Conexibacter sp. | reverse complement strand
CGACCCCCACCGGCGAGCTGGACCTGGCCGCGCTGCGCGAGCTGTGGCCGGCGGTGATCGACGCGGTCCGCGCGGAGAACGGGCTGCTGGGCGCCGCGCTGGAGAAGGCGCAGCCGGTCGAGGTGGCAGACGGCGAAGCGACGTTCGCGTTCGCGCGCGAGGAGTCGTTCTTCAAGGGCACCGCGGAGCGCGAGGAGCACCGCCAGCGGGTGGCGGAGACGGTCCGCTCGCTCGCCGGGACCGCCCTGCGCCCCCGCTACGAGCTGCGCGAGTCGGTCCCCGACGCGGCGGCCGCGACGACGTCGGCGCCGGCGGCGCCGACGGGCGACGAGCTGGTCGACCGCTTCGTGGCAGCATTCGACGCAGAGGAGCTGATCGACGACGAGGGAGGGGCCTGATGCCGCAGCCGAACATGCAGCAGATGCTCAAGCAGGTCCAGAAGATGCAGGCCGAGATGGTGGCCGCGCAGGAGGCGCTGAAGGACGAGGTCGTCGAAGCGTCGGCCGGCGGCGGCATGGTGACCGTGAAGGTCAGCGGCGACCTCGACGTCAAGTCGATCGCGATCGACCCCGAGGCGGTCGACCCCGAGGACGTCGAGCTGCTGCAGGACATGGTGCTGGCGGCGGTCAACGAGGGCCTGCGCGCGGCGCAGGAGCTGGCGTCGAAGAAGCTCGGCGGCATCACCGGCGGCCTCGGCGGGCCGGGCGGCGGGCTCGGGCTGCCGGGGTTCTAGCTCTGTCGAGCTTCTCCCCACCCGTCCAGCGGCTCGTCACCGAGCTGGGCAAGCTGCCGGGCATCGGCGGGCGCACAGCGCAGCGGCTCGCGTTCCACCTGCTGCGCGCCTCCGAGGAGGACGCGCTCGCGCTCGCCGACGCGATCCGCGAGGTGAAGGAGCGGATCGGCCTCTGCGAGATCTGCTTCAACCTCGCCGACGGGCCGCGCTGCCGCATCTGCGCCGACGAGCGGCGCGATCCCGCGGCCGTCTGCGTCGTCGAGGAGCCGTCGGACATCATCCCCGTCGAGCGCACGCACGAGTTCCACGGCCGCTACCACGTGCTCGGCGGCGCGCTGTCGCCGATCGACGGCGTCGACCCCGAGGACCTGCGGATCGCCGAGCTGCTCGCGCGCGTGGCCGGCACGCACGCGCCGGCGAACGCCGACGGCCGCCCCGAGGGGATCCGCGAGGTCGTGCTCGCGACCAACCCCACGACGACCGGCGAGGCGACCGCGCTGCACATCGCCGACCAGCTGCGCGAGCGCTCGCCGGACGTGACGGTCACGCGCCTCGCAAGCGGCCTGCCCGTCGGGGCGGATTTGGAGTACGCGGACGAGCTGACATTGGGTCGAGCGTTCGTCGGCCGCCGCCGCGTCTCGTAGCTCCGCTCACGCGCGCGCCGTGTCCGCGGCGTACGCCGATGGGCATCGAGGGGGAGGGAGCGGCTGCGCTCCCGGCGTCCTGCGCGTCTTTCGTCGCAGTCCGCGCCCCGGCCTGCGCACTTTCGGCCGCGCAGACGCACCAGATTTTGAGGCCCTGCAACTAGTGCCCCGTATAGGTGCTCTAGTTGCAGGGCGTAAATCCGGAGTGTTACGGAACTGTGGAAGGCGCCGCGAAGGGTGGCGTCACAGCAGCCGCCCTCCCCCCTCGATGCCCATCAGCGCACGCCAGACGGCCGCGCGCGCGTGAGCGGAGCACCGCTCAGGCCAGCACATCCAGCACCGGCACCCCCGGCAGCTCCGCCGCGATCCGCGCCCGCAGCTCCTCCGCATCGAAGCGATGCCGCAGCGGCGCGACCGGGTTCGTCGTCACCGCCAGCAGCGGGATCGCGGTCAGCACCTCGAGCGAGAGCCCGCGCGAGCGGTGGCGCGCGCACGTCCCGCCGCCGAGGAAGACTCTCGTGGCGTCGTCGGCGATTGCGACGAGCGGGGCGCCGCGGCGCGCGCGGCCGACGCGCTCCAACAGAGGCTCGGTCAAAGCGCCTCTGACGACGAGCGCGCGCACGTCGGGGTGCGCGCGCAGCAGCGGCACGATCGCTTCGACGCGGTCGTGGACGATCGTCGGGTCGAGCGGGATCGCCTCGCCGCCCTCGCGCAGCAGCGCGCTCGTGCGCAGCGCCGCCGCCTGCGCGCGCAGCTCCGGGTCCGCGACCGCCGGCAGCGTCATCACCTCGGCGGCGATCCTCGTGCGGCGTGCGAGCTGGTCGAGGTCGGCGCTCAGCACCGCACCGGTCGACATCACGACGCCGTCGGCGAGGCGCGGCGAGGCGCCGGCGCGGCGGTCGATCGAGCCGTCCACCAGCACGCGCTCGGCGCCCAGCCTACGCATCGTCTCGACGACCTCGGCGACGTCCTGCGCGGCGACCGGCCCGGCGACCTCGACGGTGCCGCGCTCCAGCAGGCGCGCGATCACGACGCGGCCGAGCGGCGTGCGGTGATCGGTGCGCAGCGCGACCTCCGCGCGCGCGTCGCTGCGCTCCAGCAGCGGCTCGGTCGTGGCGACGAGCGCCATCGCCGGCAGGCGGATCGGCGGCTTCGATATCGCGTCGTCGATCGCGTCAGAAGCCTCGCCGTCGCGCCCTATCGAGGTGACGCCGATCGCCTCCCCCCTCGCCTCCAGCTCGCTCAGGATCGCGCCCAGCGCGACCGTCTTGCCGGTGTTCTTCGCCAGGCCGACGAGCGCCACCCGCGCCGCCGGCGCGATCGCGTCCCCGATGCGCATGGCGACTACAGCTCCGGCGCGGACGCGTCGTCGGGCGCGGTCCCCGACCTTGCCGCGACCTCCTGGGCGATGAAGGCGGCGACGTCGTTCGGGTAGGTGCCCTTCGAGAAGCCGGCGTCGAAGCCCAGCTCCTTCGCCAGCTCGTCGGAGATGCGCGGGCCGCCGCAGATCAGCAGCAGGTCGCGGCGCCTGCCTTCCGCCTCCACCAGCTCGACCAGCTCGGTGAGGTTGTGCAGGTGCAGCCCCTGCTGCGTGACCGTCTGCGAGACGAGGATCGCGTCGACCTCCAGCTCGAACGCCTTCGCCAGCAGCGCCGTGTTCGGCACCTGGCTGCCGAGGTTGCACGTGCGGAACCAGTGGTAGGCCTCCAGCCCGTGGCGCCCGTCGAAGCCCTTGAGGTTGAGGATCGAGTCGATCCCGACGCTGTGGGTGTCGGTGCCGGTGCTGGCGCCGATCACGACCAGCGGGCGGCCGATCCGCTCCGCGACGTAGGCGTCGACCTCCTCCTCGCTCATCGCTCTCGTCGCCGTGCGCACGGCCGCGAGGCGGTCGCAGTCGACCGCCTCCTGGCACTGCGCGAACAGCACGAAGTAGGTGAAGCCCGGCGTGAGCGGCTTCGCATGCACGATCTCCGGCTTGACCAGCCCCATCTTGTCGCGGACCAAAGCGAGGGCGGCCTCGCGCGCGAGCGGCCCGTGGTCGACCGGCAGCGTGAAGCTGAGCTGGACGAGGCCGTCGTCGAGGTGGTCGCCGTAGGGGCGGACCGCGTCGAGCGAGGCGCGCTGCGCGACGCTAGACACCGGCGGGCGCCTCCACCGCGCCGGCCAGCGGGTTGAGGTAGTCGCTCGCGACGTCCACGATGCCGTCGGCACCGCGGCCGCCCTCGAGCGTGCGCGAGACGTCGCCGAAGGTCGCGCGCTCCAGCGCCGCGAACAGCCCGATCTCGACGATCTCCTCGAGCATCGCGTGCGCGTCCCTCAGCACCTCGTGCGCGCGCCTGACGATGAAGCCGTCGGGCTTGAACTCGATCTCGTCGGCGAGCCCGCGCGCGGCCGTGAAGACGTAGTTCGAGCCCTCCATGCCGAGCACGCGGTCGTGGATGTGCGGCGTGAAGATCCCCTCGGTCGGGATCCCGATCGTCTGGATCTCCTGCTCCGTCGCGACGGTGATCAGGTTGAACAGCGTGTCGCACGCGTGCGTCATGAAGAGGTTGCCGTCCATGTGCTTCGTCGGCGGCATGTACTTGACCGGGCAGTCGGGGAACAGCTCGCGCGTCAGCTGGGCGTGCGCCCACTCGTAGAGGAGCCCGTTCTCGACCGACGGCGCGATCTCGAACGAGTTGCCGATCGCGATCTGCGCGTCGGGCACGCCGCAATCGCGCGCGAGGAAGTAGTTGATGAACTGCGAGGCGACGACCGAGGGCGCGGCGTCGAGCGCGTCGGCGGTGCGCAGGTAGTTGTCCTCGCCCGTGTTGATGACGATCCCGAAGCGCCCGTTGACCCCGCGCGAGACGCGCTGGTCGATCATCGTCCGCAGGATGTTGAGGTCGCGGTAGAGGATCCCGTAGAGCGCGTCGTTGACCATGTTGTCGAGCCCCTCGGCCGCGCCCATCGCCGCGATCTCCGGCATGCAGAGCCCGGAGCAGAAGCTGGAGAGGCGCACGTAGCGCCCGTTAGCGCGCGACCACTCGTCGAGCGCCTCGCGCATGATGCGGAAGTTCGCCTGCGTCGCGAACGTGCCGCCGTAGCCCTCCGTCGTCGGTCCGAAGGGGACGAAGTCGAGCAGGCTCTGAGCCGTCGAGCGGATGACGGCGATGATGTCGCCGCCCGCCTGCGCGACGGCGAGCGCGTGGTCGCGGTCCTCGTAGACGTTGCCGGTCGCGGTGAGCACGTAGCGGTGCGGCTGCGGCTGCTCGCCGAGCTGCTCGCGCAGCGCGTCGCGCTCGGCGCAGCGCGTGCGCATCGCCGACAGCGTCGCCTCGTGCGCATCCGCTACCGCGCGCGCCACGGCCTCCGGCTCGGCCCACGGCAGCTCGCCGAGCGACAGCTCCCCCGCGCCGACCGCCTCGGCCACCTCGGCCGCCGAACGGTCCGTCTGCACCATCGCGTTGCCGATCCACGCGGCGACGCCGCGCGGCAGCCCGTCGAAGTCGGCGACGTGGTCGACGAGCGTGTTGGGGAGCGGGACGTCGTGCTGGTCGACGCCGTCGATGCCGAGCATGCGCGTGACGGTCCGCTCGACCGCCACGGTGGTCCTGCCCGCGGTCGCCTCGGCCACCTGGGCGGCGACCCTCGCCGCAGCTGCGCGGCAGGAACGCACGAGACCGGCGTCGAGTCCGAGCTTGGACCGCATCACTTCCCCCTCATCGCGATGTCGGCGAGAGGCCGGCCCCGCGCGACCCGCGTGGGCCGCGGAACCCCCCTCGCTCCCCCAGACGGCGCGTCCGCGCCGTCACGTCCGAGACTAGCGTCTCACCCGTTTGAGCGCAAAGGATCAGGCGCCAGTCCCAGCGCCCGCATCCCGCACTCCAGCAGGCCCCGCATCGCCCGCGCGACGCTCGGCGAGGGATCGTCCTGCGCGAGGAACCACTCGGCCGCGTGGACGTGCATCCCGAGCAGCGGGCGCACGTCGAGCGCGCGCAGCGAGCGCTCGACGAGGCGGCGGTGCAGCTGCGAGCGCAGCACGAGCGAGCGGTAGTCCGCGTCGTCGGGCGCCGGGCTCGGATCGCCGTCGAAGCGCGGCTGCCAGGCGCGGGCCCAGGCGCGCGCCAGCGTCCAGCCGGCGTTGGCCTTGTCGTCCAGCAGCATCTCCGGATCGAGCGGCAGCGCCTTGCGCGGGTGTATGTCGATGCAGATGCCGAGCGCGGCGATCGCCGCGAGCCGCTCGGCGGTCACGCGCTCGTGCGCGAGCGCCTGCAGCCGCGGGTCGTTGACGAGGTCGTCGAGCAGGTCGTCGACGAGCCACGGCGCGCCGCCGCTGGACTTGATCGCGCGCGTGCCGCTCGTGACCATCCCGTGCACGACCCAGTGCGTCGGGTGGATCTCGCCGCCGGCGGCGAGCCCCTCCAGCACGGCCGGGCCCTGCTGCACGAGCGGCTCCCACTCGTCGCCGACGAGCGCGAGCGACGTCGAGCCGGCCAGCAGCCCGCGCCCGGTCTCGTGCCATATCGCCATGCAGCGCATGTGCGTCGTCGGGAAGCCGTCGGGGCGGTGCAGCAGCAGGTGGCCGTCGTCGCGCTCGTGCGAGATCACCGCGCCGTCCTCCGACGTCCGCACGATCCCCTCATCGAGCGCTCTGGCGGTGAGCGCGTGCGTGCCCTCGAGGAAGTCGACCTCGTAGAGGACGCGGTCGAAGATCACGCCGAGCCGCGCGAGCGTCGCGTCGTGGCCCGCCAGCGCCCATTCGCGCATGCGGCGCCACAGCTCCACGACCTCGGGATCGCGGTCGCCGAGGCGCACGAGCAGCCGCTCGGCGAGGTCGTCGTAGGAGCCGTCCTCGCGCGACAGCGCCGGGTCGCTCGTGCCGCCGCCGCCGACCTCGGCCGGCGCGAGCTGCTGCACGTAGCGGCTGTAGCAGCGGCCGACGAACTGATCGCTCTTGACGCCCGCGCTCTCCGGCGTCTCGCCGTCGAAGAACATCAGGTAGCCGGCCATCGCCTCGCCCATCTGGCGGCCGACGTCGCCGATCTGCGTCTGGTGCACGACGTCAGCGCCGCAGGAGGCGGCGAGGCAGCCGAGCGCGTGCCCGAGCGCGACCGTTCGCAGGTGGCCGACGTGCAGCGCCTTCGTCGCGTTCGGGTCGCAGTAGTCGACGACGAAGCGCTCCGTCGTCGCGAGGTCGCGGCCGAGGAACGGCTCGACCTGCCCCAGCTCCAGCACCGCGCCGAGCGCGACGACGCGCTCGTCGTCGAGCCGCACCAGCACGCGGTTGCGCGCCGGGTCGAGCTGCGCTTCGCGCACGACCGGGTGCGCGGTCAGCGCGCCGCCGACGGCCGGGCCCGCCTCGGCGGCCCAGCCGCTGCGGCGGCCGGCGAGGAAGACGTCGCAGCCGGGCACGTTGTGCGGCACGACGAGCGAGGCGAGCGGACCGCCCTCGGCCACGCGCGCGAGCGCCCGGTCGAGCTCGTCGAGCAGGTTCGGCGCGGCCGCGACGGCGGCCTCGTCGGTGGTGGCGTCTATCCGCACGTCATTCCCCCAAGGTTCCCCGGCGCGAGCATAGCCGGATCGCCGACGGTTGTTGACAGCCCTCTCCGCGCCTGGCTATGGTTGCCGGCAGGAGGGGGACGCTCGGCGCCGGGGGATCCACGCCGACGCCAGGCATCACGGCTCGAGCGATCGAGCCAGGGCGAGCACCCGTACCTCAACTGGCTAGAGGGGCCGCCTCCTAAGCGGAACGTTGCGGGTTCGAGTCCCGTCGGGTGCGCCTTTCGACGGCGGGCGGCTCTTCGTCGAGCCGTCCGCCGCCGACTCGCCCTGCCATCTACTCTGTGCACCCATGCCTGGAACCGTCGTCATGAAGTTCGGCGGCACGTCCGTCGCGGACGCCGAGCGCCTCAAGCGCGCGGCGCGCCGGATCGTCGCCGCCCGCGAGCAGGGCAACCGCGTCGTCGCGGTCCTGTCCGCGCGCGGGAAGACGACCGACGAGCTGATCGCGGCGGCCGACGAGATCTCCGCGACCCCGGATCCGCGTGAGATGGACATGCTGCTGTCGACCGGCGAGCGCATCTCGTGCGCGCTGTGCGCGATGGCGATCAACGACCTCGGCCACCGCGCGATCTCGCTGACCGGCTCGCAGGCCGGCATCGTGACGGACGCCTCGCACACGAAGGCGCGCATCCTCGACGTCAGAGCCGACCGCATCGAGGCGGCGCTCGAGGAGGACATGATCGTGCTCGTCGCCGGCTTCCAGGGCGTCTCGCAGATGAACAGCGACGTGACGACGCTCGGGCGCGGCGGCTCGGACACGACCGCGGTCGCGCTCGCGGCCGCCGTCGGCGCCGACGTGTGCGAGATCTACACGGACGTGTCGGGCGTCTACAGCGCCGACCCGCGCATCGTCCCCGACGCGCGCAAGCTCGCGATGGTGTCGTTCGAGGAGATGCTCGAGATGGCGGCCTCCGGCGCGAAGGTGCTGCAGCTGCGCTCGGTCGAGTACGCGCGCAACCACGGGGTCCGCATCCACTGCCGTTCCAGCTTCGAGGACGGTCCCGGTACATTCGTCGTCGGAGAGCAGGAGACCATGGAGCACGCCCTCATCACCGCCGTCACGCACTCGACCGAGGAGGCTCGCCTCACGCTGCTCGGCGTGCCCGACGAGCCGGGCGCGGCGGCGCGCATCTTCGAGGCGCTCGCCGAGGCCAACTGCAACGTCGACATGATCATCCAGAACGAGCCGATCGGCGAGGGGCGCGAAGGCGCCGAGCTGTCGTTCACGGTGCCGCGCGAGGATCTGCGGATCGCGCGCGAAGCGCTGGAGCCGATCGTCGCCGAGCTCGGGATCGGCGGGCTCGACAGCGAGCCCGAGATGGGCAAGGTCTCGATCGTCGGCGCGGGGATGAAGTCGCACCCGGGCGTTGCCGCCAAGGTCTTCTCCGTGCTGGCGGACGAAGGCATCAACATCGAGATGATCTCGACCTCGCCGATCAAGATCTCGTGCGTGATCCGCGCCGACCGCGTCGCCGACGCGGTGCAGGCGCTCCACGGCGCGTTCGAGCTGGGCGAGGACGCAGTCCAGCGCGAGCAGCCGATCGGGGAGCAGGCGCGATGAGCGAGGCGCCTTCCTACCGCGTCGCGGTCGTCGGCGCCACCGGCCAGGTCGGCGGCGTGATGCTCCAGCTGCTGCACGAGCGCGACTTCCCCGCGCGCGAGATCGTCCCGTTCGCGTCCGAGCGCTCGGCCGGCAGCACGATCGAGGGCGTCGGCGTCGTCCAGCCGCTGACCGACGAGACGATCCAGGGCTTCGACCTCGCGATCTTCTCGGCCGGCGGCGCGACCTCGGGCGAGTGGGCGCCGCGCTTCGCCGAGGCGGGCGCGATCGTCGTCGACAACAGCTCGAAGTGGCGGATGGACCCCGACGTGCCGCTCGTCGTCTCCGAGGTCAACCCGGACGCGCTCGCCGACGCGCGCAAGGGGATCGTCGCCAACCCGAACTGCTCGACGATGCAGATGGTCGTCGCGCTCAAGCCGCTCTACGACGCGGCCGGCATCGAGCGGCTCGTGGTGTCGACCTACCAGGCCGTGTCGGGCACGGGCAAGAAGGGCGTCGACGAGCTGCTCGAGCAGACGCACGCGGTGTTCCACGGCGCCGAGGCGCCGGTCGAGGTCTACGCGCACCAGATCGCGTTCAACGCGCTGCCGCACGCCGGCTCGTTCGCCCCCGGGGACGACCACACCGACGAGGAGCGCAAGCTGATCGACGAGACGCGCAAGATCCTCGGCGACGAGTCGATCCGCATCAGCGCGACGTGCGTGCGCGTGCCGGTCGTCAACGGCCACTCGGAGGCGGTCAACGTCGAGACGCGCTCGCCGCTGTCGCCGGAGCAGGCGCGCGAGCTGCTGGCCGCCGCGCCCGGCGTGACGGTGCTCGACGACCCGTCCGACGACGTCTACCCGATGGCGATCGACGCCGACGGCCAGGACGACGTGTTCGTCGGCCGCATCCGCCGCGACCCCGGCAACGAGCGGGCCTTGGATCTGTGGGTCGTCGCGGACAACCTGCGCAAGGGCGCGGCGACGAACGCGGTCCAGCTCGCCGAGCTGCTGCACGAGCGCGGCCTGCTGCGCACCGCCGCGCGCGCGGCGTAACGTCAGCGGATCAGGATCACGTCGACGCCGACGTCGACCTTGCGCCAGTCGCGGTCGGCGGTGTGGGCGGGAAGGTCGAGCCGCCGTGCGAGCGCGAGGCACGCGCGGTCGGCGAGCGAGAGGCCCGCGGCGCGCGTCGGCTCCCACAAGTCGGCTGCCAGCTCGGCGTCGTCCGGCGTGAAGCCCACGATCCCGACGCCGATCGCCTCGACGCTCTCGCGCTTGTCGGCGGTGTCGATCCCGTGGGCGCGATAGCGCTGGAGCACTTCTGCCCAGTTGACGGCGGATACGACCGCCCGGCCGAGCAACCGTTCGACCGCCTGCCCGCCCGGCTCGTCCCACAGCAGGGCGATCAGCGCCGACGCGTCGAGGACGGCGTCAGGCACGCTCGAGCTCGGCCGCCTCTCGGCGAGCCTCACGACGACGCTCGGCGAGGAGCTCGTCGACCGCGCTGGTCCCGGGTCGCTTCGCGTCACGCAGCTCTGAGCGCAAACGGGCGAGGATCTCGCCCCCCCGCTCGAGCACCAGCCGGCGATCCTCGACGCGCGCTATCAGCGTCTCGCCGGGCTCGAGCCCCAGCTCCCGGCGCAACTCGGCCGGGATCACGACACGGCCTTGGGGACTGATGCGAAGTGGGACAGATCGAGAGGTACGTGCCATTACTGAATAAGTGTGGCACGCCAACGGCGAAGTGACAAGTCTACGTCCGTGCCAGTTCCCGCCGCGAGCGGACGCCGAGCTTGCGGTAGATGCTGCGGGCGTGGGTGCGGACGGTCTCGAGGCCGATGTGCAGCTGGGCGGCGATCTCGCCGTTGGAGCGGCCGCTCTGCAGCAGTTCGAGCACGACGGCCTCGCGCGGGGTCAGCAGCTCCGGGCCGCTCTGCGGCGGCGGGTCGCCGGCGCCGTCGCCCGCCGTCCGTCGCAGCACCTGCAGCCCGCGGGAGGCGAGATGGATCGCGCTGAGGACGTCGCGCGCCTGCGTCTCCTTCGACAGGCAGGCGGTCGCGCCGAACGCGAGCATCTGGTTGCACTCGGCGGGCGAGGGCCGGTTCGCGAGCACGATCAGGTGCGTGCCTGGGTGCGCGCCGACCAGCTCGCGCACCTCCAGCGGGGTGCGCATCGAGCCGTAGTTGAGCAGCGCGACCTGCGGCCGGTGCGCGGCGATCGCCGCCGGCAGGCGCTCGTGCGGGACGCCGCTCGCGCGCAGCTCGATGTGGTCGTCCTCCTCGATCAGCGCGCACAGGCCGCGATCGACGAGGTCCTCGAAGCGGGCGACGACGACGCCGACCCGTGCATGGGAGACCGCCACGTTCCGGATCGTAGCGCCGAACGGGTGAGGCGCGCCTCACCCTCACCTCCCCCGAGAGGTCCCCCGAAGATCACCCGCCGCAGGGGACGACAACGCGCAGCCCAGCGGCGAGGATGCCGATCACGGCGGGCAGGGAAGCTACCGACCGCCGTGGAGCGCCCCGGGTGAGGTTGGTCCCCCCTCCCACCCCCGGGGCGTGTCGCCCGGGCTCGGCCTACCTCCCCCTGGCCGGGCCCGGGCTCCCCCCAAAAAAGCTCCTCCCGCCCGGCGGCCGGCCGGGCGGGAGGATGCCGCCCTGTCAGGCGGGGACCGGCGCGCCGACGACGGCGCTGGACCAGTCGATGACCGACGTCGGCTTGACGACGTGCTTGTTCATGCCGAGGTCCTTCGGCTCGAGGCCGAGCGCGAGGCCGACGAGCTGCGGCAGGTGCAGGACCGGCATCGCGAGGTCGTCGCGGCCGACGGCCTTCTTCGCGACCGGCTGCTGCAGGTCGAGGTTGAGGTGGCACAGCGGGCACGGCACGACGAGGCAGTCGGCCTCGGCGTCCTGCGCGTCCGCCAGGTGCGTGCCGGCCTGCTTGAGCGAGGCTTCCTTGTTCATCGTGACGATCGGGAAGCCGCAGCACTTGTGCACGCCGGCGTAGTCGATCACGGTGCCGCCGAGCGCCTCGATCACCCAGTGCAGGTAGTGGTCGCGCGGGTGCTCGTCGTCGATCCCGAGGCGATCCTGCGGGCGCACGATGTAGCAGCCGTAGAAGGGGCCGACCTTGAGGTTCGTCAGCGGCCGCTTGACCTTCTTCTTGAGGTTCTCCAGGCCGATCTCCTCGACCAGCAGCCACAGGAAGTTCTTGTTCGTGAGGCCCTTCTCGTACGACAGCCCCTCGGAGGCGAGCGTCCCGTTGACGTGGCTCCGGTACTCGGTGTTCGCGTCGAGGCGCTCCTGCGACTCGCCCTGCGCGCCCTGGCAGGTCGAGCAGATGTTCATCATCAGGTCGGCGCCCTGCACCGCCTGCGCGAGCGCGAAGGTGCGCGCGTTGAGCGTGTCGGCCAGCTCCTGGCTGTGCTCGGCGATCACGCCGGCGCCGGAGCAGCAGGCGCGGTCGAGCTCGACCAGCTCGATGTCCAGCAGCGGCGCGACGGCCGCCATCGAGCCGTGCAGCTCGGGGGTGAAGCCGCGGCTCACGCAGCCGGGCCAGTACGCGACCTTCATGCCTGCGCCTCGCTTTCGCTCGCAGCGGCGACGGGCTCGGCGGCGGCCGCCTGCTCGTCGTCGTCCTCGTAGCCGGAGATGTAGAGGTTCAGCTCGTAGCGTCTGTCCTTCGACTCGATCGTGTCGAAGATCGACTGGACGGCCTTCAGGTCTCTGTCCGGGATTCTGTGTCCGAGCAGCGCGAGCTTCGGCGACATCTTGCCGCGCATCAGGCCCTTCACGACGACCGGCAGCGAGCTGAGCAGCTCCTGCCCGGCGGCAGGGTGGAACTTGCCGAACCACGAGTCGCCGCCGTAGGAGCGCGGCAGCAGCTCGGCCTCGTGCAGCAGGCCGTAGCCGCGGATCAGCGAGACGAACGCGCGCTCGTGGCGCTCGCCGTTGTTGCGGTCGACGATGTGGTGGTCGTTCGTCGCGACGCGGCGCAGGCGCATGATCTGGCTCATCGGCGCGACGCCCTTCGGGCACGCGTCGATGCACGTGAAGCAGTGCGTGCAGTCGAAGATGCCGTGCGGGTCCTCGGCGAGGTCCTTGAGGCGCTCGAACTGCTCGGCGTCGCGCGGGTCGCCGACGAAGCGATACGCCTTCGCGGAGGCAGCCGGGCCGACGAACAGCGGGTCGACCTCCATCGAGAGACAGTCCGAGACGCAGGCGCCGCACTGGATGCAGGCCATCGTCTGCGTGACGTCGACCATGTTCTCGTGCGGGACGATGTACTCGCGCTCGGGCACCGGCTGCTTGGCGATCAGCCATGGCGTGACGCGCTGGATCTTCTTCCAGTGGACCGCGTCCATGTCGACGATCAGGTCCTTGATGACGGGCATGTTGCCCATCGGCTCGACGAGGATCGTCGTGCCGTCGGCGTTGACGCCCGTCTTCGCGGCCTTGTCGAGGTGCGTGTGGCAGGCGAGGCCCGGTCTGCCGTTGATTCTCACGCCGCAGGAGCCGCAGATCGCGGCGCGGCAGGAGCAGCGGATGCCGACCGACCCGTCCTGCTCGGCCTTCACCTTCAGGATCGCCTCGAGCACCGAGCGGTGCGGCTCGAGGTCGACTCTGTACTCCTCGTAGTAGGGCGCCTCGCCGGACTGCGGGTCGTAGCGGCGGAGCTTCAGCGTGTACTCGGCCATGTCAGATCAGCTCCACTTTCCTAGTACGTCCGCGCCTGGGGCTGCCACTGGGTGATCGTCACCGGCGCCGTTCCGAGCGCCGGGCCGTCGCCGTTGAGCGAGACGGTGATGTGGTGCAGCCAGTCCTCGTCGTTGCGCTCGGGGAAGTCGGTGCGGAACTGCGCCCCGCGCGACTCTCTGCGTTCCTGCGCCGCCACGACGATCGCCTCGGCCACGTCCAGCATGTAGCCCAGCTCGATCGCGGCCAGCACGTCCTGGTTGAAGACGGTGCCCTTGTCGTCGATCGCGGCGTTCGGCGCCTCCTGCTTGAGGCGCTGGACAATCTCGAGCGCCGTCGCGAGCCCCTCGGCCTCGCGGTAGACCGCGACGTATCTGTTCATCGTCTCGCCGAGCTCGTTCTTGATCTCGGAGACGCGGCGCCCGCCGGTCGGGCGGTCGAGGATCGCGTCGATCTCGCCCTGCGCGTCGGCCAGCACGCTGACCGGCGACTTCGGCGTCGCGATCCCGCGCGCGCGCTGCGCGGCGTGCTCGCCCGAGCGGCGGCCGAAGATCAGCGTGTCGAGCAGCGAGTTGGCGCCGAGGCGGTTGCCGCCGTGGACCGAGACGCAGGCGACCTCGCCGGCGGCGTAGAGGCCGGGGATCGGCGTCTGCCCGTCGGAGTCGGTCTTCACGCCGCCCATGATGTAGTGCATCCCGGGCTTGATGTGGATCGGCTCGCGCGTGATGTCAACGCCGGCGAAGTCCTTGCCGATGTTGACGATCTCGCGCAGCGCCTCGAGCGTGCGCTTGCGCGGGACTCTCGTGATGTCGAGCGCGATCGTGCCATCGGGAAAGCCGCGGCCCTCGTTGATCTCCGTCTGCTCGGCGCGCGAGACGACGTCGCGCGAAGCGAGCTCGAGCTTGTTCGGCGCGTACTTCTCCATGAAGCGCTCGCCGAGCGCGTTGTAGAGGTGGGCACCCTCGCCGCGCGCGCCCTCGGTGATCAGGAAGCCGTTCTCCGCGAGCGTCGTCGGGTGGTACTGGATCATCTCCATGTCCATCAGCGGCGCGCCGATGCGGTAGGCCTGCGCGATCCCGTCGCCCGTGCAGATGAGCGCGTTGGTCGTCGGCTTGAACGCCTGGCCGGCGCCACCGGAAGCGAGGATCACCGACTTCGCGTTGAAGACCTCGAGCGCGCCCGTGCGGATGTCGCGCGCGACGCAGCCGATGCAGTTGCCGGCGTCGTCCTGCAGCAGCGTGGTCGTGAACCACTCCTCGTAGCGGTCGACCGTCTCGTGGTGCTTCATCAGCTGCTCGTAGAGCACGTGCAGGATCGCCTGGCCGGTGATGTCGGCGACGTAGTACGTGCGCGCCTGCGAGGCGCCGCCGAACGCGCGCGTGCCGAGGTGGCCGGTCGGGCTGCGGTGGAAGGTGACGCCGGCGTGCTCGAGCCAGAGGATCTCGTCAGGCGCCTCGCGGCACATGATCTCGATCGCGTCCTGGTCGCCGAGGTAGTCGGAGCCCTTGACGGTGTCGAATGCGTGCGACTCCCACGAGTCCTCGGGGTTGAGGGCGGCGTTGATGCCGCCGGCCGCGGCGACCGAGTGGGAGCGAACGGGATGGACCTTGCTGAGGATCGCGACCGACGCCCCGGCGTCGGCGGCCGCAAGAGCGGCGCGCTGGCCAGCGAGGCCCGCGCCGATGATGAGGACGTCGTGAGCTGGCATGACACGCGATCCTATCGACGCGTTCGGTGCGGTGATCTCCGAGCGGGGCGCAGGGAATTGGCCGTCAAGCCAGGCGCAGCTCGCGCAGCGGCGGGCGCTCCTCGACCGCGACGGCGGTGCGCGTGAGCGCACCCGCGGCGGTCGGGCGCGCGAGCGGCGGCGGGGCGTCGAGCGCGCGGCGGTCGACGGACGCGCCGTCGGCGAAGCGGCGCTCGGCCGCGACGAGCACCGCGTAGGCCATCGCGCCGAGCGCCTGCAGCGACTGGTGGGCGTTGCGGCGGGTGCCGAGGTCGACCTGGGCGAGCGCGTCGAGCCCGGCGTGGCGGTAGGCGTCGATCAGCAGCGCGATCTCGACGCCGTAGCCGACCGGGAAGGCGAGCTGCTCGAGCAGCGCGCGGCGCCCCGCCATCTCGCCGGCGAGCGGCTGCACGACCCCCGCCAGCTCCGGCACGTGCAGGTTCAGCAGCGGGCGCGCGAGCAGTTCCGTGACGCGCCCGCCGCCGTCGGGCACGACCTCCGCGCCGACCTGCAGCGGGCGGCGGTAGGCGCCCTTGACGAACGCGACGCCGGGGTCGGTCAGCAGCGGGCCGAGCAGGCCGAGCGTGAAGCGCGCGTCGAAGCCGGCGCTGTCGGCGTCGACGAAGGCGATCACGTCGCCGCGCGCGACGTGCAGCGCGCGCCACAGCGCGTCGCCCTTCCCGCGCGCGGGACCGTGCTCGGCGAGGATCTCCGACTCCTGCACGACCGTCGCGCCCGCGTCGCGCGCGATCTGCGCCGTGCCGTCGACCGAGGCGGCGTCGACCACGAGCAGCTCGTCGAGCAGGCCGGCGTCGCGCAGCGGCGCGAGCTGGGCGAGGGTCGGGCCGATCGTCTCGGCCACCTCGCGCGCGGGCAGCACGACGCTGACCGTCGCAGCGCCCTTGGCCGCGAGCAGGCGCTCGAGCGGGAAGTCTCCGGCGTCACAGGTGCGGCGCGCGAGCCAGTCGGCGACGGCATCCGCCGCGGTCGCGGCGGTCATCGTGCGACGCCGGCCGGCGCCGCGTCCCGGCGCGCTCCGTCGCGGTGGCGCGCGATCGCCTCCTCCAGGTGGCCGGTGAGCACGCCGAACTGCCGCTTGGCGTCGTAGGCATCCTCGCAGCGCGCTCGCCCGGCGTCGCTGAGCTGGCGGCGGCGCTGCGAGTCGCGTGCGAGCGTCAGCAGCGCCTCGCGCAGCGCGCGGCGGTCGCCGTGCTCGACGAGCACGCCCGCCTCGCCGCCGGCGAGCATGTCGGGGATCCCGCCGACGCGCGTCGAGACGATCGGGGTGCCGCATGCAAGCGCTTCGAGCACCGTCCACGGGTTCGTGTCGCCGTAGGTCGGCAGGCACGCGACGTCGGCCTGCTGCTGGAGGTCGAGCAGCCGCGGATCCGAGCGCATGAGCCGGTGGACGCGCACGCCCGGGAGGTCGGGCACCGGATCCGGCGTGACGACGTCGAGCTCGACCTCGCGGCCGAGCGCGTCCCCGAGGGCGGCGAGCAGGTCCTCCCCGCCCTTCTCGGCGAAGCGGCCGCCGATGAACAGCACGCGCGGGCGCTCGCGCGGACGGTGCTCCGCCGGCCGGTAGTGCTCGAGGTCGATGCCCGGATGGTGCTCGACCACGCGCACGCCGGGCGCCTCCTGCTCGGCGGAGCGGCGGGCCCACGCGGTGCGCGCGAGCACGAGTGAGGCGCGCCGCAGCGCGCGCCGCTCGAGCGCGCGGCTCGGCGCGATCGTCAGGTCCGCGTGCAGCCAGGGACGGCGCCATGCCGGCATCGACCACCAGTCGTGGACGGTCGTGTCGAGCGACAGCACGACGGGCGTCTGGCGCATCACGCCGCCCAGGGCGAACGAGACCGCCGGCGTGTAGAAGTGCACGACGTCCGCCGGCCACACCTCCAGCTCCCGCGTGAGCGCGCGGCGCGCGCGTTCGGACTGCACGAGATGCCAGCGCAGCACGAGCAGGTCGAGGTCGCGCTTGCGCAGCAGGCGCATCTGCCGGCCGCTCAGGGTGGCGGCCAGACCGCCCAGCGCGGACAGGCCCGCAAAGCGGGCTTCGACGTCCGGGGCGGCGACCAGACCAGCGCGGAGCGCGGCGTCGAGCTGTCCGTGCCCGAGGACATGCGTGTCGAGGTTGCCCTCGTTGAAGAAGAGCGCACGCACGATGTTGGCGTGTGACTCTACTCATCTGAGGTTAAACGCTGCCTATGTGACCGTCCCTGTACCCTACGCGCCGTCAGCGCAAGCCTGGAGAGGTGCCGGAGCGGCTGAACGGGCGCGACTGGAAATCGCGTAACGGGGGTGACCTCGTTCGGGGGTTCGAATCCCCCCCTCTCCGCCAGTTTCTCGAAGTTGGAACACGGCCCCGAAAAAACCGGGGTCGTGTTCTGGTTTCGACGGGATCGCCCGTTCTCCGGGCATTCCTGGGCCTCCTGGGCGAGAGTCCGGGCCAAGGGGACGAGCTTGGCGTAGAGCGGGGCAAGCTCTACTTCCACGGCGCCGTCGTCTTCGAGCAGAAGTCGCTTGTAGATCGCCTGGTTGATGATCCGCCGCGCTCCCGGCGAGACGAGGCGGTAGACGAAGCGGCCGGAGTCGAGGAGAACCAACGCCTCGTCGAGCGCCTCTCTCACGTCCTCGACCTCCTGGGCGGCTGCCTCCTTCCAGCGTTCGGCCTCTGCGCGCTCGTGCTCGATCCGTTGCTGCTCAGCTCGAAGAACGTCCTCGGAGACAGCGTCGCGGTAGTAGAGCTGGACCAGCTTCTGTTGCTCGGCCGTCAGCTCGCGGAGCTTTCGGTCATGGCGCTCGGACTCGCGCCGGGCGATCTTGGCCTTGCCTTCGACGTACTCGTCCAGCGCCTTTCGGAGAGCCTGTTGCGCGTCCTCGGACAAGGCGAAGTGGTCGTATATGCGTTCGACGGCGTGCTCGACGGTCGCGACGCTCAGGTGGGGTGTCTCGCACTCCTTGCCTGGTCGGATGCGCGAGAGGCAGCAGAAGTACTCGTAGTGTCTGCCGCTCTTGGAACGGTGCCGACCGAAGCTGAAGCGGGCGCCGCACCGACCGCAGAAGATCGAGCCCTTGAGGTAGTGGTGGTGCTTGGAGGAACGGTCGCCGCTGGCGGCATGAGCCTCCAAGACGTTCTGCACCCGCTCGAAGGTCGCTCGGTCGATGATCGGCTCGTGCCGTCCCTCCACCTTGACGCCGTTGCGGGTGACGATGCCGACGTAGTAGTCGTTCTTGAGCATCCGGTAGATGCTGGAGCGGTTCAGCGGCTGTGACGACCGCTTGGGTGTCTCCCGACTCCGCAACCCTGCCTCGGCCAGCAGCTCGGTCACGGTGGTGAGGGTGTAGTCGCTGGTGGCGAACAGATCGAAGGCGAGCCGCACCAGGTGGACGCGCTCGGGATCGACCTCGATGGTGGCGACCTCACGACCGCCGACGGTCTCGCGGGCATTGAGATAGCCGATCTTTGCCGGTCCGATGGTGCCGCCGTCGGCGTGCTTGCGCTCCATTCCGGCCTTGACCTTTACGCCGTCGTCACGCGAGCGAAAGGCGTTGACCCCGGCCATGATCGCGAACAGCAGAAGTCCCTGCGGGCTGTCGTCCACCGGCTCCCGCGTGGACATCAGCCGACTGCCGTTGTTGCGGATCTGTGCCAGCAGATAGAAGGCGTCGGCCTCCTCGCGTGCTACTCGTGAGAGGTCGTAGAAGATGACGTAGTCGGGTCGGACCTCGGGCAGCTCGGACAGCAACCGCTGCAACGCCTCACGGCGGATATTGGTTGCCGTGCGGCCTGGCTCGACGTACTCGGCGACGATCCGCGCACCGAGCGAAGCGGCGTAACGCCGACAAGCCTCGCGCTGCGCCTCGATGGAGGACCCGTCCTCGCTGTGCCCGGTGAGCTGTCCCTTGCTTGAGACGCGCAGGTAGATCACCGCTGTTCTTGGGGTGGCAGCGGGGGGCGTCTGCGTATTCGGCTGGGTTGGCGTTACCGACAAGTACAGCCTCCTTTCGTTGAATTACAATTCTCCCGGCGCGTTCGGTGCTTATCAATGTGTCCATTGCTGGAGCGGCTAGATAAGCGCAGACCTACGTCGCCTGCTTCTGTTAAGCCATTAAAAATGATGCCTGTCAACCCCCGACGATCCAGCAACAGATGTGCCAGACCACCGGGGGTAACGCCGCTTATGCGAGTGCGGCGATCTTCGCCCGAATCTCCTCCTTTCGTCCTTCGCTGGCCTCGGCCATCGCTTCGTGTTCGGCCTTGGCCTCTCTGGCACGAACCTCGGCGGCTGCTACCTCGGCGTCGATCGCCTCGATGGCGGACTCGAGCGCTTGGCGGGCGTCAGCAATGGCGTCTTCCGGGGTCGTCTCCCGGCGACGGGTACGCCGGGGTCTTCCCGACTGGTTGCCGGGGCGACCGGCGTAGTACGCACCGCGTACGGAGTTCGGCTTGAGCTTGTACTCGGTGGCGAGTTGGGCGAACGCATCGGGGCGGCTCATGCCGCCTGCGACCAGCTCCTCGACCTTGTCGTGGATCTCTTGGGCGCGGGTCTTCTGCTCAGCCATGAGCAGGTACCTCCTTGGGAGTAGTGACCGGACGGGTGGCAGGCAGAAAGACCGCAGTCCTTCCATCCGCCAGGCGGCCGATCACGCTGCCTCTTTGATGCGTTGGCGGGCGTCCTCAGCGAAGTAGGAGTTCAGCTCGATACCGAGCCAGTCGCGCCCCAGCTCGGCAGCGACCTTCAAGGTGGTGCCGCTCCCGGAGAACGGATCGAGCACCAGGCCGGGGCGCGTCGGCTCCATGCAGCCGCAGGCCACCAGGGGACGCGGCAGCGGGGTATCGCCCAAGTACTGCACCGCCCGCTTTGACCGACGCCATGCCTTGCCGCAGCCGGTGCAGATCGAGCTAGGCACCGTCGCCAGGATCGGACGGCGAACCAGCGCTTCGGGGAAGGTGGCGAAGTGTGCGCCGCGCCGGCGGCCAGTTGGCAGCTGCCAGGAGTCCCCAGGGTTCTTGCCCAGCGGATGCCCCTTGCGTCCCTCACGTGCCAGCCGCTGCAATCCAGTTCTGGTTCCGGCGAGCTCGCCGCGTACCTCGTCAGGTGTGATGCGCTGGCTGCCGCGTACCGGCCGGGACTTCAGCGGCATCCGTATGGCATCGAGGTCGTAGAAGTAGTCGCGCTGGCGCACCAGATGGAACAGCGGCTCCCAGGTGTTCGACAAACGGTTCTGCACCGGAGACGGCAGCGGGTTGGTCTTCACCCAGGCGACCTTGTTGCGCACGATCCAGCCGTCCTGGCTCAGTGCCTCTACCAAGCGCTCGGGGGCGAGCAGCAGCGAGGTCGTCGGCGCACCAAGGGCGTTGTCGTTGGAGTAGAGGTCGCCGACGTTCAGCCAGTACGAGCCGGTTGGCACCAGCACCCGGGCTATCTCGCGGCTGATCTGCCGCAAGTTCTCGACCCAAGCGGCAACGTGGTCTTCGTGACCGAGCTGACCGTCGACGCCGTAGTCGCGCGCCCGGAAGTACGGCGGTGAGGTGATGACTGCCTCAACGCTGGCCGGACTCAGCCCCCGCAGAACGGTCAGCGCATCGCCCTCGATGATGCGGTTGCGCGCCTTCACGAGCTGGCCTCCTCGGCGAGACGGCCGACAACCTCGCGGTGTGTGCAGACCGAGAACAGCCGCCATGCCTCCGACGGCAGCCCGGACAGCGCCCGCGTCACGACCTCCGCGCGCCGGGCATCCGGCACGCTCCAGAGCACGCGCGGATAGACGCCGTGGCGGGACTGCTCAGAACCCGAGCGGTAGTGAGCCAGGTAGGAGCGGCCCTTGCGCGCGATCGTCGCGGGCGACTCGCTCGCCATGTCCATCTCGATCAGCCAGCGGTCTTCCAGGCTGCCGACGCCGATGCGTACGAACAGGTCGGGCTTGAGTACCAGCCGGGCGCCCATCGGCCCGGTGAAGCGCCGCCAGCACGTCGGCTCGGACTCGACTCCCAGCACTTCCAGGCGTCCGGCGCGCTCGGCCTCTCCCAGTCCGACGACCAGCTCGGCGACGGCGAGCGTGTGGGCGATGTAGCGACTTCCCGGCGCGGCCAGTCGCCGGGGCTGCTGACCGTCGCGAGCGAGCAGGCGTCCGCCGACAGAACCGACGCAGTAGAGGAAGCCGTCGCTCCCGGCCCGCGCTCCGCCAACCGTCCGACCCGGTACGCGCTCGACTACCCGCCAGGTGGCGAGCCTCCGAAGCGCCCGCCGACAGCGGCGCTCGGCGTTGGCCTTCGGCCCCTGCCACCACAACGCCCGGCGCAGCTGATCCCCGGAGACAATTCGCAGTCGGGCGACGAGCTGCAAGACGTCCCGGTCGTGGTCGGTCAGGCTCGCGGCGACGTCCTCGAGCTGGCGGGCGGATACCCGGTAAGGACGACCAGGAGGGAAGTCATTCGCTGCGCTTACCTGTCGGTTCGGCCCATCAGGTCGGGGATCGCGGGCGCGGTGACTCGACGCGGCCGGACGAGCGGCAGGACGCATCACGCCTGCCTCCGTGCGCGACCGATCTCCTCGGCGTCTACCGGCTCGGCACTGGTTCCGTAGCGCTCAGCGATGGCCGCCTCGATCTCCTCGCGGGATCGTCCGAAACGCTGGGCCGACAGCGCCCGGATACGTGCCGCCTGATAGGTAGACGGTGGCAGCGGCTCGGTGTGGCCGGTGACGCTCAGGCTTCCCGCGCCGCGGCCGGTGCCGACACGCGCGGCGATCTCGAACGGCGCGAGCGATTGCAGGTCGCGTGCCTCCATGCCAGGCAGCTCACGGGCGATGCGTCTGGCCTCATCCGCTCCGGCCCGGAACGTGGCGAGCGTGGCGACGTTTGCAAGCAGGGAGGTTCGCACCGACTCGGAGAGCCGGGCGGTGGACTGCGTGGCGATGGTGACTCCGGCGCCGAGTCCACGGGCCTGCTCCAACAGCTCCTCCAAGCCCATACCCGCGCCGAGGTCGGTCAGCGCCTGCGTCTCATCGAAGTAGAGGAAGACCGGACGGCGCAGCTCCGGCGCGATCGCTGCTCGTGCCGCGACGGCCGACCAGACCGCATACGTCACCGTCGCCCCGATGAGCCGTGCGGCCGGTGCGCCCAGCACGCCGCTGGAGAGCGACACCAACAGCCATCCGCGCTTCTGCAGCAGACGCCCGATGTCCAAGCGAGGGTTCGGCTGACCCAGGACGGCCCGCACCGCCGGACGTCCGATGAGGCTCAGCACTCGTGACATAGGTGCGGCGATGTGTTGCGCCCGCTCGGCCTCCGAAAGCGCCTCAAACGTCTGCCACTGTCCGATGAGCAGCGGGTCACGCAGACGGCCAACCGCAGCGTGGCGGCGCGTGGGATCGAGGAACAGCGCGGGCCAGTCGGTGAGGGTTCCGCCGGACTCGGCCAGCGTTCGCAGCCCCAGCCGCAGGTAGGCGTCGGTACGCGGTCCCCAGGCATCACGGAACAACGAGCGCAGGACGCTCAGCAGCACGTCGGCGCGCAGGTCGGGGTCACCGCTTCCCAGCAGGTCGACGCCGGGGATCGGGCCGCTGTCGCTCGGGTCGATGACGGCGATGCGGTCGTGGTGCTCCGGTGGCACGCGGTCCAGCACGTCGCCGATGAGGTCGCCCTTCGGATCGAGGACGAAGCCGCCGAAGCCGCCCGCGATGTCCGAGAGGATGCCGCGCCCCAGCACTGCCGACTTACCGGAGCCGGTGCTTCCAAGGAGCAGGGCGTGGTGGCGTGCCGCCTCCGTCGTCAGCGCCACGGGCCGGGGCTTGCCGTGATGCTCAGCTACCAGGAGCGGGCGACCGCTGCGGGCCAACGCCTCACGCGGAGCGACCTGACGGGCAGCGCCGACCTGTACGCCTGGCATGACATCGCTGCCGAGCGGCCAAGCGAGCAGGGGCAGCAGCTCGCCAACACTCACCCAACCGCTACGTCGTCCGGTTCGGGGGAACGCCGAAGCTACATGCGACCAGCGCCGGCGGATGACCAGCCCGTCATGCGCCATGCGCCGCGTACGCAACACCGCCGCCACCCGCGCGGCCAGCCCTTCGGCGGCGCGGACACTCCCGGCCTCGACCAGCACCAGGCCGGATGCGAACAGGCCAGGGTCCGCCAGCTTGGTCTGCCAGGCACGTTCCCGCTGACGCTCCGTTGTAGAAGGAGCGGCGGTCAACTCCGAACCACCGGCCGGATGGCCAGGACGCAGCGCCCACCGCACCACGACCTGTTGGCGCTCGTGCAGCGGCAGCAGGGCCGCCAGCAGTGCTCGTCCAGCTCCCTCGGGGTCGGCGGTGCTCAGCGCCGAGCGATGCCGAACGCCGATACCCAGCACCAGTACCGGGGAGAGATCAGGCGCGGAGGATTCAGGTTGAACGCGCAGGCCGGGGACGGCTGCGCCGAGCTGCGCCCGGACAGCTCCGACGAGTGAGGCGGGCAGATGCAGCCGGTAGGTGATCTCCTCACCATGCGCCGCGACTTCCGCGACCAGCTCGACGGTGGGCGCCAGCCCCGCCAGCGCGGTCAACGCCCGCAGCGCCGCATCCGGGCCGGTGTCCAGCGGAAAGGTGACGCTCAGGGCAACGCGGCTTGAGCGCATAGCCGATTCCCGCCTCGCCTCGGTAATGACGACGGCTGCCAGCAGTCCACCACCGCCGATGCTTGCGATCAGGGCCGGAGCCAAAGCGCTACTCATGAACGCTTCTCCCGACGAGCTCGCTTATCTCGTTCTGCCTGTGCCCGTCTGCGCTTCTCTTGTACTCGGCGCTTGCCGAGCTGGAAAAACACGAACGCGAGTTGTTCGCTGTCGATCTCCTCGCGCATAATCCCCCTAACCCTGATACGTCGTTGCATCTAGTCGCACCTCCTTTCGCTACTTACATGATGTGTCTCCTTGTTCGCCTTATGTTCGGTTACTTTTACTATGCGCTACGGGCCCTCGGCTCGTCAATGACGTTTTCGTTCAACGGGTGTAGAACCACACCAGCCGCGCGACCACGACCATCACGAACACCGTCACCAGTTCCGGCATGGAGCCGGTGAGCAGACAGGCGAGGGCACGCAGCGCGACGACTACCGCGAGAATTGCTGCTGCGACCTCAACTACCGAACGTGGAGACATAGCCTAAGCAGCGTTTATTAAATTATTCTTTACTCGGCCAGCGCGTCGTGCCGACAGTCGCGCTCGCGCATCTGTCGCAGGACGCTGATGTCGATGACGGTTGCCGTCTCACCCTGCCGGTGGTCAGGAGTCGCACTGGTCATGCGTGACTCGATCGCAGGCGACAGAAGGGCGCAGACCAGCCACGCCAGCGCCAGCCCTCCGAGCACCAGCACGGTGAGCATCCCCGCGAGGAGAGCTACCGACACCGATCGGGGGCATGAAGCGGCGAACAGAACGCTGTTGAGTTGGGAGTTCATGCGGCTAGCGTGGCAGCGCTACTGGGGGGATAGCTCGGCCATAGTCCGTACGATTTCGCTGGCAATGTCGGAGCAGTTGCGACCAGCTCTCAAGGCAGCGATCCACCGGCTTGCCGAAGGCTCGGGAGCCACGATTGCAGCGGTGACCAGTGAGCCCGACCTGATGACGTTGGGCTGCGTCGTCGTCGAAGCCACCGACGGACGCAGCACGCCACCACTCGACTTCATCGCCGGCGTGGTCATCGTGTTTCTCGAACAGGCAGCCGACTCATTGGAGGAGCTGCCCCACGCCGGCACTACGCCCAACCGCGCCGCTGCTGCTCGAGCTGCCCTTGCCCTGGAGCCAGGAACCCAAGGCCGTCCCCTGCGCGGCCGACGAGGGCAGACCGGCCGTCTTGGCACCGTGGCACGGTGGCTGAGCTACGAGACCGGAAGCCTGTCCAAGCCCCGCCAGGACGGACGCAGCCCGTTCGATGCCCTGCTGGACGATGTAGCCGAACACCTGATGCGGCGGGAAGTCGAGCACCGCATCACTGAGCAGCGCTTGGCCCAGCAAGCCCGCCGCCCGCCGTTGGAGTCGGCTATGCGCGTGGACTGGCTGGCGCGCTTTGAGCGCTACTACGCCATGTGGTCATACGTCTCAGGTGTCCGCAGCGATGTCGAGCTGGCCGTTGCGAGCCTCCGCAGCGGCGAGCCGGAGGACCCCGACTACTTCACCCGCAAGTCGCTCTACTACCTCGCTTGCTTCCTGCGCGATCTTGAGGCGTTCACCCGCCAGCGCGGCGGCCTGTGGATCATGCCCCACCCCAAGGCCGAGAACACTGTTGCCGACGCTGTCTGGCTTCTGCGCAAGCCCACGCCGCTGACCGAGCTTGATGAGTCCATGTTGCGCTTGGCCGTAGATGCCATGCCCGAGGCGGCGGTCTTCGTCAAGTTCACCTACACCGACCAAGCTCTGCAACGCTTGGTTGTGAACTGGCGCGAGTGGATCGACTCATGCGATTGCCCGGATGTTGAGCAGCCGGAGGCGAACTGCCGGGTGCACCAGACGATCGGGTGGGCGCGTACGTTCATGGGCATCCTCGATGCGCAATGGGATCTCCTGGCGGATTGGTATGAGGTGCCGCGTACCGGCACTGTTGTAGATCCTCCGCGTCTGACTCACAAGAGGCTGCCTGCGCCACCCGCGTAGCAGGTCAGCAACTCCATCAGCGGTTGTCCGCTCTTTCTGCCCTGATCTTGATTTTCGCGCCGATCCAAGCGCAGGCGACGAACGAGGAAAAGAAGAAGACGTAGCCGACGGTAGTTTCGCGAAAGACCGCCATAGCGATGCTGGCAGGTATGCCCGCCGCAACGAAGCCCCAGAAGCCTCCGACGACGCCAGCGAAGAAGAGATCTACCCTACTGAGAGCTGACGCAGGCGCTTGAGGCAAGACGGGCGCAGAGACGGGCATTGCAGATGACAACGGTGCAGTGCCCGATGTCGAACGAAGCTCAGCATCGGCTGGCCCGACTGCACACGAGGGACAGCCAGGACGCCGAGGCACCGGCTTTGCCGCGAACGGGCCGAAAGGATGCTGAATGAACAGTTGCGGGAGGGGCTGCCCGGCGCTCTCTGCCGCAAGCGCGCGCGCGAAGGAAGATCGCCTGTCGAGAACTCCGTGGCACAAGTGAACCGAGTACTCGATGATCGACAGAACCTCGGCATTGACAGCGCTTACCCCGCGCACGTGTGCGTCGTCAGGCCGGAACCCGTCCCAGCACAGGAAGCACGGGAAGCGCGGGCTGCGCTGGACAAAGACCTCACCGCCGCCACCGGCGTAGAGCGCAGGGAACAAGGCTGGGATATCAAGACTCAGCGCCCGACGCCCGATCCGGCGCTGAGCTGTGCGGTCATCTGTGGCTGCAACAATCAGGTCGGCATCGCCGAGGAGGCCGTCGATGTCGCGATCCGACATCCCGTCATCGACGTAGGACGGCACGCCATCGACGCGCAGGTTGGGGACGCGCGCGAGGTAGCCCGCCAACCCCTTGGCCTTGTTGACGCCGACGTGCTCTCGCGACAGAACGTGCCGAACGAGATTCACGTCCTCCAGACGGTCACCATCTACGAGCCGCAGACGACCGACACCGCCGTTCGCCAGCTCCCGCGCAATCTGCGATCCAACCGTACCGACCCCGACAACGACCACAAGCTTTTCCGCAAGCAACGCAACATTGACGCGATGCTTGATCCGCTCGAAATATTCGGATGAACCCTCTGTCATATGAACACGCCCATTGACATACAGCCCCAGGCTTGACGATACTTAAGCTACTAGCTAACTAACCGTTTACGGAGGTGGTATATCGAAGGCAGAGTAGGTGGCGGACAAGGGGAGCGACCGCTAGGCAAGGCGTCGCAACTCGATGCGTACCTCAGCGAGCATCCGCTGACCCCCGAAGAACGAATCGCGCGCGAAGGCGGCCCGATTCCAGAGCTGCGCTTGAAGCCCGATGTCTCAGTAGAGGCTGAAGATCTTCGCACCAAGGAGCTGCTAGGCCAGCTCACCGAAGGAGTCCGTAGCGTGGCCGTCAGTGATCCCGACACCGGCGTCACCGGCGTGCTCGTCCCGGCAGACCGGTACGTCGAGCTGGTCGCGAGAGCGCTCAAGCAGAAGAACTCGTGGATCGCGGATCCTGAAGGTCGCTCGTTTCCCACAGGTCTTGCCGACGCCGACGTCGAGCAGGTCGATCAGGCGTCCTGGCAACCTGTTGAGCGTCGGTTGCGCTGAGGCCCGGTCAGTCCCAGGGTCTCTTATCGACACGCACCACCGGCTCGAACGACCCGTCCTTGACGAGGTCGCCGTTCAGCGTGGGCTGCACATCCGCGTCGCCAAGCGCGACAGCTGCCATCCGTGCGGCACGCTCCATCGACGTCAGCGGCTGGGCAGTCAGGTCATCATCAAGCGCAGTAGCCTTCCCCACTACAGCCTCCTTCGGTTGGAATGAGCCGTAGAGCCTACTGTGCCGGAATGCGGTGCGCCATTCCTGCGCTCCGCTTCTCGGGGGCTTGTCACGTCTACGAGACATCGACGCCGTGCGTCTCGGCGATCCGCTTGATCTTGACCCCGTCGGGGCCGAGAGCTCGCAGGCCGCCGCTGGCGTACTCAACCTTCTGATCCTCTTCCGGCGTGCCCTTGGCGTTGTGCTTTCTCTCGTCGGCGTGCAACCGGCCCATGCGATGACGAATCCACCCAAGCACGCCCTGGTAGTCGAAGCGGTTGCAGTCCTCCTGACCGATCCGACCGTCGAGCGCTCTGAGGTAGTTCAGGTCGCCGCGCCAGAAGGCTTCTCGCGCCAGATCCATACTGACGAACTGCTTGGTGTCCTCCCCTCTGGCGTCTCTAGCAGCCAGGTCGGCGAAGTGCTTGACCATCCTCTCGGCGCGTCCCTCGCCGTACTTCCCGACCCGCAGCTGGTGGAGGAAGCTGGTGCAGGGGAACGACGCAGCTTGGGCGGACGGCTCGATCCAGGCCAAGCAGAAGACGACCACGATCACAGCCGGGACGAAGCGAAGGCGCATCGGTTCTCCTTGCGGATAGGCGGAGCCGACACGCGGGCAGCACCGTTTCTACGCGCTGCCCGCGTGTCGTTGCTCTTGCATCGGGGGGATTTGCGCCCGCTTGAGGACTTTCGCCGCCTCGAGCGGGCATTCGGGCGGCCGGGTAGCCCGGCCAGGGGGAACACAGAATATATGCTATGGATCGGAAGGTCGCAAACCGTAACGGTCGCGGGCCGTGCGACCCGCCCCTCCCACCAAAGCCCAGCTCGGCGCTGCCATCCGCCGTCTGCGCAACGAAGCCGACCTCACGCTTGAGGATCTGGCAGCCGCCGCCGACATGCACGTCACCTACCTCTCCGGCATCGAGCGCGGCAAGAACAACCCGAGCTGGACGAAACTCGCCGGACTGGCGACCGCGCTCGACATCCCCGTATCGGCCATCGCCGAAGCAGCCGAGGCCGAAGCCAAGGCGTAGAGCGACGGCTCCGAGCCGTCAGCAGCTCTTGCCCCTCATGTCGTACGGCGGCAACCGAACAGACGTTGAGTGCGACTCGCCGTTGCTCTGCCACAAAACACCTGCTAATGCGGAAGAAGCACGACTTCGGCTACCCGTCAGCCGGTTAATCTGTCACTGCGAGGGCGAAATCCGACGAGAACTCGCAGTGCTATGCAGAAAAGAGACGTCAACCCGCTTCTCGCCGTCGTCGGCATCCTGGTGTCGGTGTTGCTGGCCGCGACCTCGCTGTTCGTCGCCGGCGTTGCCGTCGGCATGGTGCTCGGCGTGGCGATCTCGCCGTATGTCGGCCGCGCGTCAGTCCGGCTTGCGCAG
The DNA here is from genome assembly GCA_964525715.1 of uncultured Conexibacter sp. Taxonomy (GTDB): domain Bacteria; phylum Actinomycetota; class Thermoleophilia; order Solirubrobacterales; family Solirubrobacteraceae; genus Conexibacter. Next base: position 4,466 of record CAZGJV010000037.1, on the reverse strand, counting down.
CACCTCGGGCAAGGCCGTCCGACTGCCAGACGCTCCAACACCTTGACCGGCTCAGGCGAGCAGACCTAACCTCGGCCGCTTCCTTTCCCCAAGGTGCCCCGGACGACGATTACAGCGCCGCCCTGGGGCGTGAGCACAGGAGACAACAGCTCCCATGCCCGACGAGCAGCCTACGACGGAAGCACGCGCCACCGCCTCAGACGACATCACCGACGAGGTCTTCCGCCTCCTCAGCGAGCGCTATCCGGCCCTTGTCCCGATCGAGGAACTGGTGCGCGAGTTCACCTTCCCAAACAGACCGGAGCGCTCGACATCCGCGATCTTCGTCGACGAAGCCGTAGACCGGCTCTACCACGACGGACTTGTCCACCGGATCGGCGGCTTCGCGTTCGCCGCTCGGCCCGGCGTGCGCGCGCTCGAGCTGTGGACGTGACCCCGAATCTGACGCCCTAGCCCGGCCTCACGACGTGGCTCTGAAGTGGGGCTCCTGCTGCACCTGCTCCGCCTCGGCGATCAGCCGCGAAAGCGGCATGTCCAAACCACGCGCCAGCTTGAGCAGCACGGCGAAGGTCGCGTTGATCTCCCCCCGCTCCATCGCACCGATGTAGTTGCGGTGGAGTCCCGAGCGAGCCCCAAGCTCGTCCTGCGATACCGCCTGACGAGCCCGCGCCACAAGCACCGCCCGTCCCAATGCCTGATGCTCCGGCGAGTGCTTCTTTGCAGACATTCCGGCCTCCCCGAATCGGAGGGCCGGGGACGATCCCTTTCCGGCCCTCGTGAATACGAAGGCCGGAAAGGGATCAGTGCTGGCGGTGCTCGGTCAACGTGCCTGAGGAACGGAGCGCCGAAGGCCGTATGCGCCGCTCGTGCGCTACCGCGAACTTCTGGACTGAGGTAGATCGAGCGGAATCCTCGTCGGCCTGACTGCCCATCCTCCTATTCGACAGGAGGAGGATGGGCAAATGGTTCTGTGGTTTCTGCTCATTCTCATTGGGATCTCGTGGGCACTCGACTGGCACACCCACGAGCTGTTTGACAAGGCGCACATGCTGCTTGCCACGGGTGGGAGTCTCGCGGTGGCGGGCGTGGCGGCAGCCAAGCACAACGATGCTGCGATGCGCTGCATAGGGAAGCGCGGCATAAGCCAAGCTGGGCGCTGCCCATCGCTCCAGTTCGATCCGACTCCGCACCCGCGGCTTGGCGCAATCGTCATCGGTACCGGGAAGGATCTTCTGTTCGTCCTCGTTGGAGCTTGCATGGCTGGCCTGATGAAGCTGGCTTGGAACAGGCTCAGTCCGGCAGACGACGGATAGCCCGCACAGCCTCAGCCGCTTGCCGCCGGGCTTGTCGGCCTACCGGCTCCATGAGAAGCTCTACCAGGGCTTCAAGGGAGGCTTGAGGGTTCAAGCCTTGTTTCCGGCTTCCCGTACCGGCCGGGGCGCCGTCAGGCGTCCGCGCCGCGCTGGCGGCGGGCGGGGGCCGTGCCGAAGATGTGGTCCCAGAAGGGGGCGCTGACGCCGTAGCCGCTGTCGCCGTCCTGGAAGTGGTGGCGCATGTGCAACTCGTGCAGCGTGCGCGGGAGCCACGCTCTCGGGCGTCTGCCGCCGGGCAGGTGGTGCACGTAGTAGTGGAGCATGTCGTAGGCGAGGTAGCCCGCCCAGAAGCCGGCCGCGAACGGCAGCGCGTCGGTGCCGCCGAGCACGACCACGAACAGGCCGTAGAAGGCGGCCGCGAGCGGGACGCTCACCGACGGCGGCATCACGAGCCGCAACGGGTCGTTGGGGTGGTCGTGGTGGACGCCGTGGATGATCCAGTGCATCCGCGCGCCGATCCCGTAGTCGGGCTCGAAGTGGAAGACGATGCGGTGCAGCCAGTACTCGGTCAGCGTCCAGAAGACGTAGCCGCCGGCCGCCCACAGCAGCGCCTCGCCGAGGCCCATGCGGCCCAGGGCGGTGCCGAACGCGATCGCGATCGCCGGCACGAAGATGAACAGCGGCACGCTCCAGTGCACGCGCGAGAGCCTGTCGAGCAGGTTGGACTCGAACATGCGCGGGGAGGCGCGCAGCACGTCGGAGCGCTTCATCTCCGCCAGCTCAGCGCGCCGGGGGTAGCTCGCCATGGCGCCTACGATACCCACCCGTCGGGGTTCCTCAAGTCCCAGCGATCGGCGTCGTTCAGGCGGCGCCGGCCGCGTCCGGCTCCGCGCTCGTCGCGAAGACGATGTGGCTGCGACCGAGCGCGACGTAGCCGTGGTGGCTGTGGGGGCGCGACGGGTCGTCGAGCGAGGCGATCTCGACGTCGGTCAGCGCGATGAACTCGCGCTCGCCCGCGTTGAGGTGGTCGGTCAGCCGGCTGCGGTAGCCCTCGGCCGGCAGCCGCACCGTGCCGATCAGCCGGTAGTGCTCGGTTTCGACGACGATCCGCTCTTCGCGCTGGTTCATGCGCGCGACCTTACCTCACGCGCCTGCCGGCGTTAGGGGTACAGTCGTGAACGTGCGCGTTCTCGGGAGGATCGCCGCAACCGTCGCCGTCGCGACCACGATCGCCGCCGCTCCGGGCGCCGGTGCGAGAACGCTCGTCTCGATCAGCGGCGTCGCGACGCCGGCGATCAGCGCCTTCACGCTCACGCCGCAGACGGTGAGCCTGACGATCGACACGAGATTCTCGACCGACGTCGCCGGCGAGCTGCCGGGGACGGTGACGAAGGCGGTCATCTACTTCCCGCACGGCCCGCGTGTGAACGGCCGCCTGTTCCCGAGCTGCGACCCGAAGCGGCTCCAGCGCTTTCGGGGCGCGCCGTTCGCGTGTCCGGCCGGCTCGCGCCTCGGCGGAGGCACGGCGCTCGGCACCTCGCCCCAGTTCACGGGGGTGATCGAGCACCTGAAGGTCGACCTCTACAACGGCGCGGGCGGCCGCAGCATCGTCTTCTACCTGCGCGGCGAGAACCCGGTCCTGCTCGCGGGCATGATCGTCGCGCCGTTCACCGCGCTGCGCGGCGGCAGATGGGGCTACCGGCTGACGCTGCCCGTGCCGCACGACCTCCAGGAGATCGCCTCGGGGATCTTCGCCTCGCTGCTCGACTTCAAGGTCACGACCGGCGGCAGCGTGCGCCGCGGCGGGCACCGCTACGGCTTCATCGAGACGCTGGCCTGCCCGCCGGGGGCGCTCGTGCCGGTGCGCGGCGTCTTCAGCTTCCTCGGCGGCAGCTCGGCGACAAGCGACTCCTACATCGCCTGCGGGCACAGATAGCGTCGCGAAGCGGCGGCCGTGGGTGCGCCGGGTCGCGCGAGACCAGGGAAACATCACCGGCTCTCGACCGGCGCACGCGCCGCGTCTGCCCCCTAGGTCAGCACACACACATGGGCAGTTAGCCGGCTTCTAGATTTTTGTCCGCCAGCCTTTCTGTGCGCTATGATCTCGGCGTCGGGCAGGGACGGCGCGGGCAGGTTGGTCGCGACGTGCCACCGGCGGAGATTCCGCCAGTCATAGCCCCTTTCCGGCGCTCAGCCGCTTCGACGGACACCGAGCCCGCAGCGACCGAAAGGGGAACACGAACACGCGTGCGCCACGCCGCACGCTCTCGTCAGGCTCATCGCCTGCGAGTGCCCGCGCATGCACGGACCTCGGTCCCGCGCTCGCCGGCTACCCACCGCCGCCCAGTGCGGCCAATAGCAAAGGACACCAATGCGTAACCGCAGCAAGCTCCTGCTCGCCGGTCTGTGCACGACGTTCCTGCTCGCAGCAGCCGTCGGCACCGCATCCGCCAACCACCTCAGCATCAACGAACAAAACCACAGAATGACGTGGAGGGAACTCATATTTGTCTTCAGCGTCGGGACTGCGGTCACGTGCGAAGTCACCCTCGAAGGCAGCTTCCACAGCAGAACGATCGCCAAGGTCACCAACGCTCTAATCGGCCACATAAACAGAGCTAGCATCGCAACTTGCACGGGCGGCAGCGCGACGGTCCACAGGGAAACGCTCCCCTGGCACGAGCCATACACCAGCTTCACCGCAGTTCTACCCAGGATAGAAACCGTCACGATCGGCCTCATCGGCGCCCGCTTCCGAATAAGAAACTCCGTCGAAACATGTGAGGTCGGCACCACCCAAACGGAACCCGGCCTCGGCGTGATCAGGCTCGGCACACAAGGCGAAGCAAACTCGATCGAGGCCAGGGGCACCATAAGACTCGGTGGCGGCTTCCTCTGTGAATTTGCCACCGGCAGCTTTGCCGGAACGGGTACCGTGAAGAGCGCCGGCGGCGCCACGATCTTCATCAAACTAATATAGTCACACCCTGTTTTTAGAAATGCCGATCGAGGGAGCGCTCCTTTCGGGAAACTCCTCGAACGTTGCCGATCGGAATATCGAGCGCTCTCCGCGCTCACTGACTTCAAAACCGCCGCCCAGCGCGGCCAACAGCAAAGGACAGCAATGCGTAATCGCAGCAAGCTCCTGTTCGC
>CAZGJV010000036.1:0-33730 GCA_964525715.1 uncultured Conexibacter sp. | reverse complement strand
GCACCCAGACCCCTCCACAGAATTCCGACCGATACTTCCGGCCGCGTCTACTAGCCTCCGCACGGTGCCGCGCACGCTCGCGCAATCGCTGCATCACGCCGCCGAGCAGGGGCCCGCTGACCGCCGCCTCGTGCTGGCGACGCTCACGCTGGCGACCGCCGTCGCCGCAGCGCTGCGGCTGCCGTTCCTCGCGACGCAGTCGCTGTGGTTCGACGAGACGTACACGGTCCACGTCGTGCAGGCGGGATCGCTCGGCGAGCTGTGGCACCGGATCGGCGCGAGCGAGTCGACCCCGCCGCTCTTCTACCTGCTGGCGTGGGGCTGGACGCACGCGCTCGGCAGTTGGAGCGCCGCGAGCATGCGAGCCGTCTCGGCACTCGCGATCGTCGCGTCCGTGCCGATCGCGTACTACGCGCTGCGCCGCCTCGCCGGCGCGCCGTCGGCGCTTGCGACCGCGGCGCTACTCGCGGTCTCGCCGCTGCTCACGTGGTACGCGCTCGACGCGCGCGCGTACGGACTGCTGGTGCTGACGTCGCTGCTGAGCGTGTGGGCGTTCGCCGCCGCGCTTGCCGACGGTCCGACTCCGCGGCGCCTCGCCGTGTGGGCTCTCGCCGCGACCGCCACGATGTGGACCCACTGGTTCGCCGGCTTCCTCGTGCTGGCGGAGGTCGTCGTGCTGCTGTGGCTGCGCCCGCGCGCATGGCGCGGCACGGCGCTCGCGGCGGGCGCGGTGCTGCTCTCGCTCCTTCCACTGATCGGGCTGCTCCACGATCAGACCGGGGACGCGCGGGCCGCGTTCATCGCCGACTCGCGCCTGACCGCGCGCGTGGAGGAGCTCGTACGACAGTTCGCCGCCGGCCAGAACGTCCCGCGCACGTGGCTCGAGGCGGCGACGCTCGCGGTAGCACTCACCGCGCTGGCCGCCGGCGCACTGCTGGTGAGCCGCCGGGCGCTCGCCGCGCCGGGCGACCGCTCCCCGCTGCAGGGCGTGTCCCATGCCGACGGGGCGCGCGCGCTGCTCGGCCTGGTCGTCGTCTCGCTGTTCGTCCCGCTGGTGCTCGGCGCGACAGAGCTGTACGACCGCTTCAACGTGCGCAACGTGCTGTTCGCGTGGCCGCTCGTCGCCGCGATCGCCGCTCCGGCGCTGCTGCGCCTTCGCGCGCTCCCGCTCGCCGCACTGCTCGCGCTCGGCCTCGCATCGTCGCTGTGGGGGGACGCCGCCTGGCCGTACCAGAACACCGACTGGCGCAGCGCGATCGCCGCAATCCAGGCGCACACGCCGGCACAGCCCGTGATCGCGGTCGGCCGCCTCGGCATCCCCGTCGCCGCGCTCTACCTCCACCGACCACCGGTGGCCGAGCCGCTCGCGACGCGGCGAGCGGTGCTCGTCGTGGAGCCGGCGCGCAGCCCCGGCCACCGCGAGCTGGCGCCGATCGACCCACCGCTCGTCGGCCAGTTGCTCGCGCGCTTCCCGCAGCACGCCGAGCAGCGCGTCCACGCCTTCCGCGTGATCGAGCTGAGCGCACCCGCACCGGTCGTGCTCGATCCGGCGAAGCTGCCGGACGCCGCCCTGTTCGCCGGCCGAGCGCCGGTCGCGCGGCTGACCCCTGCTGTACGCTCGGGCTCCGGGTGATCTACCGGCTGATCTACACGCTGCTGCTTTCGCGTTTCGACGCGGAGCGGGCACACCACGTCAACGGGCGCGGACTGCGCGCAGCGAACGAGATCGCCCCGCTGCGCCGCCTGCTGCGCACGCTGCTCGCCCCGCACGACCCGGCGCTGCGCGTGCGAGCGCTCGGGCTCGACTTCCCCGGCCCGCTCGGGCTCGCCGCCGGCTTCGACAAGAACGCGGCCGGCTTCGACGCCTACGCGACGCTCGGCTTCGGCTTCGTCGAGATCGGCACGGTCACCGCGCAGGGGCAGCCGGGCAACGCGGGCACGCGCGTCTTCCGCCTCATGCACGAGCGCGCGCTCGTGAACCGCATGGGCTTCCCGAACGAGGGCGCCGCGGCGGCCGAGGCGCGGCTGCGCGGGCGCGACCGCACAGCATGCGTCGTCGGCGTCAACGTCGGCAAGACGAGACTCGCCGAGGATGCCGACGCCGACTACCAGGCGAGCGTCCGCCGGCTCGCGCCGCACGCCGACTACCTCGTGCTGAACGTCTCCTCGCCGAACACGCCCGGCCTGCGCGACATGCAGGCGGTCGACCGGCTCGCCGAGCTGATCGCAGCCGCGCGGGCGGCGCTCGGCGACGGGCCGCGGCCGCCACTGCTCGTGAAGATCGCCCCCGACCTGAGCGACGAGGACCTCGACGCGATCGCCGATCTCGCGCTGCGCGAGCGGCTCGACGGGCTGATCGCGACGAACACGACGATCGATCGCGGCTGTCTGCGCGACCCCGCCGCTTCCGACGTGCCCGCCGAGGGCGGGATCTCGGGCGCACCGCTCAAGGGCCGCTCGCTCGCGGTGCTGCGCCGTCTCCACGCGCGCACCGGCGGCCGGCTGACGCTGATCTCCGTCGGCGGCATCGAGACGGCCGACGACGCGTGGGAGCGGATCCGCGCCGGCGCGACGCTCGTGCAGTCCTACACCGGCTTCGTCTACGGCGGCCCGCTGTGGCCGCGGCGCGTCAACCGCGGAATCGCACGACGTGTACGCGAGGCGGGGCTGGGCAACGTGCAGGATGCGGTCGGGATCGAGGCGCCGCCCGCCCCGGCCCCGTAGCGCGCTGGCGCTACCCTCTCCGCCATGTCCGTCGACGTCTCCGAGCTCAGCCCGGCCGAGGCCGCCGCGCGACTGCGCGAGGGCGGCTGGCAGATCGTCGACGTCCGCACCCCCGAGGAGCGCCCCGACGGCGTGATCGACGGCGACGTGCTGATCCCGCTCGACGAGCTGAGCGCGCGCGCCGGCGAGATCGACCCGGCCCGCCCGTCGCTGATCTACTGCCGCAGCGGCGCCCGCTCGGCGATGGCGGTCTCCGCCCTGCGCGCGGCCGGCTACGACGCGCACAACCTCGCGGGCGGGATGCTCGCGTGGCTCGACGCCGGGCTTCCGGTCGCCGACTGACACGAGGGCCGGCGGTTTCGTCGCCGGCTTGCGTCTGATTTTTCACAGACGCGTGTTGCGCTGTCACAGCCGCATGAAGCAGCCTGCCCGCATGACATTTCTCGACCCCGCGCTCATCCCCGCGCACGGCCCTCGACAGGAAGAAATCGGCGCTAATCTTCCTCGTGTCATGGCACTCAACATCAAGGACCCCACGACTGACCGCCTCGTTCGCGAGCTCGCCGCCACGACCGGCGAGAGCATCACGACCGCCGTCACCGTCGCCGTGCGCGAGCGCCTCGAGCGCCTCCGCGGCATGGCGCCCGCCGACGTGCGACTGCAGGCGATCCTGCGGATCTCCGAGCGTGCCGCAGCTGCACCCGTCATCGACGACCGCACGGACGACGAGATCTTCGGGTGGGACGAAGACGGGCTGCCGACGTGATGGTCGTCGACACGTCAGCGCTCGTCGCGATCCTGCAAGGCGAGCCGGAAGCGAATGCGTTCTCGGATCTGCTGGCGCACGCGGCCGACCCGCTGATCTCGGCGGCGACGCTGTTCGAGTGCTCGATGGTCCAGGCGAAGATCCGGCACGGCCTGGAGAACCTTGACGATCTCCTGCTGACAGCGGGGATCCGCGTCGCCGCCGTCGACGTCGCTCAAGCACACGCCGCCCGTGACGCCTGGCTGCGCTACGGCAAGGGTCGCTCTCCGGCCGGCCTGAACTTCGGCGACTGCTTCAGCTACGCGCTGGCCACCACGACCGGCCGTCCGCTGCTGTTCAAGGGCGACGACTTCGCGCGCACGGACGTCACGCCGGCGACCGCCTGAGGGGTTCTAAACCCCCGAAACAACACCGGGTTTGCTACCTTTGGCGCTCGCGCGGCGCCGCCCGCGCTCCGGTTCGTCCCGCGAAGGAGGCACGCAGCGCCATGGAGCCGACCTCGGTCCAAGAGCAGGGCAAGCAGTCGGCGAAGGCCGGCTCGCTCGACAATCCCGAGGTCGTCCAGGACGTCCCGGGGCACGTCATCCCGATTCTCGAGCAGGAGTTCGACGACTTCGTCACGGAGTCGAAGAAGTTCCTCGACGGACAGACGCCGGAGAACGAGTTCATCGGCTTCCGCCTCAAGCAGGGCGTCTACGGCCAGCGCCAGCCCGACGTCCAGATGTGCCGCATCAAGCTGCCCTGGGGTGGCGTCACGCCTGAGCAGATGGAGGCGCTCGCCGACGTGACGGAGGAGTTCGCGCCGCTCAGAAAGGCGCACATCACGACGCGCCAGAACTTCCAGATCCACCACATCCCGCTGCTGCAGATGGCCGAGCTGATCCGCAGAGTCAGCGCCTCCGGCCTCTCCAGCCGCGAGGGCTGCGGCAACACCGTCCGCAACGTCACGGCCGACCCGTGGGCGGGCGTGTGCGACGACGAGATCTTCGACCCGACCGCCTACGCCGGCGCATACGTGCGCTACTTCGTGCGCCACCCGACGACGCAGCTGATGCCGCGCAAGGTCAAGACCGCCTTCACCGGCTCCGACGCCGACCGCGCGATCACCGGCATCCACGACATCGCCTACATCAGCCGCATCAAGGACGGCGTCAAGGGCTTCGAGGTGCGCGTCGGCGGCGGCACGTCGATCATGCCGCGCGTCGCCCCCACGCTCTACGAGTTCGTCGAGGCCGACAACGGCGACTACCTCAAGATCGCCGAGGCCGTCTTCCGCATCTTCGACCGCCAGGACTGGCTGCGCGTCAACCGCGCACGCGCGCGCATCAAGGTCTTCGTCGACAAGTTCGGCATCGACGAGCTGCGCAACCAGGTCGAGGAGGAGCTGAAGGGCGACTGGGTCGCCGAGCGCGACTTCGACCCGCAGCCGCGCCTGTTCATCCACGACGAGGAGGCGAACGCGCCGGCCGTCCCGGCGTCGTACGGCTCTCCCAACGGCGACCTGTCTGAGTTCGAGGCCTTCCGCACCGCCAATGTGACCGCGCAGAAGCAGGCCGGTTTCTCCGCCGTGCAGATCAAGGTCACGCGCGGCGACCTCACGCCCGAGCAGCTGCGCGGCCTCGCCGCGATCATGCGCGACTTCAGCGGCGGCTACGCGCGCACGACCGTGCACCAGAACCTGCTGCTGCGCTGGGTCCGCGACGAGACGGTCTACGACGTGTGGGCCGCCCTCAGGGCGCTCGGCCTCGGCGACGCCGGCGCGGACGAGATCAGCGACGTCGTCTCCTGCCCCGGCACCGACTCCTGCAAGCTCGGCATCACCAGCTCGATGGGGCTCAACGCCGCCGTCAAGGAGCGCATCGACGGGATGGGCATCGAGGATCCGCTGACGAAGCGCATCCACGTGAAGATGTCCGGCTGCCCGAACGGCTGCTCCCAGCACCACATCGCCAACATCGGCTTCTACGGCGCCTCGATCAGAGTCGGCGACAAGACGATCCCCGCCTCGATCCCGCACATCGGCGGCACGTACGAGGGCGGCACCGTCGGCTACGGCGCGCGCCTCAAAGCGCGCATCCCGAGCAAGCGCGTGCCCGAGGCCGTCGAGCGCTGGATCCGCTTCTACGAGTCCGACCGCACCGACGGCGAGGAGTTCAACGCGTTCGCCGAGCGCGTCGGCACCGCCGCCTTCGAGGAGCGCGTGAAGGACCTCACGCTGCCCGCCGAGTTCAACCTCGAGAACATGAACCTGTTCATGGACTGGACGAAAAATGTCCCGTTCGAGGTAATCCGAGGCGAGGGCGAGTGCGCGGTCTGACCGCGCGGCCAGCCGTCCTGCAGGGCTCGGCTGAGGCTCATCGTGTGACGACGGTCTTCGTTCGGGGCGTCAGCAGCTCGGTCTGAGCGTCGTCCCAGGCGACGATCTTGGTGGTGACGCGCTCGGGGTGGAGGCGGCCGGCTGCGGTGAGGGCGAGGATGGTGGGGATCGCCGGGCGAGCTGCGCAGCGGGACGTGTGCAGGTGGACGCCCATCGTGTACATCGCGAGCATGGGCAAAGGGACGTCGGCGCCGAAGATCGGTGCGGCGTGGGTGCAGTGGCCGCCGGGCGCGGTCGCGGCGAGCGCGGTGCGCAGCCCCTCGGCGGTCGCGGAGAAGTCGGCCGTGATCGCAAAGCTGCCGCGCGCGGGCGGCGGATCGGCGCTCGCGTCGAGCACGTCGGCGCCCAGGTCGGCGGCGAGATCCAGGCGCGCGCCGGGTCTGTCGACGTAGACGACGCGCGCGGCGCCGAGGGCGCGTGCCGCGTCGATCGCGTAGAGGCCGATCGAGCCGGCGCCGCCGACGATCAGCACCTGCTCGCCCGGCCACTCGGCGAGCCACGGAGCGACCAGCCGCCAGGCGTCGGCGACGTTGTCGGAGACGCTCGCGACGGCGGCCGAGTCGACGCCGTCGGGCACCGGCACGAGCATCGCGTCGGCGTAGGGGACGCGGACGAGATCGGCGAGGAAGCCGCCGCGGTCGCCGCCCGCGACGCCGAAGCCGTACATCGACAGGGGCGCGACGCGCTCGCAGTCGCTCGTCAGGCCGCGCCCGCAGCGGGTGCAGGTCCCGCAGGAGATCTGGAACGGCACGACGACGCGGTCCCCGACGCGCACCGCCTCCACCTCGCGCCCGACCTCGACGACCTCGGCGACGCACTCGTGCCCGAGCGCGATCGGCGTCGGGAACGGCGTCTCGCCCGCGATCATCGGATGGTCGAGGTCGCAGGTCGCGACCGCGAGCGGGCGCACGAGCGCCTCGCGCGCGCTGCGCAGCTCGGGGTCGGGCACCTCCTGCCACGCGAGCTGCTTGGGACCGGTGAGGACCAGATGCCGCATCGTTGCCTCCTGGACGAGATCGATGGCCGGGCGCCACGCATATCTACGCACGTCGCCGCGCGGCGCGCGCCTGCTCGCGCTCGATACCCTGGGCGCGTGAACCGCCGCCCGCAGCTGACGATCGTCGCGCCATCCGCCTCCCCGGAGGAGGCCGCAGCCGTCGTGGCGGCGCTGGAGCAGTTCATGCGCGAGACGGCGCCCGTGATCGTGGAGGCGGTGCCGCAGGTCGACCGCTGGACGCGCACCGCGCTGATGGAAGGCGTGGCGCGCGAGGACGAGATGCCGGCGGCGTGGGGCGATCCCCATCCGTGGGGCCGCTAACGCGCCGAGCGCGGTCCGCGCCGTCGTCTTCGACTGCGACGGCGTGCTGGTCGACAGCGAGCGGATCGCGGCGCCGGTCCTCGCGGAGCTGCTGACGGAGCTGGGGCTGCCGACGACGGCCGAGGACATCGACCGCGAGTTCAAGGGCCGCTCGTGGGATTACGAGCTCGCGACGATCAGAGCCTGGCGCGGCGGGGCGGAGCCGTGGCCCGACCTGCGCGAGCGCTACCACGCCGCCCTGTTCGCCGCCTTCGACGCGCGACTGCGGCCGATCGCCGGCGTGGCGGCCGTGCTCGACGCGCTCGACGCCGCCGGCGTGCCGCGCTGCCTCGCGTCAGGCAGCGACCACGAGCGGATCCGGCGCAGCCTGCGCGCCGCCGGCCTGCTCGACCGCTTTCCCGATCCGACGATCTTCAGCGCCGAGGACGTCGCCCACGGCAAGCCGGCACCCGACCTGTTCCTGCACGCGACGGAGCAGATGGGCTTCGACCGCACGAGCACCGTGGTCGTCGAGGACAGCCCGACGGGCGTCCGGGCCGGCGTCGCGGCCGGAATGCGCGTGCTCGGCTACGGCGGGCCGGAACTGAGCGCAGCAGGCGCCGCCACGATCTTCGGGAACATGGCCGCGCTGCCGGGGCTGCTCGGCGTCAGCGCTTCACGAGAAAAAGCATAAACCCGCCCGGGTTTTGCTATTTTCGTTGGTCCTATGAGCGCCACCACGCCCATCGACACGCAGCTGACCGACGGTGTCGAGTCGCTGCCGGCCGAAGAAGTGATCGCGCGGATGGTCGACCGTTTCCACCCCCGTCTCGTGCTGGCCTCCTCCTTCCAACAGGAGGAGTCGGTGATGATCGACCTGCTGATGAGAGTCGAGCCGAGCGCACGCGTCTTCACGCTCGACACCGGTGTGCTCTTCCCGGAGACGTACGAGACGTGGAGAGCGATGGAGCAGCGCTACGGGATCGAGATCGAGGCCGCCTCCGGCATCTCGCTCGCCGAGCAGGCGGCGCAGTTCGGCGACGAGCTGTGGGCGCGCGAGCCCGACCGCTGCTGCGCGATCCGCAAGGTCACCCCGCTCAAGGAGACGCTCAGCCAGGTCGACGGCTGGATCGTCGGCGTGCGCCGCGACCAGGCCCCCACGCGCGCCGGCACGCCGAAGATCGGCTGGGACGACAAGCACGGCATCTGGAAGGCCGCGCCGCTCGCCGACTGGAGCGAGAGAGACGTCTGGAACTACATCAACGAGCACGATCTCCCCTACAACCCCCTCCACGATCGTGGGTACGCATCGATCGGCTGCACCCATTGCACCGTTCCGGCGAGCGATCGCAGCGGACGGTGGGCGGGCAGCGACAAGCTCGAGTGCGGGTTGCACGGCTGACCCCCGGGTCGGCACACTGGGTGCGGGGAACTTGGGGATGACCCACGAGCTGTCACATCTCGACGCCCTCGAGGCCGAGGCGATCCACATCATGCGCGAGGTCGCCGCCGAGCTCGAGCGGCCCGTGCTGCTGTTCTCCGGCGGCAAGGACTCGATCGTCCTGCTGCGCCTCGCCGAGAAGGCCTTCCGCCCGGCGCGCTTCCCCTTCCCGGTGATGCACGTCGACACCGGCCACAACTTCCCCGAGGTGATCGAGTTCCGCGACCGCCTCGTCGAGCAGGTCGGCGAGCGGCTGATCGTCGCCTCCGTGCAGGAGTCGATCGACAAGGGCCGCGCCGTCGAGGAGACGGGCCCGCGCGCCTCGCGCAACCGTCTGCAGACCGTCACGCTGCTCGACGCGATCGAGGAGCACGGCTTCGACGCCGCGTTCGGCGGGGCTCGCCGCGACGAGGAGCGCGCCCGCGCAAAGGAGCGCATCTTCTCCTTCCGCGACGACTTCGGCCAGTGGGATCCGAAGGCCCAGCGGCCCGAGCTGTGGCAGCTCTACAACGGCCGTGTGCGCAAGGGCGAGCACGTGCGCGTGTTCCCGATATCGAACTGGACCGAGCTCGACGTGTGGCAGTACATCGAGCGCGAGCGGCTGGAGCTGCCGACGATCTACTTCGCGCACGAGCGCCCGGTGTTCGCGCGCGACGGGATGCTCTACGCGGCCAGCGACTTCGTGCAGCTGCTCGACGGCGAGGAGATCTTCACCGAGACCGTCCGCTACCGCACCGTCGGCGACATGACCTGCACCGGCGCGGTCGCCTCGACCGCCGCGACGCTGGAGACCGTCGTCGCCGAGATCGCCGCGACCGACATCACCGAGCGCGGCCAGACGCGCGCGGACGACCGCGTCACCGAGGCCGCGATGGAGGACCGCAAGCGTGAGGGGTACTTCTAGGATGTCCGCCACGTACCAGACGAACGGGCACCCGGCGGTCGACCTGAGCACGACCGAGCTGCTGCGCTTCGCGACGGCCGGCTCGGTCGACGACGGCAAGTCGACACTGATCGGGCGCCTGCTGCATGACGCGAAGTCGATCCTCGCCGACCAGCTCGCGCACGTGAAGGAGACGAGCGAGCGGCGTGGCGACGGCGAGCTGAACCTCGCGCTGCTGACCGACGGCCTGCGCGCCGAGCGCGAGCAGGGCATCACGATCGACGTCGCCTACCGCTCCTTCCAGACCGACAAGCGGCGCTTCATCATCGCCGACTGCCCCGGGCACGAGCAGTACACGCGCAACATGGTCACGGGCGCCTCGACGGCCGACCTCGCCTTGGTGCTCGTGGACGCGCGCAACGGGCTCGTGCGCCAGTCGCGCCGCCACGCGGCGATCAGCGCGCTGCTGCGCACGCCGCACCTCGTCGTGGCGATCAACAAGATGGACCTCGTCGACTACGACCAGTCGGTCTACGACGCGATCGTCGCGGACTTCACGTCGTGGTCGGCCGGGCTCGAGTTCGCCGAGGCGACGTTCATCCCGATGTCCGCCTTGAAGGGCGACAACGTCGTCGACCCGTCGCCCAACATGGACTGGTACGACGGCCCGACGCTGCTGCACCATCTCGAGACCGTCGAGATCGCCGGCGACCGCAACCTCGAGGACTGGCGCTTTCCCGTCCAGTGGGTGATCCGCCCGCAGAACGACGAGCGCCATCACGACTACCGCGGCTACGCGGGCCAGGTCGCCGCCGGCGTGCTGACGCCCGGCGAGGAGGTCGTCGTGCTGCCGTCGGGCCGCACGACGCGGCTCGCCGGGATCGACACGGTCGACGGTCCGCTGGAGGAGGCGTTCCCGCCGCAGTCGGTGACGCTGCTGCTGGAGGACGACCTCGACGTCTCGCGCGGCGACATGATCGCCCGCGCCGACGAGGCGAACCCGCCGACCGTCGCGCGCGAGCTGGAGGCGATCGTCTGCTGGATGAGCGACGCGCCGCTGAAGCCCGGCAGCCGCTACGCGCTCAAGCACACGACCCGCTCGGTGCGCGCGATCGTCGACGACGTCGACTGGCACCTCGACGTCGAAACGCTCGCGCGCGAGGACAACTCGCACGGACTCGCGCTGAACGAGATCGGCCACGTGCGGCTGCGGCTGAGCGGCCCGCTCGTGTTCGACCCCTACGCGCGCAACCGCGAGACGGGCAGCTTCATCCTGGTCGACGAGGCGACGAACGACACCGTCGGCGCCGGGCTGATCGTCGACCCGACCACCTGATCGGGGGGACAGCCCGGCCACCGGGCGACCGGTAGGTGAAGGGTCACGTTATTCTTCCGCCCCGCATGTTCTCGAAGGTTCTGATCGCCAACCGCGGCGAGATCGCGGTCCGTGTCATCCGCGCGTGCGAGGAGCTGGGCGTCGCGTCCGTCGCCGTCTACTCCGAGCTCGACCGCGACGCGATCCACGTCAAGCGCGCCGACGAGGCCTACCTGATCGGCCCCGGCCCGGCGGCCGAGTCCTACCTGGTCATCGAGAAGATCCTCGACGTCGCCAAGAGATCCGGCGCCGACGCGATCCACCCCGGCTACGGCTTCCTCGCCGAGAACGCGACGTTCGCGAAGGCCTGCGAGGACGCGGGCATCGTCTTCATCGGCCCGCCGGCGAGCGCGATCGACGCGATGGGCTCGAAGACCGCCGCGCGCGAGCTGATGCAGAAGGCCGGCGTGCCGATCGTGCCGGGCACGACCGAGCCGGTCGCCGACGTGGCCGCCGCGCGCAAGATCATCGCGGACACCGTCGGCTTCCCCGTCGCGGTGAAGGCCGCGGGCGGCGGCGGCGGCAAGGGCTTCCGCGTCGCGCTGACCGACGACGAGCTGGACGCCGCCTTCGAGGGCGCCGCACGCGAGGGCGAGAAGTTCTTCTCCGACCCGACCGTGTACCTGGAGCGCTACCTGCCCGACCCGCGCCACGTCGAGGTGCAGGTGCTGGCCGACAGACACGGCACCGTCATCCACCTCGGCGAGCGCGACTGCTCCGTGCAGCGCCGTCACCAGAAGCTGATCGAGGAGTCGCCGGCTCCGGCCGTGGACGAGGCGCTGCGCGCGCACATCGGCAGAGTCGCGACCGACGCCGCCGCCGCGGTCGACTACGTCGGCGCCGGCACGATCGAGGGGCTGCTGCAGGACGGCGAGTACTTCTTCCTGGAGATGAACACGCGCGTCCAGGTCGAGCACTGCGTAACCGAGATGACGACCGGCATCGACATCGTCAAGGAGGGCATGCGCGCCGCCGCCGGCGAGCCGCTGTCGATCAAGCAGGAGGACGTCGTCCTGCGCGGCCACGCGATCGAGTGCCGCATCAACGCCGAGGACGCGTCGAAGAACTTCGCGCCGGCGCCGGGCAGAATCGGCGCCTACGTCGAGCCGTCCGGCCCCGGCGTGCGCGTCGACTCGGGCGTCGGCCCGGGCGGCGAGGTCTCGCCGATGTACGACCCGATGGTCGCGAAGCTGATCGTGTGGGACTCCGACCGCGAGGCGGCGACGAGACGCATGCTGCGCGCGCTGGAGGAGTTCGAGATCACCGAGCTGAAGACGCTGATCCCGTTCCACAAGGCGCTGCTGGCGACGAGACAGTGGGCCAATGCGGAGACGTGTCGCGACCTCGTCGAGGACAAGAGATGGCTCAGAGAGCTGGCCTTCCCGCCGCCGACATTCGGCGATGACGACGAGGACGCGAAGGTCGAGCAGACGTACACCGTCGAGGTCTCGGGCCGCCGCTTCGACGTGAGAGTGATCGGCGCGCCGTTCGCCGGTGGCGTCGTGATGAACGGCTCAGCCCCGGCCACCGCAGGCGGTGGCGCGCGCAAGCCGCGCGAGCGCAAGAAGGGCGGCTCCGCCGTCGGCGGTGACACGCTCCCCTCCCCGCTGCAGGGCAACATGTGGAGAGTGAAGGTGAGACAGGGCGACGCAGTCGAGGAGGGCCAGCTGCTCTGCATCATCGAGGCGATGAAGATGGAGAACGAGATCACCGCCCACAAGGCGGGCATCGTCGCCGAGCTCCCGATCGTCGAGGGCGCCGCGATCTCCGCAGGCGACCCGATCGCGACGATCAGATCCGCCGAGTAGCGCCGCTTTCCCATAGGTCCTGCCTCCATGGTAGTGGAGCGGAATTGGCGATTCGCCCCCTCAGCCGAGCAGGCTGACGTTGTACTCGTGCAGCTTGCGGTTGCCGCCGTCGCGGCGGGCGAGCGGGAGCGGGGCGGATGCCGGATCGGCGGCGAGGCCCTCGACGTACGCCAGATCCTCGCGCAGGATCGCGGCGGCGCGGACGCTGTCGAGCGGTTCGCCGTGGCCGGGGACGACGGTCGTCGCCTGCTCGACCAACGGCTCCAGCCGGCGCAGCGTCGCCAGGTAGCCGTCGAGCGAGCCGCTCGGCGACAGCTCGGGGATCGCGCCGGGCGAGAGGTAGTCGCCGCAGACGAGCACGCCGGTCCACGGGATCCACACGGCGGTGCCGTCGGACGTGTGGCCGTCGGCGGGGTGCAGCTCCAGCTCGCGCTCGCCGAGCGCGCAGTAGCCGGGAACCGGCAGCGCCTGCACGCCCGGCAGCGACAGCGGCGAGGGGCGCTCGATCAGGTACTGCTCGTCGAACGCGCGCAGCTCGCGCTGGGCGGCGCCGGGCTCGGCCGCGAGGCGAGCCGCGGTCGTCTCGCCGCAGCCGATCGACGCCTCGGGGAACGCGTAGCGGCCGAGCAGGTGGTCCCAGTCGGCGTGCGTGACGAGCAGCCCGGAGACCGGGAAGCCGGCCTGCGCCAGCAGCGCGGGCAGCGCCTCCAGCTCGTCCGGCAGGATCGGCGAGTCGATCAGGAACGCCTCGTCGCCCGCGCGGACGGCGGTGCAGGTCGTCTTCCAGATCGCGCCGATCGCGACGACGACGTCCTCGTGAACGGCGATCGCGCGCATGCGCGGCGGGCCGGGCTAGGAGAGCCCGAGCGCTCTGACGGCCTCGCGCAGGTTCGAGACCTCGAGGTCAGGTCTCTTCTGCCCGGGCTCGAGCTGCGCCTTCGTGCGGTTCACCCACACGACGGGGATTCTGCCCTTCACGCAAGGCTCGACGTCGTGGTGGTAGCTGGACCCGACGTGGACCCAGCCTCTCTTGCCGCCGACGCGCCGCTCGCACTCCTTGAAGTGCGCCGGATCCGGCTTGTAGGAGCGCACCTGCTGCGCGGTCACGACGAGATCGAAGTCGTGCGGGATGTGGCGCCGCGTGAGACCGAGCAGCTTGTCGTCGATGTTCGCGATCAAGCCGAGGCTGAGGCCCTGTCTCGCGAGTCTCTGCAGCACCGGGTTGGCCTCTCTGAAGGCCGGCCAGCGCTGCACCGAGTCCGGCAGGAAGCCGCTGCGCGAGGGCTCCAGCGGCCAGCCGAGCTCCTCGGCGATCTGAACGGCGGTGCGGCGCAGCACCTCGGCATACAGCTCATACGAGCCCGCCTGGATCTGCTGCTGGATCGAGTGGAACAGCGGGATCAGCGTGTCCCGGTCGAGCTCGAAGCCGTCGCGCGCCGCCTCTCTGCTGAACGCGTCGAAGGCGCCCGAATCCCAGTCGATCAGGGTGCCATAGACGTCGAATGTGACAAACGTGACGTTCTTGGGGATCGGCATCGGTCGCGCATTATGCCTTTTGGAGCGGCCAGCGCGCGCTGCGACCGCGATACGACACCTTCCACGCATCTCGGGTATCGTGCCGCGCCGCAATGGATCTGCTCGAGTATCAGGGCAAGCAGCTCTTCGCCCGCCACGGCATTCCGGTCCCGTCCGGCACACCCGCCGCGAACATCGCTGATGCCGTCAAGGCGGCAGATGAGATCGGCTATCCCTGCGTCGTCAAGGCGCAGGTCCTGATCGGCGGCCGCGGCAAGGCCGGCGGCGTCAAGCTCGCCAAGGACAGAGCGGAGGCGACCCAGTACGCCACCGACATCCTCGGGATGGACATCAAGGGCTTCACGGTCCACGAGGTGTGGATCGAGGGCGCGTCCGACATCGCCGAGGAGTACTACGCGTCGATCGTCTTCGACCGCGCCGCGAAGGCGCCGCTCGTGATGCTCTCGACGCAGGGCGGGATGGACATCGAGGAGGTCGCGGAGAAGACGCCGGAGGCGCTCGCGAGACTCCACGTCGACCCGCTGCTCGGCTTCCAGGACTTCCACGGCCGCAAGCTCGCGTTCGCCGCCAGAATCCCGGCGGACCTGATCCGCCCGGTCGGCGCGATGCTCGCGAAGCTGTACGAGACCTTCATCGCCGAGGAGGCGATGCTGATCGAGGTCAACCCGCTGATCGTGACGCCGGAGCGCGACGTGCGCGCGCTGGACGCGAAGGTCACGCTCGACGACAACGCCCTCTACCGCCACGCCGACAACGCGGCCCTGCGCGACCCGAGCGCCGAGGACCCGCAGGAGCAGATGGCGCACGAGCGCGGGCTCACGTACGTGAAGCTCGACGGCGACATCGGCATCCTCGGCAACGGCGCCGGGCTCGTGATGTCGACGCTCGACGTCGTCGCCGGCGCCGGCGGCGCGCCCGCGAACTTCCTCGACGCCGGCGGCGGCTCGAAGGCCGACGCGATCGTGAGCGCGATCGAGGTGATCCTCTCCAACCAGAAGGTGAGAGCGGTCCTGATCAACATCTTCGGCGGCATCACGCGCTGCGACGAGGTTGCCAAGGGCCTGATCGAGGCGTTCGACGTCGTCAAGCCGACGGTCCCGTTCGTCGTGCGGCTCGACGGCACGAACGACGTCGAGGGCCGCAAGCTGCTGGCCGAGGCGAGCCTGCCGAACGTCGCCACCGCGTCGACGATGGACGAGGCCGCCGCGAAGGTCGTCGAGCTGGCCGCCAACGCAGGAGCCGCAGCATGAGCGTCTTGGTCGACAACGACACCCGCCTCGTCGTCACCGGCATCACCGGCCGCGAGGGCACCTTCCACGCGACGAACAACAAGCGCTACGGCACGCAGGTCGTCGCCGGCGTGACGCCCGGCAAGGGCGGCCAGGACGTCGAGGGGATCCCGGTCTTCGACACGATCGCCGAGTCGGTCGACAAGGCCGGCGCGAACACGGCGATGATCTTCGTGCCGCCGCGCTTCGCGGCCGACTCGATCCTCGAGGCGGCGGACGCCGGCGTCAGACTGATCATCGCGATCACCGAGGGGATCCCGGCGCACGACGAGCTGCGCGTCTACACGCAGCTCAAGCGCAACCCCGACGTGCGGTTGGTCGGTCCGAACTGCCCCGGCATCCTGTCGCCCGGCAAGGCGAGCGTCGGCATCATCCCGGCGTCGTTCTTCAAGCAGGGCAACGTCGGCGTCGTCTCGCGCTCGGGCACGCTGACCTACCAGATCGGCAACGAGCTGGCCCAGCGCGGCTTCGGCAACTCCTCGATCGTCGGCATCGGCGGCGACCCGGTCCCCGGCTCCTCGTTCATCGACATCATCGCGCTGTTCGAGGCCGACCCGGAGACCGAGCTGATCGTGATGAGCGGCGAGATCGGCGGCTCGGCCGAGGAGGAGGCCGCCGAGTACATCGCGGCCAACGTCTCCAAGCCCGTCGTCGCCTACATCGCGGGCTTCACCGCGCCGCCGGGCAAGACGATGGGCCACGCCGGCGCGATCGTCTCCGGCACCGCCGGGACCGCCAAGGCGAAGGCCGAGGCGCTCGAGGCGAAGGGCGTCCGCGTCGGCCGCACGCCGACCGAGACGGCCGAGCTGGCGATGCAGCTCCTGTCGGCCTGACGCCCCCGGCGCGCGTTGCGTAGTCTGGGAGCCATGGCTTCCGAACCCGCTCCGATCTCCTTCGCCCGCGGCGCTCCGTCGCTCAACATCGTCGACGTCGACGGCCTGCGCGCCGCCGCCGACCGCGCTTTCACCAACGATCCCGCCGGCACGACCGCCTACGGCACGGCGATCGGCTATCCGCCGCTGCGCAAGTGGATCGCGGAGCGGCACGGGGTCGCGCCCGAGCAGGTCATCGTCACGAACGGCTCGATGCAGGCGGACGCGTTCCTGTTCGAGGCGCTCGTCGAGGAGAACGACACGGTCGTCGTGGAGAAGCCGACGTACGACCGCACGCTGCTGTCGCTGCGCTCGCGCGGCGCGGACGTGCGGCCGGTCGAGCTGCAGGAGGACGGGATCGACGTCGCGGGCGTCGAGGCGCTGTTCGCCGACGGCGCGAAGCCGCGGCTGGCGCACATCATCCCCAACTTCCAGAATCCCGCCGGCTACACGCTGTCGGCCGAGAAGCGCCGTGCGCTGCTCGCCCTCGCAGCCCAGCACGGCATGACGATCTTCGAGGACGACCCGTACGTCGACCTGCGCTTCAGCGGAGAGACGCTGCCGACGATGCTGTCACTGGACACGGCCGACCGCGTGATCTACGCCTCGTCCTTCTCGAAGGTCGTCTGCCCGGGCATCCGCGCCGGCTACCTCGTCGGCCCCGAGAAGCTGATCGCGCGCATCACCAAGCTCGCGACGAACACGTACATCTCGCCGAACATGGTCGCCCAGTCGATCGTCAACGAGTACGTCCATGCCGACGGCGGCGCGGCGTTCGAGCGCTCGATCGCGACGATCAAGGCGGCGCTGAGCGAGCGCGCTTCGGCGCTCTGCGGCGCACTGGCGCGCGAGCTGCCCGAGGCCCGCTTCGTCGAGCCGGAGGGCGGCTACTTCCTGTGGGTCGAGCTGCCCGAGGGGACGGACGGCGACGCGCTGTTCGCGGCCGCCGCCGAGCGCGGCGTGCAGATCGTCAAGGGCACCGACTTCCTGCTCGAGGGCGGCGAGAACGCCTTCCGGCTCGCCTACTCCGGCGTCACCGTCCCGCAGATCGAGGAGGGCGTCGCCCGCCTCGCCGACGCGGTCCGGTCGCTGGGCGTGGCGGCGTAGGCGTCAACGCCCGTAGCGACCTCCCAAGACGAGCTGTCTTGGGAGAGCCGTGCGCGGCGGTGGGCTTGGGTCGGCCGTGACGGCGACGGTCTCGGCGACGCTGCGGGTGAGGACGTGCTCGGTGCCGTTGGAGGCGACGGTGATGTGCTCGGGGTCGGTCGCGGCGATCGTGCCGTCGAGGCCGGGCTCGAGGCCGCTGTCCTTGAGGTAGTGGAGCAGGTCCTCCGCCTCGTTCTCGAAGCGCAGGACTCTGACGCGCGCGCCCAGCGCGCAGTCGGCGAGCGGGACGCCGACGATGCGATCGCCGACGTGGATCGGGTGGCCGTGCGGGCACGTCTTCGCATCGCCGATCGCGGCCTTCACGTACGCCTCGAAGCGCGGGGACATCGCGTGCTCCATCCGCTCGGCCTCCTCGTGGACGTCGTCCCACGGGACGCCGACGACATCGGTCAGGAAGCGCTCGATCAGACGGTGGCGGCTCGTGATCTCCTCAGCGTGACGGCGGCCCTCGTCCGTGAACGCGATCACCTTGTCTTCGCCGCGCGTGACGTAGCCGTCTCTCTCGAGCCGGCCGATCATCTCGTGGACCGTGGGCGCGGACAGCTGCATCGCGCGCGCGAGGTTCGCGCCGGTCATCGGCAGACCCGCCTCGTAGAGCCAGAAGAGCATCTGGAGGTACTCCTCCTCGGCGACCGTGGCGTGCTCGTGGGACACGCCGGTGATCGTAGTGGTTCCGCGCGCGTCGCTACGATCGGCGGGCTGTGACGCTCCCGCTCTCCCCGCCGCTCCAACCGCAGCTCGCGCGCTCGCGCGCCGCGCTGCCTGACGGCGACGGCTGGGCCTACGAGCCAAAGTGGGACGGCTTTCGCGCGCTCGCGTTCGTGGAAGGGGACGAGGTCGCCCTGCAGTCGCGCGGCGGCAGACCGCTGGAGCGCTACTTCCCCGAGCTGCGCTTCCCGGCCGGCCGCTATGTGCTCGACGGAGAGATCGTGATCGACAGCGCCGACGGGCTGCAGGACTTCGACGCGCTGTCCAACCGCATCCACCCCGCCGCTTCACGGATCGAGCGGCTCAGCGTCGAGACGCCGGCGCGCTTCGTCGCGTTCGACCTGCTGGCGCGCGACGACGAGTCGCTGATAGAGCTGCCGTTCGCGGAGCGACGCGCGGCGCTGGAGGCGTTCCCGTTCGCGGCGCCGGTGGAGCTGACGCCGTGCGTGCGCAGCGCCGCCGAGGCGGACAGATGGCTGCGCAGCGCGGAGGGCGTGATCGCGAAGGAGCTGGCCGCGCCATACCTGCCGGGCAGACGCGACGGGATGGCGAAGATCAAGCGCGTGCGCACGATCGACGCGGTCGTGGTCGGCTGGCGGCCCGGCAAGGAGGAGCGCACGGTCGGCTCGCTCATCCTCGGGCTGTACGACGAGGACGGCGAGCTGCGCACGGTCGGGCACACCTCCGGGCTGAAGGCAGCGGAGAGACGCGAGCTGGTCGACAGACTCGCTCCGTATGCGACCGGCGAGCACGGCAGCGCGGACCCCTCACGCTGGAAAAGCGACAAGGAGCTGGAGTGGGTCGCGCTGCGCCCCGAGCTCGTCGTCGAGATCTCGTTCGACCACGTCAGCGGCCGGCGGATCCGGCACGGGTCGAAGCTGCTGCGCTGGCGGGAGGACAAGGCGCCGGGGGAGTGCAGGGTGGAGCAGCTGGCGGGGTGAGCCGGGAGCCGTACAGAACACGAAAAGTGTTTTGTACAATTTGTTTGCTGTAGACCAAACAGAATTTTGCCCGTAGGGTCCGGCTCATGTCCGCTCGCGGCCGCCGCACCCGCTCCGCGCTCTACGAGCGACTTCATACGCAGATCGCTGAGCTGCGCGAGCAGTTCGGCGGCCTTCCCGCTCCGCATGAGGCTCGGGCGATCTGGCACGAGATCTGGCTGGACGAGACGCATCACTCGACGGCGATCGAGGGCAACACGCTCGTGCTCAAGCAGGTCGCGCGACTGCTTGACGAGGGGCGCGCGGTCGGCAACAAGCAGCTGCGCGAATACATGGAGGTGCGCGGCTACGCGAACGCCGCGGAGTGGGTCTACGAGCACGGCATCGAGCCAGGCTCATGGTCCGGCGACGCGCTCGTCACGCTGACGGAGATTCGCCACGTCCATGCGCTCGCCCTCGGCCCGGTGTGGGACGTCGCGCCCCATCCGGAGGCCACGGACGACGAGCGCCCGGGCTCGTTCCGTCGCCACGACATCGAGACGTTCCCGGGCGGGATGAAGCCGCCGTCGTGGACGGAGGTTCCGATGCACCTCGACGAGTGGATCGCCGAAGGCCAGACGCTTGACCTCGACGCGCCGCACCTGCCCGCGGAGCTGGCATGGCTGCACGCGCGCTTCGAGCAGATCCATCCGTTCCTGGACGGCAACGGACGCACTGGGCGGCTGCTGCTCAACCTGCTGCTCGTGCGGCTCGGCTATCCGCCGGCGATCATCCGCAAAGGGGACCGAGCGCGCTACCTCGCCGCGCTCAGTCAGGCCGACGAGGGCGACTGCGGTCCGCTCGGCGAGTTCCTCACGCGGGCGATCCTCGACAACCTCCATCGCTTTCTCCTTCCTGCCGTCGCCGGGAACGACCAGCTCGTGCCGCTGCCGGCACTCGCAACCGAGAGACTCGGAGCGAACGCGCTGCGGGTCGCGGCCGTGCGCGGGCGCCTCGAGGCCGTCAAGGGTCGCGACGGATCGTGGCGCAGCTCACGCGCATGGGTCGACGAGTACGTCGCGTCGCGCTACAGACGCAAGTGAGCTACGAGCCGCCTCTGCGCGCGCGGCTGGGCTGGACGCGCTTGGGCTCGCCGGGCTGCTTGGCGAAGTTGGGTGGCCACGGGGCGTCGCCGAGGCCGCCGTCCTCGTCGCGTCTGGCGAGGTCGAGCAGCTCGGCAAGCGAGCCGGCGTTCGCGTCGATCTCGGCGTGCGGGTCGCCGTGCTCGGCCAGCAGCGCCGGCACCGTGGCGAGCGTGTAGTCGGCCGGCTCGACGGCGGGGACCTGGTCCCACGTGAGCGGCATCGAGACGCGCGCGTCGGGCGTCGGGCGGACCGACCAGGCGGACGCGACGGTGCGGTCGCGCGCGTTCTGGTTGTAGTCGACGAACACGCCGTGGCGCTCCTCCTTCCACCACTTGCTCGTCGCCAGCTCGGGCACGCGCCGCTCGACCTCGCGCGCCAACGCGAGCGCGGCGCGACGCACCTCGGTGAAGCCGTGCTCGGGGACGACGCGCACGTTGATGTGGATCCCGCGCGAGCCCGATGTCTTCGGGAAGCCGACGAGGCCGTGGTCGTCGAGCACGCTCTTGACGCACATCGCCACCTGGCGGACGTCGTCCCAGCTCGCCTCGGGCGTCGGGTCGAGGTCGACGCGCAGCTCGTCGGGCGCGTCGAGGTCCGCGCGGCGGACCGGCCACGGGTTGAAGTCGATCACGCCGAGGTTGACGGCCCACGCGAGGTGGGCGGCGTCGTCGGCGACCAGCTCGCGCGCCTCGCGCCCGCTGGGGAATCTGACGGTCGCCGTCTCCAGCCACTCCGGAGCTCTGTCGGGCACGCGCTTCTGGAAGAACGGCTCGCCCTCGATCCCGTCGACGTAGCGCTTGAGCACGGTCGGTCGCTCGCGCAGGTGGATCAGCGCGGCGTCGGCGACCGCCAGGTAGTAGTCGACCAGGTCTCGCTTGGTGTGCCCGGCCGCCGGGAAGTAGAGCTTGCCGGGGTTGGAGAGTCTGACCTCGCGCCCGGCGACCGCGATCGTCGTCTGCTCGCGCGCCATCGTGCAGAGGGTGACAGGAGCGGCGGCCGGCGACGCGCCGGCCGCCGTTGCGCCAAATTGCATGCAATAGATCTGAGTAATTTAAAGTCTGTCGCGAATACCGCCGATGGGTGGTGCGTCCCATCGCCAGTGCTGGGAGGCCACTGCCATGCGATCACGCACTTTCATCAAGCGGCTCCGCGCCGTGCTCGCCGTCGGCCCGCTCGTGGCGCTGTCGTGGGCGGGCGCCTACGCCGCGTTCACGGACAGCGTCGACGCGACGTCGTCCTTCTCGACCGGCTCGGTCGCGATCCAGGCCAACGACCAGAGCGGCTCCGTCGCCTTCACGTCGCTTTCGACGAGCGGCATGCGGCCGGGGACCGTCACGTACGCCCCGCTGAAGATCTCCAACAGCGGCTCGCTCGACGCCACCTACACGATGGCGTCGGCGACGAGCGGCAGCGCCGCGCTCGCCGCCGCGCTGACGGTCGGCATCAAGGTCGTCGGCTCGAGCACGTGCGACGCGTCCGCCTACGCGGGCTCGAGCACCGTCGCCTACGCGCAGGCGGCCGGTGTCGGCGCGGCGGCGATCGCCGCGCGCCCGCTCGCCAGCGGGACGAGCGAGTACCTCTGCTTCCGCGTCGAGCTGCCGGCGAGCGCCGACAACACGCTCCAGGGGCTCACGACGAATGCCACGTTCACGTTCACGGCCGCCGCGTCGTGAGCCGGCGCCGCAGCCGCCGGCGCGGCGCGCGCTCGCGTGGGCGCTGGCACTGCTCGGCGCCGGCTGCCTGGCGCTGACGGCGGCCGGGATGGCGGCCGGCGCGCGTCCGCTGATCGTCCGCACCGGCTCGATGAGGCCCGGGCTGCCGATCGGGACGGTCGTGCTCGTGCGGCCGGAGCCGGCGCGCAGCGCTCGGCCCGGCCAGGTGCTGGCGGTTCTGCGGCCCGACGGGCGGCGGATCATGCACCGCGTCGTGCGCGTGCAGCCGGCCGGCGGCGGCGCGATGACGCTCGTGCTGCGCGGCGACCGCAACCGCGCCGACGACCCGCCGGTGACGGTGACCCGCGTCGAGCGGCCGCTGCTCGTGGTGCCCGCGGCCGGGCGGCCGCTGACGTGGCTCGGCGGGCGCTGGACGCAGTACTGGCTCGGCGTCGCGACCGGCGCGCTCGCGCTTGCATGGCTTGCGCGCCGACGGCGGGCGGCGACGTTCACGGCAGCCGCCGGGCTCCGCGAGGACGAGCCGGCGCGAGAGCGGACGCCGGCACGGAGCTCCGCGGCCGCATGAGCCGCATCGGCCGGCTGCTCGTCGCGCTGGCGGCAGCCGCGTTCGCGCCGTGGCCGGCGGCGGCGTGGGCGGCGTTCGCCGCGAGCGTCGCCGCGTCCGGTGCGACGCTGGCCACGTACACCGTCCCCATACCGACGGGGATCGCCTGCAGAGGGCTCGTGTCGCTGACGTCGAGCCAGATCGTGTGGACCGCGGTCGCGCCGCCGCCGGGCGACAGCGTCGTCTACGTCGTGACGGCGCCCGGCGGCAGACAGACGACGACCGCGTCGGCCAGCTACAACCTCCCGGCCGCGACGCTGACGCCGGGTCAGTACGCGGTGCAGGCGCAGATCTCCTCCGGCTGGCGCTCGGTCGCGACGACGATCACGGTGTCGCTGGGCGCGCTCGGGCTGCTGTACCTCTGCAGCACCCCGTGAGCGTGGCAGGATGCGGGAGGTGACCGCATCGACCGTCCGCGCGCCGATCCTCGTCGCCCCCGCCGCCTTCGGCGGGACGCTGCGCGCGCCGCAGGTCGCGGCCGCGCTCGCGCGCGGGCTCGAGGCCGGCGGCTGGCCGGTCGACCCGTGCCCGGTCGCGGACGGCGGCGCCGGCACGCTCGAGCTGCTGCTGACGGCGCTCGGCGGCGAGACCGCGACGGTCGCGGTCGACGGGCGGTCGGTGGGGATCGGCCTGGTCGACCGCGGGGACACGGCGGTCGTGGAGCTGCGCGCGGCGTTCGGCGACGGCGCGGCCGACGAGTCGAGCGCGGCGGTCGGGGAGCTGCTGCTGGCGGCCGACGCGACCGGCGCAGGGGTCGTGATCGCCGGCGCGGGAGATCTCGTCGCGGCCGACGGCGGCGCCGGAGCGATCGCGGCGATCGCCGACGGCGGCGGCCTGCACGCGCGGCTCGTGCTGCTGTGCGACGTGCGCACGTCGATCGAACGCGCGGCGGAGGCGCTGGCGGGCGCCGGCGAGCTGGAGCGCGCGGCGGCGGCGGAGCTGGGCCGGCGCCTCGACGCGCTCGCCGGCCGGCTCCCGCGCGACCCGCGCGGCGTCGCCTGGGGCGGCGCGGGCGGCGGACTCGCGGGCGCGCTGTGGGCAGCGTGGGACGCGCGCCTGGAAGGCGGCGCGGCGTACGTGCTGGAGCAGCTCGACTTCGACGCGCACATGCGTGCGGCGCGGGCCGTGATCGTGGGCGAGGGCCGGCTCGACCTCGGCACGCTCGCCGGCAAGGCGCCGGGCGAGATCGCGACGCGCGCGCGACAGGGCGGCGTGCCGTGCTTCGCCGCCGTCGGCGCGCGCACGCTCGACGCGTTCGGCGCGCGCATCCTCGACCTGCAGGCGGTGCTGAAGGCGGGCGACGAGCGCGCGCTGGAGGAGGCGGGGCGACGCCTCGCAACACTGGTGTGAGCGGGCGTCGCGCCCGGCCCGCGGATCGCCGCCGGGCACGCCCGCTTGCGAGGCTGCGGCCCGCGCCCGCCGGGCGCTAGGCTCGGCCGCCGCGATGCCCCCGCTGCCGCGCCCCCAGCTCCCCGTCCCCCCGCCGCTGCGGCGGGCGGTCGTCGTCGGCGCCGGCTCGTTCGGGACGGCGGTCGCGGTGCTGCTCGCGCGCGGCGGGACGCGCACGACGCTGCAGACACGCTCGCGCGAGCAGGCGGACGCGCTCGTCGAGGCGCGCGAGAACACGACCTACCTGCCGGGCGTCGAGCTGCCGCGCGAGCTGCGGATCGAGCCGGCGTCGAACGGCCTCGCGCGCGCGGAGCTGGTGTTCCTCGCGGTCCCCTCGCTCGGCCTCGGCGACGTGATCGCCGGACTGGAGCGGGTCGGCCTGACGCGTCGCGCCGCCGTCATCTCGCTCGCGAAGGGGCTCGTGCCGCCCGACGGAACGCCGCCGACGGCGCTGTTGCGCGCGCGCTTCGGCGCGGCGCGCGTCGCCTGCATCGGCGGCCCGGCACACGCGCAGGAGATGGTGCGCGACGGGGCCGGGCTCGTCGCGGCGTCGAGCGACGAGGCGCTCGCCGGGCAGCTCGCCGCGATGTTCATCCGCGCGGGCGTCGTGTGCGAGCAGTCGAACGACCCCGTCGGTGTGGAGCTGGCCGGCGCCGCGAAGAACGCCGCCGCGCTGGCGGCCGGCGCGACCGAGGCGCAGGGATTGAACGCGGCGGGCGCGGCCGCCGGGCACATCTTCGCGGAGGTGTGGCGCTATGCCGAGCGGCTCGGCGCGCGGCCGGAGTCGATGATCGGGCTGGCAGGGACCGGCGATCTGGTCGCGACGGCTTTGGCGCCGCAGAGCCGCAACCGCCGCGCAGGCGAGCTGCTTGCGAGAGGCGTGCCGGCGAGCGAGATCCCCGCGCAGATCGGGCAGGCGGTCGAGTCGCTCGAGTCGGTGCCGCTGCTCGCGCGCGCATTGGCTGGCGCGGGGATCGAGGCGCCGGTGAACGACGCGCTGCGTCGCCTGATCGCCGGCGAGCTGCCGCTCGACGAATGGGTCGCGCTGGTGCGCGCGACGGTCCCCCCGCCCGCGCGCTGGCGCGAGCAGGTGCGCCACGGCGGCTGGCAGCGCACCTGGGCGCGCATCCGCGCCTGGTTCGGGCGCGACGCCTAAGTCGCGCTGCGCCACACCGGCACGCCGAAGGCGATCAGCCGCAGCTGCTTCTCGGCGCGGCGGACGATCTCCCGCTCGACCTCGGGACGCCCGCTCGGGGCGTCGACGATCTCCTCGGCCGTCGAGACCATCGTGTTGACGATCAGCGTCGCGAACATGCCGAGGTCCTCGGTGCTCCATCTGTCGAGGTAGGGGAAGCGCGCGAGGTCGGTCGCCAGCTCGCTGCTGAAGAGGCGGATCTCGGCGCGGATCGCCTGGCGCAGCGCCGGGACGCCGCTCGATCGCTCGCGCGCGACGAAGCGGAAGTGCAGACGGTGCTCGTGGACGTGGCGCACGAGGATCTCGGCCGAGCTGCGGATCACGTCGCCGTACGCGAGCGGCTCGGAGCGGGCGTCGCGGATCATCCGGCGCAGCGTGCGGAAGGAGTCGTCGATCAGGGCGAGGCCGAGCTCGTCCATCGAGTCGAAATGGCGGTAGAAGGCGGTCGGGACGACGCCCGCCTCGCGCGCGACCTCGCGCAGGCCGAGGCTGCCGAAGCTCTTTCTCTCCAGCAGCCGCAGCCCCGCGTCGAGCAGCGCGATGCGGGTGCGCTCCTTCTGCTCGGCGCGCGTGCCCGGTGTCCTGCTGTTCACCGAGTCGGTGTGGCCCATGTCACACAGCTTACCTGGACAGACGCTGGGAGATTCCGTACCTTGTGCACAAGTGTTCACTCAAACGCGACATAGACTCTCGCGCCGCCTGCTCGACTCCGCGCTGGCCGAGGCGCTCACGACCCCGCACGGCGTCGACCGCTACGTCGAGCTGGTGCGGCCCGCCTTCTCGCTGCGCGACGTGCGCGCCGAGGTGCTCGCCGTGCGCCGCGCGACGGCGCGCAGCGTCACGCTCGCGCTGCGCCCGAACGACAACTGGCAGGGCTTCCGCGCCGGGCAGTTCGTGCGCCTCAGCGTGGAGATCGACGGCGTGCGCCACACGCGCACCTACTCGCCCGCCTCCTCCGCCCACGTCGGCGACCTGCTCGAGTTGACGGCGCACGCGCAGCCCGACGGCGCCGTCTCGCCGTTCCTGCGCGAGAGCGCACGCCCCGGCATGGTCGTCTCGCTCTCGCAGGCCGAGGGCGACTTCGCGCTGCCGGACGAGCGCCCGCGCGAGCTGCTGCTGATCAGCGGCGGCAGCGGCGTCACGCCCGTCATGTCGATGCTGCGGACGCTGTGCCACGAGGGCCACCGCGGCCCGATCGCCTTCCTGCACTATGCGCGTGACGAGCATGACGTCGCGTACGCGCGCCAGCTGGCCGAACTTGCCGCAGGACACGCGAACGTGCGGGTCCTGCGCGGCTTCTCGCGCAGCCCGCAGGCGGGCGATCTGGCCGGGCGCTTCGACCGCTCGCACGTCGCGGCGGCGGGGATCGACCCGGCGGCCGCGCTGACGTTCGCGTGCGGGCCGACCGCGCTCGTCGAGGCGGTGCGCACGACATGGGCCGAGGACTCGCTCGACGCGCGCCTCTACGTCGAGCAGTTCGCACCGCCGGCGCCCGCGCGCGTGGAGACGGACGGCGTCGTCGCCGGCAGTGTGCGCTTCGCGCGCAGCGGGCGCGAAGCGCAGGGCACCGGCGCGCCGCTGCTCGACCAGGCGGAGGCCGCCGGGCTCACGCCGCAGCACGGCTGCCGCATGGGCATCTGCCACACCTGCACCTGCCGCAAGCTCGAGGGCGCCGTGCGCGACCTGCGCACCGGCGAGATCTCGACCGCGCCCGACGAGCTGATCCAGATCTGCGTCAACGCGCCCGTCGGCGACGTGACGCTCGACATCTGACCCCCAGGAGCCAACGCCATGAGCACGACCTCACCGCCGCAGCTCACCGCTGAGCAGCTCGACGCGCTCGGACAAGAGCTCGACGCCATCCGCGAGCGCGTGACCGCCGACCTCGGCGAGCGCGACGCCGCCTACATCCGCCGCATGATCAAGGCCCAGCGCGGGCTGGAGATCGGCGGCCGCGGCCTGCTGGAGCTCGGCTTCCTGCCGCCCGCGTGGCTCGCCGGCACGGCAGCCCTGTCGCTCTCCAAGATCCTCGACAACATGGAGATCGGCCACAACGTGATGCACGGCCAGTACGACTGGATGAACGACGAAGCGGTCAACGGCCACGCGTTCGAGTGGGACAGCGCGTGCCCGTCGGAGCAGTGGCGCCACTCGCACAACTACATGCATCACACGCACACGAACATCCTCGGCAAGGACCGCGACATCGGCTACGGCGTGCTGCGGATGTCCGAGGATCAGAAGTGGCATCCGTACTACCTCGGAAACCCGGCCTACGCGGTGCTGCTGGCGCTGTTCTTCCAGTGGGGCGTCGCGCTGCACGACCTCGAGGTCGAGCAGCTGAACACCGGCAAGGCGTCGTGGAAGGACAAGGGCGAGATGCTGCAGGCGATCTGGAAGAAGGGCCGCCGGCAGGCGCTGAAGGACTACGCGCTGTTCCCGCTGCTCGCCGGCCCGGGCGCGCCGGCGACGTTCACCGGAAACATGACCGCGAATGCCGTGCGCAACGTGTGGGCGTTCATGATCATCTTCTGCGGCCACTTCCCCGAGGGGACGCACGAGTTCACCGAGGAGGAGTGCGAGGGCGAGTCGAGAGGGCAGTGGTACGTCCGCCAGCTGCTCGGCTCGGCGAACCTCACCGGCGGCAAGCTGTTCCACATCATGAGCGGCAACCTCAGCCATCAGATCGAGCACCACCTGTTCCCGGACCTGCCCGCCCACCGCTACGCGGAGCTGGCCGTCGAGGTGCGCGAGATCTGCGAGCGCTACGGGCTGCCGTACAACGCCGGGCCGCTGCACAAGCAGTTCGGCAGCGTCGTCAAGAAGATCGTGCGGCTGGCGCTGCCGGATCGCGGCGGCGAGGGCCCGACGGCGGAGCCGACGACGCTGCCGCGGCGCGCGGCGTCGCCCGCGCGCGAGGCCGTTGCGGCCTGACCCGCGTCAGGTCCGCTCGGCGAGCGTCGTGACGACGGCCTCGTAGACGCCAGCGCCGTAGGTGGCGTCGGCGATGCGGACGTTGTCGCGGCCGGCGATCGCGTCGCGCAGCGTCGGGTCCTTGTCGAGCGCGTTGGCGACGAACCAGAAGGCGCCGACGGCGGACGCCGCGCCAAGATCCTCGCGCGAGTCCCCCACCGCGATGCACTCCTCCGGCTTGTAGCCGCGGATCTGCATGTGGCGCGCGACGGCGCCGGCCTTCGAGGCCGCGCGCGGGACGAGGTGGTAGGCGCGCACGAGCGGCAGCGCGGCGAGGTCGGCCGAGCGCGAGCGCACGACGCCGTTGTCGACGAGGCGCAGGTGGCCGTGGCCGCTTGCCTCGAGCAGCGCGTCGGCTTCCTGCGCGTCGATCAGGCCGCGGAAGAGGTGCGAGACGTCGCGGTTCGTATGCCACGGCGCGTGGTACTCGAGCCGTCTGGCGTAGTGCTCGAGCAGCAGCGCCGGCGCGCCGCACGCCTCGATCTGGTCGTGGATCGTGACGCCGTCCTGCGTCGGCTCCAGGCCGCCGGTGAGCCACTCCAGCTCACCGTCGACGACGAGCCCGGAGCCGGCCTCGAAGATGTAGGCGGTCTGCCCCAGCAGACGCGCGTCCTCCATCACCTGCGCCTGCCGACGGCCGGAGAAGATCACGACCTCGGCGTCGGCGCGATGGCACGCCTGCAGCGCGCGCACGGCGTCGAGGCTGAAGCCGCCCTCGACGTCGCGCAGCAGGGAGGCGCCGGGGCCGAGCAGGGTGCCGTCGAGGTCGACGTAGACACAGCGCATGCGCGTGGAAGTGTGGCGCGTCTCGTTGCGATTCGCGCGCCGGGGGGGCGAACTCGCGCACGCCGGACCCTCAGGGCCTGGTCCGTTCACCCATCCGACTGGAGGCTTTCGTGCAAACAGGATTCCTGAGGTCGCTGTTGGACCTCTCGTTCACGTCGTTCGTGACGACGAGGTTGATCAAGGTGCTGTATCTCCTGAGCTTCGTGCCCGCCGTGCTCATGTACGCCGCGGTCGCCATCACATTGTTCGCGTCGGGAGCCGGCGACTCCGTGACGGTCGCGGCCGATGGCACGTTCCAGAGCCACAGCGCCGGCAGCGCAGGGTTCGGTCTGCTGTGGCTGTTCGTCCTCGGCCCGCTGTTCCTGCTCCTGCACGCGCTGGTCGGGCGCGTGCTGTCCGAGCTCGTGATCGTCCTCTTCCGCATCTTCGAGAACACGCGGGACCAGCTCGCGATCACGCGGGCGGCGTGGTCGGCGGCCGCGACCGCCGGGCAGGCACCGCCGCCCGCTCCGCCCGTGTGAGCGACCGGGCACGCGGCGGCCGCGTACGATCGGTGCGATGGCCGTCGCACGCCCGAGGATCGCCGAGCAGGAGCCGTGGACGGAGCTGCTCGAGCGCGGGCGGGCGGACGAGCGGCTCGTGCACGAGTCGACGGTGGCGCCGCGGGCGGGCCATGCGGTGCCGATCCCCGGCGAGCTGCACCACGAGCTGCGCGGGGCGCTGGAGCGGGTGGGGATCGTCGCGCTGCACACGCACCAGGAGGACGCGCTGTTGGCGGCGATGGACGGGCCGCTGATCGTCACGACCGGCACCGCCTCGGGCAAGTCGCTGTGCTTCAACCTGCCGACGCTGCAGCAGCTGCTCGTCGACCCGCGGGCACGCGCCTTGTACCTGTATCCGACAAAGGCTTTGGCGCAGGACCAGGCGCGCGCGCTGGCGGCGCTGAGACTGCCGCGCGTGCGCCCCGCGATCTACGACGGAGACACGCCGCAGCAGGAGCGCCGCGCGATCCGCGCGAGAGCGAACGTCGTGCTGACGAACCCCGACATGCTGCACGTCGGGATCCTGCCCAACCACCGTGCGTGGGGGGACTTCCTCGCGAACCTCGCGGTGGTGGTGGTGGACGAGGCGCACGTCTACCGCGGCGTGTTCGGGTCGCATGTGGGCAACGTGCTGCGGCGGCTGCGGCGGATCGCGGCCAACTACGGGACGCAGCCGCGCTTCCTGCTGGCGAGCGCGACGGTCGCCAACCCGGTCGAGCTGGCGCAGCGGCTGACCGGCCTCGACGAGATCGCCCTGATCGACCGCGACGGCGCGCCCGCCGCCGAGCGGCACGTGGCGATGTGGAACCCGCCGATGCTCGACGAGGCTTTGGGTGTGCGCGCGTCCGCTCTGAGCGAGGCGGCCGACCTGTTCGCCGACCTGGTGAAGTCCGGCGCGCGGACGATCTGCTTCATCAAGTCGCGCAAGGCGGTCGAGCTGATCCTGCGCCATGCAACCGCCCGCCTCACGAGCGGCGACCGCGCCGACCTCGCGGACCGCATCGCCCCCTACCGCGCCGGCTACACCTCCCAGCAGCGGCGCGAGCTGGAGGAGCGGCTCACGCGCGGGGACCTGCTCGGCGTCGTCGCGACCGACGCGCTGGAGCTGGGGATCGACATCGGCGAGCTCGACGCGGCGATCTGCGTGACGTTCCCGGGCACGGTCGCGTCGCTGCGGCAGATGTGGGGGCGCGCGGGGCGGCGCGGGAGAGGGCTGGCGGTCTACGTCGCGGGCGAGGACGCTCTGGACCAGTTCTTCTGCCGCCATCCCGACGAGTTCCTCGGGCGGCCGGTCGAGGCGGCGATCCTCGACCACGAGTCCGAGCAGATCCACGCGGCGCATCTGCTGTGCGCCGCCCATGAGGGTCCTTTGGCGCCGGGTGAGGCGGACGTGCTCGGTGCCGACTGGAGAGTCGCGGCGGAACGGCTCGTGAGCGCCGGGCTGCTGATCGAGCGGCGCGGCGCGTTCCAACTGCGCGCGCCGGAGGACTACCCGGCCGCGCGCGTGCCGCTGCGCTCGTCCTCCGCCGACACCTTCTCCCTGATCGACGTCGCGAGCGGCGAGATGATCGGGACCTTGGAGGCGGCGCGCGCGTTCTCGACGGTGCACGAGGGCGCGGTGTATCTGCACCTGGGCCGCGCGTACGAGGTCGTGCAGCTCGACCTCGCCGAGCGGCGCGCGATGCTGTCGCCGTTCGACGGCGACTGGTTCACGCAGCCCAAGCGCGAGACGATGACGGCGATCGAGCGGCTGGTGGAGCGGCGCGAGGCGATGGGCGTGACGCTGTCGTTCGGCAACGTCGTCGTGACGGAGGTCGTGACCGGCTACCAGCGCAAGGCGCTGTCGGACCACCAGCAGATCGACTTCCGCGCTTTGGATCTCCCCGAGACCGCGTTCAGCACGCAGGCGCTGTGGTACGAGCTCGACTCGCTGTCCGCGCTGGGGGTCGACGCGGAGCTCGGCGTCGAGCGGCTGCTCGGCTCGCTGCACGCGACCGAGCACGCGCAGATCGCGGTGCTGCCGCTGCTGGCGATGTGCGACCGCTGGGACATCGGCGGCCTCTCCACCAACGCGCATCCGCAGACGGGCAAGCCGACGATCTTCATCTACGACGGCCACCCGGGCGGGGTCGGCATCACGCGCGCGGGTTACCGCGGCTTCGAGCGGCTCGTCGGCGACGCGCACCGCCTGATCGCCGAGTGCAGATGCAAGCGCGGCTGCCCGTCGTGCGTGCAGTCGCCGAAGTGCGGGAACCTCAACGAGCCGCTGTCGAAGGCGGGGGCGAAGGCGCTGCTGGAGCGACTGCTGAGCGCCTGAGCGACAGCTGACGGTACGCGCACGGACCGCGTGCGCGCCAACGCACGGGTTTGCTGACCAAAGTTGCGCAACAACGCTTGCGCGGTTGGAGCGGGTCGGATTCGCTGCCGACGTTGAGCGTGATGGCTCGATCCGTTCGTGCCACTTCTCTCCTCCTCATAGCTCTCGGGGTCGCGGCGCCGGCGCTGCCGGCCAAGGCGGCAGCGGCGAATGCCGGCGGCGCGGCCCCGGGGGGCGAGGTGATGAGCAGCAGCGGCTCAACGGGCGGCGCAGCACCCGGCGCCGCCCCTCCCACGCAGACGGCGACGAGCGCCGGCACCGGCGGCGCGCTGGCCGGGCAGAAGCCGCCCGCGCACAGAGTCGCGCACAGACCCGCCGCGAAGAAGAAGCCGAAGGCAGTGGCGAGAAAGCCGGCGGCGAGAGCGCCGGTCACGCCGGCGAGCCCGACGGTCGCCGGCGTGTTCCCCGTGCTGGGCCCGTATTCGTTCGGCGGCCCCGACGCGCGCTTCGGCGCCGGCCGGACCGGCCACATCCACCAGGGCCAGGACGTCGTCGCCGCGAGCGGCCAGGGGATCGTCGCGCCGCTGACCGGCACGATCGTGTGGCAGGCCGACCAACCCGGAGGCGCTGGGATCTACCTCGTCGAGCACGGCTCCGACGGGCGCGACTTCGTCTTCATGCACCTGCTCAAGGGCTCGGTGCTCGTGGCGCCGGGCGCAGCGGTCCGCGCCGGCGAGCGGATCGCGCGGGTCGGCGCGACCGGGGACGCGACCGGTCCTCACCTGCACTTCGAGATCTGGGTCGGCGGCTGGCAGGTCAGAGGCGGCGCGCCGATCGACCCGCTGCCGCAGCTCAGGCGCTGGGCCGGGCTCGGCGCGTAGGCGCCGGGACGCGCCGGCGGTCTACGCCTCGACGCGGCGCAGGAGCGCGAGCTGCTGCGCGATCGCACCGCCGGCGAGCAGCGCGATCGCGGCCTTGCCCTTGGCGGGGATCGCCCTGCCGGCGGCGAACGTCGCGAACAGGTCGACCGCGTCGGCGAGCGTCGCGCCGAGCAGCCACGGCTTGAGCGGGCTGCCGCTGCGCTGCGCGCCGAGCGTGCCGAGCGCGAGCGCCATGTCGCGCGCGCCGACGGAGCGGAAGAGCAGCGCCGTGGCCGGCCGCGCGGCCTCCTCGTCGCCGACCCAGCCGGCGCCGACCTGCGACTGCGGCTTGGCGACGAGCGCCGCGCCGATCACGAGGCGGCCGGCGGCGAGCGTGGTGAGCATCGTGCGTGCGTTCATCGTGAGGCGATGCTAACCGCGCATGTCTCGCACGCGCGCCGGTCCACGCGGGTAGGCTCGCCCCGATGGCCTTCAGCTCGTACGAGGAAGCGTGCGCCCGGCACCGCTGGGAGGTGCCGGAGCGCTACAACATCGCGCAGGACGTCTGCGACAAGCACCCGCGCGAGAAGGCCGCGATGGTGTGGGAGCGGTTCGACGGGGCGACGCGCTCGCTCACGTGGGGCGAGCTGCAGGACCTCGCCAACCAGGCGGCGTTCGTGTTGCGAGAGGCGGGCGTGTCGCGGGGGGATCGCGTCGCGGTGGTGCTGCCGCCGACGCCGGAGACGGCGGCCGTCTTCTTCGCGACGTGGAAGCTGGGTGCCCTGCTGCTGTCGATGAGCGTGCTGTACGGGGACGAGGGGATCCGGCATCGGCTGGGCGACGCGGAGCCGGCGGTGCTCGTGACGGATGCGGCGAACGCTTC
Source organism: uncultured Conexibacter sp. (assembly GCA_964525715.1). Lineage (GTDB taxonomy): Bacteria > Actinomycetota > Thermoleophilia > Solirubrobacterales > Solirubrobacteraceae > Conexibacter. The sequence goes on along the minus strand of CAZGJV010000036.1, from coordinate 200 downwards.
GCGCTTCGCGGATGCGGGCGTGCGCGTGCTCGTGCTGGACTCCGAGGGCGGTCTGCTGGCCGGCGCGCCGACCGATTTCATTGGCGTCGACACGGCAGCGGACGATCCGGCGCAGCTCTACTACACGTCCGGCACGACCGGGCTGGCGAAGGGGATCGTGCACGCGCACCGGTACCTGCTCGCGCACGAGGAGTTCACGT
>CAZGJV010000035.1:2742-33832 GCA_964525715.1 uncultured Conexibacter sp. | reverse complement strand
GAACGGCGCCGCGACCTTGTTCTTGACGACCTTCACGCGCACGCGGTTGCCGACCGCCTCGGTGCCGTCCTTGATCGTCTCGATGCGGCGGATGTCGAGCCGCTGCGACGAGTAGAACTTCAGCGCGCGACCGCCCGGCTGCGTCTCCGGCGAGCCGAACATGACGCCGACCTTCTCGCGGATCTGGTTCGTGAACATGCAGAGCGTCTGCGTGCGGTTGAGGTTCGCCGTCAGCTTGCGCATCGCCTGCGACATCATGCGCGCCTGCAGGCCGACCGTCTGGTCGCCCATCTGGCCCTCGAGCTCGGCGCGCGGCGTGAGCGCCGCCACCGAGTCGACCGCGACGACGTCGACGGCGCCGGAGCGCACGAGCATGTCCGCGACCTCGAGCGCCTGCTCGCCATAGTCGGGCTGGGAGACGAGCAGCGAGTCGATGTCGACGCCGATCACCTCTGCGTAGAGCGGGTCCATCGCGTGCTCGGCGTCGATGAAGGCGCACGTGCCGCCGAGCTTCTGCGCCTCGGCGAGGATGTGGTAGACGAGCGTCGTCTTGCCCGAGGACTCCGGGCCGAAGATCTCGATGATGCGCCCGCGCGGCACGCCGCCGATGCCGAGCGCGACGTCGAGCGACAGCGCACCCGTCGGGATCGCGTTGACGCGAACCTGTGCGCCGGGGTCCCCCATCCGCATGACCGTGCCCTTGCCGAACTGGCGCTCGATCTGCGTCAGCGCGCCCTCCAGGGCAGCGCCGCGGGCCTTGGCGGCCTTGTCTTGCTCGGTCATCGCTGGAAGCTCCTTCTGCTCACGTGAGGGCATGACGGTACGCCGGGCGTCGGACGGAACCGGATCGAACATCCGTTCGCGCCTTGCTGCGTCGATGGTAGGCACCGGCGTGTCACAGCACAACGCCCGAACAGCGACGATTCTCAGGCGAGTCTGCGGACGGACGCCGCGCCGTCAGGCGTCGTCGAGCTGGCCGAGCAGCAGCCGGCGCAACAGGTGCAGCGCGACCGTCGTCGTGCGGTCGCGCACGTCTGGGCGCGAGCCGGGCAGGTCGAGCTTGCGCGCGATGCGCGCGCCGGAGCGGTCGGCGACCGCCACGTGGACGCGGCCGACCGGCTTCTCCGGCGTCCCGCCGCCCGGGCCCGCGATGCCGGTCACGCCGATCCCGACGTCGGCGCCGAAGCGCTCCAGCGCCCCGTCCGCGAGCGCGTCGGCGACCTCGGCCGAGACCGCGCCGAACTGCGAGATCAACGCCGGATCGACGCCCGCCAGCGCCGCCTTCGCCGCGTTGGAGTACACGACCGCGCCGCCGAGCACGTACGCCGACGACCCCGGCCGGTCGGTCAGGCGCCCGGCGAGCAGCCCGCCGGTGCACGACTCGGCGACGGCGACGGTGCGCAGCGGCGGTCCGCTCAGCAGCGCCGCGACCTGCTCGTCGATCGTCGTGCCGTCGTCGGAGAACAGCTGCGACGGATGGCGCGCGCGGATGAAGTCGGCGAGTGCGGCGTACGCGCCGGCCCCGCCCGGCTCGTACAGCGTCGCGATCTCGATCTCGCCGCGGCGCAGGCACGTCGTGATCTCCAGGGGCGCGAGGTCGAGGCCCGCCTGCTCGGCGACCACGAGCGTCTCGGCGATCTCCGACTCGGGGATCCCGGTCAGCCGCAGGATCGCCTGCTCGTAGACGGTCGCGTCGGCGATCGCCGCGCGGAACGCCTCGGTCTCCCGCGCGGTCGCCCACATCGGCTGCAGCTCGCGCGGCGGGCCGGGCAGCACGACGACGGTCGGATGCGAGGCGCCGTCGAGCGGCGTGACGACCACGCCCGGCGCGGTCCCGACCGGTTCGAGCACCGTCGCACCCTCCGGCACGTGCGCCTGCTTGCGCGTGCCGCGCGCCATCGCCGCGCGGTCGATGTTCGGCCAGCGCTGCGCGAGCGGCGCGACGATCGCGGCGATGCGCTGCTCGAGCGCCTCGTCGAGCACGAGCGGCCGGTCGGCGAACTCCGCGACGACGGCGGTCGTGAGGTCGTCGGCGGTCGGCCCGAGGCCGCCGCTCGTCACGATCAGCTCGACGCGCTCCGACGCGAGGAAGCGCAGCGCCGCGGCCATGTCCTCGCGCCGGTCGCCGACGATCAGGATGTGCGCGAGGTCGACGCCGAGCTCGCGCAGGCGCTCGGACAGCCACGGGCCGTTGCGGTCGGAGATGATCCCGCTGAGGACCTCGGTCCCCGTGATCACGATGCCGGCGCGCGCGCTCACGTGCAGGTCGGCGCCTGGCTCGTCGGCAGCAGGCGCGCTCCCGCCCGGGTGATCTCGTAGGCGATCGCGTTCGACGAGGCGGGGACCGCAAACGGTTTGCCGTCGACGCGCAGCTGCACGCTGTTGTTGCCCAGCGTCATCCGCAGCGTGCGCGCGTGGTAGATCGGAACGTGCTGGCCCGCGCTGAACTGCGTGCCGGGGATCAGTCTTCTGCCGCTGCCGTCCACGAGGCAGACGTACAGGGTCCCGGTCGGGACGATCTGCACGCTCGCGCGCGCCGGCGCCGCGCTCGCGTGCGGGTGGCTGGTTGCTCTGGCGCCGCTCGCTGTCCGCGCCCGCGTCGTCGTCGTGTGGCCCGTCTCGGTCGAGCCCCCTCCGCCTCCCGTCGCGCCGAACAGCACGCCGACGAGCCCGAGGACGACGAGCAGCAGCACGAGCGCGCCGCCCACGATCAGCCAGGGTGGCGCGGTCCGTGGCGGGCCGTAGGCGCCGGTCCTGCCGCCCCCGCCGCGCCGATCGCGGCCGAGGTTCGGGCTGATCGGCGCCAGCTCCTGCTCGCTCGGACGCTCGTAGCGCAGCTTGTACTCCTCGACCAGCGAGCGCGCGTCGAGCCCGAGGTAGTCAGCGTACTCGCGCAGGAAGCTCTTGATGAAGGTCGAGCCCGGCAGCAGGCTCCATTCCTCGTTCTCGAGCGCGCGCAGGTACTTGGCGCGGATCTTCGTGGCCTGCTCGACCTCGGTGATGTCGATCCTGGCGCGCATGCGCGCCTCGCGGAGGGTGGACCCGATCTCCGGCATGGCGACGCGAAGGCTATCGCGGCTCTACAACGCGGCTTCGTCGCCCGCCGGCGGCGGGTCGCGCTGAGGCTCGAACGAGGGCTCGGCGGTGGCGGTCGAAACCGAGGACGAGCCCGGTCTCTCGGCGAGCGCAACCAGGATCCGCGGCACGTCCGCCTCCGTGATCAGCACCTGGCGCGGCTTCGAGCCCTCGTACCCGGAGATGATCCCGCGCCGCTCGAGCATGTCGATCAGGCGACCGGCGCGCGTGTAGCCGAGCCGCAGCCGACGCTGCAGCATCGAGGTCGAGGCGGTGCCCATCTGCGCGACGAGGCCGATCGCCTCCTCCAGCAACGGGTCCTCGTCGGGGTCGAAGCCGTCGTCGTCTCCCCCGCTCGCGTCGGACTCGTCGACGACCTCCTCGAGCAGCTCCTCCTGGAACTCGGGCTCGCCCTGCTTGCGCCAGGACTCGGTCAGCTCGGCGATCTGCGCCTCGTCGATATAGGCGCCCTGAATCCGCTGCAGCTTCGAGGAGCCGACCGGCGAGAACAGCATGTCGCCCTGGCCCAGCAGCGACTCGGCGCCGTTCTGGTCGAGGATCACGCGCGAATCCGTCTGCGAGGACACGGCGAAAGCGATCCGCGACGGCACGTTCGCCTTGATCATGCCGGTGATCACGTCCACGCGCGGGGACTGCGTCGCGAGCACGAGGTGGATGCCGACCGCGCGCGCCTTCTGCGCGAGGCGGATGATCGAATCCTCGACGTCGGCGGGCGCGACCATCATCAGGTCGGCCAGCTCGTCGATCACGCACAGGATGTACGGCAGCGCCGGCTCGCCGCGTGCGGCGCGCGCTCTGTTGAGCTCCGGCAGCGAGCGCGTGCGGGCCAGGGACATGATCCCGTAGCGCTCCTCCATCTCCTTGACGAGGTTCTGCAGCGCGTTGGCCGCCATCCGCGGGCTCGTGATGACGGGCGTCAGCAGGTGCGGGATCGACTCGTAGTGGTTCAGCTCGACCTGCTTGGGGTCGACGAGCACGAGCCGCAGCTCGTGCGGGTCGGCGTGCAGCAGCAGGCTGGAGAGCATCGCGTTGATGCAGCCGGACTTGCCGGCGCCGGTCGTGCCGGCGACGAGCAGGTGCGGCATCTTCGCGAGGTCGACGCCGATCGCGCGACCGGCGACGTCCTTGCCGAGCCACACGGTGAGCGGCGACCAGTCGGCCGGCGGGTCCTGGAAGACGTCGCCGAGGTGGACGATCTTCCGCCTCGCGTTCGGCACCTCGATGCCGACCGCCTGCTTGCCGGGGATCGGCGCGAGGATGCGGATCTCGGTCGCGGCGAGCGCGTAGGCGAGGTCGTCCTTGAGCTGCGCGACCTTGCCGACCTTGATGCCGGGCGCGAGGCGGATCTCGAAGCGCGTGATGTGCGGGCCGGCCGTCATGCCGACGACCTTGGCCTCGATCCCGAAGTGGCCGAGCGCCTCGATCAGCTGCGCGGCGATTCTCTCCTGCCCGGCCGTGTCGGGGCGCGACTGGTCGGCCGTCGAGCGCTTGAGGAAGCGGCCCGTCGGGATTCTCCATACGAACGCGGGGTCGTCGGTGACGGACGCGCGATAGCGGCCCTGCGGCGTGAGCTGCGAGGGGTCGACGTCGTCGGATCCGGTGGTCACGCCTGGTTCGTCGGGCTCCTCCAGCTCGAGCTGCTGCAGCTCCTCGGAGATCGACTCGGGCTCGTCGGGAACGTGCGGCTCTGGATCGACGTCAGTGTCGAAGGCGTCGCCGGTCTCCGGCGCTTCGTCGCCGTACAGGTCGGGATAGCGCTCACGCCCGTCGAGCGACGGTGCCTCAACGTGCGTGGCGCGGACGACGAGGCGCTCGTCCTCGGGCTCCGGTGGGACGATGGGTTTCGCCCTGCCGGCGACCGCAAGCGGATCGCCTTCGGGCGACGTCACCACAGGCTCGGGCTCCCGCGCGCGAGGCGCCAACGTCGCCGCCTGCGCGACGCCGCGGCCGGCCGCGCCGAGCAGGCCGGCGATCGTCACGCCGCTGATCAGCAGCAGCCCGGCGAGGAACAGGAAGATCGCGATGATGTGCGAGCCGACGTCGGAGAACAGGTGCGACGTCGTCCAGTAGAGGGCTGCGCCGAGCGCGCCACCATTCGCGTCGAGCGCGGCACGCGCCCACGGTCCGGCGCCGGTGCGGCTGCCGAGCCCCAGCGTGCCCGCCGCGAGCGCGAGCGAGACGCCGCCGAACAGGCAGGCGACGCCGGCACGGACCGGACGCACGGCCGGCACGAGCGTGCGCGCGATCACGAGCATCCCGCCGGCCACGAGCGCGACGGGCACGGCGTAGGCGACCTGCCCGAGCAGCAGCCGCAGGCCGTCGCGCGCCGCCCCGCCGACCGAGCCGCCGGCGGCGCCGAGGTACAGCACGAACGCGAGGAAGACGCCGAGCGCCGCGAGCGCGAGGCCGAGCAGGTCGAGCTGGTGCGGCGACAGCACGGGAAGCTTGGGCCGCCACAGCGACGCGCCCGCGGCGCGGCGAGCGCGCGGTCTCGCGGACGGGCGCGAACGCGTCCGTCTCGGGGCGGCTCTCGGGCGGCGGCGGGTCTTCGTGGCCATCTGCAAGCGGTTGCTTCGACGCGCACCGATGAGCCCCTGCCGACCGGTGCGCGCAGGCTTCGCTCACCGGTCAGCGAAGCTCGTCCACCGCTTCACCGCTAAGGAGCGACTAAAAAGGACCCATCTCGCCCGCGCAGCCCTTTACCATCGCCGCATGAGCGACATCTCGCGCGCGCCGCGCGTCCTCGTCGTCGAGGACGACGAGGAGATAGCCCAGACGCTGCAGCGCTCTCTGCGGATGGAGGGCTACGAGGTGCGGATCGCGAGCGACGGCGTCAGCGCCCTTGACGATGCCCACGCGTTCCTGCCCGATCTCGTCGTCCTGGACCTCGGCCTCCCCCGCCTCGACGGCATCGACGTCGCCAAGACGCTGCGCGAGAACGACGACGTGCCGATCCTGATGCTGACCGCGCGCGACGCGCTCGAAGCGCGCGTCGAGGGGCTCGACGCCGGCGCCGACGACTACCTCGTCAAGCCGTTCGAGCGCCAGGAGCTGCTCGCGCGCCTGCGCGCGCTGCTGCGCCGCCGCCCGCCGCGCGGCGCCGCCCCGCTCGTCTGCGGCGACCTGCAGCTCAACCCCGACACGCACGAGGTCGAGCGCGGCGAGCGCTCGATCGAGCTGACGCAGCGCGAGTTCGAGCTGCTCGAGTACCTGATGCGCAACGAGCGGATCGTGATCTCGCGCCAGCGGCTGTTGGACGAGGTGTGGGGCTACGACCCGTTCTCGACGACGAACACGATCGAGGTGTTCGTCTCGAACCTGCGACGAAAGCTGGAGGCCGGTGGAGAGTCACGGCTCCTCCACACGATCCGCGGCGCGGGCTACGTCCTCCGCGCGTAGAGCGGTCGACGGGCTCGGCGCCGCGTACCGGCGGCTGCCGACGCGCTGGCGCCTGGCGGGCGGCTCGGCCGCGCTGACGTTCGTGATCCTGTGCGGCTTCGCCGTGATCGTCGGGCTGCTGACGACGCGCCAGATCCGCGTCCAGTTCGACGACTCGGTGCGCCAGACGGCGAACTACCTGGCGAGCCGCGCGAACGTCGGCTTCGACTCGCGCACCGGCGCGGCCAGCTGCGGGCAGCTCGGCGACCTCGCGAGCGGCGAGCAGGCGAAGGTGCGCGTCTACTACGTGACGCTCCCGCCGCAGCTGATGTGCACCTACGGCGGCGCGAACCCGGCCTCGCCGCGCTTCTCGCTCGACGGCACGTTCCCGAAGGAGGAGTACGGCTACCGCGTCGAGGCGCGGCAAGTGGGCGTGAGCCCGTTCGGCAACGCGATCCTCGTCTACGCCCGCCCGCTCTCGGCGATCGACCGCACGGTCGCGAAGGTCCGCTTCTTCCTGCTGCTCGGGGTCCTCGGCGGCAGCGGGCTGGCGCTGCTTGCCGGGCTGATGGTGGCGCGCCGCGCGATGGCGCCGATCGTCGCGCTCACCGCGAGCGCGCGTGAGATCGAGCGCACGCGCGACCCGGGCCGCCACGTCCCCCAGCCGGACGCCGACGACGAGGTGGCCGAGCTGGCGCAGACGCTGGAGGACATGCTGCAGGCGCTCGACGCCGCGCGCGCCTCGACCGAGGCGACGCTCCTGCGCCAGCGCGAGTTCGTCGCCGACGCCTCGCACGAGCTGCGCACGCCGCTGACGAGCGTGCTCGCGAACCTTGAGCTGCTCGCCGAGCAGGTCGAGGGCGAGGACGCGCATGCCGCGGTCGCCTCGGCTCTGCGCTCCTCGCAGCGCATGCGCCGGCTGGTCGCAGACCTCCTGCTGCTTGCTCGTGCCGACGCCGGGCGCACGGTCCCCCACCGTCCCGTCGACCTCTCGCAGGTGCTCGTCGAGGTGGCCGCCGAGCTGGAGCCGGTGACGGCAGGACACCACCTGACGATCGCCGCGCACGAGCAGCTCGTGGTCGACGGCGCGCGCGACGAGCTGCACCGGCTCGCGCTCAACCTGATCGAGAACGCGCTGCGCCACACGCCGCCCGGCACGCATGTCCACGCCGCGCTCGCGCGCGACGGCGAGGACGTCGTGCTGACGGTCGAGGACGACGGCCCCGGCATCCCGGACGAGCTGCGCCCGCGCCTGTTCGAGCGCTTCGTCCGCGGCCGCGGCGACAGCGGCGGCGGCTCCGGCCTCGGCCTCTCGATCGTCCACGCCGTCGCCGACTCCCACGGCGGCACCGTCGACCTCGAGCGACGGACCGGCGGAGCCGGTTCCGGCGCCCGCTTCGTCGTACGCCTCCCCCGCACCCTCTCCGAGACGCCGGACCCACAGCCGGCGCACAACACGTAGGCCGGCTAGACCTCTACGACTACTGGAAGGACCATGGGGCGGCGCTTGAGCTTGTCGTAGACGAAGGCGGCGAGGTCGTCGTGCAGCTCCTGCTGCACGAGCTCGGGCTCGCGGATCCCGTCGTTGGCGGCGCGCGCGAGCGAGTCCTCGACGGCGGTGCGGATCTCCTCGATCAGCTCGTCGGCCTGCTCGGCGAACGGCACGCCGCGGAAGATCACCTCGGGCGGCGCGACCGACTGGCCGTCCTGCTCGGAGATCGTCGCGACGACGATGAAGATGCCGTCGGCCGACAGCATGCGGCGGTCGCGCAGCGCGACGTCGGCGGGGTCGCCGATGTCGACGCCGTCGACGAAGATCATGCCCGACTGCTCTCTGTCGCCGAAGCGCGCGCCTCTGCGCGTGATCTCGAGCGGCAGGCCGTTCTCGCCGCGGAAGATGTTGTCGGGCTCGATCCCAACGGCCTCGGCCAGCTCCCCGTGCAGGTGGATGCGCTTGAAGTCGCCGTGCATCGGCAGCACGTAGCGGGGCTTCGTGAGGTTGAGCATCAGCTTCAGCTCCTCGCGATACCCGTGGCCGGATGCGTGGATCGGCGCGTCGGCGGTCGTGATCACGTCGCAGCCGATGTGGTAGAGCCGGTCGATCGTGTCGTTGACCGCGCGCTCGTTGCCGGGGATCGGCGTCGCGCTGAAGACGACCGTGTCGCCGTCGTGGAGCTTGATGTGGCGGTGGTCGTTGTGCGCCATCCGCCGCAGCGCCGAGAGCGGCTCGCCCTGGGAGCCGGTCGAGACGATGACGAGCTTGTGATCGGGAAAGTCGTCGATCTCGCGCGGCTGGACGAGCATCCCTTCCGGCACGTCGATGTGCCCCAGCGAACGCCCGATGTTGACGTTCTTGCGCATCGAGCGCCCCACGAGGGCCACCTTGCGCCCGAGCGCGGCGGCCGCGTCGACGACCTGCTGGACGCGGTGGATGTTGGAGGCGAAGCTCGTCACGACGATGCGCCCCTCGCAGCGGGCGAACGCCTCCTCCAGGTGCGGTCCGACGCCGGCCTCCGAGGGCGAGTAGCCGGGCCGGTCGGCGTTCGTCGAGTCGCCGCACAGCAGCAGCAGTCCGTCGCGCCCCAACTCGGCCAGCCGCGACATGTCCGCGGGCCTGCCGTCGACGGGCGTCTGGTCGAACTTGTAGTCGCCGGTCAGCAGCACGGTCCCCAGCTCGGTCGTCAGTGCGACCGCATTGGAGTCGGGGATCGAGTGCGTCATGTGGATCAGCTCGATGTCGAACGGGCCCGCTTCGATCGTCTCGCCGTCGGCGACGTCCTCGAGGTCGACGTCTCTCATGCGGTGCTCGTCGAGCTTCGAGCGCGCCATCGCCATCGGCAGCGGGCCGCCGTAGATCGGCGGCGGGTCGCTCTTGAGGCCCAGCTCGCGCAGCACCCACGGCAGCGCGCCGAGGTGGTCCTCATGGCCGTGCGTGATGACGATCGCCTCGATGTCGTCCGCGCGTTCTCGCAGGTAGGTGAAGTCCGGCAGGACGAGGTCGATCCCGAGCATGTCCGCGGTCGGGAAACGCAGGCCGGTGTCGACGACGACGATGCGGTCGTCGTACTCGACGACCGTCATGTTCTTGCCGATCTCGCCCAGGCCGCCGAGCGGCAGGACGCGCAGGGTTCCGTTGCTCACGCTTGGGCCGTCGCCAGCAGTCCGTGCCGTTCGAGCGCGGCGCGAATGACCCCCAGCTCCTGCTCGTCCGCCTCGACCATCGGCAGCCGCAGGCCGCCGACGTCGTGGCCGAGCAGGTTCAGTGCTGCCTTGATGCCGATCGGGTTCGGCGCGACCGCGAGCGCCGCGAACAGGTCGCTCAGCTCGTCGTGGATCGCCCGCCGATTCTGCGGCTCGTCGACCATGCGGCGGAACGCGTCGCCGACGATGTGGCTCGCCACCAGCACGCCGCCGGCGCCGCCCATCTCCAGCACGTCGCAGAACGTCTCGTTGTCGCCCGCGTAGAGGTCGAGCCCGTCGATCGGCGCGAGGCTGTCCGGGTTGGACTGCTTGACCGCGACGACGAGGTCGATCTCCTGCGCGAGGTGCGCGAGGAAGTCGTTCGACATGTCCCGCCCGGTGCGCAGCGGGATGTTGTAGAGCATGATCGGCTTGTCGGTGGCCGCCGCGCACGCCTTGAAGTGCGCCTCGACGCCGCGCTCGTTCGGCCGGTTGTAGTACGGCGTGACGTGCAGCAGCCCGTCGACGCCGAGCTCCGTCGCGCGCTCGGTGAGCCTGACCGCGTGTGCCGTGTCGTTGACGCCGACGCCGGCGACGATCGTCGCGCGGCCGCCCATCTCCTGCACGGCCAGTTCGATCACGCGCAGGTGCTCCTCGTCGGCGAGCGTCGCCGCCTCGCCGGTCGTGCCGCAGATCACGAGCCCGTCGGAGCCGTGCGCGACGAGGTGCTCCATCAGCCGCTTGGTCGCATCCTCGTCAACGCGCAGCTGCGCGTCGAACGGGGTCACCATCGCGGTGAGGATCGTGCCGAGCTGAGGCATTCCGGCCATTATCGCAGGGCGTCGGTGAAACGCCGCGGGACCTGTGGCGTCCCGACGCGTCCCTGCTCCCACAGCGAGATCACGACCAGCTCGCTCGCCTCCCGCCGGCACACGAACAGGAGGTCGCGGTCGACGAGGTCGCGCACGTAGACGGAGCCGCGGGCACCGGTCGCCCCTCTGGGCGGCTCGTCGCTCCAGCGCCCGGCTTCCCACGCGCGGCTGACGCGCCCGGCTATCTCGGGTCTGGGATCGAGCGCGCCCGTGCGCGAGCCGACGCGCTGGCGGAAGCGCTCGACCGCGTGGTCGGTGACGGCGACGAGCAAGAGCTACAGCAGGTGCTCGAGGCCGACCACAGGAGAGTCGGTCAACGCGACGACTCTGCGCACGGCGAGCAGCACGCCCGGCATGAACGAGACGCGGTCGATCGTGTCGTGGCGGATCGTGAGCGTCTGGCCGACGTCGCCGAGGATGACCTCCTGGTTGGCGACGATCCCCGGCAGCCGCACGGAGTGGATCGGCGGCGCCTGTCCCCCGCTCGCCTCGGCCATCAGTCTGGCGGTGCGCGCGGCCGTGCCGCTCGGCGCGTCGAGCTTTCTGTCGTGGTGCAGCTCGACGATCTCGGCCTTCGCCATGTGACGAGCGGCCTCGGCGGCGAACTTCATCATCAGCACGGCGCCGATCGCGAAGTTCGGCGCGAAGAAGACGTTCGCCCCGGCCGCCCCGCGCAGCGGCTCGATGTCGAAGCCGGTCGTGCCGATCACGACGTGGACGCCTGCGGCGACGCACTCCTGCGCGTTCGCCAGCGCGGTGTCGGGGCGCGTGAAGTCGACCACGACGTCGGCGTTCGGCAGCACCTCGGCGAGCGTCGTGCCCAGCGCGGGATCGGCGCGCCCGGTCAGCTCCATGTCGTCGGCGCCGAGCACGGCGTCGCAGACGGTCGCGCCCATCTTGCCGGCCGCGCCGGCGACGGCGACGCGGATCACGATGTCACCCCGGCCGGGCTGAGCGGGGCGATCGCGGCTGCGAACGCGTCGTCGTCCGGGCCGATCCCGGCGACCGAGAGTCGGTCGGAAGCGAACAGCTCGCCGGCGAGCTCCACGAGGTCGTCGTGCGTCACGGCGTCGATCTGCGCGATCACCTCGTCGACGGTCAGCAGCGGCACGCCGCCGAGGATATGCGAGCCGAGCCGGTTCATGCGCGCCCCGGTCGACTCCAGCGAGAGGACGATGCGTCCCTTCAGGTTCTCCTTCGCGCGTGCGAGCTCCTCGGCGGTCGCCGGCTCGCGGCGCAGGCGCTCCAGCTCGCGCGCGATCACCTCCAACGCTGCTGCGAGGTTGTCCGGCCGCGTGCCGACGTAGAGGCCGACCTGGCCGGTGTCGGCGTACTGGCCGGTGAACGAGGAAACGGCGTAGGCGAGCCCGCGCAGCTCGCGCACCTCCTGGAAGAGGCGCGAGGACGAGGTCCCGCCGAAGATCGTGTCGAGCACCCGCAGCGCGAAGCGGCGCTCGTCGTCGCGCGCGAGGCCCAGCCCGCCAAGGCAGACGTGGTACTGCTCGGTGTCCTTGCGCTCGAAGCGGACCGCGCGCTCCAGCTCGCCGGTGACGGGCTCCGGCGCCGCCGTGAGCGCGTCCGACGCCGGCACGCGCGCCGCCGCCAGCTCGACGAGCGCGTCGTGGTCGACCGACCCCGCGGCCGCGATCACGACGTTGCGCGGGACGTAGCGGGCGCCGTGGAAGGCGGCGATCTGGTCGACCGGCGTACCGGCGACGACCTCCGCCGTGCCGATGATCGCGCGCCCCAGCGGGTGCGTCCCGAAGACCGCTTCGCCGAGCACGTCGAAGACCTTGTCCTGCGGGTCGTCCTCGTACATCGCGATCTCCTCGAGGATCACCTCGCGCTCGGAGTCGATGTCGCGGAACGCGGGACGCCACACCATCTCGCTCATCACGTCGAACGCGTCGGCGAGGTGCGCATCGATCACGCGCGCGTAGAGCGACGTCGTCTCCTTGCCGGTGCCGGCGTTCAGCTCGGCGCCCATCGCGTCGAACAGCTGGTCGATCTCCAGCGACGCGTACTTGTCCGAGCCCTTGAACAGCAGGTGCTCGATCAGATGCGACAGGCCGGCCTCCGGCTCGCGCTCGTGGCGCGAGCCGGTGCCGATCCAGTAGCCGAGCGAGACGGACCGGACGGAGGGCATCGCCTCCGTCACGATCCGCACGCCCGAGTCCAGCTCGGTGATCCGGTGGTCGGTCACCTGACGGTCGGTGACGACGCCGGGCTCAGCCGCGGTCCGGGTCGCGATCGCGACGCGGGCCCCGGTCGCGGTCGCCGCCGCGGCCGTTGCGGTCCCCGCCGCTGCGGCCACGGCCGCGCGGGCCGCGGTCACCGCGGTCGCCGCCGCCCTCGCGGCGCGGCGGGCGGTCGCCGCCACCGCTGCCGACGGCCGCGAGCTCCTCGACCGTCTTGCCCGCGACGTCCGGGTCGTCGGCGAGGCGCAGGCCGATGCGGCCGCGCTCGCGGTCGACCTCGACCACGCGCACCTGGATCTCGTCGCCCTTGTTGAGGACGTCCTCGACCGTGTCGACGCGTCTGCCGGGCGAGATGTTGGAGATGTGCAGCAGGCCGTCGGTGCCCTTGGCGAGCTCGACGAAGGCGCCGAAGGTCGTCGTCTTGACGACCTTGCCGGCGAACTCGTCGCCGACCTCGACCTCCTTGGTCATCGAGCGGATGCGGTCGGCCAGGGCGTCGCCCAGCTCGCCGTTCTGCGCGTAGATGAGCACCTGACCCTCGTCGTTGACGTCGATCTGGGACTCGAACTCCTCGCACAGGCCGCGGATCGTCTCGCCGCCCTTGCCGATCAGCAGGCCGATCTTCTCCGGGTCGATCTGGACCGTGGAGATGCGCGGCGCCCACTTGCTCAGCTCGGCGCGCGGCTCCGTGATGACCTCGGCCATCTTGCCGAGGATGAACGTGCGGCCGGCCTTGGCCTGCGTGAGCGCGTCGCGCAGGATGTCGAACGAGACGCCCGTGATCTTGATGTCCATCTGCAGGGCGGTGATGCCCTCCGAGGTGCCGGCGACCTTGAAGTCCATGTCGCCGAGGTGGTCCTCGACGCCGGCGATGTCGGTGAGGACGATGTAGTCGTCGCCCTCCTTGATCAGCCCCATCGCCACACCGGCGACGGGAGCGGTGACCGGGATGCCGGCGGCCTGCATGGCCATCGACGAGGCGCAGACCGAGCCCATCGACGAGGAGCCGTTCGACTCCAGCGTCTCCGAGACGGCGCGGATCACGTAGGGAAAATCGTCCTCGTTGGGGACGGTGGCGACCAGTGCCCGCTCGGCGAGCGCGCCGTGGCCGATGTCGCGGCGCTTGGGGCCGCGCATGAAGCCCGCCTCCCCGACCGAGAACGGCGGGAAGTTGTAGTGGTGGAAGTAGCGCTTGGAGGTCTCGAGCCCGAGCGTGTCGAGCCGCATCTCCTCGCGCGTGGTGCCGAGCGCCGCGACGCTGAACGCCTGCGTCTGGCCGCGCGTGAAGAGCGCCGAGCCGTGCGTGCGCGGGGCGACCGAGGTCTCGATCGTGATCGGCCGGATCTCCTCCGTGCCGCGGCCGTCGGGGCGCTTCTTCTTGATCGCGATGCGCTCGCGCACGAGCGTCTTCTCGAGCTTGTCGAACGCGCGCTGGACGGCCTGGCGCGTCTCGCTGTCGTCGGCGTCGGGCGCGTACTTCTCCAGCACCTCGGCCTCGACGGCCTTCGTCGCGTCCTGGCGCTCGAGCTTGTCCTCGACCGAGGTCGCTCTGTCGAGCTTTCTGCCGTGCGATCTGGCGATCGTTCTGTAGAGCTTGTCGTCGACCTGCGGGACCTCGACGACCTTCTTGGCCTTGCCGGCCTTCTTCTGCAGCTCCCACTGGACCTTGCAGAGCTTCTTGATCGCGTCATGCGCGATGTCGAGCGCGTCGAGGATCTCCGCCTCGGGGATCTCGTTGGCGCCCGCCTCGACCATCAGGATGGCCTCCTCGGTGCCGGCCACGATCAGATCGAGGTCGGTGTTCTCGAGCAGGTCCTCCTCGTCGGGGTTGACGACGAAGTTGCCGTCGATCTTGCCGATGCGGACGGCGCCGACCGGGGTCGGGAACGGGATGTCCGACACCATCAGCGCGGCGGAGGCGCCGTTCATCGCGAGGATGTCGTACGGGTTCACGTGGTCGACCGAGAGCGGGATCGAGACGAGCTGCGTCTCGTAGCGCCAGCCCTTCGGGAACAGCGGACGGATCGGCCGGTCGATCAGGCGCGCGGTCAGCGTGCCCTTCTCGCCAGCGCGCCCCTCGCGCTTGAAGAACGAGCCGGGGATCTTGCCCGCGGCGTACATCCGCTCCTCGATGTCGACGGTGAGCGGAAGGAAGTCCACGTCGCGGAGGTTGCCCGCGGTGGCGGTGCCGAGGACCATCGTCTCCCCGGCCTGAACGACAACTGAACCGGAGGCCTGCTTGGCCATCTTGCCGGTTTCGAAGGAGATCTCCTTGCCCGCGATCTCCACGGCGACGCGCGTAACGGCGTCAGACATATACGTACTCCTTTTGAGCTCCGCCCGTCGGTCGGCGGAGTGCAGCTCGAGTCTTTTCTGTATCCGAACGCGTCAATCGTAGCGATCCCGCTGCAAATCACGCGTCGGGCGCCCCAAGCGGGCGCATCCGCCCGCGCTCGAAGACCGTCGGCGTCGTCACGACGCCGGCCCGTACCCCGCTCTCGAAGTCGCGGCGCACGCGCGCCACGACCGGCTCCGAGCGGCGGTCGGCGTCGAAGCGCTCGACATCGAGCCCGAGCGCTCTCGCGCGCTCCCACAGGTGCGGGTCCTCGAGGCGCGCCTGGTCGGCGTACAACGCCTCGTGCATCGGCTCGAAGGCGCCCTGCAGGCCGGCCGCCTCAGCCGCACACGCCGCCGCCCAGGCGCGCGGATGCTTGGATCTGACCGGGAAGTGGCGAAACGCCCAGCGGGCGTCCCGCGCGCGCAGCCGCAGGTGCAGGGCCGCGCAGTAAGGGCACTCGTAGTCGGCGTAGACGACGAGCGACGGCGCATCGGCGCCGGGACCGAGCAGATGGTCGTCGGGCGCGAGCGACGGGAGCGGCGCGCTGCCGAGGTCGCTCACCGGCGACCGCCGGCGCTCAGCGCGCGGCGAGCGCGTCGAAGATCAGGTTCGCGCCCGGGAGCACGCCGGGATGCTCGCCCTCCCAGCTCCACTGCACCACTCCGTCGGGGCCGATCATCACGAGCGCGCGCTGGGGCATGCCGCCCTTCTCGTGGTAGACGCCGAACGCTCGGCACGTCGCGCCCTTCGGCTCGAAGTCCGACAGCTGCTCGATCGTGACGCCGAGCTTCTCCTTGAACGCTCTCTGCGCCCACACCGAGTCGCACGAGACGCCGTAGAGCGTCGCGCCCTGTGCGGCGAACTGGTCCAGCACCTCCTCGTAGAGGTTGAGCTGGTCGGTGCAGACGGGGCTGAACGCGTGCGGGTAGAAGACGAGGACCGTCGTCTGCCCGAGGAGATCCTCGCGCTTGAAGCTTCTGTAGTCCTCGCGGCGGAGCTTGAAGTCGGGCGCCGGGGTGCCGGGCTCGACGACGCTCACTTGCGGAGGCCGAGCTCTCTGATGAGCGCGCGGTACCCCTCGAGGTCCTTGCGCTCCAGGTAGTTCAGGAAGCGGCGGCGGCGGCCGACCAGCATGAGCAGGCCGCGTCGCGAGTGGTGGTCCTTCTTGTGGCTGCGCAGATGCTCGGTCAGATCGTTGATGCGCTCGGTCAGCATGGCGATCTGGACCTCGGCCGAGCCGGTGTCCGTGTCGCCCTTGCCGAACTTGGAGACCAGCTCCTGCTTGCGCTCGCTCGTAAGGGTGCTCATCGGCGGGGAACCGTAGCAGAACGCCGCGCCTGCGGGCTTCTCTACTCCCCGCAGATCTCGCGCGTCGCGGCGACGTCCGCGTGCATCTGCTCGATCAGCGCGTCGACGGAGTCGAAGCGCCGCTCGCCGCGCAGCCGCGCGACGTATTCCAGCGTCATCCGCTGGCCGTAGAGATCGCCCTGCCAGTCGAGCAGGAACGCCTCGACGAGCACGACGAGGTCGGTCTTGAAGGTCGGTCGCACGCCCACGTTGACGGCCGCCGCGCGCGTCTCGTCGCCCCACGACGCCCGCGCGGCGTAGATGCCGTGGCCCGGCTGGATCAGCGCCGGGT
Organism: uncultured Conexibacter sp.; assembly: GCA_964525715.1. Taxonomy (GTDB): domain Bacteria; phylum Actinomycetota; class Thermoleophilia; order Solirubrobacterales; family Solirubrobacteraceae; genus Conexibacter. Next base: position 17,131 of record CAZGJV010000035.1, on the reverse strand, counting down.
CCGGCACCAGGTTCGCCGTCGGGAAGCCCAGCTCGCGCCCGCGTCTGTCGCCCGAGACGACCTCGCCCTGCATCGAGAACGGCGCGCCGAGGAAGCGCGCGGCAAGATCCACCTCGCCGGCCAGCACGAGGCCGCGGATGTGCGACGAGGAGACGACCTCGCCGTCGGCCTCCACGAGCGGGACGACGCGCGTCTCGAAGCGCTCGTCCGAGCGCAGCAGTCTGGTGTCGCCGCCGGCACGGTGCCCGAAGCGGAAGTTCTCCCCGACCGAGACGTGCGTCGCCTGCAGCGTCTTCACGAGCACGTGCTCAACGAAGTCCTCCGCGCTGCGCTGCGCGAACGCCGCGTCGAACGGGATCACGACCAGCTCCTCGACGCCCAGCTCGGCGACCAGCTGCGCCTTGCGCGCGAGCGTCGTCAGCAGCTTCGGCGCCGCCTCCGGCCTGATGACCGCGAGCGGGTGCGGCTCGAACGTGAGCACGGTGTCATTGCCCTCGATCACGGCGCGATGGCCGAGGTGGACGCCGTCGAACTCGCCGACGGCGACGCGCCGCGGGCGCGGCTCGACGTCGGGCAGCAGGGTGATCCGCATGGCGCGGAAGCGTATCTGTCAGCCGCGCAGGCCGACGACGGGCTTCAGCAGCGGCACGCCGTCCGGGCCCGTGCGCGGCTCGGCGATCGCGATCACGCCGTCGGCGTCCATGAGCCGCACCGCCTCGCCGACCGCGCGGTCGGGTCCGGCCGGGTCCGCGATCGCCACGCCGTGCCCGGCTCTGCGCGCCTCGTCGCCGGCCAGCGCGGCCTCCGGCAGGAAGGCGAGTGCATCGCTCAGCGGAACGATCCGCTCGGGATCGGCGTCGGCGACGTCGAACGGACCGATCGCGGCGCGGCGCAGCTCCTCGCAGTAGGCGTCGCCGAGGTTCGCGACGAGCGAGCGGACGTACGTGCCGGCCGAGCACCGGATTGCGAACGTGCGGCGCTCCCCGTCGCGCGCCAGCTCCTCGAACGCGTAGACGGTGACCTCGCGCTCGGGCAGCTCGACCGCCTCCCCCTGGCGCGCCCGCTTGTAGGCGCGCACGCCGTCGATCTTGACGGCCGAGTAGGCGGGCGGGCGCTGCGTGATGACGCCCGTCGGCAGCGGCAGGTCGCCGTGCGGCACGACGCCCGTCTCGGCGATCTCTCCGTCGCGGTCTCCCGTCGTCGAGGTCGCGCCGAAGCGCGCGACCGTCTCGTAGGACTTCGGCAACGCCATCAGGAAGCGCTGCACGCGCGTCGCGCGGCCCACGAGCACCAGCAGCAGCCCGGTCGCGAACGGGTCGAGCGTGCCGGCATGCCCGACCTTCGTGCCCTTGCCGAGTCGCCGCCGGGTCTGGGCCACCACGTCGTGCGAGGTCACCCCTGCGGGCTTGTCGTAGAGGATGACGCCGTCCATGGGGCGCAGAGTACGTGGCCTCCGTGCGGCGCGGCGCGCGCCGGCTGTGGCGCTCCGCTCGGGCGGGGCCGCCCGCACGCGGCGTGCGCTGTCGGGCATCGAGGGGGACGCGGCGGGCGTGGCGGCGCGACCGCACGCGGCGCCTCGCGGCCGAGGCACGCCGGTAGGCGCGCGCTTTGCATCGACGCTCCCGCGGAACTGCGCAGAACGTGACGATCCACAACGATGAGTGTCAAGTAGACCCCCGTATGGGGGCACAAGTTGACAGTCATCAAAGTGGAGCGAGCAGTCGAGGGCCAAGTCGCGCCCGGCCGGCCGCCGGGACGTGCGACGGAAGCGCGCGACGGGCGGAAGCTCCGCTACCGCCCCCTCCCCAGCCGAACGGCGGACGTGTGCGTAACTGATGCGTCCGGGCGGCGCACCAGCCCCGTCAGAGCTGCGCCGCGACCTGCTCGCGCAGGAACGCCACCAGCTCGTCCCACGGCAGCGTGGTCGAGAAGCCGGCTGCCTGGCGGTGGCCGCCGCCGCCCTGGGCGCGGGCGATCGCGGAGACGTCGACGCGGTCGTCGCAGGCGCGCAGCGAGATCTTGCGCTGCTCGGGGTCGGAGGAGCCGAGACGGTCGCGCACGAGCGCCGCGACAGCGGTGCCCTCGATCGCGCGCAGGTGGTCGACGACGCCCTCGGAGTAGTTCTCCTCGGCGCCGGCGGCTGCGAAGTCGGCGCGGCTGAGGCGCGTGAGCGTGAGGCGGCCGTCGTCGTGGCGCTCGATCTGGCCGAGCGCCCGGGCGAGCAGCGCGACCTTCGCGTACGGGACGCCCTCGTAGATGCGGTGGTAGACGTCGTGGACGTCGACCCCTGCCTCGATCAGCTCGGCCGCCATCGCGTGCGCGCGCGTGCCGGTGTTCTCGTACATGAACTTGCCGGTGTCGGTCACGAGCCCGACGTACAGCGCCTCGGCGATCTTCACGGTCGGCGCCACGCCCAGCCCGTGCATCAGGTCCCACACGATCTCCGCCGTGCACGATGCCTCCGGCACGACGTGGTTGACCGTGCCGAAGTGCGTGTTGTCGTGGTGGTGGTCGAGGTTGACGATGTGCGCGTCCTCGACGTCGAGCGCATCGGCGGGGTTGCGGTCGATGTTGCCGCAGTCGAGGAAGACGACGGTGCGCTGCGCCGCGTCGGCCGGCGGTGCGCTGACGAGGCCGTCGAAGTCGAAGAAGCGGTACTCGTACGGCAGCGGGAACTCCTCCGCGGCCATGAACATCAGCGAGTCCTTGCCGAGCGCGCGCAGGATCTCGTGGGTCGCGAGCAGCGAGCCGAGCGCGTCGCCGTCGGGATGCTCGTGCGTGACGAGCAGGAAGCGGTCGGCGCCCCTCAGCTCCTCCAACACCTCGGCGCGCGTCGCGCGCTTGCCGCGCTCGCTGACGGTCACTCCGCCCCCTCGTCCTCGTCGTGGTCGACCGCCGGCGCGTCGGGGGTGCTGGAGCCGGCCACGTGGCCGGCGGAAGCGGGGCCCCCTTCGGCTTTCCCGAGGATCTCGGTGATGCGCATCCCGTGGTCGATCGTCTCGTCGTAGGCGAAATCGATCGTCGGCGTGTGCTTCAGCCGCAGCTCCGAGGCGACGCGCTTCTGCAGGAAGCCGTGCGCGGAGTTGAGTCCGAGCAGGCTGTCGCTGCGCGTCTCCTCGTCGCCGAGGATGCTCACGTACACGCGTGCGTGGCGCAGGTCGGGGCTTGTCTTGACGGCGGTCACGGTGACGAACCCGACACGCGGGTCTTTCAGCTCTTGGGTGATGACGTCGCTCAGGACGGCCCGAACCGCCTCGTCGACACGACGCATGCGACTGCCGCTCATCCTATTCCTCGCATCGGATTGGCGTATGCCCACTTCTTTATTAGTGAGCGTTTCATCCCCGCAAGTCCTCCACCGACACCACGAGCCGCTCGACGCCGACGCCCTGCGGGAGTCGCTCCTCCAGCCAGCGCTCGGCGCGCTCGACGGCGGTGGTGAGCGTCGGCAGGTCGCCGCTCACGAGCGCCGCGGTCAATGTGCTGCGCTGCCACAGATCCTGGTGTCCGGTCTCCGCCACGGCCAGTCCGAGCCGCGTCCGGAGCTGCGCCTTCAGCGACGACAGCTCCTTGCGCTTGCCCTTCAAGCTCCCGGCGTCGGGAAAGTGCACGTCGATCACGAGCACGGCGACGAAGCCGCCTGCCTCCGCCATCGCCCCTATGCGAGCTCGCGCTCGACCTTCCGCGTCGCGTACGCCTCGAGCACGTCGCCCTCCTTGAGGTCGGCGAAGTCTTTCAACACGATGCCGCACTCGAAGCCGGATGCGACCTCTCTGGCGTCCTCGTTGAAGCGGCGCAGGCTCTGGACCTCGCCGTCGTAGACGACCGTGCCGTCGCGCACGAGGCGGACCTTCGCGCCGCGGACGATTCTGCCGTCGGTCACGTAGGAGCCGGCGATCGTGCCGATTCTCGAGGCGCGGAAGATCTGGCGGACCTCGACGGTCGCCGTCTGGTCCTCGACCTCCTCGGGCTCGAGCATGCCCTCCATCGCAGCGCGGAGTTCCTCGATCGCGCGGTAGATGACCGCGTAGGAGCGGATCTCGACGCCCTCGCGGTCCGCCACCTGGCGGGCGTCGCCGACGGGCCGCACGTTGAACCCGAGCACGACCGCGTTGGAGGCGGCGGCGAGCATCACGTCGGACTCGTTGACGCCGCCGACGCCGCGGTGGATCACGTTGACCGAGATCTCCGACTGTGGCAGCTTGGCGATCTCGTCCTCGATCGCCTCGAGCGAGCCGGCAACGTCGGCCTTCAGCACGAGGTTGAGCTCCTGCAGGTCGCTCTTGAAGATGTCCTCGAGCGAGATGCGCTTGCCCGAGCGGCGGGCGAGCTGCTCGGTCTTGAGGCGGTTGGCGCGCTCGCCGGCGAGCTGCCGGGCTTTGCGGTCGTTCTCGACGACGCGCACGAACTCGCCGGCCTCGGGGACGGAGTCGAAGCCGAGGATCTCGACCGGCTCGCCCGGCTCCGCCTTCTTGACGCGGTTGCCGAGGAAGTCGTTCATCGCGCGCACGCGGCCCCAGTGCGGGCCGGCGACGAGCGCGTCGCCGACGTGCAGCGTCCCGCGCTGGATCAGCGCGGTGCAGACGGCGCCGCGGCCCGGGTCGAGCTTCGACTCGACGACGACGCCGGAGGCCTCTGCCCCCGCGTTCGCCTTCAGCTCCTCGACCTCGGACATCACGAGGATCGTGTCGAGCAGGTTGTCGAGGCCCTCCTTCGTCTTGGCCGACACGTCGACGAACTCGATGTCGCCGCCCCACTCGACCGGCTGCAGGCCGAGCTGCGTCATCTCGGTGCGCACGCGGTCGGGCTGCGCGCCCTCCTTGTCGATCTTGTTGACGGCGACGAGGATCGGGACCTTCGCGGCCTTCGCGTGGTCGACCGCCTCCTGCGTCTGCGGCTTCACGCCGTCGTCGGCGGCGACGACGATCACGACGATGTCGGTGACCTTCGCGCCGCGGGCGCGCATCGCGGTGAACGCCTCGTGGCCCGGCGTGTCGAGGAACGTGACGACCTTGTCCTGGTGGTGCACCTGGTAGGCGCCGATGTGCTGCGTGATGCCGCCGGCCTCGCCGGCGGTCACCTCGGTGTCGCGGATCGCGTCGAGCAGCGAGGTCTTGCCGTGGTCGACGTGGCCCATGATCGTGACGACCGGCGGGCGCTCGACGAGCGTGTCGTCGGCGTCCTCGTAGACCGGCTCGGCGTCGACGTCGTCGGCCGCGTGGACGATCTCTGCCGTCTTGCCGAACTCGGTCGCGAGCAGCTCGATCGCCTCGTCGGACAGCGTCTGCGTGAGCGTCGCCATCTCGCCGAGCGCCATCAGTCTCTTGATGATCTCGGGGACGGGGACGTCGAGGTACTCGGAGACGTCCTTGACCGTCGAACCGGAGTTGACCCGGACGTGCGCGGGGCCGCTGGGCTGGCGCGTCTCGAGCGGAGCCGGCTCCTCGTAGGTGCCGCGGCGACGGCGGCCGCGGCGCTGGCGGCGCGGCGGCTGGTTGGGACCCGGTCCACCGGGTCCGCCGCCGCCCGGCGCGCGGCGCGAGGCCTGCGAGTCGATCACGACGCGGCGGCGCCCGCCGGCCGCGCCGGGGGCGCGCTCGCCCTGCAGCGAGTCGCGCGTGGGACGCTGTCTGGGGCCGCCGTCGTTGGTTCCGTCGGCTCTTCCTCTGGCGGCGGCGTCCGCGCCGGCGCCGTTGTGGCCAAGCGCTCTGAGCGCGAGGGCCTCGTCGACCGTCGCGGACGGCGCCGCGGCGTCGATGCCGGCGGCCTGCAGCTTGAGCAGGAGGTCCTTGACGGCCATCCCCTGCTCTTTCGCGATGTCGTTGACGCGCTTCTTGCTCATCTCTCGTCCAAGTGTACGTTCTCGCCGCTGGGCGGCGCGGTCACCGCGCGCCGGAACGCGCGGTCGAAGCCCCCGCGGCGCGCGGCCCGCTCGAAGCAGGCAGGCGCGCGGCAGGTGTAGGCGCCGCGCCCCGGTAGGCGGGCGGCCGGATCGGCGACGGCTCTCCCGTCGACGGCGACCCAGCGCAGCAGCGTCCGCTTCGGCGCCGCCCGGCCGCAGCCGATGCAGCGCCGTTGGGGTTCGCCGCCTATGAGGCCGGGTCCTCGCCCGGCTCGTCCTCGCCGGCGGGCGCCTCGGCGACGGCCACCTCGGCCTCGGCCTCGGGTGCCTCCGCGGCGGCGGCCTCGTCCCCGTCGGCGCTCGGCGCCGCAGCCTCGGTCGCCGGCGCGTCCGCGACCGGCGTCTGCTCGGCCTCGACCTCGACCTCGGGCTCGCCCTCCGCGTGCTCGCCCGACAGCGCGGCGACCTCGTCGCCCTCGATGTCGTTGAGCGCCTGATGCGCGTCGAGGCCGCAGTAGCGCGAGCCCGTCAGCGCGGCGTTCGGGCAGCGGCGGCCGTTGGAGAGGATCGCGGCGCAGCGGCCCTGCACGGCGTCCTCCTCCTCGTAGCCGTGCTCGGCCTCCTCCTGCGCGAACTCGGTCTCGGAGCGGATGTCGATCCGCCAGCCGGTCAGGCGCGCGGCGAGGCGGGCGTTCTGTCCTTCGCGACCGATCGCCAGCGAGAGCTGGTCGTCGGGGACGATCACCGTCGCCTGCTTGGCTTCGTCGTCGACGAGCACCTCGCGCACGCGCGCCGGCGACAGCGCCTTGGCGACGAAGCGGGCGGGCTCGTCGTTGTAGGGGATGATGTCGATCTTCTCGCCGCGCAGCTCGGAGACGACCATCCGCACGCGCGAGCCGCGCGGGCCGACGCAAGCGCCGACCGGGTCGACGCCGTCGGCGTGCGAGACGACCGCGATCTTCGAGCGGTAGCCGGGCTCGCGTGCGACGTTCGTGATCTCCACGAGGCCGTCGGCGATCTCCGGGACCTCCAGCTCGAACAGCGACTTGATCAGCTCCGGGTCGCGGCGCGAGACGATGATCGACGGGCCCTTGGTCGAGGCCGAGACGTCCTTGATCACGGCCTTGATCCGCTGCGAGTGGTCGTAGCGCTCGCCGTCGACCTGCTCGGACTTCGGCAGCAGCGCCTCGACGCGCTCGCGCAGCTGCACGAGCGTGTAGCGCGAGTCGGACTGCTGGACGATGCCCGTGATCAGCTCGCCGACGCGGTCGCGGTACTCCTCGAACATCATGTCGCGCTCGGCTTCGCGGATCCGCTGGAGGATCACCTGCTTCGCCGTCTGGGCGGCGATGCGGCCGAAGTCTTCGGGCGTCACGTCGACGCGCTCGATCTGGTCCTCGTACTCCTTGAGCTTCTCGAGGTCCAGCTCCGGGGCGACCTCCTCGCGCACCTCGCCCGTCTCCGGATCGACGTTCGCGAGTGGGCCCTGCCCGTCTTCGGATGCTTCGGCCTCCGCGGCCTGCTCCTCTTCCTGCTCCTTGAGCAGCTTTGCCTCCAGCTCCTCCGGGATCTTCAGCTCCCAGACGGTGAAGTCGCCGAGCTCGCGGTCCATCTCGACCTGCGCGTACGGCGCGGCCCCAGGGGTCTTCTTGTACGCCGACAGCAGGGCGTCCTCGAGCGCGACCATGAGCTTCTCGCTTGAGATGTTCTTCTCGGCGGCGAGAGCGCGGACGGCGTCCAGGATCTCTTTCGACATGCGGCTTACTCTCCTGGGACGAGGTTGGACCGGGCGATGGCGCTGTACGGGATCGAGACGACGCCGTCTGAGACGGCGATCGTCACCTCCGCGTCGGTCGCGCCTACGAGCTCGCCGGTGAAGGATGCGTGACCGTCGATCGGCTCATGCGTGCGAACGCGAGCGCGGTGGCCGAGGAACCGCTGGAAGTGCTCAGGCTTGGTCAGCGGGCGGTCGATGCCGGGCGACGAGACCTCGAGTGCGAAGCGTTCGCGCAGCGGCGCGAGCTCGCGCGTGACGCGCTCGCAGAGCTCGAGCGTGACGCCGTCCGGATGGTCGATGAACAGGCGCAGCGTGTCACCGGCGACGTCCGCGAGCAGCACCTCGACGTCCGGCTCGGCGGTCGCGAGCCGGCCTTCGATCTCGGCCTGGAGCGTGGGCTTGGGGGATTGGTTCATCTCAACAAAAAAAGTGGGCGAGCGCCCACTTTCGGTACTGCCGTCGGGCGGGGCCCAACGCGAAAGCTGTGCGATGAGCTTAGCAGCACGCTCTTGGCGCCGTTGAGCATTTCGTTGCAGGAACGTTGCGTATCGTGTGCGCCCGTGTCAGCCGACCCTCGCAGCGTCGTGGACGCCTACATCGCAGCGCTGGAGGGCGACACCCGCCAGGTCGCCTTCGCCGAGTGGGGCATCACGGTCGAGGCCGCCGGCTGGCCGCTGCACGTCGGCGTGGCGATCCGCGACGGCGTCCTGCGCGCGCAGGCGCAGGTCGTCGAGGCCGGCCGGATCGAGCCGCACGACCTGCTGCGCTGGAACCGCCAGATCCCCTTCCTGCGCTTCGCCCACACGAGCGAGGGCGAGGTCTGGATCCAGGGCGACCTCCCGCTCGTCGCCGTCTCCCCCGCCGAGCTCGACCGCTTCCTCGGCCTGCTCGTGCTGAGCGCCACGCAAGCGCGGCAGGCGGCGCCGGAGCCGGTCGGCAAGCTGGGCGGCTGAACCGGCTTTGCTCAGCCGGCGCACGCGTCCCGGCGCCGCGCCCGCGTGCGGCTCAGCCGCCGCCGCGTCGTATGCAGCGTCGCGTCTTCCGGCAGCAGCACCGCGAAGCCCGCGTCGCGGGAGACCATGTCGGTCACGCCGCTCCTCAGCAGCGTTGCCGCATGCACGGCGTCGTAGGACTGGAGGCCGTAGGCGCACATCAGGTCCGGGACCGCGTCCGCGACCTCGTCGAGCTCGACGCACTGCCAGTCGAGCGCCGCGAGCATCTCGTTCCAAGCGCAGATCGCCTCATCGAGCTTCGCCGCGGCCGCACGTCGTGCGTCCTGGCGGAAGCGCGAATGTCGAACGTCGGGTTGACCGGTGTGGGTCCGCAGCGCGTGGTTGAACACGACCTCCCACAGCTCGGCTTCCAGGAGGCGGTTGAACACGACGCGCGTTCGTTCGTGAGCGAGTCGTCGAAGGAGCTCGTCACAGGCTGCGTGTTCGGGCTCTCGGCGGAGCAGCGCCTCGGCCACGACGCTCGTGTTGATGACGACGGCCTCCGGTGACTCCCATCGGAGGCCGTCGAACGCGACGACCGTCGCACGCCGTCGGTCGTATCTCGCAGGCATGTCAGTAGCGCGTGCGCCGCCGGACGGTGTTCGCGCCTGGCGGCAGATCGAGGCCGATGCGGTCGAAGATCTTCTTCTGCTCCTCAGGGTCCGTGACCTTGGCTTTGACCGTGCGCTCTCTGAGCTTCTCGGCAAGCGAGCCGCGGCGGACGTTGTCTGGTCGTCTCGTGGGCATGGCACGAGGCTACGAGCGCGCGGCCGCGCGGTCTACACACTGCGCGTTGGATCGCGTGGTCAGCGCGAGGCGGCGGCGCGGGAGCGGTCGCGGTAGATGCGGTAGTCGCCGCGCTCGGGGCGCAGGCCGGCGGCCTGGGCAAGCGGGCGGCGGGCCTCCGCGTGGCGGCCGAGCTGCTGGAGGCAGCGGCCGAGGCAGAACAGTGCGAAGTCGTTCGTCGGCGCCTGCTCGACGACGGCCGCGAACTCGGCGGCCGCCTCCTCGTAGCGCTGCGCGTGGAACAGCGCGCGGCCGAGCGCCTCGCGGACCGACGCCTTGTCGGGCGCGAGGTCGCGTGCGCGCGCGAGCGGGATCGCCGCCTGATGGTGGTCGCCCGCCTCGAGCAGCGCCGTCCCCTGCTTGTAGAGCTGGTAGGCGTCGGCCATGCATCCAGTGTAGGAGGCGCGTCCACCGCGCCCAGGCGGTTCAGGCGGTCGCGCGGTCCGTGGCTGCGCGCAGCTCCGCGACGGCGTCGAGGATCGCCGCGGCGACCTCGTCCTTCGGCGCGCGCGCGACCGGGCGCTCGCCGTCCGGCGTGACGATCGTGACCTCGTTGGCGGCCGCGTCGAAGCCGATGTCGGCGCGCGAGATGTCGTTGACGACGATCGCGTCGAGGCGCTTGCGCGCGAGCTTCTCGCGCGCGTAGGCGAGCGCGCCGTCGCCGTGCTCGGCGGCGAAGCCGACGATCGTCTGGCCGGGCCGGCGCGCGGCGGCGAGGCCGCTCAGCACGTCCGGGGTTGCCTCGAGTGCAATCGCGTCGGGCGCGTCGGCGGCGGTCTTCTTCAGCTTCGTGTCAGCCGGCGCCGAGGGGCGAAAGTCGGCGACGGCCGCCGCCATCAGCAGCACGTCGCAGTCCGAGAATGCCTCGGCGCAGGCGTCGGCGAGCTGGGCGGCCGTCTCGACGGCGACGACGCGAGCGCCGGCCGGCGCCGGCAGCGCGACGTTCGCGGCGATCACCGTCACCGCCGCGCCGCGCCGCGCCGCCTGCCCGGCCAGCGCGTAGCCCATGCGGCCGGACGAGCGGTTGCCGACGAAGCGGACGCTGTCGATCGGCTCGCGCGTCCCCCCCGCCGTCACCAGCACGCGCAGGCCCGCGAGCGACGCACCGCTCGGGATCGACGTGGCGGCGATCGCCGCCTCGCAGGCGGCCAGCAGCTCGGGCGGCTCGGCGAGGCGCCCGACGCCGTGCTCGCCCTTCGACGCGAGCGGGCCGACGCCGGGGTCGACGACGCGCACGCCGCGCTCGCGCAGCAGCGCGAGGTTCGCCTGCGTCGCGGCGTGCTCGAACATCGCGTCGTTCATCGCCGGTGCGACGATCAGCGGGCAGCGCGCGGCCAGCGCGGCGCTCGTCAGCAGGTTGTCGGCGTGCCCGTGCGCGAGCTTCGCGAGCGTGTTCGCGGACGCCGGCGCGACGAGGAACGCGTCGGCGTTGGCGACGAGCTGAAGATGGCTGATCGGCTCGTGCGCGGGCGGCGGATCGCCGGGGAATGCGCCGCGCATCGGATCGCGCGCGAACTCGCTCGTCAGCACCGGCGCACCGGTGACGCCCTCGAACGACGCGACGCCGACGAAGCGCTCGCTTGTCGGCGTCTGGATCACGCGCACGCTGTGGCCGGCCTTCGTCGCGAGGCGGACGAGCTCGAGCGCCTTGTAGGCGGCGATCCCACCGCTGACGCCGAGCAGCAGCCTGGCCATGTGCGTCCTTTCGCTCCCGAGGAGCGAACCCCTACCTAGCGGTAGTGGTACTTGATCTTGCCCGCGGCGACTTCCTCGAGCGCGATCGTGAGGTAGTTCTTCGAGCGGGTCTCGACCATCGGCGGCGGGAACTCGTCGAACGTGCCCTCGCCGAGGTTGTGGTAGTACGAGTTGATCTGCCGCGCGCGCTTGGCGGCCACGACGACGCTGGCGTAGTCGGAGTCGACGTGGGTCAGCAGACGGTCGATGCGGGGAGAGATCAAGGCGGGCCTTTCCAGGTGGTTGGCACCCTGGAGTCTAGACGGTCGCAGGGTGCGACCGGTCAGGGCGCGATCTGGACGAGCGTGCCGATCGGCGTGTACGGATAGATCTTCGCCGCCGAGGCCTCCGGCAGCTCCACGCAGCCGACGCTCTGCGGCGTCCCGAACGATGCGCGGTTGAACGCGTGGAGCGCGTCGCCGCCGTTGAAGTAGGAGACGTATCTGATCCCGGGGTCTCTGTATCTCGTGCCGTCGGGGTTCGTCCCGGACATCGTCGTGACGTCATAGCGCAGGTAGACGGGGAAGGTGCCGAGCTGCGTCGGTGCCGACGCGACGCCCGTGTTGGCAGGCGTGCTGATGACGGTTTTGCCGTCGTGGGTCAGCGTCGCCGTCTGCGTCGCGGCGTCGCGGTGCACGAGCACGTAGCTGTAGCCGAACGTGTTGAGCTTGTGGGCGCGCAGCGCCGCGAACAGCGCGGACCAGACGCTCGGCCCGGCGATGCCGTCGGTGCTGAGGCCGCGGTTGCTCTGGAACGCCATCAGCGCGCCTCTGGTGATCGCGCTCTGCGTCGTGGGACTCCACTGCGAGGTCAGCTGGCTCGGCAGCGACCAGCGCCACGAGAAGCTGCCCTTCGGCGGGTCGACGGCAGCCGCGAGCTGCGCGCCGTCGTCGGGCGCGACCGGCTTGGCGCCGCTCGCCGCCCGCCAGCTGAGCGGCAGGTAGCCGAGCTGCGCGAGCAGCTCATGCAGGCGCAGCGTTGAGCCGGGCGGGACGGTCCACGACGCGGCAGGCACGGTTGCGGCAGCGCTCGACGCGGGTGTCGCGCCACCGCTTGCGCCCACGAGCGCGGCACCCGCCGGCAGCGTCAGCCGCACGCTCGCGCCCAGACCGAAGCCGGTTCCGCTCGGCGTGAACACGAGCGTGTGGTCGTCGGCGCGGCGCCAGCTTCCGGAGACCGGGGTGGCGAACGCCGGCCGCGCGGAGCCGAGCGCGCTCAGCGGCTTGGAGAACGTGACGCGCAATGGCGAGAGCGGCCCGAGCCGGCCGCCCGGCGCGGGGGTCGTGACGGCGAGCGTCGAGGCGCCGGCCGGGAACCAGGTGACGGTGCGGGCCGGCGGGAGCTGCTCCCACGTGCGCGGTGCACCGGCGACCGCGATCGATCCCGCCGCCGCCTGGCGCCCGAGCGTTACGACGCGCTGGGGATGGCGCAGCACGACGTGGTGCAGATTGCCGGGCGTCCCATAGGCGACGCGCGCGACCGGCGCTGCGAACGCGACGCGCAGCGGCGCGCCCGCGTGCAGCGTCGTCCAGCGCGTCTGTACGACCGCGCTCGGGGTGCGCAGCGTGAGCTGCTGTACGACCACGCTCCCAAGTGCCCAGCCGCTCCAGCCCGGGCGATGCACGCGCACGGTGACGGTCAGCGTCGTGCCGGGCGCGACGTGCTGCAGCGGCGTGACCTGTCCGTCATGGACCGTGACCGGCACGCTGGCGCCATGCGCGCTGCGCGCCGTCGCGCCGTCGAGCGTGCCGGCGAACGTGCCGAGGTGGACCTGCGCGAGCGCGCTGTCGCCCGTGGACAGGTCGACGCTGGAGAGCCCGAAGCTGATGATCGCCGAGGCCGCCAGGGCGGCGGCGAGCAGCACGAGCCCGCCGGCGAGCACCCGCTTCCCGGTGCTCGCCGGGGCGCGACGCGGAGCCGCCTCGCCGACGTGGTCGGACGCGGTGAGACCGCGCGCGCGGATGCTCAAGCGGGCCTCACCATCGCTTGAATGATGCAGTTCGCCGCGGCGGCGTCAATGCCAGTCGGCGCATCGCCGATGCCTCAGGCGCTGCCGAGCAGCTGGATGTGGTCGGCCTCGGCCGCCCCGCCGAACGGCCGTGTGAGCCCGAACTGCTCGAGCGTGGCCTCCGAGACGCCCTCGACGCCGGGCGTGTCGGACGCCTCGCCGCGCGTGTGCGGGTCGTTCGGGAAGCCGCCGACCTCGACCGAGTGCTGCGGCGAGCGGTAGCCGGAGATGCCGATCAGATGCAGGCCGAGCGCCTTGCCGAGGCGGTCGAGGCGCGCGGCGATGATCGGCTCGACGCCGACGCTGTAATTCGTTCCCGGCGCCTGGAAGAAGCCGGTCGAGCCGCCGTGGGAGACGAACGGCGCGTTCGTGACACCCGGGCCGGGCCCGCCGATCGTGCCGCTCGTCTGGAGCGCGCCGGCCGCCGTCTCCTGCGCCTGGATCTTGCTGAGCGTGTGCTGGAGGCCGTGCTCCTGCTGCTGGAGCGAGCCGAGCTGGCCGCGGTCGCGCGTGCGCGCTCGGACGATCTTCATCTGCTCACCCACCGCCCGCAGGCGCAGTTGTGCGATCTCGTCGCGCTGCACGATCGCGCCGTCGACGATCCGCTGCCGGCGCAGCGCGATCGCCGCGAGCCGTCTCGTCTCGACCGCCACTGCGGTGCGCGCGGCCGCGACGTCTGTGGTGACGACCTCGTTGTGCTTGCGCAGCCGCGACATGTCGTCCATCCGCTCGATCAGGTCGCTGAAGCCGTGCGCGTGGAGCACGACCGTCATCACGTCGTCCGGCGGCGCCTCGTACTGGGCGACGAGCTGGCGCGCGAGCGCCACGCGGTCGGCGCCGAGCGTGGCCTGCAGGCGCAGCAGGCGTCCGCGCTCGGTGCGCAGCTGCTGCTGGACCTGCTCGAGCTGCGCGCGCTCCAACGCGAGCTGCTGCTGGAGCCCGGCAAGCTGCGCGTCGATGTCGTCGATGTGGCGCTGGGCGCGCGCGATCTGCGCGTTCTCATGCTGGATCGCACCCTGCACGCCCTGCTCGCGCTGCTGGGTGCCCTGGATGCGCTGCTGCAGGTCGCCCGTGCTCGGCGCCGCGGTCGCGACCGTGGTCGCGACGACGGCGATGGCGGTTGCGAGCGCGCCCGAGCGGCGTGCGCGTGAGCTGGCAGAAATGGGCATGGGGCGAGGACGACGGCGACGAGCCGCGCCTCACGGTAACGAGCGACCGGCGCGCCAGCCAGGCCTGGGCGCGCGCTTGCA
>CAZGJV010000035.1:0-2642 GCA_964525715.1 uncultured Conexibacter sp. | reverse complement strand
CGCCTCACGGTAACGAGCGACCGGCGCGCCAGCCAGGCCTGGGCGCGCGCTTGCAACCCGGCGTTTCGCGCTCCGGCGACCGCGAGCGGCCGCCTGCGCGCGACGTTACAGAGCGGCTCGCACGAGCTGTTCGAGCGCGCCGACCGCGTCCTCCTGGCGGTCGTTCATGACCTTGTGGTCGAACTCGTTCTGGGCGGCGAGCTCGCGCTCGGCGACGGCGAGGCGGCGTTCGATCTGCTCGGGGTCGTCGGTCCCGCGGCCGACGAGCCGCTCGCGCAGCGCCTCGCCGGACGGCGGCACGATGAACACCTGCACCGCGGACGGCAGCGTCTTGCGCACCTGGCGCGCACCCTGCACCTCGATCTCCAGCACGACCGGCACGCCGGCGGTCGTACGGCGTTCGAGCTCGGAGCGCAGCGTTCCGTAGCGGCGGCCCGAGTAGGCGGCGTGCTCGACGAATGCACCCGCGGCGACTTTGCGGTCGAACTCGGCGTCGGTCAGGAAGTGGTAGTCGACACCGTCCTGCTCGCCCGGACGCGGCTGGCGCGTCGTGGCCGAGACGGACAGCTCCAGCTCGGGCAGACGCGCGAGCAGGCCGCGGATCAGCGTTCCCTTGCCGACGCCCGACGGGCCGGTGATGACGAACACGCGAGCCACGCGCGGGCGGCGCTCGCCGGCTATCGGCGCAGCAGCGCGACAAGCTCGGCGCGCTGCCGGGGCGAGAGCCCGCCGATCGTCTTGCTCGGGGAGATGCGGCACTGCGTGAGGACCTTGTTGGCCTTCACGCGGCCGTACTTCGGCACCGCCAGCAGCAGGTCGAAGACCTTCGCCGTCTCGACGTAGTTCGGCGGCTCCATCAGCAGTTCGTGGATGGCGATGCGGCCGGCCTTGAGGTCGCGCTTGAGCTGGGCCCGCTTCGTCCGGATCTCGTTCGCGCGCGTGAGCGCGATCATGCGCTGGTGCAGGGAACGCTCGGGCGCGGTGGCGTGCTTGGCAGGCGTTTCACTGGCAGCCGGCGGCATTGGCGGCGAGTCTACAACGTGAAGCGGGCTCGGCAAGCGCCAACCGTCGAATTCGCCTCGACCTCAACTTGAGGTCGAGCAATGTCGAGGCTCCCTGGAAGGATCCAATCCGTTTGCAGGCGTTTCCCGCTGCGAACGTGAACGTTCGCGCAACGACCCTCAGGCGACGCGCGGCGGAGCCGCCGGCGAGGACGGTGCGTGCTGCAGCTCCTGCAGCGAGACGACGGGCGCCTGCCCGCGTCGCGCGGCGGCGATCGCCCGTGTGGCGGCCATCGCGCCGGTCATCGTCGTGATGCACGGGATCCCCCGTGCGACGGCGGCGGAGCGGATCTCCCAGCCGTCGATGCGCGCACCGGTTCCGACCGGTGTGTTGACGACGAGCCTGATCTCCCCGCGCTCGATCTCGTCGAGCACGTTCGGCGAGCCTTCGCCGATCTTGCAGAGCGAGCGCACGGGAATCCCCATCCGCTTGATCGCCTGAGCGGTGCCGCTCGTCGCGACCAGCTCGAAGCCCAGCTCGGCGAGCGCCATCGCCACGCCGGCGGCCGCCGGCTTGTCGCCGTCGGTGACCGTGATGAAGACGGTGCCGGCGTCGGGCAGTTGCGCGCCCGCGGCCGCCTGCGCCTTCGCGAACGCGGTCGGGAAGTCGCGCGCGATCCCCATCACCTCGCCGGTCGAGCGCATCTCGGGGCCGAGCAGCGAGTCGGCGCCGGCGAAGCGGTCGAACGGCAGCACCGCCTCCTTGACGCAGACGACGTCGCCGACCGGATCGGCCGGCAGACCCATGTCGGCGATCCGCTCGCCGAGCATGACGCGGCAGGCGAGCTTCGCGAGCGGGTGCCCGATCGCCTTCGAGACGAACGGCACGGTGCGCGACGCGCGCGGGTTGGCCTCGATCACGTAGAGCCTGCCGGAGGTGTCGACGGCGTACTGGACGTTCAGCAGGCCGACGACGCCGAGCGCCTTCGCGATCCCCTCCGTGTGCTCGCGGATCTGCGCGAGCGCGTCGCCCCCGAGCGAGTGCGGCGGCAGCACGCAGGCCGAGTCGCCGGAGTGGATGCCGGCCTCCTCGACGTGCTGCATGATCCCGCCGATCCACACGTCCTCGCCGTCGCACAGGGCGTCGACGTCGACCTCGATCGAATCCTCGAGGAAGCGGTCGAGGAAGATCTGCTTGCCGCTGCCGTGCGCGGAGCCGACGCGGGTCAGGTAGTCCTGCAGCCCGTCGAGCGAGTAGACGATCTCCATCGCGCGGCCGCCGAGCACGTACGACGGGCGCACGAGCAGCGGGAAGCCCACCTCGGGCGCCTTCGCCAGCGCCTCCTCCGGAGAGTGGGCGGTTGCGTACGGCGGCGCCTCGTATCCGAGCTGCTTCAGCAGCGTCCCGAAGCGCCCGCGGTCTTCAGCGTGGTCGATCGCGTCGATGCTCGTACCGAGGATCGGCACGCCGGCCTCCGCGAGCCCGGCTGCGAGCTTGAGCGGCGTCTGGCCGCCGAACTGCACGATCACGCCCTCGGGCTGCTCGACCTCGCAGACGCCGAGCACGTCCTCGAGCGTCAGCGGCTCGAAGTAGAGGCGGTCGGACGTGTCGTAGTCGGTCGAGACGGTCTCGGGGTTGCA
>CAZGJV010000034.1:30453-34812 GCA_964525715.1 uncultured Conexibacter sp. | reverse complement strand
CCGCGTTCGCCGCGCCGGGCAGGCGGTCGGCGAGCTGCGTGGCGAGCACGACCGAGATCAAAGCGACGCCGAGCGCGCCGAAGCCGCGCTGGACGATGTTGAACGCGGTCGTGGCGCGCGAGACCTCGGCGTGCGCGAGCGTCTGGTAGGCGGCCGCCATCGTCGGCATCATCGCCAGGCCGATCCCCATGCCGGCCACGAACGAGGCGGCGCCCAGCAACACGTACGACGTGTCGGCGCCGACCTGCGTGAAGATCCCGAAGCCGACCAGCACGCACACCAGCCCCGGCAACACGACGCGCCCCGCGCCGGTGCGGTCGACGATCCGCCCGCCGATCGGCATCATCAGCGCCGCGCCGACCCCCTGCGGGATCATCAGCAGCCCGGCGTCGAGCGCCGACTCGCCACGCGCGACCTGGTAGTAGAGCGGCAGCAGCAGCATCGCGCCGAAGAAGGCGGCGGCGAACAGCGCCATCGTGATGCCGGACACCGCCGGCGTTCTGCGCTTGAACAGCCGCACGTCGATCAGCGGCGCGTCGGTGTGCAGCGCGTGCCACGTGAAGGCGGCGATCAGCACGATGCCGGCGAGCGTCGGCACGATCGCCTTCGCGCCGGCGAAGCTGCCGCGCGTGCCGATCTCCGCGAGCCCGTAGACGAGCGCCGCCAACCCGGGCGACAGCAGCAGCAGACCCAGCACGTCGAGCCGGTGGCGCGGCTGCGGCTTGTCGGGCTTGAGGATGCGGGACGCCATCGCGAGCGCGACGATGCCGATCGGGATGTTCACGTAGAAGATCCAACGCCACGAGACGTCGTCGACGAGCCAGCCGCCGAGCACCGGGCCGAGGATCGGCCCGATCAGCATCGGCGCGCCGACGACGCTCATCACGCGCCCGATCCGCTGCGGCCCGGCCGCCTGCGTGAGGATCGTCATGCCGGCCGGCATGATCATGCCGCCGCCGAGCCCCTGCAGGATCCGGAAGAAGATCAGCGACTGCGCCGACCACGCCATGCCCGACAGCGCCGAGCCGGCGAGGAACAGCACGAGCGACGTCATGTAGAGGCGCTTGGTGCCGAAGCGGTCGGCTGCCCAGCCGGTGAGCGGGATGACGGTCGCGAGCGCGAGCAGGTAGCCGGTCGAGACCCACTGGATCGTCGGCAGCGGCGCCTTGAAGTCCACCGACAGGTGGTTGATCGCGATGTTGACGATCGTCGTGTCGAGGATCGACATGATCGTCCCGAGCACGACGACGGCCGAGATCGCGAGCAGCGCGCGGTCCAGCGGCTCCGAGCCGGAGACCGTCCGCGAAGCTTCGGCGGTGGCTGGCATGCGTCCGTTTCCGTTTCCGTTGGCGCTCACCGCGCCTCCTCTCTCGACTCTGAGTCCCACTGGGCGAAGATCGATGCAAGCGCGTCGGCGAGCGCGTCGCGCTCGGCGTCGCCGAGCGTCGCGGCGAAGCGGCGCAGCCCGGCAAGGCGCGCCTCGTTGATGCGCTCGAGCGCGGCGCGGCCGGCGGCCGTCAGCGCCAGGCGCTTGATGCGGCGGTCGACCGCGTCCTCTGTGCGCGAGACGAATCCGTGGCGCACGAGCCCGTCGACGGCGCGGCCGGCGGCGGCGACGGACAGGCCCATCTGCGGCGCCAGCTCGGTGAGCGCCTGCGCGTGGTCGGTCGTCTCGAGCACGAACAGCCCGCGCATCTGCGCCATCGTCAGCTCGAGCTCGGCGATCAGCGCGAACAGCTCGCCCTGCTCGCCCTTCATGCAGCGCCCGTAGAAGCGCTGGAGGTCGGCGGCGAGCTGCTGTGGCGAGACCGCTTTCGACGTTTGCATGAACGCAACTATATCGTCTTGCGAGATCTTCGCAAGCTTGCGTCTTTTGCGTGTTTGCGTGCTTACAGACCGGCTTCCGGTCAGGCGGTCCCCGTCACCCGCGCGACCTCGGCCAGCGAGGTGAGCCCCGCCTTGACCTTCTCGAAGCCGTCGTCGCGCAGCCGCCGCATCCCCTCGCGTGTCGCGACCGCGGCGATCTCGTCGGCCGGGGCGCGCGTGAGCACGAGCGAGCGGATCTCCTCGGTCACGCTCATCACCTCGTAGAGGCCGACGCGGCCCTTGTAGCCCATCCCCCCACAGCGCCCGCAGCCGACCGGCTCGTAGCACTCGAGGTCGAGCGAGACGTTGAAGCCGCTCTCGCGCAGCACCTGCGCCGGCACGATCGTGCGCTTCTTGCACGTCGGGCAGAGCGTGCGCGCGAGCCGCTGCGCGACGACGCAGTCGATCGCGGAGGCGACGAGGAACGGCTCGATCCCCATCTCGATCAGGCGCGTGATCGCGGTCGGCGCGTCGTTCGTGTGCAGCGTCGAGAGGACGAGGTGGCCGGTCAGCGCCGACTCGATCGCGATCTGCGCCGTCTCGCCGTCGCGGATCTCGCCGACCATGATGATGTCGGGGTCGGCGCGCATCATCGAGCGCAGGCCGTTCGCGAACGTCAGCCCGGCGCGCGGATTGACCTGCACCTGCGTGATCCCCTCGAGCTGGTACTCGACCGGATCCTCGATCGTGATGATGTTCTTCTCGGTCGTGTTGAGCTGCTGCAGCGCGGCATAGAGCGTCGTCGACTTGCCGGAACCGGTCGGGCCGGTCGCCAGCACGGCGCCGTAGGACTGCGTGAAGGCCGACTGGAAGCGCTCGCGCTCGCCCGTCTGCATGCCGAGCTTGTCGAGCCCGATCTGCACCGCCTGCTTGTCGAGGATGCGCATCACGAGCGACTCGCCATGCACGCTCGGCAGGGTCACGACGCGGATGTCGACGAGCCGCCCGTCGACGCTCAGGCTGACGCGCCCGTCCTGTGGGATGCGCTTCTCGGCGATGTCCAGCTCCGCCATGATCTTCGTGCGCGAGACGACGCCGGCGACCATCCGCTGCGGGATCGTCGTCGAGACGCTCAGCACGCCGTCGATGCGGAAGCGCACGCGCAGCTCGCGGCCGTCGGGCTCGAAGTGGATGTCGGAGGCGCCGCGCTCGGCTGCCTGGGCGATGATCGAGTTGACGAGCTTGACGATCGGCGCGTCGTCAGCCGACTCGTGCAGCTCGACGACCTCGCCGTCGTCCTGCTGGGTCTCCTCGTCGACCGCCTCGCGCACCGAGTCGCCGAACCGGTCGAGCCGCGCCACGAGCGTCGCGATGTCCTCGCGGCTGGCGACCGCCGGCCGCACGTCGAGCCGCGTCAGCATCGCGATGTCGTCGACCGCGAGCACGTTCGCCGGATCGGCCATCGCGACGACGAGCGCGCGCTTCTCCTCGGCGAACGCGACCGGGACCGCTTCGTAGCGCTTGGCCGCCGACGAGTCGATCAGGTTCGCCGCGGCCATGTCGATCGGGAAGGCGGTCAGGTCGAGGTGGTCGAGCCCGTAGCGCTCGCCGATCGCGCGGGCGAGCTGGTCCTCGCTGATCTCGCCCTGCTCGAGCAGCACCTTCTCCGGTGCGCGGCCGGATTGGCGCGCGGCCTCGACGGCCGCCTCCACGCGCTGCTGCTCGACGAAGCCGAGGTCGCCGAGCACGTCGGTGAGGAAACGTCCGGAGCCGCCGCGGCGCGATGGGGGCGTGACGCCGTTCCACTCGTGGTCGTGCTGCGGGGCCTTGGCGAGGGCGCCGTCGGTGTCGGCGGGGCCGATGGCGCGGAGGTGGCCCTTCGTCGCCGGCCTTGTGGGCGACTCCTCGGCGCGCGGCGGCTCGGGCGCCGTGAACGACGGCATCGAGGGGGGCGTCGGCGGGGCCGGCTCCTCCACGGCAGGCGGCGGCGCGGGCCGCGCCAGCTCGGGCTCGGGCGCCGGGTCCGCCCCCCGCATCGCCGACCACTCCGGCGGCAGTTCCGCCTCGGCCGAGCGGGCAAACGGGTCGAACACCGGTACGTCGGCGGGAGCCCCTGCAATCTGATGTCGCTCACAAGCATCAGATTGACGGGGCTCCGCCGCGGGCTGCGGATCAGGCGGCGGCGGGCTCCCCGCGGGCGGCGGCGCGGAGGACGTCGAGGGGGGCGGGGCGCCCGGTCCAGCGCTCGAAGGAGCGGGCTCCTTGTCGAACCAGGATCTCAAGGCCGTCCACCACCGTCGCGCCGGCGTCGTGCGCGGCGCTGGTCAGGGCCGTGGGGCGGCTTCCGTAGACGAGGTCGACAAGGCATGGATATCCATGCAGAGCATCGGCGTCGAGCGGAAGCGCCTTGAACGGGTCTTCACCCCATTGCAATCCGACGGACGTTGTGTTCACGAGCAGGTCCGCCCGCACGGGCGGACGCTCGACCACGCGGCCGCCGATCTCGGCGCACAGCCGCTCGGCGCGCTCCCTGGTCCGATTCCAGACCAGCAC
>CAZGJV010000034.1:0-30353 GCA_964525715.1 uncultured Conexibacter sp. | reverse complement strand
CGATCTCGGCGCACAGCCGCTCGGCGCGCTCCCTGGTCCGATTCCAGACCAGCACGTCGGCGCCGGCCTGCACGAGCGCCCAGACGATCGCCCGCGCGCTCCCGCCGGCGCCGAGCACGACGGCGGTCGCTCCGGCCGGGTCGAACGGCAGCGCGTCGATCAGCCCGGGGGCGTCGGTGTTGTCGGCGTGGATGCGGCCGCCGGGCAGGAACGTGAGCGTGTTCGCCGCCCCGATCGCGCGGGCGCTGCCCGTCGCCTCGTCGGCAAGCGCGAGCGCCGCCTCCTTGTGCGGGATCGTCACGTTCGCGCCGACGAAGCCGGCGCCCGGGAGTCCGCGCACCGTCTCGTCGAACAGCTCCGGCGGGACGGGCAGCAGCTGATAGCGCCAGTCGTCCAGTCCCAGCGCCGCGTAGCCGGCCTCGTGCATCGCCGGCGAGCGGCTGTGGCGCACCGGCCAGCCGAGCACGCCGCAGATCGGCATCAGCCGACCGGCCTCAGCATCTCGTCGGCGACTTGCCGCCGGCCGCGTTGCGCGCGTCGTTGTAGCGCTGCACGTCGCGCTGGAACTGCGCGTCGGTCGTCGAGAAGGCGTGCTGCCCGCACGTCCCCGGCTTGACGACGTAGAAGAGGTACGACACATGCGCCGGATGCGCGGCCGCCTGCAGCGACGCGAGGCCCGGGTTGCCGATCGGCCCCGGCGGCAGGCCCTGGTGGGCGCGCGTGTTGTAGGGCGTCGGGTTCGCGAGCTGGGAGACCGTCAGCGGTCTCGTCCAGTCGTTCAGCGCGAAGCGCAGCGTGGCGTCGATCCCGAGCGGCGTGCTCTGCTTGAGGCGGTTGTAGATGACCGCCGCGACGAGCGGCCGCTCGCGCGGGACCTCGACCTCGCGCTCGACCATCGAGGCGATCGTGACGACGTCGAAGACCGTCAGGTTCTTGCTCTTCGCGTAGCGCAGGTTCACCTGCGCGAGCTGCTGCTGGAACGCGAGCAGCTGCTCGCGCACGAGCTGCTGCACCGTTGCGCCGCGCTTCAGCTCGTAGGTCGCCGGGAACAGGAAGCCCTCCAGCGTCGCGCCCTTCGGGGCGCCGTAGCGGCGCAGGTTGAACGCGGGAACGCTGCGCGAAGCGGCGAGGTAGTTCCCGCGCAAACCGTCCTGGCGCGCGAGTGCGGCGATCTGGGAGCGGCTCATCCCCTCGGGGATCGTGATCTTGATCACCGGCGGCGGGGGCGGGTCGTGGCTCAGCGCGTCGAGCGCGGCGGCGTAGCTCATCCCGTCTCTGAGCGTGAAGGTGCCGGACTTCAGCGCGCCGCCGCTGCCCGACAGCTTCGCGCGCAGGCGGAAGAAGAACGACGAGTCGACGACGCCTCTGCTCGCGAGCAGGTCGCCGATCTGGCTCACTCCCGCCCCTCTCGGGATCGTCACGACGACGCTGCCGCTGCCGTCGCCGCCGCCCGGCTGGTAGATCGACCACAGGAACCAGCCGGCGACGACCACGACGGCGATCGCCAGCAGCGCGCCGATGCGGCGGCGCCAGCGCGGGCCGGTGCGAGCGCCGCCTCCGCCGCGCGGCGGGGCGGGCGGCTTCGCGGCGCGGCCGGACCGCTGGTGACGCGACACGCGCCGCGTCCCGAGCGGCACCTCGGGCTCTGACGTGAGCGGTGGCGCGGCCGGCGCCGACTCGGGCTCCGGGGCATCGAGTGGATCGGGCTCGGCCGCCGCTGCCACCGCCGCGTGCTCGCCGGTCCATTGCGTCGTCACGTCGAACATCTGCGTCGCCTGCGGGTCGTGCGTCGGCTCGGCCGGATGCTCGACGTTTTCCGTGCCTGTGAGGCTGGAAACTCGTCGCGCATCGGGCGGGAGCGCAGCCGGCGCCGGCTCGGGCGGAAGCGGACGCCCCTCGCGCTCGGCGCGCTGGCGTTCGCGCTCGCGGCGGGCGGCCTCGCGCTCCTCGGGTGTGCGGCTCACGCGCGGACCTCTTCCCCGTGTTGCGCGAGCCAATCCTCCAGCAGCACCGCGGCCGCGCGGGAGTCCTCCGAAGCGGCCGTGCCGCCGGACCGTTGCGCGATCGTCGTCGTGAAGCGCTCGTCGTAGAGGTCGACGGGGACGTCGACCGCGGCGTCCAGGCGCGCCGCGAACGACCGCGCCTCGCGCGTCTGCGGCGTGTCCTGCCCGCTCAGGCCGAGCGGCAGGCCCACCACAACCCGGCCGACCGAGCGGTCCCTCACGAGCGCCGTCAACGCCGCGAAGCCCTTCTTCGTAGCCGGCCGTTCAAGCGCCGCCAGGGGCGTCGCAAGCGTGCCGGTCGGGTCGCTGACAGCCACGCCGCAGCGAGCCGACCCGTAGTCGAGCGCGAGCACGCGCATCAGCCCGCGAGGGCTGCCTCGATCGCCGCGCGCGCGGCGGCGATCGCCTCCGGCAGCTTGTCCGGGTCGCGGCCTCCCGCACGCGCCATCGTGTCACGACCGCCCCCGCCGCCGCCGGCGATTCTCGCGGCCACCGCGATCGCGGCCCCCGCCTTCGCGCCGCGCTCGACGAGTGCCGGCGCGACGGTCGCCACCAGGTGAACCTTGCCGTCGATGACCGCACCCAGCACGACCGCGGCGTCGCCGAGCTTCGCCCGCAGCTTGTCGGCGAGGTCGGGGAGCTGTCTCGGGTCCGCGACGTCTACGACGGCAGCGAGGAGGGGTGCGCCCGAGGCGTCGGTGGCGGAGGCCAGCAGCGCCTCCACGTCGACAGAGCCGTTCGTCCCTCCCCCCCTCGATGCCGCCTTCTCCAGCTCCTTGACGCGCGCGCGCAGCGCCTGCACCGCGCTCGGCACCTGCTCGGGAACCGCCCGCAGCTCGGTCGCGACCGCCCGCAGCACGTCGTCGTGCTCACGCACCAGCGAGACCGCCGCCGGCCCCGTCAGCGCCTCGATCCGCCGCACGTTCGCAGCGCTCGAGGTCTCGCTCACGATCCGGAACAGGCCGATCTCCGCCGTCGAGCGCACGTGCGTGCCGCCGCACAGCTCGCGCGAGAAGGACCCGTCGCCGACCTCGACCATCCGCACGACGTCGCCGTACTTCTCGCCGAACAGCGCCATCGCGCCGCGCGACTTGGCCTCGTCGAGCGTCGTCGTCAGAGCGCGCACGGAGTGGTTCTCGAGGATCCAGCCGTTCACGTCGTCCTCGACCGCGCGCAGCTCCTCGGCGCTCAGCGCCGCCCCGTGCGTGAAGTCGAAGCGCAGCTTGTCCGGCTGCACCGCCGAGCCGGCCTGGCGCACGTGCGTGCCGAGCCGCTGCCGCAGCGCCGCGTGCAGCAGGTGCGTCGCGGTGTGGTTGCACTGCGTCGCGTGGCGCGCCCCGTGGTCCACCACGGCCCGCACCGCCTCGCCCGGCTTCAGCTCGCCGGCCTCGGGCGCGAGCACCAGCACCTGGTCCTCCCCGCCGGCGAGGCGGAAGACCTGCTCGACGCGCGCGCGGCAGTCGCCGTCGGCGCACTCGACGAAGCCGGAGTCGGACACCTGCCCGCCGCCGGCCGCGTAGAAGGGCGACTCGACGAGCTTCACCAGCAGCCGGCCGTCCTCGCGCTCCAAAGCGCCCACGGACGTCGCCTGCTCCGTCGTCTCGTAGCCGGTGAACTCGCTCGCGAACGTGCTCGCCGTGGCCAGCTCCTGCGCCCGCGCGCGCAGCACGTCGGCGACTGCGCCGCGGCCGCCGGCGCGCGCCCGTGTGCGCTGCTCGCCCATCAGCCGCTCGAAGCCAGGCTCGTCGACGCCGAGGTCGTGCTCGGCGGCGATCTCGCGCGTCAGGTCGAACGGGAAGCCATAGGTGTCGTGGAGCTGGAAGACGTCGGCGGCGCCGAGGCCCTCCTCGCCCTGGTCCTTCGCCTGCGCGATCAGGTCGTCGAGCAGCTTCGTGCCCTGCTCGAGCGTTCTGCCGAACGACTCCTCCTCGGCCGCGAGCCACTTGCGGATCGCGTCGCGGTGCTCGGCCAGCTCGGGGTAGGAGCCGCCCATCGTCTCCTCGACCACGGTCGCGAACCGCGGCAGGAAGCCCGGCTCGAATCCGAGCGAGCGGCCGTGCTGGACCGCCCGGCGCATGACGCGGCGCAGGATGTAGCCGCGGTCCTCGTTGGACGGGACGACGCCGTCGGCGACGAGGAACGTCATCGCGCGCGTGTGATCGGCGAGGATCCGCAGCGAGCGGGTCGTCTCGAAGTCGGCGCCGTACTTCACGCCGCCGAGCTGCTCGCCCAGCTCGATCAGCGGCTGGAACTGGTCGGTCTCGAAGACCGACTCCTTGCCCTGCAGGATCGCCGCGAGGCGATTGAGGCCGAGGCCCGTGTCGATGTTCTTCGCCGGCAGCGGCGTGAGCGTGTCGGGCGGCCCCTGCTTGAAGGTCATGAAGACGAGGTTCCAGAACTCGAGGAAGCGCTCGTTCTCGCCGCCCGGGAGATCATCCTCGCTGCCGAACGACAGGCCGCGGTCGAGGTACAGCTCGCTGCACGGCCCGCACGGACCGGTTGGGCCCGCCTGCCAGAAGTTCTCCGAGCGCGGGCACTCGACGATCCGCTCGCGCGGCATGCCGATCGCCTCCCACAGCCCGATCGCCTCCTCGTCCGGACCGAGGCCGAGCACCTCGTCGCCGCCGAAGACGGTCACCCAGATTCTCTGCGGGTCGAAGCCGAAGCCCTGGGTCGCCAGCTCCCAGGCGAACGCGATCGCGTCCTGCTTGAAGTAGTCGCCCATCGAGAAGTTGCCGAGCATCTCGAAGAACGTCAGGTGCCGGTGCGTCGTGCCGATGATGTCGATGTCGACCGTGCGGAAGCACTTCTGGCAGCTCGTGAGACGCGAATGCGGCGGCTGCTCCTGCTGCAGGAAGTACGGCATCAGCGGGTGCATGCCCGCCGTCGTCAGCAGCACTGACGGGTCGTACGCGGCCGGCACGAGCGACGCCGACGGGCGGCGCAGGTGGTCGCGCTGCTCGAAGAACGACAGGTACGTCTCGCGGATCTCGTCCGAGGTCATCGCCATGAGTCTGCGCAGTGTAGAGACGAGATCGCTAGCTTCGTCGTCGCATGAGCGGCGCCTCACACAACCTCGGCGGCGCGCCCGCGCGCTTCCCCGGCGGGCTGCGCGAGGTCGCGCCGCGGACCTGGGCATGGCTGCAGCCCAACGGCGGCCTCGGCGAGTCGAACGCGGGCCTGATCTGCGGCGACGGCGCTTCGCTGCTCGTCGACACGCTGTGGGACGAGCGGCTCACGCGCCGGATGCTCGGGGCGATGGCGGCGCAGCTCGCGGACGCGCCGCTGCGCCAGGCGTTCGTCACACACCCCGACGGCGACCACTGGTGGGGGAACGGCGCCCTCGACGCGGAGGTGGAGATCCTCGCGACGCGCGCCTGCGACCGCGCGATGCGCGGCGAGGCGCCGCCGCGGGTGCTGAACGGCATGGCCGCGACCGCCGCCGCGCTGCGCCACGTGCCCGGCCGCGTGGGAGCGGTCGCGCGGCGAGCCCACGCGCAGCTCGCGCCGTTCACGTGGCGCGGCGTGAGACTGCGCTACGCCGACCGGCTGCTCGACGCGCCGGCACAGCTCGACGCCGGCGGCCGCAGCGTCCGCATCCTCGACGTCGGCCCCACGCACACCGCCGCCGACGCGATCGTCCACGTCCCGGACGAGGGCGTCGTGTTCGCCGCCGACATCCTCTTCATCGGCGTGGCACCGATCATGTGGCACGGACCGGTCGAGACATGGCTGGCCGCGCTCGACACGCTGCTGGCGCTCGACGCCGGCGTCTACGTTCCCGGCCACGGTCCGCCGTGCGGGCGGCCCGAGATCGAGGAGCTGGCCGCGTACTGGCGCTGGCTGCGCGAGGCGGTGGTTGAGCAGCGCACGGCCGGACGGTCCGCGGGCGAGGCCGCGCGGCTGCTCGTCCGCTCCCCCGAGCACGCGCGCTTCGCGGCGTGGGAGGGTGCCGAGCGGATCGTCGTCAACGTCGCGACGATGTACCGCAACCTCGACGGCGGCCCCGCGGAGGTCAAGCCGCCGGTGCGGGCGAAGCTGCTCGTGCAGACGGTCGCGCTCGGGCAGGAGCTGGTGTCAGGCTGACGCGCCGGCGGCGACGACGTCGAGCGCAGGCGCAGCATCCGCCGCGGCCGGCGGCGCCGCGATCGTGCCCCAGCCGACGATCGTCTCGCCGTCCATCAGGCACGCCATCTGGCCGGGCGCCGCGCCGTCGACCGGCTCCCCCAGCTCGATCTCCAGCGTGCGGTGCATGCCGGCGGCGAGCGCACCGGCGTCGGCGCCGGACAGCCGCGCCGGCAGCGGCTTCGTGCGGTAGCGCAGCTTCACGCGGTCCACGCGCGCGCCGTCGCGGTAGAGGCGCGCCCCGCGCACGTACACGCGCGTCGTCTCCAACTCCTCCCTCGTGCCGGCGATCACGAGGTTGCGGCGCGCGTCGGTGCCGAGCACGTACAGCGGCTCGTTCGTCGCGACGCCGAGCCCTCTGCGCTGCCCGACGGTGAAGCCGTGGTGGCCGCGGTGCGTGCCGATCGTGCGGCCGGCGCGGTCGACGATCTCCCCCGGCCGCTCGCCGATCCCGCCGTGCTTGGCGAGGAACGACGCGCGGCTCGTGCCCGCGAGGAAGCAGAGGTCCTGCGAGTCGGCCTTGCTCGCGACCGGCAGCTCGGCCTCGGCCGCCAGCCGCCGCGCCTGCGGCTTCGTGATGCCGCCGAGCGGGAAGCGCATGCGCTTGAGCGACTCGGGCTGGAGCGCGGCGAGCATGTACGTCTGGTCCTTCCACGCGTCGGCGGCGGCCGCGAGCAGCGGGCCGTCGGGATGGTCGGCCTCGACCACGCGCGCGTAGTGCCCGGTCGCGAGCGCGTCGGCGCCGAGCCGGTCTGCCAGCTCCAGCATCGCGTCGAGCCGCACGTTGCCGTTGCAGCGGATGCACGGGTTGGGCGTGCGGCCGGCGCCCCAGTCGGCGAGAAAGGGATCGACGACGCCCGCGCGGAACTGCTCGCGCAGGTCGAGCGTGAAGTGCGGCAGGCCCATCCGGTGCGCAAGCCCGCGCGCGAGGCGGACGGCGGAGGCGGAGCAGCACGAGCGCTCGGCGTCGTTGGCCTCGTCGGCCCACAGCTCGAGCGTGACGGCGAGCACGTCGCCGCCGACGTCCCCCTCGCTTCCGCGCGCGCACAGCAGCGCCGCGACGGCGCTGTCGACACCGCCGGACATCGCGACGAGCGTGCGATCGGCGACCGGCGCCAGCCGCGCGCCGTCGTAGGCGGCGGTCCCGAGCGCGCGCGCGAGCGCGTCGGCGACCAGCTCGGCGGCGTGGAACTTGCCCGGCGACAGCCCGCCGACCTCCGCCGCCACCTCGCGCGCGCCGATCCGCGCGACGTCGAGCAGCGGCGCGCCGGCGATCAGCTCCACCACCGCGCTCGCGCACACGACCGTCGCGCCGCACGCATCCGCCTCCCAGCCGGCGTCCGCGACGCGCGTGCCGTCGTCGGACAGCGTCAGCCCGAAGCGGATCACGTCGCCGCACGCTCTCGTGCCGGCCACGCCGCTCGCACCGTCCCCCGGCACCTTCCCCCGGCCCCGCGGCGAGCTCAGGTGATGCTCGAACAGCTCGGAGTCCACAGGGCGAGTCTAGACCGGCACACGCGGCGCGGTGCGCGCTTCGCCGCTCAGCGACGCCGTCTGCGTCTTCTGGCCGGCGCTCTGCGGATCGTGACGTCGAGCGTGCGCGCTCTGCTCGTCTGGCCGAGCGCGTCGCGCGCGACGATCTTCAGCTCGTAGCGGCCGGGCGCCAGCGCCGCGTGCGCGCTCATGCGCCCGGCGAACGCGATCAGGCTGACGCCGGCCGGCAGTCTCAGTCTCGCCGTCGCGTGCACGGGCAGCCGCTGCGTGCAGCGTCTGCCGTGCGGCGCGCGCGCCGACGAGACACATCTACCGGATCTCGCACGGCGTCCGCCCTCAAGCCGCGTGGCCGACAGCGTGACTGTCGCGGGCACCGTCAGCTGCACGGTCAGCGCGTGGCCTCTTCTGCCGCCCAGCTTCGGCGCGCCGCTGCCGAGCGTCAACGCGCTCGGCGCCGAGAAGCGGCCGATCGCCGGCGCGGCGGGCTTGGGCGTCGGCGGCTTGGGACTCACGACGACGCTGACGGTCGCCTGCGCCGCCTGGCCCTCGGCGTCGGTGACGGTGAGGAGCGCGCTGTGCGTGCCGGCGCTCGAGAACGCGTGCGCGACGACCGCCCCGTCGGCGCTCGCGCCGTCGTCGAACGCCCAGTGGTCGTGCAGCGGGCTCGCCGAGCCGGAGTCGCACGCCGGAGCGGCGGTGAACGCGACGGGCGCTCCGGCGGGCGCCGGGACGGCGACACCGCCGGCGCTCGGCGGCAGCAGCAGCTCGTAGGCGCCGACGTCGCCGCGGCGCACGCAGTCGCCGTTGCCGTCGGCCGGGCGCGGGTGTCCGTCGAGGTCGGTCGCGCCGGGCGACGCCACGTCGCTGACGTCGATCAGCGGCGAGCCTGCGCGCAGGCGGTAGTTCCCTCTTGTCGGATCGACGAACTGCGGGTCGCCGACGATCGTTCCGGCCTGTCTGACGGCGCCCACCGCGCACTCGGACGCGTTGGTCGCGCCGCTGTCGTAGGCGAGATTCGTGCTCGTGATCGTCCCGCTGCCGCCGTTGGTCGCGAAGCAGTCCAGCGGGGTGGCGAAGCCCGTCATCACGGTGTCGGTGACGGTCGCCGACATCGCGTCGCCTCTGTCGGCGGCGATGGTGACGCCGCGCTGGTTTCTGGCACTCGCGACGAGCGTGTCGCGCGCCAGCGTGATGTTGCTGCTGAACGCCGCGCTGTTGTTGTTGTCGTCCGCGGCCGCGGCCATGTTGGCTCCGGTGCCGATCTCCAGCAGCGAGTCGGTCACCGTCAGCGCGCCTCCGAAGCTCGCGTGGGCCGCGATCGAGACGTCGCTCGCCTTCACGTGCGAGGCGACCATGCTCGTGCCGGTGCCCTCGCCCTCCAGCGCGGTCGTGTCGCTTCCGCCGGCGACGGTCAAGCCGTCCACCGTCACCAGGGTGCCGCCGGTGTCGGGGGCGTACACGCCGCGGTCGAAGTCGCCGCTGATCGTCGCGCGGCGCAGTGTCCCGGCATACGCGACGACCGCGTTCGCGTTCGTCGCCGCCGGCTGGTCGACGAGCTGCACGTCCTGGACGACGACGCCCGCGTTGTCGAGCTGCAGCCCGTACTCGTTCGTCCCGGTGACCGAGACGCCGAGTCTCTGCGCGACGATGCTGCCGCTGCCGCGCAGCTCGAGCGCCGTGTGGTCGCCGCCTCCGTTCGCCAGCGTCGTCGCCGTCTGACCGGCGCCGGTGATCGTCACGGCGGACGATCCGTCGTACTCGAACTGTCCGGTGTAGGTGCCGGCCGCGAGGTCGATCGTGTCCGCCTCCGCACTCAAGGATGCTTGCGACAGCGCGCTCGTCAGCTGCGCGGCGCTCGTGACGACGTACGCTCTCGCGCCCGCCAAGGCCGGCAGCGCAAGCAGTGCCCACAGCGCGAGCGGCAGCACGACGAGCGTTCGGGAGAGGCGCATCGGCGGGCATCGTAGCCGCGCAGGTGGCGGCAGACGGACGAATGTCCAGGTGTGCCAGCATGAAGAGCTGCCGTGAGCGTTCCGACCGACACCGCACCCCGAGCCGAAGGCCTCGTCGCGCGCCTCGCGCGCTGGGTCGTCCATCACCGCGCCATCGCGATCGGCGGATGGATCGCGCTGCTCGTCGCGCTGCTCGGGATCTCCGGCGCCGCCGGCTCGCGCTTCGCCGAGACGTTCTCGCTGCCGCACACCGAGTCGCAGCGCGCCTACGACCTGCTGAAGCAGGACTTCCGCGGCCAGTCGGGCGACAGCGACCAGATCGTCCTGCACGCGAAGCAGGGCCGGATCGCCGACCAGGCTCCGCAGATCGACGCGATGCTCGGGAGAGTCGAGCGACTCCCCCACGTGAGCCACGTCAGCAGACCGGTGGTCTCGAGAGACGGCACGATCGCGTTCGCGACCATCTCGCTCGACCAACGTGCGAACGTCGTGCCGAGAGCCGACGTCCAGAAGCTGATCGACACCGCGAAGGGGATCTCCTCGCCCGCGCTGCAGGTCGAGCTGGGCGGCCAGGCGATCGAGCAGGCCCAGCAGCAGAGCTTCGGCACCGCCAGCGGGATCGGGCTGCTCGCGGCGATCATCGTGCTGCTGCTGACGTTCGGCTCGCTGATCGCGATGGGGATGCCGATCCTCACCGCCGTGCTCGGCCTCGGCACCGCGTTCGGGCTGATCGGGCTGCTCACGCACGTGCTCGACGTGCCGTCGGTCTCGACCGAGCTGGCGGCGATGGTCGGCCTCGGCGTCGGGATCGACTACGCGCTCTTCATCGTCACGCGCTACCGCGAGGCCTACCGCAACGGCGCGAGCGTCGAGGACAGCGTCGTGACGGCGATGGACACGGCCGGCCGCGCCGTCCTGTTCGCCGGCGTGACGGTGATCATTGCCGTGCTCGGCATGTGCCTGCTGGGCGTCTCGTTCCTCTACGGCATGTCGATCGCGACCGCGCTCGGCGTGCTGATGACGATGCTCGCGTCGCTGACGCTGCTGCCGGCCCTGTTGTCGCGCTTCGGCGACCGCGTCGGCCGGCTCGGGCGCCGCGCGCGGCGGGCTGCTCAGGACGGCCGCGCACACGAGCACGACCGCGGCTGGACTGCGTGGGCGAAGCTGATCGCACGCCGCCCCTGGCCGGCGATGCTCGCCGGGCTCGCGATCGTGCTGACGCTCGCGGTGCCGGCGCTGTCGCTGCGGCTCGGCCAGAGCGACGCCGGCAACGACGTCAAGGGCAACACCACCCGCCAGGCGTACGACCTGCTCGCGCAGGGCTTCGGCAAGGGCTTCAACGGGCCGCTGCTCGTCGTCGCGCAGCTCCCGCAGGATCGGGCCGCGGCGAGCGCCGCGCTCGCGAAGGTGCACACGACGCTCGCCGGGGCCCCCGGCGTCGCGTCGGTCGGCAGCCCGGTCGTCTCGCCGAACGGGCGGACCGCGACGCTGCAGGCGTTCCCGACGTCGGCGCCGCAGGACGCGGCAACCACGGATCTCGTGAACCGGCTGCGCGACACGACGCTGCCGCCGGTCGAGCACGCGACCGGCACGACGCTGCTCGTCGCCGGCTCGACGGCCGTCGGGGTCGACTTCTCCAACGTGCTGGCATCCAAGCTGCCGCTGTTCATCGGCGTGGTCGTCGGGCTCGCCGCGCTGCTGCTGCTGCTCGTCTTCCGCTCGCTCGTGATCCCGCTGCAGGCGGCGGTCATGAACCTGCTGTCGATCGGGGCGTCGCTCGGCGTCGCCGTCGCGATCTTCCAGTACGGCTGGCTCGGCGGACTGCTCGGGATCCAGGCCGGGCCGATCGACGCGTTCATCCCGGTGATGCTGTTCTCGATCGTCTTCGGGCTGTCGATGGACTACGAGGTGTTCCTCGTCTCGCGCATCCACGAGGAGTGGACGCGCAGAGGCGACGCGAGCCACGCCGTCGTCCAGGGCCTCGCGAAGACCGGCCGCGTGATCACCGCGGCGGCGACGATCATGATCTGCGTCTTCCTGTCGTTCGGCCTCAACGACGACCGCGCCGTGAAGCTGTTCGGCCTGTCGTTCGCGATCGCCGTCTTCGTCGACGCATTCATCGTGCGCTCGCTGCTGCTGCCGGCGCTGCTGCAACTGCTCGGCCGTCGCACCTGGTGGCTGCCGGCCGCACTGGAGCGCCGCCTCCCCCACCTCGCGATCGAGGCGCCGGCAGCGATGGTCGAAGCGGACGCCGAGCCCGCGCAGCGGACCGACGAGCAGCCGGCGCTGACGCGCTAGCGGCGCCGCGTCGCGAGCGCGTCGGCGAGGCGCTGTGCGATCTCGTCGCCGTCGGCGAAGCCGACGATCGTGGTCGCGTGGCCGTGCGGGTCGACGATCACGATCGTCGGGGCGACGGTCACCTGGACCGCGTTGGTGATGAAGTCGTAGGCGGACAGCTGCGAGAGCGGCACCGCAAGCGGCAGCGCGCGGCCGCCGAAGTGCGAGACGTGGCCCATCTCCTGCGCGACCGCCCGTGCATCGGCCGTGCTCGGGTCGACGAACGCGATCGCGATCGCCTTGTGGTGACGGAGCGCGGACTGGACCGCCGCGACCTGATGGCTGACGCGCGGGTGCGAGACGCGGGTGGCGGCGGTGGCGTGGCCGCTGCCGGACACCGCGGGCGCCGAGGCCGCAGCGTGCGCGGGCGTCGCCTTTGCGGTTGGGGCGCCGGTGGCCGCCGGTGCGGCGCCGTCCGCGCTGCTGTGCGCCGCACGCTGCGCGTCGCCGCTCGCCGTCGCGACGGCGCCGTGCGCCTTGTCGATCGCGCTCTTCAGACCGGCGACGCCGGGCGCGGCTCCGGCTCCGGCCGCGGTCGTATGCGCGGCGGCAGGCGCGGGCGCAGCGGCAGACGCGCCGTCGCTCGACGATTTCGGCCGCAGCGCGACGAACCACACGGCTGCGAGCAGCAGCGTCGCGGCCAGCGCGATCTGCATCGGGCGGGAGACCTGGGACATCCCCCTCGTATTCGGCAGAAAAGCCGTCAGGCGTTAGTGCGTGGCGGACGCGGCGGGACCTGGATCCCCAGCTCTCTGAGCTGGCGCGCGTCGACCTCCGCGGGCGCGCCCGTGAGCGGGTCCGCGCCGGAGGCGGTCTTGGGAAAGGCGATCACATCGCGGATCGTCTCGCGGCCGGCGAGCAGCGTGACGATCCGGTCGATCCCCATCGCGATGCCGCCATGCGGCGGGGCGCCGTATCTGAGCGCGTCGAGCAGGAAGCCGAAGCGCGCGTGCGCCTCCTCGGCGCTCATGCCGAGCAGCTCCAGCACGCGCTGCTGCACGTCGGTGCGGTTGATGCGGATCGAGCCGCCGCCGATCTCGCTGCCGTCCAGCACGAGGTCGTAGGCGCGCGAGCGCAGCGCGCCCGGGTCGCCGTCGAGGTCGCCCTCGGGCGCGGTGAACGGGTGGTGCAGCGCCGTCCAGCTGCCGTCCTCGACCTGCTCGAACATCGGGAAGTCGACGATCCAGAGGATGTCGTGCGAGCCCTCGGGCACCAGCTCGAACCGCTGCGCCAGCTCCAGCCGCAGCGCGCCGAGCACGGCGCAGACGACCTTCGGCGCGTCGGCGGAGATCAGCAGCAGGTCGCCCGGTCTGCCGTCGAGCCGCTCGGTCACGCCGGCAAGCTCGTCCGGCGAGAGGAACTTCGCGATCGGCGAGCGCCACGTGCCGCCCTCCTCCACGAACGCCCACACCAGCCCCTTGGCGCCGAACTGTCTCGCCAGCTCGGTCAGCTCGTCGAGGTCTCTGCGCGCCAGCTCGCGCGCGCCCGCGTTGATCCCGCGCACGACGCCGCCGGACGCCAAAGCGCCGGAGAAGACCTTGAACTCGGACGAGGCGAGCGCCTCCCCCATGTCCGCGATCTCCAAGCCGAAGCGCGTGTCGGGGCGGTCGACGCCGTAGCGCGCCATCGCCTCGTCGTAGCCCATGCGCCGCCACGGCGCCGGCGGCACGTCGAAGCCGGCGACCGCGAAGACGGCCGCCATGATCGCCTCCATCGTCTCGATCACGTCGTCCTCGGCGACGAAGCTCATCTCCAGGTCGAGCTGCGTGAACTCCGGCTGACGGTCGGCGCGCGTGTCCTCGTCGCGGAAGCAGCGGGCGATCTGGAAGTAGCGCTCGTAGCCGCCGATCATCAGCAGCTGCTTGAACAGCTGCGGCGACTGCGGCAGCGCGAAGAACGCGCCCGGGTCGATCCGCGCCGGCACGAGGTAGTCGCGCGCGCCCTCGGGCGTCGAACGGGTCAGGATCGGCGTCTCGATCTCGAGGAAGTCGCGCGTGTCGAGCACGTCGCGCATCGTCTTGATGACGGTGTGCCGCAGCGCCAGCGCCTCCTGCAACGGGCGGCGCCGCAGGTCGAGCGTGCGGTGCCGCAGGCGGATCAGCTCGTCGACCGGCCCGTCCTCGTCGATCGGGAAGGGCGGCGTCTCGGCGTCGGCGTGCAGCACCAGCTCGTCGACCGCCACCTCGATCTCGCCGGTCGGGATGTTCGGGTTGACGTTGCCCTCGTCGCGCCGCACAACCGTGCCGGCGGCGGTGAGGACGTCCTCGGAGCGCAGCGCGTGGGCGGCGGCGTGCGCCTCGGGCGCGCGATCCGG
Source organism: uncultured Conexibacter sp. (assembly GCA_964525715.1). GTDB lineage: Bacteria > Actinomycetota > Thermoleophilia > Solirubrobacterales > Solirubrobacteraceae > Conexibacter. Next base: position 16,128 of record CAZGJV010000034.1, on the reverse strand, counting down.
ATGGAAGACGAGCTGGACGATCCCCGAGCGGTCGCGCAGGTCGATGAAGATCAGCCCGCCGTGGTCGCGGCGGCGGTGGACCCAGCCGGCGACGCGCGCCGGCGTGTCGGCCCGCTCGCCCGTGAGCGAGGCGGCCCAGGCATCGCGGAACGAGTTCGCGCGCGGGGCGGCCCTCACGACAGCTTCCTTGCGCGCAGCACGGCCGCGATCACCGCATCGGGCGCGAGCTCGTCCTGCTCGCCGGCTTCACGATCCTTCACCGTCACACCCTCCTCGCCGACGATCGCGACGAAGCGCGCGCCGATCCGATCCGCCTGCTTGAGCTGGCCCTTCAGCGAGCGGCCGGCGAGCTCCAACTGCACGTCGAGCCCGGCGCGGCGCGCACGGTGCGCGATGCGGAAGGCGGTCGCACGCACCGCCGGCTGCGCCTCCGCATACGCGACGAACAAGTCCACCACGGGCGGCGCGACGGCATGCTCGCCGGCAGCCAGCACCATCCGCTCGATCCCCGCCGCCCAGCCGACGCCCGGCGTCGCCGGGCCGCCGAGCTGCTCGATCAGCCCGTCGTAGCGGCCGCCGCCGCCGACGCCGGACTGCGCGCCGAGCGCGTCGCTCGTGAACTCGAAGACGGTGCGCGCGTAGTAGTCGAGGCCGCGCACGAGCGTCGGGTCCAGCTCGTACTGCAGGTCGGCCTCATCGAGCAGCGCGCGCACCTCGGCGAAGTGCTCGGCGTCCTCGCCGTCGAGGCGGTCGGGCAGCAGCGGCGCGCCGGCCATCACTTCGCGCGTGCCGGGGTGGTCGGCGTCGAACGCGCGCAGTGGGTTGGCGTCGATCCGCGAGCGGACCTCGTCGGACAGCTTGTCCTCGTGCGCGCGCAGGTAGGCCTGCAGGTCCTCGCGATAGGCGACGCGCGTCTCAGGCGACCCGAGCGAGGAGAGCCGCAGACGCACGTCCCTCACGCCGAGCGCGTCGAGCAGCTCGGCCAGCAGCACGATCGACTCGGCGTCCACCGCGGGGTCGGCGGAGCCGATCGCCTCGGTGCCGACCTGCCAGAACTGGCGCTGGCGGCCTCTCTGCGCGCGCTCGTAGCGGAAGAACGACGACAGGTACCAGAGCTTCACCGGCTGCGGCAGCTTGTGCATGCCGTGCTCCAGATACGCGCGCGCGACCGGCGCGGTCCCCTCGGGACGCAGTGTCAGAGAGCGCCCGCCGCCGTCCTCGAACGTGTACATCTCCTTCTGGACGATGTCGGTCGAGGAGCCGACGCCGCGCGCGAACAGCTCGGTCGCCTCGAACGCGGGCGTCTCGATGCGCCGGTAGCCGGCCGCGCCGAGGATCCTGCGCGCGGCCTCCTCCACCGCCTCGCGGCGGGCGGCGTCGTCGGGCAGCACGTCGTAGGTCCCCCGTGGGGCTTGGAGCTTCGCGCTCATGGCGGGCCGGAGGCTACCGGGCGAGGGCTTCGAGGAACGGATTCGACGCACGCTCGGCGCCGAGCGTCGTCAGGCCCATATGGCCCGGGTGGACGACCGCGTCGTCCGGGTAGGCGCCGAGCAGCTCGCCGATCGACTGCAGCAGGCGCGCATGGTCGCCGCCGGGCAGGTCGGTGCGGCCGATCGAGCCCTGGAACAGGACGTCGCCGGAGAAGAGGGCGGTTCCGTCGTCGTCGGCGACCGCGTAGGTGACGTGGCCGGGGCTGTGGCCGGGCGTGAACGTCACGTCGAAGTCGATCCCCGCGAGCGCGAGCCGCTCGCCGCCGCTGACCAGGTGGTCGGCCTCGTAGGACTCGAACGGGCCGAAGCCCGGCCACGGGACGAATCTCATGATGTCGGCGAGCACGCCGCGCTCGAGCTGCGGGCAGTAGACGGGGGCGCCGGTGGCTCTCGCGACGGGCGCGACGGCGCCGACGTGGTCGAAGTGCGTGTGCGTGAGCAGGATCGCGTCGAGCGTGACGCCCCACTGCTCGATCGCCTCGAGCAGGCGCGGAGCCTCCTCGCCGGGGTCGACGATCACGGCGCGGTCGCCACCGGCCTGCCGGACCAGGAAGCAGTTCTCCTGCACCGGTCCGACGGTGAGCATGCCGACCTCGATCATGTGGCGTTGGGGGTGGTGGTGGGATCGTCTCTCCGCTTGGCCGCCTGCTCGCGCAGTCTTCTCGCCTGGCGGCGGCGGTAGATGAAGAGGTCGGTGTAGTAGCCCATCGGGACGTAGACCGCGAGCATCACGACGGCGATCCCGATCTTCGGCCCGAGCTGCTGTCTGCGGAAGAAGAACAGCAGCAGCACGAGGAACAGGGCCGCCGCGATCAGCGCGCGGTTGAGCGCGCTTCTCCACGTCGGCGGCTGGTCGAGCCGCGCGGCGCGCAGCTCTCTCGACGTCGGCTTGCGCTCGCCGGCGCCCGGTCTGCGGCCGGTGCGCCCGCGCGCCTCGACCTGGCCGGCGGCGTTGCCGCGGTGCTTCGTCTGCCGCTTCTTCTTCGTCTGCGCCATCGCTGCTTGGAGCTTAGATGGTCGCGCCGTGGTCCGGACGCGGCCGGCGCCGCGTTACTTCGCGGAGTTCAGCGCGCTCTCGAACGCGGCGCGTGCGGTGCCGATCTGCTGCGAGTCGCTCACGAGCTGCTCGGCGGCCGTTCTCGCGGCGGCCGCGTCGTGCGCTCTGGCGGCGGTCGCGATGTCGCTGAGGTCGCCGGTGCCCTTGTCGATCGCGTCGCGCAGCGCGTCGCGCTTGGCGACGAGCGAGTCCGGCACCTTCAGCGAGTCGAGTCTCGCGACCGCGGCGCGACCGCGGGCGGCGAGCGCGGAGAAGGCGCTCTCGAGCTGCACGTCGGTCTCTCTGTTCGCAGCCGTGATGGCGGCGCCGATCGAGCCGCCGATCGCCACGATCTGGACTCTCAGCGGCGCATAGGCCGCCTTCGCGTCGGAGGCGGACGGCTGGCTGGAGCCGGAGCTGCCGCAGCCGATCAGCGCGGCGGCGGCGAGCAGTGCGGCGAGGGGGAGCAGTCGGCGGATCGTCATGGGCCGGGACCCTACGGGGTCCTCCCGACGCCTTCGGTCGCGTTCAGTTCACGCGCGCGAGCGCCCGCTCGATCAGGTGGGCGTCCGGGTCGAAGCCGGGGATCGGCAGGTCGCCCGGAAAGCCGTCGAACGCCCGCTCCGGCGCGAGGCCGATCAGCTCGGCGGCCGCCGGCTCGGCGTGGCGCGCGATCGCCTGGACAACGTCGCGCAGCGGCGTCAGGTCGGGCCGCTCGACGTTCATCGAGACCTGCACCTCCTGCTGGTGGGCCAGGTGGAGGCCGATCGCGCGGAGTCCCGGCAGACCCTCGGCGCCGCCCTCGCGGATGCGCGCGGCGATCTCGCGCGCCTGCTCCAGCGTCGCCGGCGGACGCAGCGTGACGTTGAACGCGACGAGCGGCGCCCGGGCGGCGACGAGCGTGGCGCCGGCGGAGGGATGCGCGTGCGGCGGACCGAAGTCGGGCTGGAGGTCGCCGGCCGCGAGGCGCCGCACCAGCTCGGCCGGACCGCCGCGGCGCAGCTCCGCGCGCGTGCGCCCCTGCGCGAGCGCGCCGTAGAGGAGGACCGGAAGCTGCAGATGGCGCGCCAGCAGGTCGGCGGTCACGAGCGCCTCGGCGCAGGCGGCGCCGCGATCTTGCGCGGTGAGGTGGACGAGCGGCGCCACGTCGAGCGCGCCGACGTGCGGATGGACGCCCTCGTGGCGGCGCAGGTCGATCCGCTCCACCGCCACCCGTGCGCCCGCCAGCAGCGCCGGCGCGAGCGCGCCCGGCTCGCCCGCGAGCGTGAAGACGCAGCGGTTGTGGTCGGGGTCGCGGTGGGTGGCGAGCAGGTGCACGCCGTCGCCGCCGCGCGTGAGCGCGTGCCCGAGCGCGTCGATCGTCGCGTCGTCGCGGCCTTCGGAGAAGTTGGGGACGGCGAGCAGCACTCTTGCGAGCAGCGCCGGCTACAGGACCCAGCGGCCGGCGTCGAGCACGCGCGTGCCGCCGATGTCGAGCGTCGGCTCCACGACGACGACGTCGAGGTGGATCGGGACGGAGACGGTCCCCCCTATGCCGGCGCTCGCGCCGAACGCGACGTGGACCGTGCCGAGGATCTTCTCGTCCTCCAGCACGTTGCCGGTGAGGATCGCCGCGTCGTTCGTGCCGACGCCCAGCTCGGCGACATTCGTGCCGTTCGGGCCATGCCGTTGCAGGCGGTCGAGGAACTTGGGGCCGAGCGGACCGTGCGCGGCGGTCAGGTGGCCGTCCTCGACGGTCAACAGGACGGGCTCCGGTGAGACGCCGAGCGAGGCGAGAGATGTCGCCGCGAGCGTGCCGTGGCCGGACAGCGGCGCGACGAAGCCCTCGCCCGCCGGCAGGTTGCCGAACTTGTTGCCGCTGGAGATCTCGCCGTAGTCGGCGAGGCCTCTGCGGCCCGTGAGGTCGAGCGTCATGTCGGAGCCGTTCGGGCACGTGACGTGAGCGCTGTCGGCTCGTTCGAGCAGGTCGGTGATCTGCAGCGTGCGCGCTTTGAGCGCGTCGAAGTCGATCGCCATCATGCGCGCGAGCATGTCGGCGGTGACGCCCGGGAGCGTGGCGCCGCGCGCGCCGGCGTTGGTGGCGGCGCGGCGCGCCTCGGTGTGGGAGAGCGAGCGGCTCGTCGGCACGATGTAGACGTCGCAGGCGGCGAGCGCGGCCGCGACGGGCGGCGGCGGCTCCGCGCCGTCGTTCGCGCGCGCGTCCATCAGGATCAGCGCGGCGTCGGCGCCGTAGCGGGCGGCCGTGTCGCGCAGCGCCTCCGCGAGCGCGCGCGAGTCCGGCGTCCCGAGGTCCCCGATCACGAGCACGCTCTCGCCGCTGCGCACGTCGAGGCAGCGCCCGACGACGGTCTCCAAGGCGCGGTCGAGCTGCTCCTGCGGCGCGGACGTGGCGGTCATGCCGACGGACCGTACCGGTTCGTGCACGAGCAGGCCTTCGGATGCCGGAGGAGGGACTCGAACCCCCGACACGCGGATTATGATTCCGCTGCTCTAACCGACTGAGCTACTCCGGCGGGGAGCCGGAAGTGTAGCGGTGGGACCAGGAATCCGGCCTTGCCGTGGGGCGTCCGCGGATGCCGTCATCCAGGTGCACTGAAGCCGGCCCGCACCCACTCCCCGTACGCCCGGTAGAACGGCGGCAGCTCGTCGGCGAGGATGCGCGCGGCCTCGTGGACCTGGGCCGCGGTGGCGCTCGCGTACTCGTGCACGAACAGGCGCCGATACTCGCGCAGACGCTGGAGTCGCGCGGCGCGTTCGCGTGAGATGACGCCGACGCGGGCGAGCGCGTCGAGATCGCGGCGGGCGTTGGTCTCGTCGAAGCGTCTGCGCTCGCCAGCCAGTTCAAGACCGAACGCCGCGAGCTCAACCATGTAGTTGTAGAGCTGGTCGACGCCGCGTTCGACGGCCTTGACGCGGTTCAGCTCCTCCGGCTCGTCTGAGTCGAACTCGACCTGGAAGACGTCGAGGTCGAAGTCCTCACCGAAGCCTGCCATTGCGGCCTGCAACGCGTTGAGGTGGCGACGCACGTCCGTGATGCGGTCGAGCACCTTTCGCTTCAGCGTCTGTGCGCGCTGCGGGTCGGACGCCTCCAGCGGCGCCACCGGTGCCGGCGTCAACGCCCAGGCCTCGCGGCGCCGGAGTTGAGGTCGAGGGCGGCGATCGCGTCCTCAAGCGAGACGTCTTCTCGGGCCGCGCGCTTGGCACGACGTGCGTCGCGAGCGAGACCCTCCCACCGGCCGTCACGATCGACGAGTACTCGCCCCTGCGTAACGACATCGGCCAACAGTGCGGGAACGCTCCGCGCATCGGCCAGCCGCACGGTCTGCACATCGCGGTCAAGCGCCCGCGACAGCCGGCCGCTGAGATCGGCGAGGCGCGCGACGTCGTCGGTGCGCAACTCGACGACGATGTCGACGTCGCTGCCGGGGCCAGCCATCCCGGTCGCCTGGGACCCGAAGAGCGCAGCGAAGCTCACGTTGGGCTCGGTCCGCAGCAACCCGCGAAGTTGGGACAGCATCGGCCACTGGCGTCGCAGGTAGTCGCGCTCTCGCACCGAGGTCTGAAACTTGTGCGGGCTGAGACGCTCGCCGCGCACGAGCCCCTCGCCTGCCGCGCGGCGCAGGGTCCGCTCGGGGATCTCGAGGTCGAGTGCCAGAGACCGCAGCGATTCCATCCAAGCAGAGGCTATCGCTTGTATGGCCGATCTTTCAAGCTTGTGTGGCCGATTTATTTGCCTCGTATGGCCGATCCGCCTCCAGGATGCGCGCCAGTCGGAACATCTCGACCATCTCAGGGACGACTTCCGCCGCAGCGCCTTCCGGCCCATTGCAGAGGCCGGCACGTCCAGACGCGGCACAAGCCCACACCCGGGTCTGCTGACGGCGAGCCACCCGCGCTCGACGGGTCGCTTCGAGCCGTGCGCTTCGCCTACTACGACCCAGACGCCGACATCGCATGGTTCCCCACGGGCGATTCGGACGATGTCGTCAGCGAGCGCGCTCCGGGTGGGCTGCGCGACTACGACCGCGCGACGCACCAACTGGTGGCGATCGAGGTGTGGGACGCCAGCACCCGCCTCCCCGCGAACCTGCTCGAAGCCCTCCCCGCGCCCGAGCTGCCGCACTCTGCCGCCGCCTGAGCACGGCCCCGGCTTCCTCACGCCGCTCGCCTGGCCTCCCGCAGCCCGGCGCATCGCGCATGCGCCCAGGCCAACAGCACCACTCGGCACTACCGCATCTAGCCCGTTTGACCGAATTTCGGTTGCCCACGCCCGCCAGCCGCACTAGGGTGTCGCTGCGCCGGCGCGGGGCCGGCGCGCGACGACGGAGGCGCAGGGATGAGCGACGCAAGACGGATCGAGCACGTCGTCGTGCTGATGCTCGAGAACCGGTCGTTCGACCACATGCTCGGCTATCTGTCGCTCGAGCGGGGCCGTGCGGACGTCGACGGGCTGCAGCCCGGCATGGCGAACGCGGTCGGCGCGACGCAGTACCCGATCCACCGCCTCGATTCGACGCACCTGCCCGACGAGAGCTGGGACCCGGACCACTCGGGCACTGCGACGCGGAGACAGATCGCCGGCGGTGCGATGGACGGCTTCGCCGCCAGCTACGCCGAGACGCTCCAGCACCGCAGACTCCCGAACCCCGACCCGGGCGTCGTGATGGGCTACTACAACCACGAGGACCTGCCCGTCTACGACCACCTCGCAGAGCACTTCCTCGTCTGCGACCGCTGGCACAGCTCGGTCCCGGGCGCCACGTGGCCGAACCGCCTCTACGCGGTCTCCGGCAGCGCCGCCGGCAGCCTCGACGACAAGAAGCTGCCGGTGTACGACAAGCACTCGTTCGTGCGGCACCTCGACGCCGCCGGTGTTTCGTGGCGCTGGTACTCCTACGACATCGGGACGCTGCGCTGCGTCGACGACGAGTACCTGCTCGGCCACCACGAGCGCTTCGCCTACGTGCAGAAGCTTAAGCTCTCGCTCACGAGCAAGGCCGAGGAGACGCTGTTCGTCGACGAAGCCGCGGCGAGCTTCGTCGAGGACGCCGCGCGCGGCCACCTCCCGGCCGTCTCGTGGATCGACCCGAACTTCAAGGACCTCAACCTCGTCTGCTCGCCACCCAACGACGACCACCCGCCGTCCGACGTGCAGGAGGGGCAGGAGCTCGTCTTCCTCGTCTACAACGCGCTCGCGACGAGCCCGCTGTGGGACAGAACCCTGCTGTTGATCGTCTACGACGAGCACGGCGGCTTCCACGACCATGTGCCGCCACCGCCGAACCCGCCCGACGACGATCCGGCCGTCTTCTCGCGCTACGGCGTGCGTGTGCCAGCGATCGTCGTGTCGCCGTGGGTCGCGGCGCGCTCGGTCTCCAACGCGCTCTACGACCACGCGACGATCATCAAGACGATCCTCGGGCGCTTCTGCCCCGCCGAACTGGATGCGCGCTCGGGCGCCGACGCGCTCCGCCACTGGCTGCGGGACGGTCACCCCCACTACATGGGCAAGCGCGTCGCCGGCGCAGCCGACCTGTGGGACCTGCTGAGCGAGGACGCCCCGCGCACCGCACCCGACCGCTCGGCGCTCGTCGAGTGGGTCGCGCAGCGCCACGCCGCGCGCACCCGGCGGGTGCTGACCGAGCCCGCAGCAATGCTGCGCCCCGCGGAGGCGCATCAGATCAGCGACCTGCAGGCCGGCATCCTCGCCGCCACCGACCACGTCCACAGACGCGGGCATCCCGCGGGGCAGCCGTAGGAGGCGCGACGACGATGCCTGACACGCCCGAGGGAAGACCCCCGGAGGGAAGAGCAGAGGCGACCGACAGAGCGCCCGACAAGCCGACCGACGCGCTCACCGCGATCGTGTCGGCGATCGCCGCCGCGAAGCCGACGACGCCCGACACCGCCGACCCGAACGTCGCGCTCGCCTTCTCGCTCGGCTGGCAGATGGCCGAACTGTCGCTTCCGCCCAGCAAGCTCGACGCGGCGGAGCACGTCGCCGGAGAGCTGCGCGGGCTCAGGACGCTCGACAAGGACAGGCGCGTCGAGATCCTCGTCTACCAGGTGAGGGCCGATCTGAAGCGGCTGCAGGACCCGCTCGAGAGAGGCGGCTTGACACCGATCGAAAGCCTGGCCGGCCTGTCCGCGGGATACCGCGACAAGACGGCCCGGCCCGGCGCCGTGAAGCGCCTCCACGGCGAGCTGCTCGCGAAGCTGACGGCAGCCGACTTCCGACTCGGCAAGGCCTACGGGCTCGGCGTCGCGCTGGCGAACCTCTGCCGCGTGCCCGCGACGCCGGGCGCCATCCGCGACGCGCTGACACAGCCGCGCGTCAGCGCGATCCTGAGATGGCTCGACGACCTCGCCACGGCGCTGCCGCCGCACGCCGGGCACAGCGTCGCCGCCTCGCTCGTCCAGTGGCATGAATGGGCGACCCTGAGACAGACCGATTCGGAGGCGAAGAAGCCCGACGAGCAGCAGCCGGCCGACGACGACGAGAAGGAGGAACACACAGTGCGGCGCTGGAGCCGCCAGGGCGAGCTGTGGCGCGCGCTGCTCTCGGGCGAGAAGCGCGGCAGCGAGATGCTCGAGATCACGGACTGGCTCGAAGCCGCGCGCACCTTCGAGGAGCACCTTCGCAGAACGGCCTTGAAGGCTGTCAGGAGCATGCCGCTCGCCGGAGCCGCGGCCGCGCTGTTCGTCCTCGGCATCGTGCTCATAGCCGTGCTGCCAAGCACCAGGGGCACCGTAGCCGGGCTGGTGACCGTCCTCGGCGCGCTCGGTCTCACCTGGAAGGGCGTGGGCACGTCGATCGGCACACTCCTCGCCAGGCTCGAGCAGCCGCTGTTCGGCGCGGTCACGGACGATGCAATCACGACGGCGATCACGCTCGTGAGAGCCGACGTCGACAGGTCCGAGTCCGGGCAGGCGAGACGCGTCCGGCTCGCACACCGGCTCCCGGCGCGCAGAGTCGACGTGCCGCCGGAGAGACCGGGGAAGCCCACACCGCCTGACCCGTAGTGCCCCGCGATGGCGGGCCGGTCGCCGAGCCGTAGCGTCGGTCGTCGACCTGGCGACGGCGAACGGCAAGGGAGCGCACGACATGCCCGACACGATGAAGGCGGGGATCTTCGAGGGGCACGAGCGGATCGTGCTGGGGGAGCGACCGGTTCCGAGCTGCGGCCTCAACGACGCGATCGTGAAGGTGACGCTGACGACGATCTGCGGCACCGACGTGCACATCTGGCGCGAGGAGTATCCGGTCGAGCAGGGCCTGATCATCGGGCACGAGCCCGTCGGGGTCATCCACCAGCTCGGCGAGGCCGTCAGCGGCTACGAGGTCGGCGACCGCGTGCTGGTCGGCGCGATCACGCCGTGCGGGAGCTGCTTCTACTGCCAGAACCACGTCGAGGCGCAGTGCTCGGGCCACGAGGACGACTGGAAGATGATCGGCGGCTGGCGCCTGGGCAACGCGATCGACGGCACGCAGGCCGAGTACTTCCGCGTCCCCTACGCGCAGGCCAACCTCGCGAAGATCCCCGACGACATGAGCGACGAGCAGTGCCTGCTGCTCGCCGACATCGCCTCGACCGGGATCTCCGCCGCCGAGACGGCCGAGGTCGCGATCGGGCAGACGGTCGCCGTCTTCGCGCAGGGGCCGATCGGGCTGTGCGCGACCGCGGGTGCGCGCCTCAAGGGCGCCGCGCTGGTGATCGGCGTGGACGCGATCGAGGGGCGCCTCAACCTCTCGCGGCAGATGGGCGCCGACGAGGTGATCGACTTCACGCAGGAGGACCCGGTCGCGGCGATCAAGCGGCTCACCGGCGGGCGCGGCGTCGACGTGGCGATCGAGGCGCTCGGCAAGCAGCAGACGTTCGAGTGGTGCCTCGACGCGACGCGCCCCGGCGGGATCGTCTCCAGCCTCGGCGTCTACGGCGGCAAGCTCGAGGTCCCGCTCGAGTCGTTCGTCTACGGGATCGGCGACAAGCAGATCCGCACCACCCTCTGCCCGGGCGGCAAGGAGCGCATGCGCAAGCTGATGGAGATGGTCCGCCACGGCCGGCTCGACCTCTCGCCCCTCATCACCCACAGATTCTCGCTCGACCAGATCGAGGACGCCTACGAGCTGTTCGGCAACCAGCAGGACGGCGTCGTGAAGGTCGCGCTGACGCCGTAGGCGGTCAGCCGTTCCAGCGCACCGCCTTCTCGCACCGGTGCAGCGGACGGTGGACCACGAAGTAGCAGTACTCGTCGAACGTCTGGACACGGAAGGCGTAGCGCGCAAATTCGTCGTCGCGACCGAGCGAGAGCGTGCCGTGACCGCTCGCGCTCGAGTCTCCGGCGTAGGTGCCGAACGAGCAGCGAAAGCGGGCCTCGCCGGCGCGACGGCAGCGGATCGTCGCATCGTCTGCGAACGCCTGTGCCAGGCCCCCAGAGATCAGCGACTTCGTCTGCAGCCGTGCCCAATGCTCGTCGGGCACGATCCACGAGAGGTCGACATCGAGCGCTGCCGTCCACGCGGCGTCGACCGGCTCACCCGGGACGGCGGAGCCCAGGCAGCGAGCCGGGTCGGCGGCGAGTGTGACGGTGAGCGTGCGGCCGCGCAGATCGACGCCAGTCACGCGCGTCATCGACTGGCGCGAGTAGCGATCGGCCTTCGTCGCCCCGACCCAGTCGGCGACGACCGGTGTTCGCGCGTACGCGAGCCGCGCCCCACTCGGGAGCTGGTAGGTCGCGTTCGCGACAGCGCCGCAGTTCGCGCCGGCGAAGCTCAACGGCACGATGCGCCCATCTGCCACCGCGACGGCCGTCGGCGCGAGCATCACCACAGCGGATCCGGCGAGCGCGAGCAGAGTTCGCAGGCGCATCGTCAGAAGCCCACGTCGCTGAAGCCGAACCGCAGCGTCAGGCCCGCGCCGTCAGCGCAGGAGACACGCTCGCCCGAGTAGCCGGTGTCCCCCTCGGCGCATGTGAAGCCGAGCACCGGCACCGTCCAGTCGTCGCTATGGTCGAGCGCGCCTTGGAGCTCGAGTACCTGGGCGCAGGTCAACCCGAGTCCGAGCAGATCGTCGTACTCCCCCAGGTCGCCTTCGATCGACGAGATCGCGCACTCCGGTGCATCGGCTCGCTCCAACGTGAGCGTGCGGTTGATGGACCCTTCGCGGTTGCCGTAGCCGGGGAAGTGCAGTGCCTCGACCTGCCCCAGCCGAGGCACGCCGGAGGCGATGAGGCCACCGGCATCGGTGAGCTCGACGCGCGTCACGTGCCAGCCCTTCAGCCAGACCTCGTAGTTGCGTCGCGGCCCGCCAACGAACGGACAGGCGACAAGGCGCTTCGACGACCGCTTTCCAAGCGTCCACAGGCCGCCGAGCTGATCCTGGTCGTAAGAGATCGAGCCCGAGCGAATGCGAATGACGAACGGGAAGTCGAGCGCCGGCCCCGGGTCGGAGCGGTCAGCCGGCGACCAGCGCGGGTTGCGGCTCAGGTGCTGGCGCTGCTGCGCCAGCGTGGGCGTCTTCCATGGCACCGTCGTGCAGACGCGGAACACGGCCGGGACGTTCGCGCTCGCCTTCGTCGCGGTCGCCCCCGCGAGGATCCCGCCGCCGAGCAGCGCAAGCGACGCCGTAGCCGCAAGCAAGCGTCCGTGCACGCGCCCCATGGCAGCGACCCTATCGAGCGACCGCCGTGTTCGTCTCAGACGAGCCATAGTTCAGGGTGTGACTGAGGCAACCGACCGCCACGACATCGCGACGCGCGCCGACGTCGAGCGGCTCGTGCGCGCGTTCTACGGCAAGGCGATGACCGACCCGATCATCGGCTGGCTGTTCACCGACGTCGCGAGACTCGACCTGGAGGCGCACGTCCCGCAGATCGCGTCTTTCTGGGAGACCGTGCTGCTGGGGACGAAGTCCTACAGCGGGACGCCGTTCGAGCCGCACGCGCGCCTGCACGCGAAGGCGAACCTGCGCGCCGGGCACTTCGGGCGCTGGCTCGCGCTGTGGAACGAGACAGTCGACGAGCTGTTCGCCGGCGAGACGGCGACGATGGCGAAGGCGCACGCGCTGCGCGTCGCGCAGGCGTTCCATGCGCGGCTGCAGTCCTACCCGGCGCCCGCGCTCCAGCCGTCAGAGCCGCCCGCGGACGCGAGCGGCCTCGTCGTCACCCGGCACGCGCCGGGCACGCCTACCGAGCAGTGAAGCCGAGGATCAGCTCCGCCGTCTCGAGCGGCACGTCGAGCTGCGGCAGGTGGCCGACGCCGTCCAGCTCGACCCAGTCGGCCTGCGGCAGCTGCTCGCGGTAGCGCGTTGCGGCCGACGGCCATCTGAGGATCTTGTCCTCGGTGCCCCACACGACGCGCACCGGACACGAGATCCGCTCGGCGTCGACATGCCAGCCCTCGCGCAGCGCGTGCTCGATCAGGCCCGCCGCGGCGTCGCAGCCGGCCGCGCCGCGCAGCTGATGGACGAGCAGGTCGGACGGGATGTGCTCGAAGCGCTCGGCCGTGTAGAGCGTCGCGCGGCGCCGCCCCTCCTCGCTCGCCATGATCGCCTCGGCGTGCGGGGCGGCCGCGCGCACCAGCTCCTGCATCGTCGTGAAGTAGGCGAGCGTGTCCTTGAAGGACTCGTCGCCCTCGGCCCAGCCGCCGGCCGGCGCGAGCGCGACGACCGAGCGCGCACGACCGCGCGCGGCGAGCTTGAGCGCGACGTAGCCGCCGAGCGAGTTGCCGACGACGTGCGCCGTCTCCCAGCCGGCCTCGTCCATCGCCCGCTCGACCGCGTCGATCACCGCGTCCTCCGTCGGGTCGCCCGCGATCGGCGGCCCTCCGGCGTGACCGGCGAGCGTCGGCGCCAGCACGTCGCGCTCGCGCTCGAGCGCCGGCAGCACCAGCTCCCACGTGCGCCACGTGTCGGTGAAGCCGTGCAGGCACAGCAGAGGCTCGCCGGAGCCGCCGCGGTGCGACGGCGTGAAGGTGGAGTCCATGACGCGGACGCTACCGGGGCGCCGCGCGCGCTACGCCGGCGCGAAGCGCGCGAAGTAGCCGAGCGGGCTGCCGAGGCGGTGCTCGAAGCGCAGCCCGGCGCGCTCGGCGCGCGCCTGCAGGCGGCTCGGGCTGACCCAGTGCGGGTCGCCGAGCAGCTCGCCGACGACGACGCAGCCGCCGGGCCGCACGACGCGCGCCAGCTCTCGCAGCGCCGCCTCCTGGTCGGGGATCTCGCCGAGCACAGTGACGAGGTAGGCGGCGTCGAACTCGTGGTCGCCGTAGGGCAGCTCGCGCGCGTCGCCCTGCACGGCGACGACGTTGCCGATCCCGCGCTCCTCCGCCCGCAGCAGCGTGTGGTCGAGCATCTCCTGCTGGAGGTCGAAGACGTCGAGCCGGCCCTCCGGCGCGAGCCACTCGGCCACCTCCAGCGCGTAGTAGCCGGTCCCCGGCCCGACCTCGAGGATCCGCTGCCCCGGCGCCGGCTCGAGCGCTTCGCGCAGCCGCGGCCGCGTGATCAGCGGGTGCGGCGCCTGCACCCAGAAGCGCTGGTTGTACGGACACGCGGACGGGTTGCGCCGCCACCACAGCGCGGCCCCGAGGACCGCGGCCCCGGCGAGCGCTCCAACGCGCTTGGCCGTGATGCGCATGACGTCAGTGTCGCACTCCTGCGCCCTCGCGGACGAGGCTGCGGTACGGTCGGCCGACGATGCCTGCGCCGCGCCACGACGCCGCCGCGCTGCGCGACCTCGAGGCCGTGCCGCTGGCGCTGCCGCCGGGCCTGGAGCTGGAGTGGCTCGGCGTCTCCGGCTACCGCATGACGTACGAGGGCGTCTCGCTGTTCGTCGACCCCTACCTGTCGCGCGCGCCGCTGCGCAGCCTGCTGCTGCGCCGCCGCGCGCTGCCGGACCCGGCCCTGCTCGATCGCTACGCGGGGGCGGCCGGCTCCGCCGACGTCGCCAGCGTGCTCGTCGGCCACACGCACTTCGACCACGCGGTCGACGCGCCCGCGATCGCGCAGCGTTTCCACGCGCCCGCGTACGGGTCGGAGTCGCTCGTGAGACTGATGCAGCTGCACGGGCTCGGCGGGCTGGCGGTCGAGGTCGAGCCGTACCGCCGCTACGAGCTCGGCCCGTTCGTCGTCTCCTTCACGCCGAGCGCGCACTCGAAGCTGATCCTCGGCCGGCGCGTGCCGTTCGACGGCGAGCTGAGCTGCGACCACCTCCACGGCCTCACCCCCGGCGCCTACCGCTGCGGGCAGGTGTGGGGGATCCGCATCGAGGTCGGCGGCATCAGCTTCTACCACCAGGGAAGCGCGAATCTCGTCGACGAGGCACTGCGCCGCGAGCCGGTGGACGTCTTTCTCGCCGGCGTCGCGGGCCGCTCCGTCACCCCGCGCTACTGGGAGCGCGTGCTGCCGCGCCTGGACCCGCGCGTCGTCGTGCCGACGCACTACGACGACTTCTTCAAGCCGCTCGGCGCGCCGCTGGACTTCGTCCGCAGCGTGCGCCTGGAGGCCGTCCCCGACGAGGTCCGCGCCGTCAGCCGCGACGCGACGCTGGCGGCGCTGCCGCGGACCGACGCCGCCGCGTGAGCGGGCTGACGCAGCGCTTCCAGCGGGCGCGCGGGAACGAGCGCCTCGCCGTGCTGGAAGGCTTCCACGCGCTCAAGCACGCCTTGCGCTTCGGCGCCGAGATCGAGGTCGTGGCGGCCGTCGACCCCGACGCGCTCGAGCGGATGGCGGACGAGCTGGCGCCGGACCTCGCCGGTCGCTTCCGCGCGCTCGCGGGCGAGCCGGTGACGCCGGAGCTGCTGCGCACGCTCGCGCCGCACGTCCCGCGCACGCAGGTGCTGGCGCTCGCGCGGCGCCCGCCGTTCGACGCCGCCGCGCTGCGCGACGCGCGGGATGCCCGGCCGCTGGTGCTGCTGGAGGATCCGCGCGACCGCGGCAACGTCGGCGCGGTCGTGCGCGTGGCGGCGGGCGCGAGCGCGGCCGGCGTCGTCACGACGGGCATGCACGACCCGTGGGACCCATCCGCGCTGCGCGGCTCGGCGGGGCTGCACTTCGCGCTGCCCGTGGGCCGCGACGACGGCTTCGTCGACGGGCTGGCGCGCGGCGGCCGGCCGCTGCTCGCGCTCGACCCCGAGGGCGACGTGCTCGACCCGGCCGCGCTGCCGTCCGACGCGGTGCTCGCGTTCGGGACCGAGCGCCACGGCCTCAGCGACGCGCTCCTCGCGCGCGCCGACGCGCGCCTGCGCCTGCCGATGCGCGCAGGCGTCTCGAGCATCAACCTCGCGACTGCCGTCGCCGCAGTGCTCTACGCGTGGCGGCTCAGCGCCGGCGCCGGGGTCTCGGAGCGCTCAGCTTCAGCGTGAATCTGAACGGTCTTCCGTCCAGGACGATCGTCACGAGCACCTTCGCGCTGTGCAGCCTGCGCAGCTGCGCCAGCGCTCTGCCGCCGAGCTTGACCGTCAGCTTCACCCGACCGCTCTTGCCGACGACGAACGAGCGCCCGCCGAACGCGATCGCCTTCGTCCTGCCGTGCTTGGGGAGCGTGAAATGGACGGTCCCGTGGAGGCCGGCGGTTGCGCGGAATGCGAACGCGAAGGCGCTGTGGGCG
>CAZGJV010000033.1:0-35418 GCA_964525715.1 uncultured Conexibacter sp. | reverse complement strand
ACGAGAGGACCGGGATGAACGCACCTCTGGTGTATCTGTTGTCCTGCCAAGGGCACCGCAGGTTAGCTACGTGCGGATCGGATAACCGCTGAAGGCATCTAAGCGGGAAGCCGGCCTCGAGATGAGCTCTCCCATCCCCTTGAGGGAGTAAGACCCCTGGTAGACCACCAGGTTGATAGGCCAGATCTGGAAGGGTGGCAACACCTGTAGGAGACTGGTACTAATTGGTCGAGGGCTTGACGGATATTTGATACCCGTACCATTGGTTTGCTGTGCAGTTTTGAAGGCCCGCGGAGGGGCGTGGTCTCGACCGGTTTCCGGTGGCTTTGGCGAGAGGGAAACACCTCTTCCCATTCCGAACAGAGCAGTTAAGCCTCTCAGCGCCGATGGTACTTGGCCCGCAAGGGCCTGGGAGAGTAGGACGCCGCCGGTTTTTAGCATCAGAGCCCCAGTCGCCTCAGGCGGCTGGGGCTCTTTGCGTTGCGGTTGTGCGCGACGCGTGGAGCTGCGTCAGCGGCGAGAGGCAGGGCTGGGGCCCTGGCGCGATGGCGCCCGCGCGTCGCGTTCGCCGCGTGCGCTTGGGCGCGTCGCCGGCGGCGCGGCGGTGAGGGTGGGCGGCCGGCGTCGCGGTGCGCGGCGGCGCCGTATCCGGCTCCACCGGTGCGAGGACGGCGTCCGCCACCTCGAGCGCGACATCCGCCAGGCGTCTGATGACTGAAGGGAACATGTGTTCGCAAGGTATCCGCGTCTGCGGATGGAACCGCGAACAGCTCCTGCGCGGGGAGGGAAACGTGGTGGCCGCCACGGGAAACTCCTGCAAAACGCCGGATTGCGCGACCGAGCGGCTGCAATGAAAGTTGCATGCGCGGGCGGGTGGGCGCGGCTCGGCCGGGCGGGGTGGTTCACCGATAGGGTGCGGGCGATGGCGCAAGAGAGCGCGGATACGCGGTGCGACTGGTGCGGAAAGCCGGTCGGGCCGGACGAGGGATTTCGCGCGGCGGAGGAGGCGGGCGAACGCGTCGCGGCGTTCTGTCGCCTCGAGCATGTGGTGCCGTGGGCACTTCAGGGACCGCATTGGCGCGCCGGGACGCTGACGGACCGGCCGGGCGCCGAAGCGGGCCTGTCGGAGTGCGCGGAGTGTGGCGTCGTGCTCGACGAGACGCGCCTGCTGCTCGTCCGCCACCGCGGCGTGCACCGGGTCGGGGACGCCTTCTGCGGCGTGGACCATCTGCGCCTGTGGGCGCACGCGGGCGGACGTTGGCGCTGAGCGCGGCGCCTGCGGTCACGGTGTGTCAGGTGGCCGCGGTCGAGAGCTGGCCGTTACGACGACACGCGCGCCGGCGCCGGCTCAGCTTCGAGCGTGGCGCGCCGCGCGAGTGTCACGAGCGTCCCCAGCAGCGGCCCGACGCAGGCGAGGACGAGCGCCGCGCGGACGCTCATGTCCTGGACCACGATCCCGCCGAGCGCCGCGCCGAGCGCGCCGCCGGCCACGTTCGCGGTCATGACCCACGTCGTAGCCTCCGTCACCGTCCCCGGCGGGGCGACGTGGTCGACGATGAGGTAGCCGGCGGCGGCCGACGGCGCGAGCGCGAGCCCGGCGATCACCATCAGGACGCCCATCGACCAGACCGAGGTGGCGAGCAGCAGCGGCAGCAGCCCGAGGGTGAAGAGCGCCTGCAGGCCGAGGAAGCGCGTCACGATCGGCCCGCTCCAGCGGCGAGCGCCATACCACAGGCCGCCCAGCAGGCTGCCGACCGCCATCGACGACAGGAAGATCCCGGCGAGCCCGGCCTGATGGCCCTGCGCGACGGCGAACCCCGGCATCGCGACCTCCAGGACGCCGAACGCGACGCCCGTCGGCAGGATCGCGTACATCAGCGTGCGCATGCCCGGCGCCGCCAACGCTCCCGCGCGTGATCGTCTCACGGTGTCGTCGCTGCGCCAGCCGCGCGAGAGCGCGGCGGTCGCGAAGGCGATCGTGCCCGCGGCGCTCAGACCGATCGCGAACAGCAGCGCCGCACTCGGCGAGCTGACCGCGATCAGCACGGTCGTGATCGCCGGTCCGAGGATGTAGAACAGCTCGGCGATCATGCTCTCGAACGTGTAGGCGGTGTTGCGCGAGTGCGCGTCCTCACTGAAGGTGTCCGCCCAGATCGAGCGCATGCAGGCGCCGAGCGGCGGCAGCGCCGCCCCGCCCAGCCAGGCGAACACTGCGAGCACCCACGTGGGCGCGCCCGCGCGCGCGCCGAGGACGACCGCCGCGACTGCGCTCGCGTTCAGCAGCGTCGAGGGGATGAGCACCGCCGGCTGGCCGAAGCGGTCCACGAGCCGGCCCTGCAGCGGCGCGACGACGCCGGCGCCGAGCGCCCAGGCTGCGCTCGCCGCGCCGGCCTGCGCGAAAGAGCCGGTCTCCTGGCGCACGAGCAGCACGATCGCGAGCGAGAAGATGCCGATCGGGATGCGCCCGATCAGCACGCTGACGACGAGCCGCGGGACCCCTGGATGGCGCATCAGGGTGCGGTAGCGACCGGACTGCACGCCGTCACACTACGGGCGCAGCCGGCGCGAGCTGTTGCACGCTCCACGAATGAAGGAGGGTCCGGGCGTCGGCGCGCGAACACTCCCAGGGATGGCTGTTACCCTGAATCGGCGCGCGGAGATGCACTCCGCCCGCCCCACCGGCGATCGCTCGCCCGTTCCCTCGCGCATGGAAAAGTTCGTCATCCAAGGCGGTGTGCCGCTGTCCGGCACGATCGTCCCCGCCGGCAACAAGAACGGCGCCCTGCCGATCCTCGCCTCGGCGCTGCTGACCGACGACGAGGTCGTGATCCGCAACGTGCCGCGGATCGCCGACGTGCAGGCGATGCTCGACCTGCTGCGCCAGCTCGGCGCGCGCGCCGACTGGATCGGTGAGAACGAGATCGCGATCCGCGCCGAGGGCATGACGTCCACCGACGTCGACCGCGACCTGTCCGAGCGCATCCGCGCTTCCTTCCTGCTCGCCGGGCCGCTGCTCGCGCGCCACGGCCGCGCGCTGATGCCGCCGCCCGGCGGCGACGTGATCGGCCGTCGCCGGCTCGATCCGCACCTCGACGCGTTCAAGGCGCTCGGCGCGACGGTCGAGCACGGCCGCGACATCCTGCTGACCGCGCCGCGCGGGCTGGCGCCGTGCGACTTCCTGATGGACGAGCCGTCCGTGATGGCGACCGAGAACGCGCTGATGGCCGCCGCGCTGACGCCGGGCGACAGCGTGATCCGCAACGCCGCCTCCGAGCCGCACGTGCAGGACCTCGCGCGCATGCTCGTGAAGATGGGCGCGGAGATCGACGGGATCGGCTCGAACGTGATGACCGTCCACGGCGTCGCGCGGCTGCGCGGCTGCGAGCACACGGTCGCGCCCGACCACATCGAGATCGGCTCGTTCATGGCGCTGGCAGGCGTGACCGGCGGGGAACTGACGATCAAGCATGTGATCCCGCAGGACCTGCGGATGATCCGCCTCGTGTTCGCACGCCTCGGCCTGGAGAGCGAGCTGCGCGGCGACGACCTGTTCGTGCCCGGCGGGCAGAAGCTCGTGATCCACAACGACGCCGGCGGCTACCAGCCGAAGGTCGAGGACGGGCCGTGGCCCGCCTTCCCGGCCGACCTGACGTCGATCGCGCTCGCGCTCGCGACGCAGTCGGAGGGGTCGGTGATCATCCACGAGAAGATGTTCGAGAACCGGCTCTTCTTCACCGACAAGCTGCAGCTGATGGGCGCCGCGATCACGATCTGCGATCCGCACCGCGCGCTCGTCGTCGGCTCGCGCCGGCTGCGCGGCGAACGGCTCGAGTCGCCGGACATCCGCGCCGGGATGGCGATGTTGATCGCCGCGCTGTGCGCCGAAGGCACGACCGAGATCGGCAACGTCCGTCAGATCGACCGCGGCTACGAGCGGATCGACGAGCGCCTGCGTGCGCTCGGGGCGCGCATCGAGCGCGTCGAGGACGGCCAGCGCGTCCACGTTCATTAGGCTCATCGCTGCGATGAGCGACGCGACCGGCACGGCGCCCACGGGCGTCCCGACGATTCACCCGATTCCGAGCGGCACGCGCGACGTGCTGCCCGACGAGATGCGCGAGCTGCGCGCGATCACCGCGCGCGCGCTCGAGGTCTTTCAAGCGGCCGGATACGGCGAGGTCCAGACGCCTGCGCTCGAGTACGAGGAGACGCTGGCGCGCGGCGACGTGCGCGGCGCGCCGCCCGCGTACCGGCTGTTCGACGAGCAGGGGCGCGTGCTCGTGCTGCGCTCGGACATGACGGTGCCGATCGCGCGGCTCGTCGCGACGCGCTTCGCGGACGCCGAGCCGCCGCTGCGCCTGTGCTACCTCGCGCACGCCTATCGCGGCGTGCGCCCGCAGCGCGGGCAGCCGCGCGAGTTCCTGCAGGCGGGCATCGAGCTGGTCGGCGCGCCCGCTCCCGAGGGGACGGCGGAGGCGCTGACCCTGCTGTGCGACGTGCTCGACGCGGTCGGGCTGGAGGGCTACCGCATCGGCCTCGGCGACGTCGGCCTCTACCAGGCGCTGCTCGACGGCTATGGCGTCGGAGGCGACGCGCGGGAGCGGATCCTTGCGGAGCTGGTGTCGCGTGACTTCGTAGGCCTGGAGCGCGAGGTCGGCGCGCTCGGCCTCGGAGCCGAGGCGGCGGAGCTGCTCGCGCGCGTGCCGCAGCTGCGCGGCGGGCCCGAGGTGCTCGCCGACCTCGACGGGCACGCCGCCGAGGCGGCGGAGGGGCTGCGCGGCGTGCATGCGCTGCTGGCGCCGCGGGTGGCCGAGCGGCTGATCTTCGACCTCGGGCTCGTGCGCAGCCTCGGCTACTACACGGGCGCGATCTTCCAGGTCTACGACCCGGCGCTCGGCGTGCCGATCGGCGGCGGCGGGCGCTACGACGAGCTGCTGGGCCGCTTCGGCCGCCCGCTGCCGGCGGTCGGCTTCGCGCTGAACGCCGAGCGGCTGCACATCGCGCTGGCCGGCGAGGAGCGCGGGGAGCGGGGAGGGGCCTCGTGAGCGCCGACGGCGGACTGACGATCGCGGTGCCGCGCGGCGCGCTGTTCAAGGAGACGCTCGACCTGCTCGACGCGATCGGGATCGACACGAGCGAGGTGCGCTCCAACGACCGCAAGCTGCTGTTCCGCGACGTCGGGATCATCACGATGCGGCCCTCCGACGTGCCGACCTACGTGGCGGCCGGTGCCGCCGACATCGGCGTCACGGGCAAGGACGTGCTGATCGAGCAGGCCGAGCGCGAGGTCTACGAGCTGCTCGACCTCGGCTACGGGCGCTGCACGATGGTGCTCGCGTCCGTCGCCGGCGACGACCCGATGGAGGAGGCGCGCCGCCGCCTCGGCATGATGCGGATCGCGACCAAGTACCCGAAGATCGCCGCGCGCCACTTCGCCGCGACCGGCCGGCAGGCGGAGATGGTCGAGGTCAAGGGATCCGTCGAGCTGGCGCCGCTGACCGGCCTGGTCGACGGGATCGTCGACCTCACCGCGACCGGCACGACGCTGCGCGAGAACGGGCTCGTCGTGCGCGAGGAAATTGTCGTTTGTACAGCGCGGCTGATCGCCAACCCGGTCGCGCACAAGCTGAAGGCGGCAGCGATCGACGAGCTGCTGGAGCGCGTGCGTGCGGCTTGAGCGCCGCACGCTGACGGTGGATCCCACCGCGCTGGTCGCGGAGCTGCGCGGGCTGGTGCCCGGTGCGGGCGACGTCGCCGAGGCGGTCGTGCGGATCGTGCTGGACGTGCGCCATGGGGGCGATGAAGCACTGGAGCGGTACCGCCGCGAGCTGGACGCCGGCGGCGGCGATGCCGGGCCGCTGCGTGTGCCCACCGGGGAGATCGACGCAGCGCTGGCGGGGATCGACCCGGGCGTGCGCGCGGCGCTGGAGCGCGCCGTCGCGAACGTGCGCGCGGTCGCCGAGGCGGGCCTGGACGAGGAGCGCGAGGTGGCGCTGCCGGAGGGGCAGACCGTCGCGCTGCGCGAGGTGCCCGTCGCGCGCGCCGCGGTCTACGTGCCCGGCGGGCGGGCGCCCTACCCGAGCACCGTGATCATGGGTGCGGTGACCGCGCGCGCGGCCGGCGTGCGGGAGGTCGTCGTCTGCACGCCCTCCGACGATCCGCTCGTGCTCGCCGCCTGCGCACTGGCCGGCGTCGAGGAGGTCTACCGGATGGGCGGCGCCCACGCGATCGCCGCGCTCGCGCACGGGACCGAGACGATCCCGCAGGTCGACGTGATCGTCGGGCCCGGCAACCTCTACGTGCAGGAGGCGAAGCTCGTCGTGCGTGGCGAGGTCGGCATCGACGGCTTCGCCGGTCCCAGCGACCTGCTCGTGGTGCTCGATGACGTCGCGGACGCGCGGCTCGCTGCGCTCGACCTGCGCGCGCAGGCGGAGCACGGCGCCGACAGCCTCGTCGTCGCGGTGGCGCCCGACGGCGCGGTGCTCGACGCGCTCGCCGCCGAGCTCGACGGCGCGCCGGAGGCGGGCGCGGCGGTGCTCGTGCAGACCGCCGACCTCGACGCCGCGCTGACGCTGGCGGAGGCGTTCGCGCCAGAGCACCTCGAGTTGATCGGGCCCGGGGCGGAGGCGCTCGCGCCGCGCGTGACGCGCGCGGGGTGCCTGTTCGTCGGGGCAGGAGCCGCGACCGCGTTCGGCGACTACCTCGCCGGCTCCAACCACGTGCTGCCGACCGACGGCGCTGCGCGCTACGCCTCCGGGCTCTCGGCGCGCACGTTCCGTCGGCGGATGGCGGAGGTGCGAATCCCGTCCGCGGCGGCCGCTGCGCTCGCACCGCACGGCGTCGCGCTGGCCCGCGCCGAGGGCTTCGCGGCCCACGCGGAGTCAATGTCGGCGCGCATCCGGGAGAATGGAGCGCGATGAGCCGCAGCGCCGAGATCCACCGCACGACCGGCGAGACCGACGTGCGCCTGACGCTGGCCCTCGACGGGTCGGGCGACGGCGCGCGCGAGACGGGCGTCGGCTTCCTCGACCACATGCTCGACCTGCTCGCGCGCCACGGTCGCCTCGACCTCGAGGTGGCGGCGAGCGGCGACCTGCAGACGGGCGCGCACCACACCGTCGAGGACGTCGGCATCTGCCTCGGGCAGGCGCTCGACGCGGCCCTCGGCGACCGTGCCGGCATCTACCGCTACGGGTCCGCGACGATCCCGATGGACGAGGCGCGCGCGTCGTGCGCGATCGACGTCTCGGGCCGTGCGTTCCTGTCGTATGACGCGGAGCTGCCGGCCGGCGCGATCGGCAACTTCGACCACGAGCTGGCGGAGGAGTTCTTCCGCGCGGTCGCGTCGAACGCGAAGCTGACGCTGCACCTGACGGCCGAGGCGGGCACGAACGTCCACCACATCGTCGAGGCGCTGTTCAAGGCGTTCGCGCGCGCGCTGCGGGCGGCGATCGGCATCGATCCGACGGAGACCGGCGTGCCGTCGACCAAGGGGACGCTGACGGCATGAGCGCGGCTCCCACGATCGCGATCGTCGACTACGGCATGGGCAATCGCCGCTCCGTCGAGAAGGCGTTCGCGCACGTCGGCGCGACGCCCGTGCTGACGCGCGACCACGACGAGATCCGCGAGGCCGACGGCGTCGTCGTGCCCGGTGTCGGCGCGTTCCCGCGCGCGATGGAGCACCTGCGCGCGCTCGGCCTCGACGCCGTGATCGTCGAGCGCGCCGAGTCGGGCGTGCCGCTGCTCGGCATCTGCCTCGGAATGCAGCTGCTGTTCGAGCGCTCGGTCGAGGTCGAGCCGGCGCGCGGCCTTGGCCTGCTGCGCGGCGACGTGCGCCCGCTCGACGCCGGCGGCCAGCGCGTGCCGCACATCGGCTGGAACGTCGTGCGCTTTGAGCGCGCCTCGCGGCTGAACGCCGGCCTGCCGGCTGAGACGGCCTTCTACCACGTCCACTCGCTCGTGCCGCATCCCGCCGACCCCGACGACGTGCTCGGCACGGCCGAGTACGGCGAGCGCTTCGCGAGCGCCGTCGCGCGCGCGAACGTCTTCGGCGTGCAGTTCCACCCGGAGAAGTCCTCGAGCGCCGGACTGCGGCTGCTGGCGTCGTTCAGCGCCGCCTGCGACCGGGAACGCGTGGCCGCATGATCCTCTACCCGGCGATCGACATCCGCGACGGCAAGGCCGTACGGCTCGCGCAGGGCGACTTCGCAGCGGAGACCGTCTACGACGCCGACCCGCTCAGCGCGGCGCGCGCGTGGGTCGAGGGCGGCGCGCGCTGGCTGCATATCGTCGACCTCGACGGCGCGCGCGACGGTGCGCCCGCGAACCTGGAGCACCTGGAGCGGATCACCGGCGAGCTGGGCGTGCCGGTGCAGTTCGGCGGCGGCCTGCGCTCGCTCGAGTCGATCGAGGCCGCGCTGGCGGCCGGCGCCGAGCGCGTGATCCTCGGCACGGCCGCCTATACCGACGTCGACTTCCTCGACGACGCGCTCGCCAAGCACGGCGCGCGCGTGACCGTGTCGGTAGACGTGCGCGGCGGCCGCGTCGCGAGCGCCGGCTGGACGCACCAGACGGAGATGGAGGCGTCTGCGGTGATCGAGCACCTGCAGCGCCGCGGCGTCAAGCGGCTCGTCTACTCGAGCATCGAGCGCGACGGGATGCTGACCGGGCCCGACGTCGAGGAGGTCAAGCGCGTCGCGGAGGCGGTGCGCGGCACGTTCATCTACTCCGGCGGAATCGGCACGCTCGAGGACCTCAGAGCGCTCGCGGAGCTGCGGCAGGTCAACCTCACGGGCGTGATCGTCGGCAAGGCGCTCTACGAGCGGCGCTTCGGCGTCGCCGAGGCGCGCGCGGCGCTGAGAGAGGACGCGGAGCGCAAGCCGAAGCGCAAGAAGGCGGACGGCGAGCGCGGCGGCGACAAGGCCGCCGAGCCGGCGCCGGGCTGAGCGCCGTGCACACCAAGCGCGTCATCCCGTGCCTCGACGTCGACGGCGGCCGCGTCGTGAAGGGCACCGGCTTCGTCGACCTGCGCGACGCGGGCGACCCGATCGAGCTGGCGCAGCGCTACGACGCCGCCGGCGCCGACGAGCTCGTCTTCCTCGACATCACGGCGACGCACGACAAGCGCGACACGGTCGTCGAGCTGGCGCGCCACACGGCCGACGAGGTCTTCATCCCGTTCACGATCGGCGGCGGGATCCGCAGCGTCGAGGACGCGCAGGCGGTCCTCGACGCGGGCTCGGACAAGGTCTCCGTCAACTCGGCGGCGGTCGCGCGGCCGGAGCTGATCGACGAGCTGGCGGAGCAGTTTGGGCAGCAGTGCGTCGTGCTCGCGATCGACGCCAAGCGGCGCGGGAACGCCGCTGGCGGCGTCCTCGGTCGCTCGCGTGCTGAGCACGCCACGCTCCCTGCGTCCTTGCCAGCGACGTCCCCGCTTGCTTGGGAGGTGCATGTGGCCGGTGGCCGCACCCCGACCGGGCGCGACGTGGTGGAGTGGGCGCGCGAGGGCGTCGCACGGGGGGCGGGGGAGATCCTGCTCACGAGCATGGACCGCGACGGCACGAGCTCGGGCTACGACCTCGAGCTGACGCACGCGGTCGCCGAGGCGGTCGACGTGCCGGTGATCGCCTCCGGCGGCGCCGGCGAGCTGGACGACCTCGTCGACGCGCTCAAGGCCGGCGCCGACGCCGTCCTGTGCGCGTCGATCTTCCACTACGGCCACCACACGGTCGCCGAGGTCAAGGCGCACCTCGCGGCGGCCGGCGTGCCGGTGCGGCCGGTCTAGCGTCTCGCGGTTCTGGCGGCCCGCGCCGGGCGCTTCGGCTTCGGCGTCGGCTGCATCTGCTGTTCGGCGCGAGCGGCGGCGGCCTGCGCGCGCTTCCAATACGGCGTCGTGCGGCCGGGCAGCAGCTCGTACAGGTTCACGTAGCCGTCGAGGTAGATCGCGCGGCGGTCGGCGACGACCGGGTTGAAGGCGCCGTCGGGCCAGAAGAAGACTCTGTGCCCGTTGCGCACGTTCAGGCCGATCGTGTTGCGCGCGCCGAGGTCGGAGAAGTAGACGACGTCGTTGACGATCGTCGCCGAGCCGGAGATCTTCGCGCCGGCGGGGAAGCGCCAGCGCACCGAGCCCGAGCGCGCGTCGAACGCGTAGAAGTTGCCGTCGTAGGAGCCGACGTAGACGGTCGGCCCGAGCCCGGGCGTGTCGGCGACGGCGGGGGAGGCGTAGACATAGGCGCCGGTGCCGGTCGCCCATGCGAGCTGGCCGTTGCCGGCGGCGAACGAATAGACGCGCCCGTCGGTGTTGCCGAGGTACACGCGCCCGAACGCGACGGCGGGCGTCGAGTAGAAGCTGCCGGAGCCGAAGCCGAAGCGGGCTCCGTTGGTGCCGACCGACCACACCTCGTGGCCGTCGCTCGCCCGCACGGCGTGCACCTTGCCGCCGTAGTCGCCGAAATAGAGGTTGCCGTTCGCGTAGGCGGGGCCGCCCTTGACGGCGCCGCTCGCGGCGTAGGTCCAGAGCGTGTGGCCGTCGCTGGCGCGCAGCGCGTAGACGGTCCCGTTCTCGCTGCCGAAGTAGAGCGCCCCGTGGCGCAGCAGCGGCGAGGACTCCGCGCGGCTCGGGAGCGTCTTCGCCCACAGCTGGTGGCCATCGCGTCCGCGATAGGCGGCGACGCGGCCGCTGCCGCTGCCGCCGAGCCCGCGCAGCGCGACGGCGTAGACGTTGCCGTCGCCGACCGCGGGAGTCGCGGCGGCGAGCTGGCCGACCTTGCGCTGCCAGCGCACGTGCCCGCTCACCTTGCCGAACGCGGTCAGGACGCCGTTGTCGTCGAGCACGTACAGCGAGCCGCCGTCGATCGCCGGCGGGAACTCGAGCAGCGCGCCGCCGCGGTAGGTCCAGCCGCGTCTGAGGTGCGGTCTCAGGTAGTCGGGTGCGTCGCCGAAGTCGCGCGTGCGGTTCTCGGTGAAGCCGTACGTCGGCCACAGGAACTGGTCGACCGCCTGCGGTCTCGGCGCAGGCGGGGGCGCCGTCGTCGACCCGGTCGTGAACGACAGGTTCGGGTGCGAGACGTCGCCGGGCTTGTGCGCCAGCACGAACGCTACGGCGCCGCCCGCGACCACGAGCAGGACGACGACCGCGACGAGCAGTCCGCGCCGGAGGCGGCGTGGCTGGGGGCTCGACATCGGCGCCGGATGGTAGATGATCGACTTGATGGGTCCGTCCCCCGACTTCCCGGCGCAGCTCGACGAGCTGCTTGGCCTTGTGCCCGTGGCGGCCACCCTGCCGCACGCTTGGCTCGTCGGCGGCGCGGTGCGCGACGTGCTGCTCGGCAACGGTGCATCGGTGGTCGACTTCGATCTGCTCATCGAGGGGGACGCGGTCGCGGCGGCGGAGCAACTGTCTGCGGCGCTCGACGGCACGGTGACCGTGCACGAACGCTTCGGCACGGCCACGGTGTCCGCCGGCGGTCACGTCTACGACCTCGCGACCGCGCGCGCCGAGTCGTATCCGGCGCCCGGTGCGCTGCCGGATGTGCGGCCGGGGACGGTCAAGGAGGACCTGCTGCGGCGCGACTTCACCGTCAACGCGATCGCCATCGCATTCGACGGGCGAGTTGAGGCGGCGCCGCACGCGTTCGAGGACTTCGCTGCGAGACGGCTGCGGATCCTGCACGACGCGAGCTTCCGCGACGACCCGACGCGTCTGCTGCGGCTCGTGCGCTATGCGACGCGGCTGGGGTTCGGGGTGGAGGCGGAGACGGCGGCGCTCGCCGACGAGGCTGTGGCGGGCGGTGCCCTGGCGACCGTGACGCCCGCGCGGATCGGCAGCGAGCTGCGGCTGCTGCTGCGGGAGCCGGCGGCGGTGGCGGCGCTGGCGCGGGTCGCCGGCTGGCCGCTCGGTGTTTCGCTCGTTGTCGACGCGTCGCTGGTGGAGCGGGCGGCTGCGCTGCTGCCTCCGGACGGTCGCGCCGACCTGCTGCTGCTGGGGTCGGCCTGTCGGTCGGTCGAGTCGGTGGCGCTGGCTTCGTGGCTCGACGCGCTGGGGTTCCCCGCGCGTGAGCGGGACACGGTGGCCGGCGTTGCCCGGGCCGATGGCATCGAGGGAAGGCTGGTTGGGGCCTCGCGACCCTCCGAGCTGGCCACGGTGGTGCGGGGTGCGCCGATCGAGGCCGTCGCGCTGGCCGGGGCGCTGGGCGCCCCGGACGCGGCGCGCGCCTGGATCTCGGACCTGCGCCACGTGCGCCTCGCCATCGTCGGCGCCGATCTCCTCGCCGCTGGGATCCCACAAGGCGAGGCCATCGGCCGAGCCCTGGCGGCCGCGCTGAACGCTCGCCTCGATGGCGCCGCCCCGGACCGCGACGCCCAGCTCGCCGTCGCGCTCGCCGCAGCCGGCTGAGCACTGCGCCTTTGTGCCCTCCATCGGGGCACAAAGGCGCAGTGATCGCCGACTACCATCCGCCGCGTGCAGCTTCCCGATCCGTTCGAGCACGTCGGCGACCACATCGGCATCGCGCTGCCGGACGGGCGGGCGCTGTTCACGACGCGGCGGGGCGGGGTGTCGGAGGGCGCGTACGCCAGCCTCAACCTCGGGCGGTGGACCGACGACGACCCGGACGCCGTCCACCGCAACCGGACCATCGTCGCCAGCGCGATCGGCGTCTCCCTCGATGCCGTCGTCCAGGGACGGCAGGTGCACGGCGTGCGCGTCGAGCGGCGCGCCGCGGCCGACGGGGCGCTCGAGGAGGCCGACGGGCAGGCGACCGCTACGCGCGGGCTGGCGGCGCTGGTCCTGACCGCCGACTGCCTGCCGGTGGCGCTGATCGGGGAGCGGGCGGTGGCGATGCTCCACGCCGGCTGGCGCGGCCTCGCGCAGGGCGTGCTCGAGGAGGGGGTGCAGGCGGTGCGGGCGCTGGGAGGCGACGGCGAGCTGCAGGCGGCGATCGGGCCCGGGGCAGGCGGCTGCTGCTACGAGGTCGGGCCGGAGGTGCACTCGGCGTTCGGGCATCCGGCCCGGAAGGCGACGATCGACCTGAAGGCGATCGCGGCGCAGCGGCTGCGGGCGGCCGGGGTGGAGGAGATCCACGACGTCGCCCTCTGCACGATGTGCGCCGACCCGGACCTCTTCTTCTCCCACCGCCGCGACGGCGGTGTCACCGGTCGGCAGGCAGGGGTCGCGTGGCGGAGCTGATCACCGGGCTCGACGCCGGCAAGGTCCGCGAGCGCGTCGCCGAGGCGAGGGAGCGCATCGCGCAGGCGGCCAAGCGCGCGGGGCGGGACCCACAGAGCGTCGAGCTGCTCGCCGCGGTCAAGTACGTCTCCCTCGGTGAGCTGGGGATCCTGGCGGACGTCGGGCTCACCCTGCTCGGCGAGAACCGCGCGCAGGAGCTGGTCGCCAAGGCCGCCGCGTACCCCGGCGCCTTCACCTGGGACTTCATCGGCCACCTGCAGTCGCGCAAGGTGAAGGACGTCGCGCCGCGTGTGCGCTACATCCACTCCGTCGCGAGCGACTCCGTGCTGGCGCAGCTCGCGAGGCATCCGGCGACCGTGCTCGTCGAGGTCAACGTCGCCGGCGAGGCGTCCAAGAGCGGCATCGCGCCGGCCGAGCTGGCGGCGTTCGTCGAGCGCTCGCCGGTCCCCGTCGCCGGCCTGATGACGATGCCGCCGGCGGTCGAGCGGCCGGAGCAGAACCGCCCGCACTTCGCCGCGCTGCGCGAGCTGGCCGCCGCACACGGGCTGCGCCACCTGTCGATGGGCACGTCGCAGGACTACGAGGTCGCCGTGGAGGAGGGCGCCACGATCGTGCGCCTCGGCTCGACGCTGTACCGATAGGCGCCATAATCCCCGGAAGGGATCTGCGCACCGTCCGCGAATCCCTCGACGTCATGGCATTCCGCGACACCTGGCACCGCACGCTCGTCTACTTCGGCCTCGCCGTAGAGGACGAGTACGAGGACGAGCGCGAGCCCGCCTACCACGAGCCCGAGGCTGAGCTGCAGGAGAGCTACCGCGAGCGCCCGAACGTGCGGCGCCTCAGCTCCAGCCGCCGCCGGCGCGACGAGTTCGACGACATCTTCGCCGACGACGAGCCGGGCGACCGGCGCACGAACGTCCTGCGGCCCGTCGGCGGCAGTGGAGCGGGGCGCGCCACGAACGGCCGCGACGTGCGCGTCCACCTCGTGATCCCGAAGTCCTTCAACGACGCCCAGGACGTGGCGGACAAGTTCAAGGACTCGATCCCGGTGATCCTCAACCTGCAGAGCTCCGACACCGACCTGTCGAAGCGCCTGATCGACTTCTCGTCCGGCCTCACGTATGCGCTCGACGGCGGCATGCAGCGGATCGCCGACAAGGTCTTCCTGCTCACGCCGCGCAACGTCGAGGTCTCCGCCGAGGAGCGCGCGCGGCTGATCGAGAAGGGCTTCTTCAACCAGAGCTGAGCAGGCCGCGCAGCAGGCGCTGCCGGTACGCTTGCCGCCCATGCGCGTCGGACTGATCGGAGCAGGCAACATGGCCTCCGCGCTCGCGCGGGGGTGGGGCGATCCGGTGCTGTGCACGGACGCGCTCCCCGGCAAGGCCGAGGCGCTCGCCGCGGAGCTGGGCGGCGAGGCGGCGGGCTCGAACGCCGAGCTGGCGCGCGCTGCCGACGTCGTCTTCCTGTGCCACAAGCCGGACCAGCTCGCGACGGTGGCGGCGCAGCTGGAGGGCAACGAGGAGGGGAGCGTGGTGGTCAGCATCCTCGCCGGCGTCTCCCTCGATGCGCTGCGCTCGGCGTATCCGACGGCCAGGGCGGTCGTTCGCCTCATGCCGAACGTCGCTGTGGAGATCCAGAGAGGCGTCGTCTGCTGGGCGGCCGAGAGCGACGCGAGCGACGAGCTGTGGGCGCTGCTGGAGCGGGTGGCCACGGTCGTGACCGTCCCGGAGAGACTGATCGACGTGGCGACGGCGATCCAGGGCGTCGGCCCGGCGTACGTCTCGCTGTTCGTCGAGGCCCAGGTCGACGCCGCGGTGCGGCTCGGGATGCCGCCGGCGGTGGCCGTCGAGCTGGCGACCGCGACGACCGAGGGCTCGGCCGCGCTGCTCGCGGCGCGCGACTTCGACACGCTCGCGTTGCGGCGCGCGGTCACCTCGCCCGGCGGCGTCACCGCGCGGGGGCTCGCGGCGCTCGAGGACGGCGGCCTGCGGGCAGCCTTCCAGGCGGCGGCCGACGCGGCCGTGCACGGGGGCAGACGGTGAGCGCCGCAGCCGCGATCGTCCTGGCGACGGCCCGCAGCGAGATCGCCCGCTACGTCGACGCGCTCTTCACCGTCTACCTGATCTGTCTCTTCGCCTACGTCGTGATCAGCATCATGTACTCGGTCGGGATCCGGCCGCCGTACTCGCGCTGGTGGAACGCGATCGTCGAGTTCCTGCGGCAGGTGGTCGAGCCCTACCTGCGGATCTTCCGCCGCTACTTGCCGATGATCGGGCCGCTCGACCTCAGCCCGATGGTCGCGACGATCATGCTGATCGTCGTCTGGCGGGTCGTCGTCGCTGTGATCCGGGGCTGATGCGCGCCATCGACGCGACGGCCGTCCCCACGCAGGCCCGTGGCGCGCGCTGGGCGCTCGCCGGCCTCGTCGTCGTGCTCGTGCTGCTGGTCGACCAGGGCACGAAGGCGCTCGTGCGCTCCTCGATCGCGCCCGGCGGGCGCAACGACGTGATCGGCCCGCTGTCGTTCTTGGACGTGCACAACAGAGGCGTCGCGTTCGGCTTCCTCGGCGGCGGCGGGGCGCTCGTGCTCGTCGTGACGTTCTCGGCGCTCGCGCTGCTGCTCGTCTACTTCGCGCGCAATGCGGACAGGCCGCTGCTGTGGCTGCCGACGGGGCTCGTGCTCGGCGGCGCGCTGGGGAACCTCGTCGACCGCATCCACCAGGGCTACGTGACCGACTTCATCCATCTTCCGCACTGGCCCGCATTCAACGTCGCCGACATGTGCATCACCGGCGGCGTGGTGGCGCTCGTGCTCGTGCTCGAGCTCGGTGCAAGATCCGCTGCAGATTGAGGTCTCGGCCGAGGCCGCGGGCGAGCGGCTCGACCTGCTGCTCGCCGGAGCGGCCGAGATCGGGTCGCGTGCGCAGGCGCAGCGGCTGATCGACGCGGGCCGCGTGACGGTCGACGGCGCGGTGCGGCCCAAGCGCCACCGCGTCGAGGCGGGCGAGCGCGTCGAGGTCGCTCCCGACCCGGCCGGGGCGGTGGACTTCGGGCCGGTCGCCGAGGACGTTCCGTTCGCGGTGGTCTACGAGGACGAGCACCTGCTCGTCGTCGACAAGCCGGCGGGGGTGGTCGTGCATCCGGCACGCGGCCATCGCGGCGCGACGCTGTCGGAGGCGCTCGCCGGGCGCGCGGCGGGCGGCGAGGATCCCGTGCGCGCGGGGATCGTCCACCGGCTCGACAAGGACACCTCGGGCCTGCTCGTCGTCGCGAAGTCGGAGGAGGTGCATCGCGCGCTCCAACAGGCGATCCGCGGACGCGAGCTGCGGCGCGAGTACCGCGCGCTCGTCGAGGGCTGCCCGCCCGCGCGCAGCGGCACGATCGACGCGCCGATCGGCCGCGACCGGCGCGTGCGCACGCGCATGTCGACCGACACCGACGTCCCGCGCGCGGCGCGCACGCACTTCGAGCTGGAGCGGGCGCTGCCCGGCTACGCGCTGCTGCGCGTGACGCTGGAGACCGGCCGCACGCACCAGATCCGCGTCCACCTGCAGGCGATCGGGCACCCGGTCGCGGGCGACCCGGAGTACGGCAAGGCCGACCAGCTCGGACTGTCGCGCCAGTTCCTGCACGCCGCCCGCCTGGCGTTCGACCATCCGGTCACAGGTGAGCCGGTCGACGTCGCCTCGCCGCTGCCGCCAGACCTCGCCGAGGTGCTCGCGGGGCTGGAGCGCCGAACCGTCTAAACTCCCGCGGAATCCATCGTCTACCCCGGCCGAACCGGGGCTCGCGACCCTGACCGGCACGCCCATGTGCCGGAACCGCGACGCCTCCGGCCGGGATCCCGCACTACCATTCAAAGGGAGCACATCGTGGCTCAAGCAGGACTCAAAGAGCTGCTGGAGGCCGGCGTTCACTTCGGCCACCAGACGCGCCGCTGGAACCCGAAGATGCGCCGCTTCATCTTCGGCGAGCGCGCTGGCATCTACCTGATCGACCTCCTCCAGACCGAGGAGCTGCTGCAGGAGGCGCGCGAGTTCGCCTCCGCGCTCGCCCACCGTGGCGGCACCGTGCTGTTCGTCGGCACGAAGAAGCAGGCGCGCGACGCGATCAAGGAGTCGGCCGAGGCGTCCGGCATGCCGTACGTCAACCACCGCTGGCTCGGCGGGCTGCTGACGAACTACGGGACGATATCCGGCCGCATCAAGCGCTTGCACGATCTCGAGCGCTACGAGGCGGAGGGCCAGCTGGCGCTCCTGCCGACGCGCGAGCGGATGGCCGCGCAGGCCGACCTCGCGAAGCTGCAGGCCAACCTCGGCGGCGTCAAGAACATGCAGCGCGTCCCCGACGCGATGTTCGTCGTCGACCTCAGAGTCGAGGCGATCGCCGTCAAGGAAGCGCAGCGGCTGCGGATCCCGATCATCGGGCTGGTCGACACCAACTGCGACCCCGACGGGATCGACTACGTGATCCCCGGCAACGACGACGCGATCCGCTCCTGCGCGGTGATCGCGAGAGCGCTCGGCGACGTGATCGGCGAGGGCAACCGCATCTTCCGCGAGGAGGAGGAGCGCGCGCGCAAGGAGGCCGAGGAGAAGGCCCGCATCGAGGCCGAGGCGCGCGCCGCGCGCGAGGCCGAGGAGAAGGCCAAGCGCGAGGCCGAGGAAGCCGCCAAGAGAGCTGCCGAGGACGCGGCGCGCAGAGAGGCCGAGGAGGCCAAGCGCGCGGCCGAGCAGGCCGCCGCTGCGCAGGCGGCGCAGGCGGCCGCTGCCGCGGCACCCGCCCCGGCGGCGCCGGCTGCGCCCGAGACGCCGGCTGCGCCCGCGCCGCAGGCTCCGGCCACGCCGCCGGCTCCCCCGGCGAGTGAGGCACCCGCGGCACCCGCGGCTCCGGCCGCGCCCGCCGCTCCGGCCGCCGCCGAGCCCGAGGCCGCCGCGAGCGGGCCGGCCGAGGCGACCACCACCACGACTGACGACGCCGGCTCCGGGGGGGAGCCCACCGCATGAGCATCAGCGCCCAAGACGTGAAGGCCCTGCGCGAGCGCACCGGCGCAGGGATGATGGAGTGCAAGAAGGCCCTCGTCGAGGCGGACGGCGACATCGAGAAGGCGATCGAGGCGCTGCGCGTCAAGGGCGCCGCGAAGGCCGAGAAGCGCGGCGAGCGCGCGGCCACCGAGGGCACCGTGCAGTCCTACATCCACTCCAACGGCAAGATCGGCGTGCTCGTCGAGGTCGACTGCGAGACGGACTTCGTCGCCCGCAACGACGACTTCGTCTCCTTCGCCCGCGACCTCGCGCTGCACGTCGCCGCCGCGGCCCCGGTCGCGGTCGACGTGGACGGCGTCCCGGCCGAGGAGGTCGAGCGCGAGACGCGCATCGCCGAGGAGCAGTTCGCCGACAAGCCGGACAACATTCGCCCGAACATCGTAAAGGGCAAGATCGACTCCTGGCTCAAGGAGGTCGTGCTGCTCAAGCAGGCGCACGTCAACGGCGAGAAGTACGACGGCCAGACGATCGAGCAGATCCGCGCCGCGCTCGCCGCCAGAACGGGCGAGAACATCGTGATCCGCCGCTTCACACGGTTCGCCGTTGGCGACTGATCCTGAACCGGCTGCCGCACCCGCGCCCACCGCATCCGCGGCGGGCGCGGCTCCCGCGTTCAGACGGGTGATGCTCAAGCTGTCGGGCGAGGCGCTGCTCGGCAGTCAGGAGTACGGCGCCGACCCCGAGCGCATCCGCGCGGTCGCCAAGCAGATCGCGCGCGTACACGGTCGGGG
Source organism: uncultured Conexibacter sp. (assembly GCA_964525715.1). Classification (GTDB taxonomy): domain Bacteria; phylum Actinomycetota; class Thermoleophilia; order Solirubrobacterales; family Solirubrobacteraceae; genus Conexibacter. Next base: position 16,451 of record CAZGJV010000033.1, on the reverse strand, counting down.
CGTCGAGGTCTGCGTCGTCGTCGGCGCCGGCAACATCTTCCGCGGCGTCGCCGCGCAGGCGGCGGGCATGGACCGTGCGACGGGCGACTACATGGGCATGCTCGCGACGCTGCTCAACGCGCTGCCGCTGCAGGACGCGCTCGAGAAGGAAGGCGCGCCGACGCGCGTGCTGTCGGCGATCGCCGTCTCCGAGGTGGCCGAGCCGTACATCCGCCGCCGCGCGATCCGCCACCTCGAGAAGGGCCGTGTCGTGATCTTCGCCGCCGGCACCGGCAACCCGTTCTTCACGACCGACACGGCCGCCGCGCTGCGCGCGACGGAGATGCACGCCGAGGTGATCCTGATGGCGAAGAACGGCGTGCAGGGCGTCTACACGGCCGACCCGGCGCTCGACCCCAGCGCCGAGTTCATCCCCGAGATCACGCACATGGAGGCGGTCGAGCGGCGGCTGCGCGTGATGGACACGACCGCGCTCACGCTCTGCATGGAGAACGAGCTGCCGATCGTCGTCTTCGACATGGGCGACGAGGCGAACATCGACCGGATAGTGTGCGGGGACCGCGTCGGAACCCTGGTGAGGACATGATCGAAGAGCTGCTGCAGGACGCGCGCGAGCGCATGACGAAGTCGGTCGAGTCGACCCGCCACGAGTTCGGCTCCGTGCGCACCGGCCGCGCGACCCCTGCGCTGCTCGACCGCATCATGGTCGAGTACTACGGCGCCTCGACGCCGCTCAGACAGCTCGCCACGATCGGCGCCCCGGAAGCGCGCCTGCTGTCGATCCAGCCCTACGACAAGGGCTCGATCAAGGCGATCGAGAAGGCGATCCTGGAATCCGACGTCGGCCTCACGCCGAACAACGACGGCAACCTGATCCGCCTCGGCATCCCGGAGCTGACGGAGGAGCGGCGCAAGGACCTCGTCAAGGTCGTGCGCAACATCGCCGAGGAGGGCCGCGTCGCGATCCGCAACATCCGCCGCGACGTGATGCACGACCTGCGCGAGCTGCGTGACGCCGGCGAGGCCGGCGCCGACGACGAGCACCGCGCCGAGGGGGAGCTGCAGAAGCTGACCGACGAGAAGGTCGCCGAGCTCGACGGGCTGCTGAAGCACAAAGAGGAAGAGATCCTCGAGGTCTGAGGGACGCGTGGCGCCCTCGGAAGCCGACGAAGCTCGCGCCCGCTACGTCGCCATCATCACGGACGGGAACGGCCGCTGGGCCGAGCAGCGCGGGCTGTCCGTGACGGACGGCCATCGCGCCGGGGCGGAGAACGTGAAGGCACGGCTGCGCGACGCGGTCGACCTGGGGGTGCAGGAGCTGACGATCTACGCCTTCTCGACCGAGAACTGGTCGCGCTCGCTCGAGGAGGTCAAGGCGCTCGTGCGGATGTTCGCGGAGTACATCGATCGTGAGAGCCCCGAGCTGCACGAGGAGGGCGTGCGGCTGCGCTTCATCGGGCGTCGCGATGCGCCGATGCCCGACGAGATCGTCGACCGGATGCAGTGGGCCGAGGAGCTGACCGCCGGCAACGACCGCATCACGTTCTTCATCCCGTTCAACTACGGCGGGCGCGCGGAGATCGTCGACGCCGCGCGCAGCTTCACCGGCACGACGGAGGAGGAGTTCCGCGACCACCTCTACGCGCCGGACATGCACGACCCGGAGCTGGTGATCCGTACGAGCGGCGAGCAGCGGCTGTCGAACTACCTGCTGTGGCAGACCGCGTACTCGGAGTTCGTCTCGCGCGAGGAGCTGTGGCCGGACTTCGACCGCGCCGCGTTCGAGGCGGCGCTCGCCGAGTACGCGACGCGCCGGCGCCGCTTCGGGGGGCGAGTCGCGTGAGCGCCGGCCGCGGCGGGCCGCGCGCGGGAGCTCGCCGCCGCCCGCCACCGAGCGAGAAGCGCTCGCGCCGGCTCGCGCGCCGCAACGGGGGCTCGGACCTCGGCGCGCGCGTGGTCGTGGCGATCCCCGCCGCGATCGCGGTGATCCTCGTCAACGCGGCCGGCGGGATCGTCTGGACGCTCGCGCTGTTCGCGATCGGCTGCCTCTGCCTGCACGAGCTGTACGAGATGCTGAGACCGGTCAGACCGGTGCGGCTCGCCGGCTTCCTCGCGCTCGCCGGCCTGCTGGCGGCGGCGCTTTACGGCACGCAGTTCCAGATCCTGCTCGCGGCGGTCTCGGTGGTTCCGGTGCTGTTCGTGCTGACGGCGTGGGGCCCGAGCCGCGACCAGGCGTCGCTCGCGATGGCGACCACCCTGCTCGGCGTCTACTGGATCGGCTTCGCGCTCGCGCACGCGGTGATGCTGCGCGCGCTGCCGCACGGCAACGCGATCGTGATCGACGTGCTCGTCGGCACGTTCGTCGGCGACACCGGCGCCTACTTCGGCGGGCGCGCGTTCGGCCGCCGCCCGCTCGCGCCGCGCATCTCCCCGAACAAGACGGTCGAGGGGCTCGTGCTGGGGATGATTGCGGCGATCGGCGGCGTGTTCGTCGCCGGCCTCTACCAGGACTGGCTCTCGACGACCGACGCGCTCCTGCTCGGCCTCGGCGTCGCGATCGCCGCCCCGATCGGCGACCTGTTCGAGTCGTTCGTCAAGCGCGACGTCGGCACCAAGGACACCGGCAGAGCGTTCGGCGCCCACGGCGGCGCGCTGGACCGCGTGGACGCGGCGCTGTTCGCCGCGGTCGTCGGCTATTACATCTGGCACGCGTTGGCGTAAGCGACAGGCGGCCGACGGTGGGCACGCCGCGTGCCCACCGTCGCGTCGGCGAGGCCTCAGGCTCCGTAGCGGACGAACGCGCGGCCGAGGAGTATCCCGCCGGCTTCTCTGAGCTGCAGCGTGTCGAACCAGGCTATCCGGCCGCCCGGCGGGTTCGTGAAGGTGACGTCGACGGTGCATGTGGCGCCCGCCGCGATCACCTTCGACGTTTCGCCGGGCTGTGTGAGGCACTGGTTCGTGGCTCCGCCCGGGACCGAGAAGCGGCTGTTGAAGTCCAGTCTCACTCTTTCGACCGTCACCGGTCCTGTCGTTTCATTTCTGAACGTGATCGTCCTCGTTTCGCTGCCGCTATAAACTATGGGGCGGGTCGGGTTTGTGACGGACATCGGCATCGGTATGATGAATATTTGATTCGGAGTTATTTGCAGCCTGCCGCCCGCCGACACTTCTTCACCGCTCGGACACAGGCCGCTCGTGTCTAGTTCTCTGTAGACGACCCATCTCTGTTCGGCCGACTGGATCGTCGATAGCCCCGTTCTGAAGCGTTCGCCTTCCCTCGTGAGCGCGGTCAGCGTCACGAAGTGGCCGAGCGCCTCGCATCTGGCGTGGATGCCGAAGATCGACACGTCGAATAGCAGGTCGACGTTGTACAAGTCGGTTCTGGCTTCGGTGAGGTTCGGTAGCGTGCCCAGCGGCGTGTCGTAGACGATGTCCCACGGGGTTTCCGTCCTCGTCGTCACCGTCCCGCCCGTGCACGAGGAGACGGACGCTCTGGAGGCCGACCCGCCGTAGCCTTCGAACCCGGAGGATGTTGCGAGCGACCCGCTGAGCGACAGGTTGCATGTCACCGTCGCGAGCGGGCTTCTGAAGGTCAGCGCGCCTAGTGACGCGCCGGTTATGGCGCCGGCTCTTTCGACCGTGATGCGTAGGTCCGCGCTCGCGACGGCGATCGTGACCGCCAACGCGATCCCGACGACGGCTCCGGCCAGCGGCAGCTTGATGCGCCCCAGCATGAGTTCCCCCTCTCGGTGCGACGGCTCGATCGCGGGCCGCCGCGATTTGCCGGAAACCAACGTAGCGCTGGAGAAGGCGCATGGCAAGGCGCCCGACGGCGCCCACCTTGAGGTTGCGCAAAGCCTCCCGCCTAGAATCAAGGGCCCAATGTCCCGCCGCCTTCTCATCCTCGGTTCGACGGGCTCGATCGGCACGCAGGCGCTCGACGTGGTCGCGCGGGCGGGCGGCGAGCTGGAGGTCGTCGGGCTGTCGGCCGAGTCGTCGTCGGGCGCGCTCGTGGCGCAGGCGCGCGAGCTGGGCGTCGAGCGGATCGCGCTCGCGGACGCGCATGCCGCCGCGCGCGCCGCGGAGGCGTGGACCGACGGGGAGGTGCTCGCCGGCGCCGAGGGGCTCGTGCGGCTCGTCGTCGAAAGCGAGGCCGACCTCGTCCTCAACGCGCTCGTCGGCTCCGCCGGCCTCGGCCCGACCGTTGCGGCGCTCGGCGAGGGGATCGACCTCGCGCTCGCCAACAAGGAGTCGCTCGTCGTCGGCGGCGAGCTGGTCACGCAGCTGTCGGAGGCGACAGGCGCGCAGATCATCCCGGTCGACTCCGAGCACTCGGCGATCCATCAGCTGCTGGCCGGCGAGTCGGCGGGAACCGTCGACAAGCTCGTCCTCACCGCCTCCGGCGGCCCGTTCCGCGGCCGCTCTGCGCAAGAGCTGCGCGAGGTGACGATCGAGCAGGCGCTCGCCCATCCGACCTGGGCGATGGGCGGCAAGATCACGATCGACTCCGCCACGCTGATGAACAAGGGCCTCGAGCTGATCGAGGCGCATCACCTGTTCGGCACGCCCTATGAGCAGATCGACGTCGTCGTGCATCCGCAGTCGATCGTCCACAGCTTGATCCAGCTGTGCGATGGCGCGACGCTCGCGCACCTCGGCTACCCGGACATGCGCGTGCCGATCGCCTACGCGCTGCACCATCCGGAGCGCGTCGAGCTGCCCGTCAAGCCGCTCGACCTGGCGGCGCTCGGCTCGCTGACGTTCGAGGCGCCCGACCTCGACACGTTCGCCTGCCTGCGGCTCGCACGCGAGGCGGGGGAGGCCGGCGGCACGGCGCCGTGCATCCTCAACGCGGCGAACGAGGTGGCGGTGCACGCCTTCCTGAACGGCCGCCTTCGCTTCCACGAGATCGCCGAGGTGATCGCGCACACGCTCGAGGCGGTCCCGAGCGGGCGGATCCACGCCTTCCAGACGCTCTACGCTGCCGACCGCGACGCGCGCGCGGCGGCGGGTGAGCTGGTCGAGCAGCGGGCGGCAGCGGCATGAGCTGGCTGCTCGCGTTCGCCGGCTTCGCGCTGCTGGTGATCCTGCACGAGGCGGGCCACTTCGCGGCCGCGAAGGCGGTCGGGATGCGCGTGGAGCGCTTCAGCCTCTTCTTCGGCAGACCGCTCGTGTCGTTCAGACGCGGCGAGACCGAGTACGGGATCGGCCCGATCCCGCTCGGGGGCTACGTGAGAATCACCGGCATGAACCCGCGCGAGGAGTTCAGCGACGACGTCGCGGTGCGGGCCTACTACAGACAGCCGGTGTGGAAGCGGATCGTCGTGATCTCCGCGGGGCCGGCGGTCAACCTGCTGCTGGCGTTCGCGATCCTGTGGGCCCTGTTCCTCGCCAACGGCCAGTACGTCGCGACGCATCAGGTCTCGTCCGGAAGACTGGAGCAGCCCGCCGCGCGCTACCTGCAGCCGGGCGATCGGATCGTCTCGGTCGACGGGGCGAGCGGCGACCTTACGGCGATCTCGACGGCGGTGCGACGGCACAAGTGCCTTGGAAGAGTCGTCAACGGGTGCGTCGCCACGACGCCGGCGCACGTCGTGGTCGTGCGCGACGGGAGACGGCTCGCATTCGACATCCGGCCGCGCTACGACGCGAGTCCGGGCATCGGCTTCATGCGCCTCGGCTTCACCTACGACGACCGCCACGAGACGTACGGCGTCGTCTCCGCCGTCGGCGCGAGCGCCAGCGGCATGTGGGACGTCACGACGCGCACGCTGAGCGTCTTCACGCACCTCTTCCAGGCGAGAGACCGCAAGCAGGTCGGCAGCGTCGTCGGCGCCTACCACGTGACGCAGCAGGCGGTCGCGTCCAACGCGACGCAGGCGCTCGAGATCCTCGCGCTGATCTCGCTGTCGCTGGCGATCATCAACCTGTTCCCGTTCCTGCCGCTCGACGGCGGCCACATCTTCTGGGCGCTGGCCGAGAAGGTGCGCGGTCGGGCGATCCCCTTCGCGGTCATGGAGCGCGCGAGCGTGATCGGCTTCGCGCTCGTGCTGATGCTGTTCGTGATCGGCCTCACGAACGACATCGGCCGCCTCCAGCACGGCGGCTGAGCGCGCCCGCCGCTGCGGTATCGTCGGGCTGGCCAGCCAGCCGAACGGACGACGCGGAGGAGACGCAGATGGAGGGCAGCACCGTCGCGCAGGACACGACGCCGGCCGCGGTCGACGCCGCGACGCTCGGCGAGGCGCTGCGGCGCACCGCCGCCGCGCACCCGCACGTCGTCGCCGTGCGCACGCTCGACGACGGCGTCTCGCTGACATGGGCCGAGCTGCGCGAGCGGGTCGACGCGCTCGCGCGCGGGCTCGCGGGCCTCGGCGTCGGGCGCGGCGAGACGGTCGCGCTGATGATGGGCAACCGCCCTGAGTTCCACCTCTGCGACCTCGCGGCCGTGACGCTCGGCGCGACGCCCTTCTCGATCTACCAGACGTTCACCGCCGAGCAGATCGCCTACGTGATCGGCGACGCGGGCGCGCGCGTGGCGATCGTCGAACAGGCGCACCTGGCCGTGCTGCTGGAGGCGAAGCGGGATCTGCCGGCGCTCGAGCACGTCATCGTCGTGGACGGGACCGCGGACGCGGCAGCCGGCACGATCGCGCTTGCCGCGGTCGAGGGCTCGAACGCCGGCTTCGACATCGACGCCGCGCTCGCTGCCGTCTCAACCGACGACGTCGCGACGTTGATCTACACGTCGGGCACGACCGGCCCGCCGAAGGGCGTCGAGCTGAGCCACGCGAACATCTTCGGGGCGGTGCGCACGGTGCAGGAGATCATCGACCTGCCGCTGGGGGCGAAGGTGATCTCGTGGCTGCCCGCGGCGCACATCGCCGAGCGCAACGCGCACCACTACATCCCGCTCGTGTACGCCTGCACGGTCACGATCTGCCCGGATCCGCGCCGCGTCGTCGAGGTGCTGCCGCAGGTCCACCCGACGTGGTTCTTCGCGGTCCCGCGCATCTGGGAGAAGCTGAAGGCGGGTCTGGAGACGATGCTCGGCGCGCAGCCCGAGGAGGCGCGGACGAGGGTCGAGGCGGCGCTCGCGGCCGCGACCGAGGCGGTGCGGCTGCGGCAGCGCGGCGAGCCGGTGTCCGATGAGCTGGCGGCCGCGGTGCGCGCGGCCGACGAGCAGATGTTCAGCGGCCTGCGCACCATGCTGGGGCTCGACGAGGTCGTCACTGTGAACGTCGGCGCGGCGCCGACGCCACCCGAGGTGATCGAGTTCTTCCACGCGATCGGGATCGAGCTGGCCGAGCTGTGGGGCATGTCGGAGACGTGCGGCGCCGGCTCCTGCAACCGCCCGGGCGCGGTGCGGATCGGCAGCGTCGGCCAGGCGACGCCGGGCGTCGAGCTGAGACTCGCCGGCGACGGCGAGCTGCTCGTGCGCGGCGCCTGCGTGATGCGCGGCTACCGCAACCGCCCGCAGCAGACCGCGGAGGCGCTCGGCGCGGACGGCTGGCTGAGCACCGGCGACGTCGCGACGATCGACGACGACGGCTACGTGCGGATCGTCGATCGCAAGAAGGAGCTGATCATCAGCGCGGCCGGCAAGAACATGTCGCCGGCGAACATCGAGGCGACGCTGAAGGCCGCCTCGCCGCTGATCGGGCAGGCGTGCGCGATCGGCGACGGCCGCCCCTACAACGTCGCGCTGATCGTGCTCGACGCCGACTACGCGCCGATGTGGGCGCAGCGCGAGGGGATTCCCGAGCCGCACGACCTCGCGACGCTCGCACGCGACGAGCGCGTGCGCGACGCCGTGCAGGCCGGCGTCGACGCCGCCAACGCGAGACTCGCGCGCGTGGAGGGGATCAAGCGCTTCGCGCTCGTCGAGGGCGACTGGCTGCCCGGCGGCGACGAGCTGACGCCGACGATGAAGCTCAAGCGCAAGCCGATCGGCGAGAAGTACGCCGACGTGGTCGAGGCGCTGTACGCCGGCGATCAGTCGTCGAAGTAGCCGGTGGTCTCCTCGAAGCGCTCGTCGCGCAGCTTGTGGATGTGCACAGCGGCGGGATCGTGCGCCACGGCGTCGTCGGTTCCGATCAGCCGCAGCTCGAGCTGAGGGACAAGGAAGTCGGCGAAGAAGCCCCCGGCCAGCGCGGCACCGTCGTGGTATGCCCGGATCGCGTGCGCGCGGGGAGCGTAGACGTAGAACGCGTTGTCGGCGGCCTCCAGGTCGGCGGCCCAGAACGGCAGCTGCGCGCCGAGCGCTTCGGCCACGGCCGGCGTTTGGTACCACTCGCTGGGGAGGGACCCGATCCGCAGCTTGCCTGGAAGCGGTCGGTGGTCGTCCTCGAACTGGATGCGTCCCAAGGCAAGCAGCGCATGGACGTTGGCGAGCACGAGGAAGTTCTGGAGGATCCGGCGAAAGCGGTTGCGCGGCTCCAGGCCCCACAGCGCGGACGCTTCCATGCCGCGCCACATCGGCGCGATTCGCTCGGCGGCCCGGTCGCGATAGTGGCTGGCGCCCGCGAGGGCCACATCGAACTCATGGATCGCGTCGGCGAGCTCCTCGCCGGGATCGTGTCCTCGCGCCAGCAGCTGCCGGCGCAGGTCGGGCCGGCGTGCGACGAGCAACTCGTACAGGTGGTCGCTGAACGGCGACCAGCGGATCGCCACAGGCTCGCCTCGCTCGATCGCGCGGATCGCCTCGTAGACGCTCACCTCGTCCGGGTTCAGGTCGTCGCGGAACTCGATCACGGCCGCGGTGCCGGCCGGGATGCGGTTGAAGTCCTGCCATCGCACGTCTCGCGGCGGCAGCGGCACCGGTGGTCCCAAGTCCGGCCGTACGACCTCCGGCTGGTTCGTCAGGCGCCGGTAGAGATGCTCGTAACCGTCGTCGGTGCTCAAGTCGTAAAAGGTGCTGCCTTCGAGCAACTCGGGGACGTGCGCGCGATCCGCCTGCTCGAACAGCACGGGCAGGTACTTGACGTTCTTCAGCTCTCGCCGGTACAGGTCGGTGGTCATGATCGCGCCCTCCCACTTGGCACCCTGGCCCGACCCCTCTGGTGCACTGCGCTCGAAGCAGTCGCGGTAAGTCTCCGAGCAGACGACGAGGACGAAGTCGGCAGCGTGGATCGAGCGCTGCATCCACAGTGGCCAGCCCTCGGGCGGCGACAGCTCGTAGCGGTCTATCTCGCAGGCCACGTGCTGGGAGCGCAAGCGGATGCAGAGCCCGAGCACGCGTTCTTTGTGCTCGGGCGAGTCGTGAGAGTAGGAGATGAAGACCCTCGGCGGGGTCGGCGTGGCCTCGTTCACCACCGGAAACCTGACCATGCGTCCTGGCCGTGTCAAGCGGGACGGCTTCGCGTCCGCCGGTTGCGCCGGGCGTCTCGTACACTGAGGGAGATGGCCTCCCAGCGGCAGATCCACGTCGGCTCGGTGCCGATCGGCGGCGGCGCGCCGGTCGCCGTGCAGACGATGACGAAGACGGAGACGGCGGACCTCGCGGCGACGATGGCGCAGATCCACCGCGTCGCCGAGGCCGGGGCCGACATCGTGCGCTGCGCGGTGCCGCGCGAGCAGGACGTCGAGGCGCTCAAGACGATCGTCAGAGAGTCGCCGATCCCGATCATCGCCGACATCCACTTCAACCACACGCTCGCGCTGAAGGCGTTGGACGCCGGCGCGCACTGCGTGCGGCTGAACCCGGGCAACATCGGCGGTCCGGACAAGGTCGCACAGGTGGTCGCGCGCGCGAAGGAGCTGGGGACGCCGCTGCGGATCGGCGTCAACTCCGGCTCGCTGCCCAAGCACCTGCATGCGCTGGAGCGCGAGAACAGCGTCGAGGCTTTGGTCACGGCCGCGGTCGAGTTCGTGGAGCTGATGGAGCGGCTCGAGTTCGACAACTTCAAGGTCTCGATCAAGTCGACGAACGTGCCGAACACGATCGCGTCGAACCGCCTGCTGTCCGAGCGGATCCCGTATCCGCTGCACCTCGGCATCACCGAGGCGGGCACGAAGTGGTCGGGCTCGCTCAAGAGCGCCGTCGGCCTCGGCACGCTGCTCGCCGACGGGATCGGCGACACGATCCGCATCTCGCTCTCCACCTTCCACGCGGAGGAGGAGGTGAAGGTCGCCTGGGAGATCCTCAAGGCGCTGCAGCTGCGCGAGCGCGGCCCGGTGCTGATCGCCTGTCCGACGTGCGGTCGCCTGCAGTTCGACATGGACACCGTCGTGGCCGACATCGAGAAGCGCCTGGAGGCCTACGAGGAGCCGATCGAGGTGGCCGTGCTGGGCTGCGCCGTGAACGGCATCGGCGAGGCCTCGCACGCCGACTTCGGCATCACCGGCGCCAAGAACGAGGGGCTGATCTTCAGCCGCGGCAGAGCGCTGCGCAAGGTCCCGACCGAGCAGCTCGTGGACACGCTGTTCGAGGAGATCGACAAGTTCGTCGGCTCCGGCGCCAAGCGCATCGACATCGACCAGCGCGAGGCCGCCGAGGGGGCAGCCTGGCTGCAGGCGATCGAGGACGAGAACGCGGGGGAGATGACCCCCGAGCGCCTCGCCGCGCTCGAGAAGGCCAAGCAGGCCGAGGAAGCCGACGAGATGTCCGGCGCACTGCTGGAGACCGTCGCCCAGCGCGCGCGCCTCGACGAGGCCGCCTCGCCGACCGCCGGTCGGCGCTTCACGCGGACCTGAGCCGGCGCGGGCGGCGCGGCGCGGCGTTAGCCTCGCGCTCGATGACGCTCGCCTTCGACCGCACCGGCTCCGGGCCGCCGCTCGTGCTGATCCACGGGATCGGCTCGCGGCGCGGGGTGTGGAAGCCGGTCGTGCCGCTGCTCGCGGCCGAGCGGGACGTGCTGACGGTCGACCTGCCGGGCTTCGGGGACTCGCCGGTGCTCGACGAGCCGCCGACGGTCGAGGCGCTCGCGCGGGCGCTCGCGGCGTGGTGGAGGGCGCTGGGGCTCGACAGACCGCACGTCGCCGGCAACTCGCTCGGCGGCGGGATCGTGCTGGAGCTGGCGCGGATGGGCGTGGTGTCCTCCGCGACGGCGCTGTCGCCGGTCGGCTTCTGGAGCCCGGGCGAGGCGCGCTACGGGCGCACGATGCTGCGCGTCACCCACTTCTCGGCCACGCGGCTCAGCCGGCCGATGGCCGCGCTGCTGCGCTCGCCGGCCGGGCGCCAGGCGACGATCGGTCTGATGTACGGCCGCCCCGCGCGGCGCGACCCCGACGAGGCGGTCGCCGACCTCGAGAGCCTCGCCCGCGCGCCCGGCTGGGCGCCGACGCTGCCGCTCACGCGCGCCTACGTCTTCCACGACGGCGACGCGCTGCGGACGCCCGTCACGATCGGCTGGGGCACGCGCGACCGGCTGCTGATCCCGAGGCAGGCCGAGCGCGCCCGCCAGGCGCTCCCGCGCGCCCGGCACGTGCCGCTGCCCGGCTGCGGGCACATCCCGATGAGCGACGACCCCGACGGCGTCGCGGCGCTGCTGCTGGAGGCGAGCGCCTGACCGCACCGCCGCGCGGCGCGCAACTCGCGCGGATGCGCCGGGTTCACTGGTCGACCGCACCGCGCCCGCCCGCGCCGCTACAGTCCCGCGAGTCGCGCGATGTCCCCGCAGGGGATCGCCACCTCGCCGAGAAAGGAACCGACGACGTGATCCCCCGCCGCATCCGCCTTCTGCTGCTCGCTGCGCTGGCCTGCGCGTCCGCCGCGCTGCTCGCGCCCGCGACGAGCGGCGCCTACGTCGTCGGCGTCGCCGACCAGAGCCCCACGCTGTTCGCGAACCCGTACTTCCAGCAGCTCGCGCCCAAGCGCACGCGCTACATCACGCCGTACGACTCGATCTTCAAGCAGCGCGCGACGGTCGACGCGTGGATGAGCGCCGCGCATGCCGCCGGCCTGGAGGTCGTCGTCGCGTTCAACCTGCCGGCCAGCATGAGATGCCCGAACATCGGGCGCGCGAAGGGCTGCAAGCCGGTCAGCACGGCGAGCTACAGACAGGCGTTCCTCGCGTTCCGCAAGCGCTATCCGTGGGTCCGCATCTACCAGCCGTGGAACGAGGACAACAGCCTCACCCAGCCGACCGCCGCCTACCCCGCGACCGTCGTCAGCTACTACAAGATCGTGAAGGCGAACTGCCCGGGCTGCACCGTCCTCGGCGCCGACATCCAGGACCTGCCGAACATGGCCAGCTACGAGCTGCAGGTGCTGAGAGCGTTCAGAGCGGCCCACGTCGCGACGCCGAAGGTGTGGGGGCTGCACAACTACACCGACACGAACCGCTTCCTGCCGGACAAGACCAGCTCGATGCGCAGAGCGGCGAGAGTCTTCCCCGGCAAGATCTGGCTGACCGAGACGGCCGGTCTCTACCGCTTCCAGCCGCAGAACGCGCGGCAGTCGTTCCGCCCGGACCTCGCGCGTCAGAAGAGAGCGATGCAGGCGATCTTCTCGCAGGCGAACCATTACCGCAGCAAGATCGACCGTGTCTATCTCTACCAGTGGTTCGCGCCCTTGGCGTCCAACCGCTGGGACTCGGCGATCCTCGACGCCCACGGCCTGCCGCGGCCGGTGTTCAACGTGCTGGTGCAGAACAGATCGCTGTTCCGGTAGTGACGTCGCGCGCAGACCGCCGCTCGCGGCGGTCGCAGCGCGAAACAGCCATACTTCGCGCGCGATGACGCGCCTGTCCACCTACCTGCTGCCGACCGAGAAGCAGGCCCCCGCCGACGCGGAGGCGATCTCGCACAAGCTGATGGTGCGGGCCGGGCTGGTGCGCCAGCTCGGCGCCGGGCTGTGGACGTGGATGCCGGCCGGCTGGCGGATCCAGCAGCGGGTCCAGGCGATCCTGCGCGAGGAGATGGACGCGATCGGGGCGCAGGAGATGCTGATGCCGGTGCTCAACCCGGCCGACCCGTGGAAGCGCTCCGGCCGCTACGACATCGTCGAGCTGCTCAAGCTGCAGGACCGCAAGGGCGCCGACATGGTGCTCGCGATGACGCACGAGGAGATCGTCACGACCCACGTCGCCCAGGTCGTGCGCTCCTACCGCGACCTGCCGCTGATCCTCTACCACCTGCAGACGAAGGAGCGCGACGAGCCGCGCCCGCGCGCCGGCGTGCTGCGGACGCGCGAGTTCACGATGAAGGACGCCTACTCGTTCGACCGCGACGAGGAGGGGCTGAACGCCTCCTACGAGAAGCACATCGCCGCCTACGACCGCATCTTCGACCGCACCGGCCTGGAGTGGTACCGCGTCGAGTCCGACGTCGGGATGATGGGCGGCTCCGGCGCGCACGAGTACATGGCGCCGTGCGCGGCAGGGGAGGACGCGGTCGCGCTCGCGCCCGGCTACGCGGCGAACGTCGAGGTCGCCAGCGCCGAGCCGCAGCCCGTGCAGCTGCCGGCGCCGCTCAGCGCGCCGCAGGAGGTCCACACGCCCGGCCTGACGACCGTCGAGGAGGTCGCCGGCAACCTTGGCGTCCCCGCCGGCGCGCTGCTGAAGGCCTACCCGGTGATCGCCGAGGGGCGCGGGCTCGTGCTCGTGGTCGTGCGCGGCGACCACCGCGTCAACGAGATCAAGCTGCGCAACGCGCTCGGCGCCGACTGCCGCCCGGCCGGCCCCGAGGAGTTCGCGCAGAAGATCGGCCCCGCCGGCTTCATCGGCCCGGTCGGCGCGAACGCGCCCGTGCTGCTCGACGCGGCCGTGACCGACGGCGGCTACGTGACCGGCGCCAACCGTGCCGACTTCCACCTGCGCGGCGTGGAGCCGGGCCGCGACTTCGCGTTCGAGCGCGCCGACGTGCGCACGGTCGAGGCGGGGGACACCGTCGGCGGCCAGGCGATCCGCATCGAGACGGCGATCGAGCTGGCGAACATCTTCAAGCTCGGCACCCGGTACTCCGAGCCGCTCGGGGCCACCTACCTCGACGAGGCGGGCGTCTCGAAGCCGATCGTGATGGGCTCCTACGGGATCGGGCCGGCGCGCATCGCCGCCGCAGCCGCCGAGCAGCAGGCCGACGAGGCCGGCATCGCGTGGCCGCGCGCGCTCGCGCCGTTCGACGTCGAGCTGGTCGGGCTCGGCAGAGCCGGCACCGCGGAGCAGGCGTACGCCGACAAGCTGTACGACGATCTGCGCGAGCTCGGCGCCGACGTGCTCTACGACGACCGCGACCTCGGCCCCGGGCAGAAGTTCGCCGAGGCGGAGCTGCTCGGCTGCCCGCTGCGGGTGACGGTGGGCAAGCGCACGCTGTCCGGCGGCGAGCTGGAGCTGCAGGTGCGCCGCGGCCGCGAGACGCGCGGCGTGCCGCTCGAGGGGGCCGCCGAGGCGGTGCTCGAGCTGTGGCGGACGCTCCCGTAGAGAAGCGCCCGCTGACGGCGCGCCGCCTGCTCGGGCTCGACCGCTCCGGGCCGCCGCCGGCCGCCACGCTCGCCGGCGCGCCGCTCAACCCGTGGACGATCCCGAACGCGATCGGCTTCGCGCGGCTCGCGCTGATCCCGGTCTTCCTCGTCGTCGCGCTCTCCAGCGACGACGGCGTCGGCGCGCCGCAGGCGATCCTCTTCGCAGTCATCGGCTGGGGCGACTACGCCGACGGGATGGCCGCCCGCATCACGCGCCAGTACAGCCGCCTCGGCGCGCTGATGGACCCGGTTACCGACCGCCTGCTGGTGATCTGCGGCGTCGTCGTCAACTGGCACTTCTGCCTGCTGCCGCGCTGGGCGCTCGCCGTGCTCGTCGCGCGCGAGCTGCTGATGCTCGTGATCGGCCGCTACGGGCTCAAGCGCGGGGTGGACCTGCGCATCAACTGGCCCGGCCGGCTCGCCGTCGCGCCCGTGATGGGCGGCCTGTTCTTCCCGCTGTGCGGGCTGCAGACGCTCGGCGAGGTGCTGCTGTACGCCGGCCTCGCGCTGGCCCTCGTCGCGACCGCGCTGTACGTGCGCGACGGCTTGCGCACGATGCGTGAGGCTAGACCCTCAAGCTGACGTTGAGGTTATGGCCGCGCGCGGCTATACTCGCGCGTCCCGCCAGTGAGGAACGGAGACCCAGCGTGACGATGGACACCTTCCCGGACCTCGGCTCCCTGACCGATCAGGAGCTGAAGGACCTGATTCAGCAGCTCACCGAGGAGGAGCTGGAGATCTCCTACAAGCGCCGGATCCTGCACGGCAAGATCGACATCCTGCGCGCCGAGCTCGTCAACCGCCTGCGCAAGAAGCACGAGGGCGGCGAGGACGTCTTCTCCGGCGCCGACGTCGAGAAGCTGACGAACATCCTCGCGGGCCGCGGGCCCAAGCTGGACGAGGAGTAGCCGGCCGGGCTTCACCGCCCACCGGAGGACCCGTGGCGCTCCACTGCCCCGAATGCGGCTTCGCGAACGCCGTCGGAGCCAACTACTGCCAGAAGTGCGGTGCGTTCCTGGCCGTCTCGGAGGGGACAGGCGCCGAGACGACCGCGACCTACCGCATCGGCGAGACCGGCGAGATCGAGCCGGTCGTGCTCGAACAGGTCGTCGCGCGCGGCGCCGCGCTCGTGATCCGCTCCGGCGGCGGACGCGCGGGCGAGAGCTTCGCGATCGACGGCGAGCGCCTGTCGATCGGCCGCCGCCCCGACAGCGACGTGTTCCTCGACGACGTGACCGTCTCGCGCGACCACGCGCTGCTCGTGCGCCGCGGCGACGACTGGTACCTCGACGACTGCGGCTCGCTCAACGGCACCTACGTCAACCGCACGCGGATCGAGTCCCACCGCCTGCAGGACGGCGACGAGCTGCAGGTCGGCAAGTACAAGCTCGCCTATCTGGCTCGCTGACGATGCCTCCGCCCGCATCGGACACCGAGCTGGACCCGGCCGCCGTCTCGCACGACGCCGAGACCGAGGCGGTCGAGGCCGCGGACGCGCCTGAGGCCGCTCCGCGCGTGCGGCAGAAATCGCTGACGATCGGCGCCGTCTGCAAGGCGATCAGACAGGAGTTCCCCGACATCTCGATCTCGAAGATCCGCTACCTCGAGGATCAGAAGCTGCTCACGCCGCGCCGCACGCAGGGCGGCTACCGCCTCTATACGCAGAACGACGTCCAGCGGCTGCGCACGATCCTGCGATTGCAGCGCGACGAGTTCCTGCCGCTGCGCGTGATCCGCCAGGAGCTGGCGGGCGGGCGCACGGACGGCGAGACGGCGCCGGAGCGGGCCTCGCAGAGACCGGACATCCGTCACCTGCGTCGTACGGCCGTCGCGGTCAAGGGCCCGGGCGCGGTCTACTCGCTCGACGACGTCGTCGAGGAGACGGGCGCGGCGCCGAGACTCGTGCAGGAGCTGGAGGAGTTCGGCGTCATCAGAGGCGAGCCGCGCGCCGGGGTGCGCTATTACGACGAGACGGAGCGCGAGATCGTGCGCGCCGTCGCCGAGCTGGCGCGCTACGGCGTGGCCGGGCGCAACCTGCGCGTCTTCCGCA
>CAZGJV010000032.1:18556-36285 GCA_964525715.1 uncultured Conexibacter sp. | reverse complement strand
AGAACGCACGACGACGAGGTCTTGGCGGTCTTGGAGCAGTTGGCGGCGGCGTAGCCCCGCGAAGCGCTCTCCCGCTCGGGAAGCGTCTGCCCCACGGACTAGATTTCTGCGCGAACGTAGGTTCGATTGTCCATCGACCCCTAGGAGGGCGCAGACCAATGTCCATCATCGAGCAGGCACCGCCGATCACGGCGGTTGAAGGGTTCGCGCGCGTGAAAGAGCTGATCGATCTCACGAACGTGCGCCGGA
This sequence comes from uncultured Conexibacter sp., assembly GCA_964525715.1. GTDB lineage: Bacteria > Actinomycetota > Thermoleophilia > Solirubrobacterales > Solirubrobacteraceae > Conexibacter. Next base: position 36,036 of record CAZGJV010000032.1, on the reverse strand, counting down.
AGCTCGCGGACCCGGAGGACGGGAAGGGCTACGGCCTGGACCAGCTCGACCGCATGGAGGCGGAGTACCGGCGCTACCTGGCGCTCCAGCTCGCGTTCCCGGACGCGGCGATCGTGCCGTGCGGGATTGTGGACGAGATGTGGCACCAGCACATCCTCGACACGATGGCCTACGCGGCTGACTGCGATGCGTTGTTCGGCGAGTTCCTGCACCACTACCCCTACTTCGGTATGCGCGACGAGGCCGAGGCGCAGGAGTTGCAGGACGCCTACGCCGACACGCTCGACCGCTACCGGGCCGGCTTTGGCGAGCCGCCGGAGGGCACGTGGATCTCCATCGACGCGGCGAGATGTCAGCGGAGAGCGTGCAAGCCGCAGAAGTGCCGATAGGCAGGATCGCCGCTGTCTGACGACCGCGCTTCACAGCGCGGTCGTCGTGGCGGTTCACAGCAGCTCCTCGTACTTCGCGATCAGCTCGGAGCGGCATGTCGAGGCCTCGTTCAAGCTTGAGGAGGACGCGGAAGGTGGGGTTGATTTCGCCGCGTTCGATGGCGCCGATGTAGTTGCGGTGGAGGTCGGCGCGGGCGCCGAGTTCTTCTTGGGAGGGGCCGCGGGTGGCGCGCATGATCCGCACGGCGTGGCCGAGCGCTGTGTGGTCGGCGCTCGTGCGGTGGGGGCGCGGCTTGCTCATGGCAGCCGGTCGAGCAGCACGTGGCAGACGGCGGCGACGGCGGGGTCTTGGTCGGCAAGTCGCGCGAGGGTGCGGCCGAGTGCTGCGACGGTCATCGTGAGCGGGAAGGCCGGTCGCGGGTCGTGGATGGCCCAGCCGAGGTCATCGAGCAGACGGAGGTAGTCGCGGTGCTCGCGGATGATGCGGTGGGCGTTCAGCTCGTCGGTGTTCGCGAGCGTCGTGTGCGTCTCGTCCAGGCGCGCGAGCTTGAGCGCGATCGCGTCGCGCACGATGATCCGCCCGCTGATCCGGCTGACGCGATCGACGCGTTGCGCGCTCGCTACCCGCACGGGCTGCGCCACTTGCCGGCCGACCTCGACGCCGACACCTACCTGGCTGAGCAGACCGCTGCGCTCGTCGCGTGGCGCGCCCGCCTCGACTCCGCCGGCGCCGACGCTGATCCGCGGGAAGTCCTCGCCTTCGGGTACGAGCTGCGCAGCTTCGCGACCTTCCTCCAAGACCGCGCACGACGGAGCAGGTGACAGCCAAGGACGGCTGAGACATGGGGCAGCGCGCGACGGGCGTAATCCCTTCTCCACCGACTCGCAGTTGCGACTGCTCGCCGTCGCGCTGCGGGCGAAGCTCGCGCGCGAGGGACTGCCAGCCGATCGGTACTCGCTGCGTCCCGAGCCGGATCAGCATCTAGACAATGGCTTGGCGCTCCCCGCTCGACACGCCGATCACAGGAAGCGCGTGAGTCGGGCGAAGGTCTGACTGCCGCGGTCGTCTCCGCGACACTCGCCGGTGACCGTTGCACCACAACTCTGGTATAAAGGCGCCGGGCTTCGGGGGAGCTGCGTCTGGGAGGCGCTGAGGCGATCCCTCGGGGGAAAGACTCCAACGTAGGGGGGAGAATGACTGCGACTACGAACGTCGTGCGTTCGCGCACGCGTTTCATCCTGTTGTCCGTCTGTCTGGCACTGCTCGTAGGCGGTGTCCACGCAATGAGCAGTGCCACCCCAGCAGCGCACGGGTCAGAAATCCACTTCTGTACCGGCATAAACCTCGGCCCACTGGGCGTCTGCAAGGAAGAAACCTATCGGAAGGTCACCCGTTCATGGGGTCGCTCCCTGAATGGTTCTACCGTGTGCGTTTCGATCTGGAACAGCGAAGGAGTCGCCATCGGGGGAACCTCGTGCGCGGCCTCGACGTCGTTCATAGCTAGCCCCACCAGGCTCGAAGGCGCCAGGTTTCTCCTAGGTGTTATCTATAACCCTCTGAATAATTGGGAAATCTTCTACGGGTTGGAGAACTACAACCCGTAAGGCTCTACAGCGCCCGGTCGCAGTGGGGGCCGGGCGCTACTGGATCTGATGACTGCCATACCTTCATTGACACGCCGCTCCGGGCTCGCGCTCGCAGCAGTTGCAGCCGCAGTAGCCCTGGTGGTCCGGCTCGGTGTCGACCACAAGACGGAACCGCGGCCTCCTGCGCCAGTTGTCGATCAGAACGTTGTACGCGCGGCAGAGCTGACGCCTGCCCAGCTGCGCGCGTTCAGTGTCCTTCGCGCTCCATCGCAAACGCCACCTGGGACTACTCGTGCTGCTATCGAGAAGGCTACGCGAGGAACGCCTCTGCAAGGCGTGAATGTCAACCGTGCCCATCGTGTAACGACTGCGGTCGGCATTGACGCTTGGGTTTTGCCCGGTGATGGCATGCTGTGCGTGGCTCGGGACATGACAGGCACCATCGCGTGCGACAGCACCCCTAACGTGATCGCCAGGGGCATAGCTCTGGAGGAGCAGCAGCCTAGCGGTCAATGGCTGCTCCTCGGACTGGCGCCAGACCGTGCGCGCACGGTCAAGGTAACGCCTGACAAGGGACCGCCCGAGGTATTGCCGGTCCGCGGAAACGTCTATTCCCGCCTCGGCGATCAGCCGACCGGAGTCGGGAGAATCCAAGAAAGCAACGGCAAGCCGTCGCGTTAGCTCCCCCAGACGACCTGCAACCGCCGGTCGCGGCCGGGCGGCAGCAGATAGTGCGGTCGATCACAGCTTCAAGCAGCGCACGCTCCTCGTGGGCGGCGAAGTCGAGTCAGCCGTCCAAGAGCTGACGCAGCTCCGCGACGTCGATCGACTCGGCGGGCTGGCTGAGCGCAGTCGCGTGCTCTCTACGCAGCGTGTCGAGCTGATCCGCGATCTGGCGGGCGGCGTCGCGGCGGCGGTGCAGCTCCTCCAGCGCGATCGTCGCAAGGTCGTCGTCCGTGTCCACCCAGGCGGTGTGCGCTCGGCGCACCTTCCGCTCGGCGGCGGTGAGGTCGGCCGTCAGCGTTTCGATGCGTTCCTCGACTGGCGCGAGGTCGTCGCCAGCCTCCGGCTCGACCCACTCGTGGGTTGCGTCGAGCCGTGCCGCGATGTGCTCGGCCAGCTCGGCGAGCGCTCGCCGCTCACTGATCGAGTAGCCCTGCGTGCAGCCTGGGTTGTAGACCTTGCAGGTGTAGTTCCAATAGTCCTGGCGCATCCCGTCGTGGAGCGTCTTCCGAGTCACCTGCGCTTGCAACGTGGCGCCGCACGCCGAGCGGCGCAGAATGCCGGCGAGTGCGTGTCTGCGCGCGTTCCGGTTGCCGCTGCCGAAGGACCGGGCATCGAGCACGCTGCGCGCCGGCTCCCACCGCTCGCGCTCCACGATCGCTGGCTGTCTCTCGCTTGGCGTCCACCGTGCGACGCCGTTTGAAGTTGGTTCGGATCATCCCCGTCTGCGACTCGTTGAACAGCATCTTGCGCACGGTCGTCGCCGTCCATCCCTTCTTGCTCCGGCGCGTCGGTACGCCGTCTCTCGTGAGGCGGTTCGCGGTCCACGCCGGCCCGTGACCCTCGAGACCCACTCGATGATCTGTCGGTAGGCGGCCGCCTCCTCCTCGTTGACCACGAGCGGGCCGCGAGGGACAGGTCGCATGTAGCCGTAGGGCGGGAAGCCGCCGTTCGGAAGGCCGCGCTCGGCGCGCTCGCGCCGGGCGGCCATCAGCTTCTCCTTCAGCTCGGCCTTCTCCAGCGACGCCCATGTCGCCTCCATCGACGCCCGCGCGCGCTCTCGCGGGCTGCCGATGCGGCGCAGCTCCGGGTGGCCGTCGAGCGCGGGGAACTGCACGATCGCCTCGACGCCGGCCGCGAGCAACTTGTGTTGCAGGTACTCCCACTGGAGGTTGTTGCGGTGGAGGCGGTCGAGCTTGCGGCAGACGAGGTAGGGCGGCCGCACGTCGGGCAGCTCCCGGATCAGGTCCGTGAGCACCGGTCGGGTGCTCAGGCCGAGGCCGTCGCCCTCGTCCTCCGCGCTCGTGGACGCGGCGCCCTCGTCGTAGCGCGCGAGCGCTCCGTCTGGGTGGCGGGCGATCTCTCAGCCCTGTTCGGCGACAAGCTCGGGCAGACGCCGGATCTGGTTGGCGTGCCGGTATCCTCTCTCCTTCTGGTCCTCGCTGGAGACGCGAACCGCCATGATGACGCGCGCCTGCTCCATGTGTTCGGTATCGGCAGCGACCCGCACAATGCATACCCCTTAGAGGAAGGCCATGTACGGGCGCAAGTACTGGGGCGCTCTGCGCGCGACGTTCGTCAGAGCCGGACGCCGGTCCGGCCGCGAGGCAGTGGCTGTGGCGCGTGCGTCAGCGGCTGTCGGTGGCGGTGGCCGGTGGGTGCCTGCGCGGGCGGCGGGGTCGAGCTGCTGATGCCGACCGAGGAGATCGCGAAGGCGGCGATGAGCAGCCCGATCGTGACGGCGCGCATGCGGCGCGGGGTGAGCCAGGTGAGGTGCTGGGCTTGAAGCCATGCACGGAGGCCGCTGGCTCCGGCCGTGGCTGCCATGACGCATCCGGCGCACATCGGCGCAGCGTAGCGCGCGGTGCGAGCCGGCTCGCCCACGGGCGAGCGCGGCTACGGTGTCGCCATGTCCACCCGTGGAGCGCTCCCGTACGTCGACCCACAGGCGTCCCGCGGTCCGTTGTACCGCGCCTACGTGCGCTTCCTCGGCACCCGCGTCGCCGCGTGGCTCTCGATTCACTGCGTGTGGCAGGCCGATCCGTACGTGATGCGACTGACCGGCGGCCGGATCGGGATGGGGCTGATGCTCCCGACCGCGCTGCTGCAGACGCGCGGCGCGCGCAGCGGCCAGATCCGCCGCAACGGCGTCATCTACTTCAACGACCTCGAGCGCGTGACGATCGTCGCGTCCAAGCTCGGCGCGCCGGAGCACCCTGCCTGGTTCCACAACGCCCGCGCGAACCCCGACGTCCTGCTCGGAGGCCGGCCGTTCCGCGCCGAGATCGTCGAGGACGAGGCGGAGCGCACGCGGCTGTGGGAGCTGGCGGACCGCGTCTTCCCGCCCTATGCCGCCTACCGGGAGCGCGCCGCGCGCGCCGGCCGCACGATCCCGATCCTCCAGCTCGTCCCGCGCTGAGCCACGACGCACCGTCTTTCGGATCTGTAAGGTGCCCGCCGATGCGGGAGACCGGAAGGTGCATCGGGGCGCTGGCGGCAGCGCTAGCACTGCTCGCCGGCAGCGGCGTGGCGAGCGCCGCGACGTTGAAGGCCGAGTACCAACTGCAGGGCAGTCTCGCCACGCAGGTCGCCGGTGCGCCTGACCTCGCCGAGATCGGCCCGCCGAGCAATTTCGCAACCGAGATCGTGGGCGGCGCGCCGCGGCAGGTGCTCGCGTTCCCGAGAGGCGGCGGAGTCTCGCTGCGGACGGCGGGCCTCGTCGATCCGACGAGTCACTCGATCGTGATGACCTTCCGCCTCGCCGACGTCTTCGGCTTCCGGCGGCTGCTCGACTTCAGCGGCGGAACCTCCGACAACGGCCTCTACATGTTAGAAGGCGCCATCGACGTGCAGGACGACGGCGGCTTCGGGCTCCCGGGCTCCGGACTCAGACCGACGAACGGCAGCTACGTGCAGGTGGCGGTCACGAGCGAGGCGACGCTCGCCGGCACGCAGTGGACAGTCGCCTATCTCAACGGCACGCCGGTCTCGGCGAGCATCACGAGCAAGGCGTTCCGTCTCGCATCGGGCACGCTGCGCCTCTTCCGCGACAACGTCAGAGGCGGATCGCCCGGCGAGGAGTCGGCGGGCGCGCTCGCATGCGTGCTCGTCTACGACGGGGCGCTGAGCGCCGCCGAGGTCGCGCAGACGGCAGCCGACACGACGCGCTGTCCCGCGCCAAGACCATCGCCGCCTCCGCACCTGCCGTACAAGACCGGCGACTTCCAGGGGACCACGAGCCAGCATCTGTCGGTCTCCCTCGTCGTCGTGCCCGGTGGGCTGGAGGACATCTCGTTCGAGTGGCGCGCGAGATGCGCCGACGGCCGAGTGCATACGAACGGGATCGACCTCGGCGGCGCCTCGATCGGCGGCGGCGGACGTTTCTCGGCGCGCGGCATCCTCGACACGGGCGCCCATGCGTCGATCTCCGGCCGCATCAACGGCAGCCACGCGAGCGGGACGCTGTCGCGCTGGGGCAACAGCGCCTTCAACACCTCCTGTCCCGACAGAAACGTGCGCTGGCGCGCGCACTTCGTGCACGCCGACTCCGGCGGCGGCTTGGGCGGCCTGCTCTAACCCCGCGCCGGGAGCGCCCGGCTGTCGACCCACTTCGTGAGTTCGTCGGGCGCGACGCCCGCGCTCACGGTCACGACCGCTTCGACGGGGATCGACTGGCCGGGCACGCCGGCGCGGAAGCCGCTGCTCGTCTGCACCTCGAAGCCGCGCGCGGCGAGTGCGGCCGCGACGCGCGGCAGTATCAGCGACGGCACGATCACCGTGTTGCCGCCTGCCGCACGCAGCCGCTGCAGCGCTTCGTCCAGCTCTTCCGCTGTGAAGACCGAGCGGCCGGTGTACGGGACGACGTCGCGGATGCCGTACGCGTCGGCGAGCAGGTGCCCGGTCGCGGTGAGGAACGCGACGGGCGCGCCGTGCCGCACGACCAAACGACCATGTCCGTCGGATATCGAGCTGACGAACGCGCGGAAGCGCGCTTCGTGCGGCGCCGACAGCGGTTCGGCGTCGGGCGGGGAATACGGTGCGAGCGTCGTCGTGAGGCGCGAGACCTGCGTCCACGGCGCGAGCCGGGCCGGCGGGATGAAGACGAAGCTTGCGATCAGCGCGAAGCCGAACAGCGCTGCCATAGCCGCTACGCCCGGCAGCCGTTCGCGCCGGCTCGCGACCTGCCTGACGGCGACGATCGTCAGCAGCGCAAGCGACAGCCCCCACGCCGGAAACAGCGTCGCGATCGCCAATATCGTCGTCGCGCCCATGTAGTAGGCGGCCGAGCCGAGGCCGAAGATCCCGCTCCAGGCGAGCATGCCGGTGAGCGTGCGGTTACGCGCGCCGCGCAGTGCGCGCACGGTCGCGATCCCGATCGCGGCCGCATACGTGAGGTAGGCGACAAGCGGCAGGCCGAACAGCCGCAGTAGCGGCCACAGGCCGACGCCGGTGCGCGTGTAGACGCGCGCGAACGCGACCGCCTTGGCCGGGTTCGCCAGCGCGCCGGCGCGGATCAGCGTCACGAGCGAAACGAGCGCGTACGCGCCCGCGAGCCCGAGCGCGAGGCCGCCTGCGAGCCGCCCGAGCTGGCGCCGCGACAGCGGCCAGCCGGCCCACAGCAGCGCCGCGACGCTCGCCCCCAGCGCGGCGAGGCCGAAGTCGGCGTTGTTGAGCGCGACGAGGCCGCCGGCGAGCGCCAGCGGCCAGATCGAGAGCCCGTCGCGCGCTCCGCGATCGAGCCGCCGCGCGACGAGCCACGCGAGCAGGAACGGCCCCGTGGTGCGCATCGGCACCTGCTGGTAGATCTCTATCGGGTTGTGGAGGTCGCGCGAGGCGGCGTAGTACGTGAACAGCATCACCGGCACGTACAGTGCGAGCGCTCCGAGCGAGCTGTGCGTCGCTCGTCGCAGCACGCCGTAGAGCGCGAGCAGCATCGCGACCGTGAGTCCCCACATCAGGACGGTCCACACGAACAGCGTCTTGCCGAGCACCGCCATCACGGGCGCGAACGCGAACGGCCACAGCGACCCGTACGCGGCGGTGTGGTTCACGAGCGGCGTCAGCCCGTTCAGCACGGCGAACGTCTCGTCCGCCATGAAGGCGGTGTTGTAACAGTCGCCGTACGTGCAGATCGTGCCGGCGGTGTTGAGGTAGGAGAGGAACCAGACGCCGGTCAGCAGCAGCGCGGCGGCCGGTGCCGCAAAGCGCAGCCAGCGCGCCTCGGCCGGGCGGCCGGTGAGCCATCCGCGGCGCGCCGCCAGCGCGATCGCGACGGCGCCGACAGCTGCCACGAGCAGCTGCGCCGGCGTGAAGAATTCGATTCGCCAGGAGGGGCCGAACTGGCGCGCGACGCTCAGCACGACGACGCCGAGGGCGAGCAGCTGGGCCGTGAGCGCGAGCGCGGCTCCCGCCCGTCGCGAGACGCGCAGCCGCGGCGCGAGCAGCACAAGGCTTGCGGCCAGCAGCACGGGGCCGAGCAGCGACAGCAGGAAGCGCGTGTCCTCGACCGGCTCGGGGTTGTGTTCGACCGTCGGCAGGAGCGGGAGCGTCGACGGGTAGAGCACGCGGCTCAGCGGCCGGGCGGCGAACGCGACGAGCAGGATCGTCGCGAGCGCGCACGGCAGCGCCCACAGCCATGCGGCCGTCCCGCCTTCGGACAGCCTCTCGCGATCGGCATGGCTGCGCGGCCGCGGCAGAGCGACCGCCGCCCCCCTCGAGCCGGCGCTTGCCATGGCGCCGAGCATATGCCGAGCGCACCGAAAAGGAAAGCGGCCCCCACGACGGTAAAAGCCCACAAAGCCCATCAAGTTTGTAGACTTTGCGACCCGAACGGCGCGAGCGCCGAGCGGTTCATCGTTCAAACAGGAGGAAGCTTTGAGGCTCACCAGCTCCGTGCGCGCCGTCTGCGCACTTGCGGCACTGCTGGCGCTCGCGATTCCGGCGAGCGCCTCCGCGGTCCCCAGCGTCTACTCGCTCGTCGCCAAGACCGGCGACGCGGGCGTCACGTTCCTGACCGATCCGACGGGCGCCAGCCTGCTCACCACGCAGACGCAATACGTCGTCTCGGCCGACGGCTACGCGACCGGCTACCAGGAGACCAACGGCGTCACGACCGGCGGCGTGATCGACTACTCGGTGCTGCCGAGCGCCTACCGCGCGCCGATGACGGCCGAGCAGAAGCGCACCTACGCGCCGGCGCAGACCGGCGTGCAGCCGCACGCCACGTGCTCGGGAGTCGCCGCCCTCAGCGACGGCGCCAACATCCTCGCCTGGCAGAGAAACGCGGGCAACGACCCGTACTACGACTACGTCCCGTGGCAGAAGGCGTCCGCCGGACTCGGCGACGACCCGACCACCTGGATCCCGGTCGTGAGAACGGCCACCGGCGTCGACCTGTCGGCGCTCTCGACGACGGCGGACTTCACCGCCGCATGCGTGAGACTCGGCGGGACGTACGTGGCAGCCGACACGGCGGCGCCGATCGCCAACACGCTGATCGCCAACGCGGTCGCGCCGCTCAACACGCAGATCACCACCCTGAGAAGAGCGAGAGCGGCGTCCGACACGGCCCTCGCGACCGCCAAGGCGGCACAGGCGGCGGACGAGGCGGCCTACCAGGCGCTTTTCACCAAGTCGATCACGCTCACGCTCGCGGCCAAGCGCTTCGCGCCGGCCGACGGCGTCGTGATGATCACCGGCTCGCCGACCGACCCGGTGTCGGTGACGCTCGAGCTGACGAAGCAGCGGGCGCGCAAGTTCGGGCTCTCGTCGCCCGTCCTCGCGGAGGCCGACGGCGAACTGAACGACGACGGCGGCGCGCTGCTGACGCTCAAGCCCGACGCGTCGATCGTCAAGCGGTTGGAGCTGCGCAAGGGCACGATCCCGGCGACGGTGAACGCGGCTTCGGGCGGCAGCCAAGCGTCCAAGAGAGTGACGCTGGTGGTCCAGGGCCTGTCCAAGCCGAAGCCGAAGGCCAAGGCCAAGGCGCATTCCGGCAAGTAGCCCCGACGTGTAGGGATTTGGCGAAACCCCCGCAGCGGCTGGCGGCGGGTTTCGCCAATCCCTACTAGCGTGTCGGGCATGGAGCCATCGACGGATAGCGCACCCACGTCTGGCGGATCGCATGCGGTCGCGGAGACGGTCGACGCGACGCGGCGCACGCGGCTCGCGAACGAGCGCACCTACCTGGCGTGGTGGCGCACCGGGCTCGCCGCGCTCGCGGTGAGCGTGGGGACGGGCCGGCTCGTGCCGGCGCTGACGGGCGGGCCGTCGTGGCCCTACGTGGTCGCCGGCGCCGGCTTCGCGCTCGTCGGCGTCCTGCTGATCGCGTTCGCGGCCGTGCGGCACCGTCAGGTCGAGCGCGCGCTCGACCGCGGCGAGCCGGTGCAGCCGGACGACGCGGCGATCTTCGCGATCACGCTGGCGGGCGTCGTGCTCGGGCTCGGCGTGCTCGCGATCGTGCTCGCCGAGAGCTGAGCTAAGCGCGCCTGCGGGCGCATTTTCCAGCATTCTCTACTAAGTCGGTGGAGAATGCGCTACAGTTCCGGCATGGCAAATAATGTAAAGCCGGTCAGGAAGCCCGGGTTTCGGACGCCGGTGCGCGCCGCGCGCGCGCACGCGTCCATCGAGACCGACCGCGCGGCCACGTCTCCCGGCCCCGCGATCGCAGCGGTCGACCGCTCCCCGATTCTGGTCGATCGCGGCCCCATCCCTACGGCGACGGGCATCGCCCACCAGCTCGGCTGGCTCGAGCGTGAGGCGGCGTTGGATGGAACGCCGCTGACCGTCACGGGAGATGGGTTTCGCCCTCCGGTCACCGCGAGCGGCGACCTGCGGGCGACGTCACAGCGGGCGCCGCTGCGTGAATCTCTCCTCCGCGCAGCGGCGCCTGCCGACGGCCTCTACGAGGGCGACAGCACCAGCGCGTTGTGGGAACGCAGCGAACGCCGCGAGACGCGGCTGATCGGCCTCACCTGGGTCGAGACCTTCCAGGCCGTCGTCGCGCTTCCGGATGCCGGCATCGACGGGCCCGAGCAGCTCGCGGGCCGTCGCCTCGCGCTCCCCTTCGACGGCGCCGCGGCGATCGACGTCCATCGCGCCGCCGCGTGTCGCGGGCTGCACGCGGCGCTCGCGCTGGCGGGGATCTTCCCCGGCGAAGGCGCCTACGTCGAGATCGACGGCGCGTCGCAGGCCGGCGATCCCTACGCCGCCGAGCTCGCGGCCCTGAACCGCGGCGACGTCGACGCCGTCTTCGTGGCGGGCGCCGCCGGCGCGGCGGCATCGGCGCGCATCGGCGCGAGGGTCGTCGCGGACATCGGCCGCCACCTCGACCCGGCTGTACGCGCGAGCGGGACGACCCCGGCGGCGATCACGGTCGACGCGGACCTGCTGGCGCGCGATCCGAACCTCGTCGTGCGGCTGCTCGCGGTGCTGCTGCGCGCGGGCGCGTGGGCACAGCTCAACGCGCCCGAGGCGACGCGGCTGCTGGCGCTCGAGACGGGCACCACGGCGCGCGACGTGACGGCCGCGCACGGCCGCAACTGGCCCGACCAGCTCCACGTCGACCTCTCGCACCGCAAGCTCGACGCGCTCAGAGCGCAGCACGACTTCCTCGTCACGCACGGCTTCCTGCCGCGCGCGGTCGACCTCGGCGCGTGGATCGATCCGCGCCCGCTCGGCGCCGCGCGCGAGCTACTGGCCGCCGAGCGGACCGCCTGGGTCTGAACGTCCGGGCCTGCGGGCCCGGACCTCAGCCGTCGCTCGGCGGCGTGGCGTACGCGTTGCCGAGGACGGTCGGAGCGAACGAGTGCGCCTTCGCGGCACCCGCGAGCGCTCTCAGCGCGAAGACGTCCTCGAGCGAGCGCAGCAGCCCGTAGGGGTCGTACGCGCTGGCCGCGGTGCTGCCCGCCTGCGCGAAGCGCGAGACGAGCAGCGCCCCGTTGCGGACCGGTGCGTCCGCGGGCGGGTTCGCCGGATCGGCGGGTGGCGCGACGTCGCCTGCGAACGCGACGATCAGCAGGCCGTCCGCCTTGTAGGCGGGCGAGGCGAGGATCTTCGGCACCCACGTCGCGAGGAACGCGTCCGCGGCGGCGAGGCCGCCGGGGCGGCCGTCCACGCACGGCGCTTCGGTCCCGTCGTCGCACAGGTTCGGCGCGATGAAGCTGAAGCTCGCCGTGCTCTTCACCGTGCGCAGGTCGCCTTCGAGCTGTGAGAGCGAGCCGTCGTTCGCGTCGCAGTCGCCGAGGTCGAGCAGCGAGTGGTAGTAGACGAACGGGTTGTGCCGCGTCGCGTAGCCGTCGCCCGGGCGCGCTCTCATGGTCGGGTCGGGCGCGTTGGAGTCGGGGTGGCGGCAGGTCGTCTTCGGCGGAATGCCGGGGGCCGGCGCGGGGCCTCTGTCGAGGTCCTCGACGTAGGCACGCCACGTGCGGCGGCTCGCGGTGAGCTGGTCGGCGATCGTCGTCACCGTGTTCGGGAAGACGCAGCCGTCGGCGGCGATCTCGCCGCTCTTGGAGGGCGCGCTCGACGGCGGGATGTCTCTGTAGACGGGGCAGTCGGCGCGCGTTGAGGCGTTCGGCGGCTGGCCGCCGACGATCGCCAGCTCGTCCGGCAGGTCGGCGTGCCCGAGCGACGAGTAGCCGCTCAGCAGCGCTCCCTTCGGCCGCAGCGTCCCGTTCAGGTATGTGGCCGGGGAGCCCGCGCCGAACGTGGCGTCGTAGCCGTGGCCGGCGAGCATCACGAGGAAGACGTGTCTGATCTTGGTCGGCTGCGGGGCGGCGCTCGCGGTGCCGTCGGAGCCGCTGCCGCCCGTCCCGCCGCTGCCGCCGGATCCGCCGCTGCCGCCCGATCCGCCGTCGCCGCCCGTGCTCGCGGGGGAGGGGCTGGGACTCGCGGCAGGTGTCGAGCTGCCGCTGGTGTCCCCGCTGCCGGAGGAGCTCGTGTCTTCGCCGCTGCCCGTGCTGTCGGATTCGTTCGACGCGGACGTGTCCTGCGCGCCGAGCCCGGGTGCGGAGATCGTCACCGGCTTGCGCTGCGCCGCGAGCACTTCGGACGCGTCGCCGCCGCGGCCGCTGCGCAGGCCGGCGCCGAGCACGACGAGCGTGCACAGCAGCGAGAGGCCGACGACGATGCGCAGCTGCAGCGGGGTCATCGCATGGTCTGCGTGGCGGCTTGCATGTACAGCTCGCGCTCGACCTGCTCGAGGTCGGCGTCGACGCGCTGCAGCTCGGCGGCCTTGCGCGTCAGCACGTCCATCCGCACGTGGTCGCGGATCGCCATCTCGTAGAAGACGCCGCCGAGGTCGGCCTGCAGCAGCGCGAAGCGCTCCGTCAGGCGCTCGCGCTGCGCGAGCAGCTCCGGGTCGAGGTACGGCGCGGCGCCGGCGGTCGGCGCCCCGGCCACGGCCGCCCGCCGCGCCTGTGCGGCGAGCTTGTCGGCCGGCACCATGCCCGGCGGCGGCGCGTCGCTGCGGCTGCGCAGACGCGGGAGGCGCGTGCGGATGCCGTCGAGTGCGCTCATGGGATGACGATCTGGTCGGGCAGGTTGCGCTGCTGGTCGACGTACGCTCTGCCTCTCGAGTCGACGATGTGCTGCAGCGCCTGTCTGCTCTGCTGGATCTCCTGCGGGGTCACCGTCGCGCCGGTCAGTCTGCGTGCGCTGCCGTATCTCGTTCTCGCGATCACGTCGCCGTTGACCGCGTCGGTTCTGCCGACTCTCGCGGATCTGGAGCCGGTGCTCGAGCCGCTCGTGTCGGCTGCGGCGCCGCTGCCGCCGCCGATCACGTTCACGACGGGCGCCTTCTGCGCGCGCAGCGCGTCGACGAGCTGGCTGTCGCTCCCGCTCCCGCGGCCGACGACGATGCCGAGCGCCGCGACGAGCGGCAGCAGCGCGACCACGAGCGCGAATCTGAGGCGGCCGGCGGCGTCGCCGGGTGCGGCGGCCGGCGGCGGCGCGGCGGCCGCGGCGCGGGCGCGCCGCGCCGACTCGAGGAAATAGCGCGCGGCGGGGTCGTCGGCGTGCGCGCGCCGCGCGCCGCAGACGACGCAGTAGCGCTGGCGCTCGGCGAGCGGCGACTGGCAGTGGTCGCACTGCTCCCAGCCGGGCGCGGCGGAAGCGGAGGCGGCGGCGATCGGTGGCGGTGTCGGATCGGTGTACGTCATCGTCGTGGGCTCCCTCACTCGAAGATCGTCGGCAGCGCGAAGACGCGCACCGTGTGGCGGCCGGCGGCGCCCACGAGCGCGACGCGCACGCGCGTCCCTTCGTGCGTGCCGAGATGCGCGATCGAGGCCGCGCCGGCGGCGAGCACGCGCCCGCCGTCGCGCGCCACCGCGTAGACCTGCACGTCGTACTGGGGGATCTCGGAGCGGTTGACGATCGCGACGACCACGCCGTTCCGCGCGCGCGAGACCGCCCGCGCCGCGATCGCCGGCAGCGCGCCCGACGCGTGCGAGACGACCGCGCCGCCCGTCGCCCCGGCGATCGCATAGGGCGTCCCAGCCGGCAGCGGCCGGCGGGCGGTGAAGACCCACGTCGTGCTCGCGCCGGCGCCGATCGCCGGCACGTGCGTGCGGAACCAGCCGAGCTCGCCGCCGCCGTCGAGTTGCGTGCGCCGCCCGTTCGCTGCGCGCAGGCCGACCGCGACGGGCACGTCGGTCGCCGGCTGCGCGCCGCGGTTGCGCAGCGTCACGACGAACGCGCCGCCGTGCGCGGCGCGCACGAGCGCCACATGCGCGACGCGCACCTCGCGGCTGCGCCGGTGCAGACGCAGCGGCGTGCGCTCCGCGAGCGTGCGGTTGGCGACCAGCTCGGCGCGCGCGTTCTTGCGCTGCGTCGAGACGCAGCCGGTGAGGCCGCCGGCCGCGATCGCGAGCGTCAGCGCCGTCGCCATCGCGCACCTACCCGAACCCGCCACCGACGTACTCCCTCGTGCGCTCCGCCCGGGGGGACCCGAAGACCTGCTCCGCCGGCCCGTGCTCGACCAGCTCGCCGAGGTACATGAAGGCGACGCGGTCGGCGATGCGGTAGGCCTGCTGGAGGTTGTGCGTGACGATCACGACCGCGACCTGCTCGCGCAGCTGCACGATCAGCTTCTCGATCACCTGCGTCGACTGCGGGTCGAGCGCCGAGCACGGCTCGTCGAGCAGGAGCACCTCCGGGTCCGCGGCCAGCGCGCGCGCGATGCAGAGGCGCTGCTGCTGGCCGCCCGACAGGCGCAGCGCGGGGTGGGAGAGGTCGCCCGCCACCTCGTCGTAGAGGCCGGCGCGCTCCAACGCGCTCCGCACGGCCCCCTGGAGGGCCGCCTTGCGCGGCCGCCGCGACGCCTGCTCGCGCAGCACGTAGGCGACGTTGTCGAACACGCTCATCGGGAACGGGTTCGGCTGCTGGAAGACCATCGTCACGCGCCGCCGCAGGGCCGTCGGCTCGAGCGTCGCGATGTCCTCGCCGTCGAGCAGGATGCGTCCACGCATCGACGCCGTCTTCGTCAGCTCGGTGAGGCGGTTGAGCGAGCGCAGCAGCGTCGTCTTGCCACAGCCCGAGGGGCCGATCAGCGCAAGCACCTCGCCCTGGCGGATCGGGAGCGACACCGAGTCGACGGCGAGCTTCGACCCATATGCGATCGAAAGGTCTTCCACTTGCATGCGGTCGATCGCGAGCGGCGAGGAGTCGATCCGCCGCCGCGGCGCGCTGGCGAAGCTCGGGGGCGCGATCCTGTTCGCCCCGCCGCCGTTGACGGCCGGCATCGCGATCGTCGGCTGCTCGACCGGCTCGACCACCTGTGCCTCCGCGCCGACCAGCGGCAGGCGGCGCACGGGGGGTGGGCTTGGGATCTCGGTCATGCTCATCTCCATCGCCTCCCGCGTCGCGCGGCGATGTCCACCGCGAAGTTCAGTGCCAGCACCATCAGCAGCAGCACGAAGCCGGCGGCGAACGCCTTCTCGGGCTGGTTGATCTCGCCCGTGGGGGCGTTCTCGTAGACGAAGGTCGTGAGCGTCGAGCCGGTGCCGCTCAGCGTGCCGAGCAGGGGGATGCTGTTGGCCCCGTTGAAGCGCAGCGTCGCGCCGAGCAGCACGACGATGATCGACGTGTCGCCGATGATCCGCCCGACGCCGAGCATCGCGCCCGTCACGACTGACGGCCGCGCGGCCGGCAGCAGCACGCGGCGCGTCGTCGCGATGCGCGTCTTGCCGACGGCGTACGACGCCTCACGTACGTGGCCGGGGATCGCCTGCAGGCCCTCGCGCACGTTGGCGACGATCAGCGGCAGCGCGATCAGCGACAGCATCGCGGCGGCGGCGAAGAACGAGCGACCGTAGACGACGCCGTCGTTCGTGCGCGACAGGAATGCGAGCGCACCCTGATCGAAGATCAGCGTCCCGAACAGCGCGAAGACGATCGACGGCGAGCCGGCGAGCATCTCGATCGTCGACTCGGTCAGCCGCGCGAGCCACGACGGGTTGCCGTACTCGCTCAGCCACACGCCGACTCCGAGGCCGATCGGGAAGGCGATAACCATCGCCATCAGGGCGACGATGACCGTCCCGAGCAGCGGGTCGAGGAAGCCGCCGGACGCCTTCTCCGAGACCCCGGCGGCCGGATGCGTGACGAACAGCTCCGGCCGCACATAGCGGATCCCCTGCACGAACATGTAGAGCACGATCGCCGCCGTGACGGTGAGGAACAGCAGCCCGAGCGCCCACGCGAACGCGAGCCCGAGGCGGTCGGTCCAGCGCCACGAGGCGCTCGAGTCGCGCGCGGATCTGCGCGGCGCGGCCGGAGGCGCCGGAGGTGCCACGGCGCTCATGCCCGCACCCCGTACTTCTTCATCGGCTGCTTCGCCGCCCACCCGACGAGCGACAGCATCGCGGCGCTGAACAGCAGCACCGCCGCCATCGCGAAGATCGTGTGTCTCATCGGCGGCGAGCTCAGCTCCTCCGCCGTCTGCAGGATCGTCGCCGCCAGCGGCCGCGTCGGCTCGACGAAGAAGATCAGCCCGTCGGACGGGTTCGGCGCGAACGCGACGCCGCCGGTCACCATCGCGAGCATCACCGTCTCGCCCAGCGCGCGCGCGGTCGCCAGCACGGTGCCCGCGACGAGCGCCGGGCGCGCGGTCCGCACGCCGATCTTCCAGAACGTGCGCCAGCGGTTGATGCCGAGCCCGAGCGAGCCCTCCAGCCAGCCGCGCGGGACGGAGCGCAGGCCGTCGGAGAAGACAGCGATCATCAGCGGCGCGATCATCAGGCTGAGGATCAGCACGCCCGCGAGCAGGCTGTAGCCGCTCAGCGAGACGAGGTAGGCGACCGAGCGGCGATTGCCGTCGGTGATCACGTGCTGGCCGATGAACGGCACGAGCACGAGCACGCCGAGCAGGCCGAAGATCACCGACGGGACGCTCGCGAGCAGCCGCACGACCGGCTCGAGGATGCGGCGGATCCACTCCGGCGCGAACTCGACGACGAACACCGCGACGAACAGCGCGGCGACGAAGCTGAGGCACACGGCGCCGACGGTGCACAGCAGCGTGGCCCACACGATCGGCCATGCGTGGAACGTGTAGACCGGCTTTCTCAGCAGGTCGGTGGAGGTGAAGATCGCCTGGATCTGCTGGTCCGGGTTGCCACCGGTGCCGAACCAGTGCAGGCCGTTGTGCGCGAACGACGGCCACGCCTCGCGGAAGACGAACACGACGAGCGCGAGCACGAACAGCAGCACAGCGCAGACCAGCGCGCCGAGCAGAAGCTCGGCGCGCTGGTCGGGCAGCAGCCCGCCTGACGCTCGATGTGGACG
>CAZGJV010000032.1:12151-18456 GCA_964525715.1 uncultured Conexibacter sp. | reverse complement strand
GCAGAAGCTCGGCGCGCTGGTCGGGCAGCAGCCCGCCTGACGCTCGATGTGGACGTATCGCTAGCGCCATCGAGTCACGGCTACTTCTTCTTCGCCTTCTTCTTGGGCTTCTTCTTCGGCGGCGTTCTCGCGTTGAAGGCGGGCACCGCGCCGGCCTTCGCGATGATCACGCCCGCGGCGTAGCTGGTGCGGATCCAGTCGGCGAATCTCGTCGCGGCCTGGTTCGGCTTTCTCGCCGGCAGCACGACCCAGCCGTAGCGCGAGAGCGGGTACTTCAGCGTCTTGATCGCGCTCGCCTGGCACGGCTGTCCCGCGAGCTTGAGCCGCTTGACGCCGCTGCCCGGGCCGGAGTTGGCGAGGCCTACGTAGCCGATGCCCGCCTGGTTTCTCGAGACCGCGACCGCGACCTCGCCGTCCGTGTCGAGCTGCGCCACGTTCGTCGCCTGCGTCGCGCCGTTGAGCACCGCGCTCTGGAAGAACGTGTACAGGCCGGCGGTCGAGTTGCGTCCGAACGCCGAGATCGGCGAGCGCAGGTTCGAGCCGACCTGCTGCCACTCGGTGACGTTGCCGAGGAAGATGTCCGAGACCTGGCTGATCGCCAGGTTGTTGAGGACGTTGGCCGGGTTCACGGCGACGCAGAGGCCGTCGAGGAACAGCTTCGAGTAGCTGAGGCCCGAGTCGGAGGGCAGCGGCGGCCGCGTCTGGAAGGCGAAGGCGCTCTTGCCACCCTGCACGTCCTTCGCGCCGGCGTTGCCGCCATCCGGGTTGTAGACGAAGTGCGTGTGCGAGTCGACCTTCTTGTAGGCGGTTGAGAGCGCGTCGAAGTACGGCTGCATCGCGCTCGAGCCCGAGCCGAAGACGGTCGCCGCCTGCGCGGTGGCCGGTGCGACGATCAGCACGGCGAGCAGTGCGAGCCCACCGAGGATCGCCCTCGTTCGTTGTGCCATCGGTTCCTTTCCGTCGATAATCCGTATTAACCCTACCGAGTTTGTGGAGAATATCGAGATGCGCCCTCGCGGGCAACCACGTGCCGCGGCGCGGCCTCCGGGATCGCTCTCTGGACGGCGCCTCAGGCGTCGTCGCGCGGCGGCAGCACGCCGACGCGGATCAGCGTCTGCTCGTCGCTGAGGTAGGCCTTCGCGTGCACGATCAGGCCGTCGCGCAGCGCGGCGACCATCGCCGAGGGCGACGTCACCTCGTCCTCGATCAGCACCTCGGTCAGCACGGCGAAGCGCTCGGGGCTCACGCGCCGCACCGCGCGCACGCGCACCTGGTGCATCGCGCCGGAGGCGACGAGGTCGGCGACCCAGCGCCGCAGGCCGTCGTGGCCGCGGTACACGGCGCGCTGTCCGACGAGCGCCGTCGGCAGGAACTCGACGTCGGGGTGCGCGAGCGCGACCAGCGCATCCGCGTCGCGCCGGTTGAACGCGTCGATGAAGCGGTGGCCCAACTGCTCCATCGACAGGCCCTCGTCTCCCACGCTCCGCATTCTAAGTGGCGCCCGCAGGACTCCGCCGGGGATAAACCATGTATTTCCTACCAACTTAGTATAGAATGATCGGGATGCACGCCCGCCGATGTAGCCGGAGCGCCTGAGCGGCGCTCACCAGTCGACGAACTCTCCAGGTCGGAGCTCCGCCACGCAGCGGCGCCGGCCGCACACGATCGGAGCATGCCCATGTACGTCAATCAATCGCCCTTGCGTGTGGCTGCGCCGCGGCGCGCCGAGACGCGCCGCGGATTCGCGCTCGCCGCTCGCGCGGCGCTCGTCCTCGCGGCCGTCGCCGCGCTGCTGTTCGTCCCCGACGCGCGCGCCCATGGTGGACCCGCGTCGCGGAACGCGCACCACCACCGCGGCCGCGCGCCGCGCGGCCACGCCGTCTCGCTGCCGGACCAGACCGCGCTCGGCCTGCAGTGGTACGACCTCACGAGAGCGGCCGTCGCCGCCGCGGCGCTGCCGGAGCAGGTGACGCAGAACCGCGTCTGGGCCGTGAGCTGGATCGCCGCCGCGCGCGCCGTCGAGCAGCGCCGCGACCCGGCCTTCCAGACCGCCGCGTTCGCGAGCGCGCTGCACGACGCGCTCGTGGCGCTGATCCCGGTCCAGGCACCGCAGCTCGACGCCGCGCTCGCGACGACGCTCGCGAGCGTTCCGGGCGGCGGCGCCAAGACGGCCGGGATCGCGGCCGGGCAGCACGCCGCGGCGCAGGAGCTCGCGGCCCGCGCCGGCGACGGGCTCGACACCGCCTCGGTCGACGCGCCGTGGACCCCGCCGGCCCCAGCGCCGGGCATCTACCAGCTCACGCCGCCGACGTTCGGGCCCGTGATCCGCGCCGGCCTGCCGAGAGCGCGCAGCTTCCTGCTGCGCTCCAACGACGAGTTCCGCGCCCCGCCGCCGCCGAGCCTGACCTCGCGCCGCTACCTCAGCTCGCTGGCCGAGGTGCACGAGTACGGCGGCGCGACCGGCAGCGCGCGCACGCCCGAGCAGACGGACGTCGCGAACTTCATCGCGCAGCCCTCGATCAACGCCTACGTGCAGGTCGTGCGCGCCGCGATCGCCGACGCGCACCGTCCGCTCGTGTGGCAGGCACGGCTGGTGGCGGCCTTCAACGCGATCGAGATCGACCAGCAGATCTCCATCTACGACGCGAAGTTCACGTACGTCCGCTGGCGGCCGGTGACGGCGATCCGCACGGGCACGGTCGACCCCGACCCGACCTGGACGCCGCTGCTCGCGACGCCGCTCCATCCCGAGTACCCGAGCGGCCACGCCGGCTACGCCGGCACCGCGCAGGTGCTGCTGAGCGCGCTCGTCGGGCCGCGGCCGGCGCAGCCGGTCGCCGTCACGAGCTCGACCGATCCGGGGGCGACGCGCACGTACGCGGCGTGGTCGACGCTCACGCAGGAGACGGTCGACGGCCGTGTGTGGGAGGGCGTCCACTTCCGCTTCTCCGACGAGACGGCGGTGCGGGTCGGCAAGACGGTCGCGCGGCACGACCTGCGGCGCCTGCGGCGTCTCGGGCTCTAGCCGGGCTCCCTCCCCCTAGACGCAGCGAGGGCCGCCAAATGGCGGCCCTCGGCGTCAAACGGATGAGGCGGTGCGACTAGAGCGACTGGACGTTGATCGCCTTCGGGCCCTTCGGCCCGGGCTCCGAGTCGTACGACACCTTCGCGCCCTCGGCGAGCGAGCGGTAGCCGTCGCCGATGATCGCCGTGTGGTGGACGAAGAGGTCCTTCGACTGGTCGTCCGGCGTGATGAAGCCGAAGCCCTTGTCGTCGCTGAACCACTTCACGGTTCCGGTTGCCATTGCATGTCCTCCTGGGGGTTCTGTGCTGCGAACGCGGAGGATGCTTGGATGCAACGACTACGAGCGCTGACACTGATGTACCGGACGGTTGCCCGGCTTGAGTGGTGGGCACGCTATCAGGTGCGGCGCGAACCGTCAGCTACTGCAATCCCTCGCGCGCCTCGCGCACGAGCGTGACGGCCTCGGGGAAGACGACCGCCATGACGCTGCGGATCTGCTGCGCCTGCTCCTCGGTCGTCCCCTGGACGTTGACGCGGTTGATCGCCGCCATCGTCAGGTCGACCGCGAGCTTGATCGCGTTGTCGGCCCACGCGAGTCTCTGCTGGCCCTGCATGCTCTCGGCCAGCTCCGCCATGCGGCGCTGCAGCTCGTCGGGGTCGCCGAACAGTCCTCCGAAGCCCTCCATGGGATGGATGCTACCCATCCACGGGCGTCAGACGATCTCGTACGCGACGCCGTGCTCGGCGAGCGCGTCGAGGAACGCGGCCGGCTCGTACGCCGTCGCCGGGCTCAGCGCGCCGGCGCGGTCGTAGCCGTCCTGCGCCATCAGCGCCGCGCCGTGGACCGCCGTCGCGGCGGTGAGCGCGTAGACATCGCCGCCGGTCGCGACGCCGCGGCGCGTGGAGCCGTCCTCGCCGTGCGCGAGCGCGACGACGGTGAATCTCACGCGAGCGCGCGACGCCTCCGACGGGCCCTCGGGGAAGCGCGCGAGCAGCGGCTCGAGCGCCGCCCGCAGCGGGGAGCGCAGCGCGAGCGCGATCCCCGGCGTCAGCAGGGGCACGAGCGGCGCCGCCTTCGGCGTGCCGGCGAACGTCTCGACCGTGATGAGGCTGCGGACGGCGCGCGTGCGCACGTGGCGCGGCACCGTCAGCAGCTCGCCAGACGGGTAGCCCATCACCGGCTGGGAGCCGACCGGCGCGGGGAAGTCGAAGCGGCCGTGCGCCGGCCGTCGCGGCGACGGGCGCCAGTCGCCGTCCGTGTACACCACGCTCGGCGCGGCCAGCATCCCGAGCGCGCTGCGCAACGTGCCGCGCGTCGGCTGCAGGTCGCGCGGCGCATAGGCGAGCACCAGCTCGCGCAGCGGCTCGACCCCCTGCGCGGTCAGATGCGCGAGCAGGTCGCCGGGGACGTAGTCGAAGCCCATCGCCGGCACGAGCGCGGCGCCCGCTGCGCGCGCCGCCTCGTCGTAGCGCTCGCGCACGAGCTGCATGAACGGCTGCTCGCCGGTCGTGTCGACGTAGTGGGTGCCGGTCTCGACGGCCGCGCGCACGACCGGCTCGCCGTATCGCACGAACGGGCCGGCGCAGGCGATCACGGCGGCGGCGTCGGCCAGCAGGTCGCGCAGGTCGGCGGTGTCCTCGAGCGCGACCGCGCGCGTGGCGACCTCGCCGCCCAGCTCGTCGGCGAGCCGCGCGAGCTTCTCCGCGCTGCGGCCGGCAAGCACCGTGTCGAGGCCGCGGCGGCGCAGCTCGTGCGCGACGAGCGCGCCCGTGTACCCCGTCGCCCCGTAGACGACGATCGGCCCCCGCTGCGCCATGCGCTCAGCCGCCCCGCTGGTGGAAGTAGAAGTCCGGCAGCGCGGCGCGGGTGACCTGCGAAGCGAGCCGCGCGACCAGCTCGGCGTCGCCGGTGCGCGCGGCGAGGTCGTCGAGCGTGACGATCCCGGTCAGGCGGTCGCCGTCGACGATCGGCAGGCGGCGGATGCCGTGCTGCACGAGCAGCTCGCACGCGGCCGCGACGTCCATGCCCGGCGCGCCGGTGACGACCGGCTGCGACGCGTGGTCGATCGCGTGGTCCTCGGCGCTGCGGCCGTCGGCGAGCACCCCGAGCGCGAGGTCGCGGTCGGTCACGATCCCCGCCGGCTGGCCGTCGCGCACGAGCACGATCGAGCCGACGTTGCGCTCGCGCATCAGCGCGGCGACCTCACGCACCGGCGTCGCCGGATCGGCCGTGACGACCGAGGCCGTCATCACCTCGCGGATCTCCATCGCACCCGACTCTAGCCCTCGGGCTGCGGGCCGTGGGGCGGTCCGGGCGCCGCAGCACTAGCATGTGCGCCCCATGGCGACGGTGGACACCCTGCAGGCGGAGGCGCGCGAGCGCCCGCGGATGACCGTCGTGGCGGTCGTCGCCGCCGTCTTCACGCTGCTGGGCAGCCTGATCGGCCGCGTCGGCGTCAAGGCGCCGAACAACGTGCCGGCCGCGCTGCTCGACTTCCACGAGCACCCGACCGCCCAGTACGTCAGCGGGGCGTGCTCGGTGATCGGCCTGCTGGCGGTCGCGGTCCTGCTCGACTTCCTCTACCGCGCCACGCGCGCCCGCAACCCCGGGCTGGCCGGCTGGATCCGACCGCTCCCGCTGATCGGCGGCATCGGCGTGGCGGCGATGACGATCCTCTCGGAGGTCGCCCTCACGGTCAACGCCAAGCACTTCGCGACACAGGGGTCGCAGACGTACGAGGAGGCGCGCAAGGCGATCGACGCCAGCGTCCCGCCGATGGTGGGCCTCCTGCTCCAGCTCGTCTTCACGGTCGCGATCGTGCTGATCGCCGTCAACGCGATGAGAGTCGGCCTGCTCACGCGCTTCCTCGGCTACCTCGGCGCGATCTCGGGCGCGCTGTTTCTGCTGCCGCTCGTGCCGATCCCGATCGTGCAGGTCTACTGGCTCGGCGCGCTCGCGCTGCTGTTCGCCGGCCGGCTGCCCAACGGCAACCCGCCCGCCTGGCAGAGCGGCGAGGCGATGCCGTGGCCGAGCGCCGCCGAGCAGCGCGACGCGCGCGTGCGCGCCGCCGAGGCGCGCCGCGGCGGCGACGTCGTCGAGGGCGATGTCGCCTCGCCGTTCGGCGACGACGAGTCCGGCTCGGCCGCGAAGCGCAAGCGCAAGCGCCGCTGACTCAGACGATCGCCGGTGCGTCGGGCAGCCGCGCGAGCGCGGCGTCCATCTCCTCGACCGAGAACTCGGGGTCCTCGAGCGTGCCGGCGAGGTAGGCGTCGTAGGCGG
>CAZGJV010000032.1:0-12051 GCA_964525715.1 uncultured Conexibacter sp. | reverse complement strand
TCGACCGAGAACTCGGGGTCCTCGAGCGTGCCGGCGAGGTAGGCGTCGTAGGCGGACAGGTCGAAGTGGCCGTGGCCGGAGAGGCCGAGCAGGATCACGCGCCGCTCGCCCGCCTCGCGCGCGGCGAGCGCCTCGTCGATCGCCGCGCGCACGGCGTGCGCGGCCTCCGGCGCGGGGATGATCCCCTGCGTGCGCGCGAACTGGAGCGCCGCCTCGAACGCGTCGTTCTGGCGGTAGGCGCGCGCCTCCACGATCCCGCTGTGCACGAGCGCGCACACGAGTGGCGCGTCGCCGTGGTAGCGCAGCCCGCCGGCGTGCACCGGCGGCGGCACGAAGTCGTGGCCGAGCGTGTACATCGGCAGCAGCGGCGTCAGCCCCGACGTGTCGCCGAAGTCGTAGCGGTAGGCGCCGCGCGTGAGCGTGGGGCAGGCGGCCGGCTCGGCCGCGAGGAAGCGCGTGCGCGAGCGCCCGCGCAGCACGAGCCGCACGAACGGGAACGCGAGCCCCGCGAAGTTCGAGCCGCCGCCGACGCAGCCGACGACCACGTCCGGCGCCTCGCCCGCCATCTCGAGCTGCGTCATCGCCTCCTGGCCGATCACCGTCTGGTGCAGGCAGACGTGGTTGAGCACCGAGCCGAGCGCGTAGTTCGCGTCAGGCGCTCCCGCCGCCACCTCGACCGCCTCGGAGATCGCGATCCCGAGCGAGCCGGTCGGGTGCGAGGACTGCCCGCGGCCGGCCTCCGTCAGTGCGCTCGGCGAGCGGTGCACGCTGCCGCCCCACGTCTCGATCATCGAGCGGCGGTAGGGCTTCTGGTCGTACGAGGAGCCGACCATGAAGACCTCGCACTCGAGTCCGAAGAGGCTGCACGCGAACGCGAGCGCCGAGCCCCACTGGCCGGCACCCGTCTCCGTCACGAGCTTTCTCACGCCCGCGCGCGCGTTCTCGTAGGCCTGCGCGACGGCGCTGTTGGGCTTGTGCGAGCCGGCCGGTGAGACGCCCTCGTACTTGACGTAGATGTGCGCCGGCGTGTCGAGCGCCCGCTCCAGGCGCCGCGCGCGGAACAGCGGCGTCGGGCGCCACAGCTTGTACGCCTCGCGCACCTCCTCGGGGATCGCGACGAGCGGCTCGGCCGTCACCTCCTGCGCGATCACGCCGGGCGGGAAGATCGCCGCGAGGTCGTCCGGCCCCGCCGGCTGCAGCGTGCCCGGGTGCAGCGGCGGCAGCGGCGGCTCGGGCAGGTCGGGCGCGAGGTTGACCCAGTGCGTCGGCAGGTCGCTCTCGTCGAGCGGGAACGTCGTCGCCTCGTCCGCCATCCCATCCTCCGCGTCGTCGCCGGTCGTCGGGCGATCGTAGCCGAGCTGCCAAGCCGCGCCCGAGCTCGTCCCGAAGCAAGGCCCGCGGCAGACTGAATCTGCGACTATCGGCGCATGGGGAGGGGGACGGGGCGCAGAGCCGGCGAGGCCGCTTGGGCTGCGCACACGCGTACATCGATGACCGAGGCGCAGCCGCGTCGAGCCCTGCGGCGGCTCGCGGCCCACCCGTCCATTCTCGCGGCCGCGACATTCGCCGCGTTCGTCCTCCTCTATCTGTGGCCGGTGCTCGTGGGCGGCAAGATCCTCTCGCCGCTGACGATCCTCTACGGCTTCTTTCCGTGGCGGCACTACGTTCCGGGCGACGCTCACAGCTACTTCAACCCCCTGCTGTTCGACGTGCCCACCGCGGACTATCCGTGGCGGTGGCTGGTTCGAGAGCTGTTGCGCGAAGGCACGTTCCCGGCCTGGAATTCACACGTCTTCGCCGGAGCGCCGTTGTATGCGAATCCGCAGACCGGGCTCTTCTCGCTCTTCAGCCTGCCGTTGTGGCTGCTGCCGCTGAACAACGGGATCGGCGTCGCGGCGGCGCTGAAGCTGTGGGCCGGAGGGTTCGGAACCTACCTGCTGGTGCGGGAGCTGCGCCTGTCGGCTCTCCCCGGGGTGCTGGCCGGGGTGGCCTTCAGCTTCAGCGCGTTCAACATCGTGTGGCTCGCGCACGAAACGCTGCCGGCCGTCGCCGTGATGCTGCCGTGGGTGATCTGGCTGGTGGAGCGGATCTACCGCGGGGGGCGTCTGGGATGCGTCGTCGGCCTGGCTGTGGTGACGGCCGTCGGCCTCGGCGGCGGACACCCCGGGGTGCAGGTGCATCTGCTCGCGGCCGCAGGAGCGTACGTCGTCCTGCGCGCCGTCTTCCTCGCCGACGTCGGGTGGCGCGAGCGCGCTCGCGCGGCCGCGTGCGGAGCGGGAGGGCTCGCGCTGGGGATCCTGCTGATGTCGTTCATGCTCGTCCCCGAGGCGATGTCGAGCAGGGGGACGATCGGGACGATCGCCCGCGCTCACGGCGGCGTCCTTCCCGGCGCGCAAATGCCGTTCGCGGCGATTCGGACGACGGTCTTCCCCGACTGGTGGGGGCGCCCGAGCGCGTTCGAGGTGGACCCGTCCGTCGTCAACGTCGCGAACTACAACGAGCGCACCTTCTATGCCGGCGCCGTGGCTCTCCTGCTGGCGCTGACCGCGCTGCTGTCACGCGACGGCTGGCGCGCCAAGGCCCCCTTCGTCGTGCTCGGCGTGGTCGGCCTCGCGGTCCCGTTGCACGCTCCGGGGCTCTATCCGCTGGTGATCCACCTGCCGGTCTTCGACGAGATCCAGAACCAGCGCCTGGACTTCGTCTTCGCGTTCGCGGTCGCCGTGCTGGCGGCGTTCGGGCTGCAGGCGCTGCTGGACCGGCCGGGCGCTCGCGTGCGGCTGGTCGTCCCGGCCGCCGCTCTCGTGCTCGCGGCCGTGGCGTCTGCCCACGCCGGCGCCGTCGCGGGCGATCTCGGTCGCTTGGCGAATCACTTCCTCACCGGCGTCGATTATCCGACCCCGAGCATCGTCGCGCTGACCAGCGTCGCGTGGTTCGCGTTGTTCGCGCTCGGCGTCGGGGCGGCACTGGCCGTCGCGTGGCGCTGGCCGCGACATCGCCGGGCGATGGCGGCGGTCCTCGTGCTGCTGGCGATGGCTGACGCCTACCACTTCGCCCACGGCTACCAGCCGATGGCGCCGGCCTCGAAGGTCGTGCCGCCGGAGACGCCGTTGGTCTCCTACCTCAGGCGGCATGTCGGCCAGAGCCGCCTTGTGGGGATGGGCGGCACGCTGGTCAACGACTGGTCGCTGACATACGGGTTCGACGACGTGCGCGGCTACGACCCGCCCCAACCGACCTTGCGCTTCTACCACGTGTGGCAGCTCGCGAACGCCTCGCAGGACCTGTGGCATCCGTTCTGGATCGAATCGATGAGCCAGGAAGCGCTGAAGGTCGTGAGCCTGCTCGGCGCGGGCTACGTCGTCGCTCCACCCGAAGTGACGGACCTTCCCGACGAAGACGTCGCCATGCGCCCGCTGCGTCGCGTGTATCTCGGGGACGACGGGACGGTCTTCCGCAATCCGAACGCCGCGCCCCGCGCGATGCTGCCCGCCGTCGTCGCGACGGCTGACGAGCACGGGACTCTGAGCGAAGTGGTGACGCCCGGCTTCGACCCGCGGCACACCGTCGTCGTGGAACGGGACCAGCCGGGAGCCGTGACGCTCCCCACCGGCAGACCGCCGCGTGGCGGCGTCGCGATCGCCGGCGAAGGCGACGCATGGGTGGCGCTCCGCGCCACGCTCGACCGCCCCGGCCTCGTCGTTCTGAGCGACAACTGGGCAGCGGGATGGACTGTTCGCGTCGATGGCAGGCGAGCGGTGCCGTTGCGCGTCGACGACATCATGCGCGGCGTCGTCGTCGGCTCGGGACGCCATCGGATCGTGTGGAGCTATGAGGTCCCCGGTCTGCGGATCGGCGTGGCGATGAGTGCGCTCGCGCTGGCGCTCGCGCTGGCCGCCTTGGGCGCGCGCGCGTGGACCGCGCGCTCGCGCGATCGCACCGCCGGTGGCTCGGCGGCCCGCTGAGTCCGATCGCCGACCTTCCCCGCTTGTCGCGCGGACCTGCGGGTATCAGTTTCAGGTGGTATCCCCACACCGGAGGAGGACCACATGGGAGCCACGCACCTTTCCGGAAACGCTGTCGGCGAGCGCGGAGACCTCGCCCCGCCGCGAGCGCGCGAGGCGGCGACCGCCGGCCGCCCGGCCTTCGCAATCGCCGACCCGGGGCCGTTGGGCCTCGCCGGCTTCGCGCTCACGACGTTCGTCCTGAGCATGTTCAACGCAGGGTTGGTCAGCAGAGCCGGCGAGCCGGTCGTGCTCGGCTTGGCGGTCGCCTACGGCGGGCTGGCGCAGCTGCTGGCCGGCATGTGGGAGTTCCGCACCGGCAACACGTTCGGCGCCGTCGCGTTCAGCTCGTTCGGCGCGTTCTGGATCTCGTTCTTCGTCTACGTCGCGTTCTTCGCGAGAGCGGTCCCGGCCGCCGACGCGGGGCACGCGGTCGGGCTCTACCTGATCGGCTGGGGCATCTTCACGGCGTACATGTTCGTCGCCT
Source organism: uncultured Conexibacter sp. (assembly GCA_964525715.1). Lineage (GTDB taxonomy): Bacteria > Actinomycetota > Thermoleophilia > Solirubrobacterales > Solirubrobacteraceae > Conexibacter. The sequence goes on along the minus strand of CAZGJV010000032.1, from coordinate 7,563 downwards.
CGTTGCGCACGACGGCGGCGATCGCGCTCGTGTTCCTGCTGCTGGCGGCGACGTTCATCGTGCTCGGGATCGGCAACGCGAACGGCGACGACTCGCTCGTGAGAATCGGCGGCTGGCTCGGGCTCGCGACCGCGGTGGCAGCCTGGTACGCGTCCTTCGCGGCGGTCGTGAACGCCACCTTCGGACGCGTCCTGATGCCGGTCGTGCCGTTGAGACCGGCGGTGGAGTAGAACATGGGGCGCGGGACCGCCGACCCGCGTCCCGATCCCCATTTCACGAAAGAGGACCGAGATGTCAGACGGTGTAGCCACCGAGGGCGGCGCGTCGCTCGAGCACGAGCTGGAGGAGATGCTCGAGATCGAGCGGTTCGCTCCGCCGGAGTCCTTCCGCGCCGATGCGCTGCTGAGCGATTCCGCGGTCTACGAGCAGGCGGCAGCCGACCCGCAGGCGTGGTGGGCCGAGCAGGCCGAGGCGCTGAACTGGTCCCAGCCCTGGGACACCGTGCTCGACGACGCCAACCCGCCGTTCTACAAGTGGTTCGTCGGCGGCAAGCTCAACGCGTCGTACAACTGCCTCGATCGCCACGTCGAGGCGGGCCGCGGCGATCGCGTCGCCTACCACTGGCGCGGCGAGGAGGGCGAGGAGCGCGACGTCACCTACGCGGACCTGCACCGTGACGTGCAGCGCTTCGCGAACGCGCTGAAGGACCTCGGCATCAGAGCGGGCGACGTCGTCGGGATCTACCTGCCGATGATCCCCGAGGTCGTCGTGGCGATGCTCGCGTGCGCGCGCATCGGCGCGCCGCACAACGTCGTCTTCGGCGGCTTCTCCGCCGAGTCGGTGCGCGAGCGGATGGAGTTCAGCGAGGCGAAGGCGCTGATCACGGTCGACGGCGCGCGGCGCAAGGGCAAGACGGCGCCGATCAAGGCGTCGGTGGACGAGCACATGAACGACCTGCCGTCGTTGGAGACGATCGTCGTCGTGCGCCACACGGGCATCGACGTCGAGATGCGCGACGGGCGCGACGTCTTCTACGACGAGGTCTGCGCGGCGGCCGATGCGGAGTGCCCGGCCGAGCCGCTCGACGCCGAGCACCCGCTGTTCATCCTCTACACGTCGGGCTCGACCGCCAAGCCGAAGGGGATCCTGCACACGACCGGTGGTTACCTGACCGGTGTGAGCGCGACGCACAGATACGTCTTCGACCTCAAGCCCGAGTCGGATGTGTACTGGTGCGCGGCCGACGTCGGCTGGATCACCGGGCATTCCTACATCGTCTACGGGCCGCTGCTCAACGGCGCGACGTCGGTGATGTGGGAGGGAGCGCCCGACTACCCGCATCAGGGCATCTGGTGGGAGCTGGTGCAGCGCTACAAGGCGACGATCCTGTACGCCGCCCCGACCGCGATCCGCACGTTCATCAAGTGGGGCCACGACATCCCGGACAGATACGACCTCACCTCGCTGCGCCTGCTCGGCAGCGTGGGCGAGCCGATCAACCCGAAGGCGTGGCTCTGGTACCACAAGGTGATCGGCGGGGAGCGCTGCCCGATCGTCGACACGTGGTGGCAGACCGAGACGGGCGCGATCATGATCACGCCGCTGCCGGGGATCACCGAGACGAAGCCGGGCTCGGCGACGACGCCGTTCCCGGGCGTGTTCGCCGAGGTCGTGGGCGAGTCCGACGGGCAGCCGGTCGACAGCGGCCAGGGGCTGCTGATCCTCACGCAGCCGTGGCCGTCGATGCTGCGCGGCCTCTACAAGGAGGACGAGCGCTACGTCGAGACGTACTTCTCGCGCTTCGGCAACGAGACGTACCTCGTGGGCGACGCCGCCCGGCGCGACAAGGACGGCTACATCTGGGTGATCGGCCGCATCGACGACGTCGTCAACGTCTCCGGCCACCGGCTCTCGACCGCCGAGGTCGAGTCGGCGATCGTCGCGCACGAGCTCGTCGCCGAGGCGGCCGTGATCGGCCAGTCCGACGAGGACACCGGTCAGGCGATCTGCGCGTTCGTCACGCTCACGGGCGACGTCGAGGGCACCGACGAGGTCGAGGCCGGCATCCGCGAGGTCGTCGCCGAGCGGATCGGCAAGTTCGCCCGTCCCAAGCGCATCATCTGGGCCGACGACCTCCCCAAGACGCGCTCGGGCAAGATCATGCGCCGCCTCCTGCGCGACATCGCCGAGGGCCGCGCGCTCGGCGACGTCACCACCCTCCGCGACCCCGACGTGATGGGCCAGCTGCAGGGCAAGATCGCCGAGGCGCAGGCGGGGGAGAGCTGACCGGACGCGGCGGCGGGCGTCGCGTCCGCCGCCGCCGTCAGGCGCGGGACGCGGCCACCTGCTCGACGATCGCGCGCGCGACGGCGGGGTAGCGCGGCGAGTCGACGTGCTGCGCGAAGCCGGGCGGGAGCGCGGCGTGCTCCGCCAGCTCGCGCGCCGCGCCGCCGGGCGCCGCGATCACGAAGCGCAGCCGCTCGCCGAACAGCTCGAACTCCTCGACGACGCCCTCCATCCCGCCGACGAACACGCCGGCGGCGAGTTCGCGGTCCAGCATCGCCCGGCGCATCAGCGCGAGATTCTCGGTGCGGTCTCCGACATCGTCCGTCCAGCGGATGGCGCCGAAGCCGCGCTCCGCGAGCCGGCGCGTCTCGGCGGGGACGATCGGCTCGTACTGACGCGACTGGAAGATCTCGACGACGTCCGGACGGCCGTACTCGCCGGCGACCAGCAGCACGAGCGGGCTGATCGTCGGATGCGCGCCGAAGACGAGGCGGCCGCCCGCCTGGAGGACGGCGCGCACGACGGCCGTCACCGCGTCGGCGATCGCCGCCGGGTCGGCCTCCGGGAAGCGCTCGGCGCGCTCGCCGTGCGGGAAGGAGGCGGACAGGAAGAGCGTCTGGCCTGCGAGCGACGTCATGCGGCGAGGAGGTCGGGGATGTCCTGCAGTGCGGCCGTCGCGAGCGGCCGGCCGTCGGCGATCCAGTCGATCAGCGCGGTGTGGTCGGGGTCGAGCACGGGGGTCTCGTGGACGACCACGCCCTCGCAGCTGCCGCCCACGTCCCTGCGCAGCAGGTCGACGGCGCGCAGATCGGCCGGCAGCGGGGCGCGGGGCGTCACGAGCCAGACGTGCTCGGCGCCGCCCCGGTCGGTCGAGGCGAGTGCCCAGCTGTCCACCGCTCGCGGCGTGCGGCCGTCGCGGTCCAGCCACTCCTCGACGCTGCCGAGCAGATCGCGCCGGCGGGCGCGCAGCTGGCGGGCATGGCGCAGCTCGACCTCGCGCAGCACGTCGCTCAGCGCTGTCGCGGTCAGCTGTCGGTCGCCGGCGGCTCCGTCGAGCTGCGCGTCCTCGAGCACCGTGCGGAAGGCGTCGTCGATCGCGCCGAAGCGCGCGCCGGGCAGCGCGTCCGGCAGCGTGAGCGCCAGCAGCGCCAGTCGGTGGCTCAGCGCGTAGGTCACCTCGTGCTCCACCCACGGCGAGCCGGTCGCGCTGCCGCTCTCCAGCAGCAGCACGAACGCCTTGTCCGCGAGCTCGACGTCGAGCCGCCGCTGGAAGTCCTCGCCCGGCGGGACGCTGAAGCGGTCGAGGAACACGTCGAACGCGCGATCGGTCAGCTCGCGGCGGAGCTGGAGGGCGAGCGCGGACGTCTCGCTGCGGCGGTAGGAGAGGAACAGCTTGCGCTCGCGCTCGGCGACGCCGAGCTGGATCAGCGTCGCCTCCACCACCCGGTCGCGGTCGTCGTCCCACGACATCGCGTTGAGGCGCCGGAGCGGCTCCGGCACGTGGCGCTGCGCGTCGCCGAGGTCGTGGACGATCGGCAGCACGCCGAACGCCGCCGCGCGCGCCGCCGCGAGCGCGGCGAGGATCGCCGGATCGGCGGCTGCGCCCTCGTCGCCGAGGCACAGCACGAGCACGGGTCGGCGCTCGGCGATCGAGGGCAGCTCGCCGAGCCGCTCGAGCACGTCTGCGCCGAGGACGTGCTTCGCGGCCCGCGCGGTCGCCTCCCACACCTCCTCGGCCCACTCCTCGTCCCGTGCGAGGATCAGCAGCCCGTACACAGGGCGGGAGGCTACCGCCCGGAGCTGCCGTCAGCCGCAGGCCGGCGTCGCCTCGAGGCCGGGGGCGTACTTCGCGACGTCGGCGGCGCTGAGGTCGTCGCCGACGAGCGAGCAGACCTCCGCCCGCAGGTCCCGGTCGCTCCGCCACGTGAGGCCGCGCCAGATGCGGACCGTGCTGTCGTCCTCTCCGGAGGCGAACGCGTCGCCGTCGGGGCTGAAGGCCACCCGCTCGACTCGCCCGCCGTGCGGGGCGAGGGGCGCGCCGATCTGCTGGTGCGTGTGCACGTCCCACAGCCGCACCGTGCCGTCCCAGCTCCCTGAGACGAGCGTCCGGCCGTCCGGACTGAACGCGACGCTGTGGACGGCGTTGGTGTGGCCGATCAGCGACAGCCCGAGCTGCCGGTGCGCGCGCACGTCCCACAGCCGGATCGTCTGATCCGAGCTGCCGGAGGCGAGCGTGCGGCCGTCGGGGCTGAACGCGAGGCTCCAGATCACGTCGGCGTGGCCTCGCAGCGGAGGGCCGACGCGCCGGTGCCTGCGCACGTTCCACAGCCGGATTGTCGCGTCGTCGTAGGAGACCGCCAGCAGCGATCCGTCGGGGTTGAACGCGAAGCCGTGGTCCGGCGGGTCCGGATTCGTGCGTCTCGGCCCCGGCAACGGTCTGCCGACCCGTCTCAGGGTTCGCACGTCCCACAGGTCGACTGCCTGCTGGTCCTGGCGATCGGTGGCGGCCGCGAGCCGCCCATCGGGGCTCAGCGCAAGCTGCTCGAAGCCGCTGTTCAGCGTCGCGCGCAGGCGCCGCCGCGGCACGTCCCACACCTGGAGGGTGTCGGTGGAGAGGAGCGTGCGCCCGTCGGGGCCGAACGCGAGGTCGTCGATCGTGTCCGGCAGCTGCTGGTCGGGGCTGCCCGGCAGGAACGGGCCGGGCAGCAGCCGGTCGGACCGCAGGTCCCACAGCATGATCGGTCCCTCCGGAGGCGGGGAGAGGTCGACGGCGGTGGCGGTGTCGCTCGTCCACTGGCTGCCGCCGACGGCGAGCGTGGAGCCGTCCGGGCTGAACGCGATCGCATTCGGCCACAGGCCCGTTCTGCGCGTGGCCCAGGGCGGGACGAGCGGGACGCCGAGCCGCTCGCGGCGGCGGACGTCCCACAGCCGGACCGTGCCGTCGTCGCTCGCCGATGCGAGCGTGCGGCCGTCCGCACCGAAGGCGAGACCCGAGACGGCCTGGCTGTGGCCGGCCAGCGGCGGCCCGACCTGCCTGTGCGTGCGCGCGTCCCACAGGCGGATCAGCGCGTCCGTCCCGCCCGAGGTGGCGAGCAGGCGGCCGTCGGGGCTGAACGCGAGGCCGTTGAGGCGGTTCGTCGTATGCGTGTACATGGACGGCCCGAGCTGCCGGTGCGACCGCACGCTCCACAGGCGCAGCCGGCTGTCGGATCCGATCGTCGCGACGACGCGGCCGTCGGGGCTGAACGCGATGCGGTTCACCCAGCTGGAGTCGGCGTGCAGGAGCGCGACCCGGCGGCGGGTGCGCAGGTCCCACAGGTACAGGCTGCCGGTGTCCGAGGCGTCGTCGCCGCCGGCGGCGAGGATCCGGCCGTCGGGGCTGAAGGCGACCGCGTCGAAGCCGTTCTGGGCACCCTCGAACGGGTGCCCGAGCTGGCGATGCGTGCGCGCATCCCACAGCCGCACGGTGTTGTCGTCGGCGGCGGTGGCGAGCAGGCGGCCGTCGGGGCTGAAGGCGACCCCGTTCACGGGGTCCGTCGGCGGGCTCGCCTCGATCGTCGCTCCGACCTGCCGATGCGAGCCGGCGTCCCAGAGGCGCACGAGCCCGTCGTTGGCGGCGGAGGCCACCGTGCGTCCGTCGGGGGAGAAGGCGACGCAGGGGAGGCCGTAGAGGCCGCGTCTGAGCGGAGCGCCTAGCTGCCGGTGTGTCCGCACGTCCCAGAGCCGCACGCCGGCGTCCGCGCTGGAGCTCGCGAGCGTGCGGCCATCGGGGCTGAACGCCACGCCGTAGACGGCGGAGGTGTGGCCGTGGAGGATCGCGATCGTGCCGGGCGTCCTGACCGCGCGCAGCGCCATGACGACGCTTCCCCGCACGGCCGGCGTAGGGCTGAGGCGGTAGGCCTGGAACGCCAGCAGCAGCGCCATGTCCGGGCGGGCGTGCAGCAGACTCGAGGAGTCTGCTGCGACGGCGAGGGCGCTCGCGCTGCGCGCGTTGGCGGCGGCGTCGCGGCGCTGGACGATCGCAAGCGTCGCGAGCCCCGCTACGAGCAGGAGCGCTGCGGCGCCGACTGCGGAGCGGACCCGGCGCCGGCCGGTCGCGGCGCGGCGGCTCTGCTCGACGAAGGCGCGGTGCGCGTCGGTCGGCGCCTCCCTGTGCGCGGCTCGATCTGCGAGCCACGCCTCCGCGGCCTCGAGCTCACGGCCGCGCAGCAGCGCGCCTGCGTCGCGTCCTCGCCGCGCCCACTCGAAGGCGGCTACGGCGAGGCGTGCGTGCGTCTCGAGCCAATCCGGGTCCTCGTCGATCGCGGCGCTCAGGCGGGCGAGCTGCATGTCGGCGTCCTCGCCCTCGCGCAGGGAGATCCAGTTGCGCGAGCGCAGCTCGGGCGGAAGTCGGTCCGGTTCGACGGTCCGCAGGAGGAGCGGGATGATGCGCTTGTGTGCCGCGACCGCCTGCGCCAGCTCGCGCCGGCACTCGCGCGAGGCAAGCGCGTCGGGGCTGATCACGAACAGGAACGTGCGCGCGGCGCGGATCGCGGCGTCGATCTGCTCCGCCCAGTCGGCCGCGACGGGGACCTCGTCGCGGTGGATCCATGCCGTCTTCCCATGTGCGGCGAGGCCGTCGACCAGCGCCGCCACGAAGCCCGCGTCCTGATGCGCGTGCGAGACGAACGCGTCCGGGCGTTCCCCCGGGTCGTCGCGGACTGCGCCCGCATCCGGCTTGGAGCGCTCGTCCCCTGCCATGGGCGTGAATCGTAGGCGCGGGCTGCGGGGCCGGCGCCGGATCCGCGACGGCCGGCTACGCGCCGGCCGCGTCCTGCTTCGCCTGCGTGCGCATCTCGGAGAGGATGCGTTCCAGGCGCGGCTCCGTCTCGCGGTCGATGTGCGTCATCGCGGCGCCGACGGCGGGGTGGACGTCGGCGATCGCGGCGTGGAGCGCGTGGGCGACGGCGCGGTAGGACGGGTGGCCCTCGCGGCCGGAGCGCAGCTCGATCAGCTGCATCGCCGCGCGGGCGTTCATGTCGAGCACGTAGCGGATGCGGTAGCCGAGGCAGACGGCGTAGGGCGCCGCCTCGCGCAGGCCGGCGTCGGCCAGCCGCTCGTACTCCGCGCGCGAGGTCTCCAAGGCTCGCCGGTAGTCGTCGCCGCAGCCCGCCAGCTCGACCTCCTCCGGCACCTCGGCGCCGAGGTGCGGCGTCAGCGCCTGCCACTGGACGGTCAGCATGCGGTGGCGCTGGAGGTCGCGGAAGGCGCCGTAGTCGGAGACGATCTCGAAGCGGT
>CAZGJV010000031.1:8370-36378 GCA_964525715.1 uncultured Conexibacter sp. | reverse complement strand
GCCACACCTCGCGCTCGCTGCCTAACAACCAGAACTAACGACCGCGTCTACTAGTCGCCGTCGGTGAGCACGCCGCGAGCCCACGCCAGCGCCTGCTCAGCACTGCGCAGACTGGCATTGCGGTCCAGCTCGTCCGGCACGGGCGGATCGTCGTAACGGAACTCTGCCGACCATGGCGTCAGCCAACGCGCCTCCACGACGGCATCCGGAATCCGCACGCCGTCACGGTCGGCCAGCTCCAGCAGGAAGCCAAGGTCGTGCGTTCGCGGGAACTCCACGCCGTGGATCGCGAGCACGGCCTTCATCGCCTTCTCGATCGCCTGCTGCGCGTGGAATCCGATCGCGTCGTCCGTAATGGAGACGTTGTCGACCAAGCCCGCACGACCTCGATATCGCCTTCGGCCTTTCGCAGCAGCAGCGCAGCGAACTCGCGCTGATCAGGACTCGGCAACGAGCCGCCCCTCGCGCATAGCCGTGTAAACCAGCGAGCCCGGCACGTCGCGACGACGGCGAACCAGATCGTCGCTCATCACGATCACGTCCACCGGTACGCCGAGCGGCGGCAGGGCGTCACGCAGCCGCACCATCTCTCGTGCGGACGGCTGAGCCCCGCGCTCGACCACCAGGAAGTCGAGGTCGCTGTCAGCCGTCGCGTCGCCGCGCGCGTGCGACCCGAACAGAAAGACCTGCGCGGGCGCCGCAGCTTCGTCGGCCAGCGTACGCCCGGCCTGCGCGATCACAGTGTCGCTGAGCACGAGGAGACGGTACCTCAGGGAGATTGAGACGCGGCGAGGTCGTCGCGGTAGAAAGTCGCATCGAGGTTTCCTTCGCTCTTCAGATTCGTCGATGTGGCATCCGATATCGGGCCGCTTGTTGACCTGATGGAAAGCCTCGGGGAGGAGATCGACGCGGGTACCGATGAGGCGATCACAGGTCTCACGCAGATTGGTCAGGTGCTCAGAGATCTTGGTGTGGTCGCGAGACCTACCGGCACACCTAGATACAAGTTCGTGTGTCCGCTCAAACGCGGCGATCTCAGAGAGTCGCTCGCTGCGCTCGAAGGCGAGGCTGTCGTCGTCGGCACGATCCAACGTCGCCTGAGATCGGGTGAGCGCTACAGCTTCCTTGACAGCATAGGAATCGGCGCATTGCCGCGAGAGCAGCGCCGGAGAATCGAACGCGACCTCAAGAAGGACAGAGACTCAGCAGACCTGGTGGTGGCGACCCCGGCAGCGATCCTCTCGCCGATCGCGATCTACCGATAACCGCCTTCACAGTCCACGAGGCGCGAGAGCGCTGTCCCCCGAAACGCTCGCCGTTGTCCCCCTACCGTCCCCCGAACTGCCGCATGTGGGCGCTCAGAAGCCCGCAAAGAGCGGAGATCCTGTCCCCCTACCGCCGGATGAAGAGTCGAGAGCGGATCTCCTGCGTTTGCAGGAACATCCGCCTTCGATCCGAGCCGAAAGAAAGTGGGGGGAGCAGGATTCGAACCTGCGTAGGCAGAGCCAACGGGTTTACAGCCCGTCTCCTTTAACCACTCGGACATCCCCCCGAGCAAGGGACGCGAAGTCTAGCGAGGCGCGGGGGCTCGTGGCCCCCGCGCCGTGCCAGCTACGAAGCGTCGCGCAGGCGCTGCGCCTCGGGCAGCGCCTCGAGCTTCTTGAGCGTGTGGTTCTCGATCTGGCGGATCCGCTCGCGCGTGACGTTGAACGCGCGGCCGACCTCCTCCAGCGTCCGCGGACGGCCGCCCGAGAGGCCGAAGCGCATCTCGATCACCTCGCGCTCGCGCTGCGGCAGCGCCGCCAGCGCACGGCGCACGTTGTCGCGCCGCAGGTTCTCGGACGCCAGCTCGAACGGCGACTCGGCCGCCTGGTCCTCGACGAAGTCGCCGAGCTCGGACTCCTCTTCCTCGCCGATCGGCTTCTCCAGCGAGACCGGCTGCTGGGCCATCCGCAGGATGTCGCGGACCTCTCTGACCGGGCAGTCCAGCTCGAGCGCGATCTCCTCCGGCGTCGGCTCGCGGCCGAGCGTCTGGACGAGCTGGCGCTCGACGTGGACGACCTTGTTGAGCTTCTCGACCATGTGGACCGGGATGCGTATGGTCCGCCCCTTGTCGGCGATCGCGCGCGTGACCGCCTGGCGGATCCACCACGTCGCGTACGTCGAGAACTTGAAGCCGCGGCGGTGGTCGAACTTCTCGACCGCGCGGATCAAGCCGAGCGAGCCCTCCTGGATCAGGTCGAGGAACGTCAGCCCTCGCCCGAGGTAGCCCTTCGCGATCGAGACCACCAACCGCAGGTTGGCCTCGATCATCTGCTGCTTGGCCGACATGTCGCCGCGCTCGATGCGCTGCGCCAGGTAGACCTCCTGTTCTGCGGTGAGAAGGCTCACGCGACCGATCGACCGCAGATACAGGCGCAGCGAGTCGAGGCTCGGCTCCACCGTGAGGTCGATTTCGGGGCGCTTCGACGTCGCCCTCGGCTCAGGGCGCTCGCCCTCGGTCGCTCCCCCCTCCGCGGCCGCCCCGGGGCGGCCGTCGGCTTCGATCACGTCGATGCCGTGCTCCTCCAGGTGCGCATGCAGGTCCTGGATCTGCTCCTTCGTGACATCGACCTCCTCGAGGCATCCGGAGATCTCCTCGTAGGTCAGGTACCCCCGTTCCTGCCCCTCGGCGATGAGGTTCCGCAGCTCCTCCAGCTCGAGCAACGGCGTCTCCTCCGCCGACAGCACTGCCGCCTTCTCCGTCACGTTGTCGTTCCTATCGAGACGCGATTCGGACCCACGCGAACGCGAGCCCCCCTCTCCTCACTGCACCTCGTAACTGAACGCTACGTTCGCGATGTCGATCGCGATGTGGCTGAGCCTTCGTGCTCTCCCGCCCGTGAGCGTGGAGGCGGCTTCCAGCCTGTGCGGAGTGATACCACAAAGATGGCGGTGCGCCGTCGCTAGTCGCGCGAGCGCCGCGACAGATGGCGCGTCGCCCCCGGCTCGCTACCCTTGGGCGGGATGTCGAGCTCCCGCACCGCCATCGTCTCCGCGCCGGACGTCCAGGCGCAGCGCCCGACGCTGCACGTCAGCCTGTCGCGCGTCGGCGTCACCGGCGTCGAGAAGGTCATCCGCATCAGACAGGACGGCGCGGAGCAGATCTTCTCCGCGCAGATCGAGTGCTTCGTCGACCTCGGGCCACAGCAGAAGGGCGCGCACATGTCGCGCTTCGAGGAGGTCGTCAACGAGGCGATCCGCGAGGTGATCCTCGGCGAGGCGACGTTCAAGGCCGAGACGCTCGCCGAGCGCGTGGCCGAGCGCGTGCGCGACCGCCAGGGCGCGCGCACCGCCGAGGTCACGATCACGGCGCGCTACCCGGAGCACAAGCCGGCGCCCGTCTCCGGAATCCTCACGCAGGAGATCTACACGCTCTACGGCTCGGCGATCGCGTCCGAACGCGGCACGCGACGGCTCGTCGGCGTCGCCGCCCAGGGCATGACCGCCTGCCCGTGCGCGCAGCAGCTCGTCGCCGGCAGCTCGCGCGAGCGACTCGCCGCCGACGGCTTCACCGACGACGAGATCGAGCGGATCTTCGAGCACGTGCCCGTCGCGACGCACAACCAGCGCGGCCTCGGCACCCTTCACATCGGCTGCACCGAGGCGTGCGCGGACGAGATCGACGCGCGCACGCTGCTGGAGATCGTCGAGGGCTCGATGTCGTCGGAGATCTACGAGCTGATGAAGCGCAGCGACGAGGCGGCCGTCGTCGAGAAGGCGCACCGCCGCCCGCGCTTCGTCGAGGACTGCGTGCGCGAGATGATCGGCGGCGTGGTCGAGCGCTTCCCCGCGCTGGCCGACGCGGCGTTCGTCTCCGCCAGGCAGGAGAACCTCGAGACGATCCACCAGCACAACGTCGTGGCCGAGCGCTTCGGGCTGCTCGGCGAGGTGCGACGCGAGCTGGCGAGCGGCGAGGCGAGCGCGACGCACGTCTCGCGCCGCGCCTGGCTCGACGGCGCGACCGAGGGCGCATAGCCGCGATGGCCCTGCCGGCGGGCGTGCGACTGCACCACCCGGCGGGCTCCGACGAGGACGCCGTCGCCGTGCTCGTGCTGACGACCGCCTGCCAGGTCGCCGACATCGGCCGCTCCGACCGCGAGCTGGCCGACGTGGTCGAGGAATGGGACCGCCCCGGCGCCGACCTCGCGCGCGACGCGTGGATCGCGGAGGACAGCGGCGGGGAGACGATCGGCTACGCGTTCGTCGCGCCACCCGACGCGGAAGTGCGCGTGCACCCACGCGCCCGCGGCCGCGGGCTCGGGGAGCATCTGCGCGAGCTGCTCGAGGCGCGCGCGGCCGAGCTGGGCGCCGGCGAGCTGCGCCAGCGCGCGACGGCCGGCGACCGCGCCGCGGAGCGCCCGCTCGAGCTGGCCGGCTACGAGCCGCTGTGGCAGACGTGGCGGCTGGAGCGCCCGCTCGACGTCGCGCCCGAGCCGCCCCGGTGGCCAGCCGGCGTGGGGGCCGCGCCGCTCGACGACGAGCACGGCGTCGCCGAGGTGCTCGCGCTGCTCGAGCGCGCCGAGGCGATCGGCCCAACCGGAGAGCCGCTCGCGCTCGACCGCTTCCACGCCGAGCACCTCGCGGACGAGCACCTGGACGCCGGCCTGTGCGTGCTCGCGCGCCGCGGCGACCATCTCGCCGGTGCGGCGGTCTGCGAGAGCTGGAACGACGCCGACGGGATCGTGGTGCAGCTCGCGACCGACCCCGGCGAGCCGCCCGAGCCGCTCATGCGCGCGCTGCTGCTGGACGCGTTCGCGCACATGCGCGAGCGCGGGATCGAGACGGTCGTCGCGCAGCTCGGCGGGCCCGGTCCCGATGTCCCCGAGCCGTACGCGTCGGTCGGGCTGCGGCCGGTCTGGCAGCAGACGACCTGGCGCAAGCGGCTCGGCTGAGCGCCACCGTCAGGCGGCGCCGTCGACCGGCGCCCGGTCCGCCTCACCCTCGCGCTGGCCGAGCCGGCGCCGCAGCCCGAGGAAGTAGTCGACGCCCGACAGCACGGTCACCAAGACGGTCGCGTCGACGAGCAGGTCGAGCCACAGCGGTCTCGCGTCGCCGGCGGCGATCAGCGCCAGCACCATCGCGATCTGCATGACCGTCTTCGTCTTGCCGAACAGGCTCGCCTCGATCACGACGCCCTGCGCGCCGGCCGCCATGCGCATCGCTGTGACGGCGAACTCGCGCGCGATGATCACCATCGCGACCCACGCGGCGAGCCGATGCAGCGAGACGAGCGAGACGAGCGCCGCGATGATCAGCAGCTTGTCGGCGATCGGGTCCATCAGCTTGCCGAACGTCGTGACGGCGTTGCGCGTGCGCGCGAGGTAGCCGTCGAGCAGGTCGGTCAACGAGGCGACGACGAACACGATCGCCGCCAGCAGGTCCCCGCTCGGCGTCGCGTCGAGCAGCGCGACGACCAGCACCGGCACGAGCAGGATCCGCAGCACCGTCAGCACGTTGGGCACGTTGACCGGGAACATCCGCAGCAGGGTATCCCGGATCGCGCCGCCTCAGGCGCTTATGTGCGCGCGCATCCAAGCGGAGAATGCCTCCTCCGACAGCTCGCGGGTCGCGAGGCGCTCGATCGCGGTTGCAAAGGTGTCCTGCTGTGGCGGTAGCCAGATACCTTGGTTGCGAGCAACCAGCTCGAGCATCGCGAGCAGCGCCACGCGCTTGTTCCCGTCCGGCAGCGGGTGGTTGCGCACGAGCCGCGAGCCGAGCACGGCGGCCTTGTCGCCAAGCGCCGGATAGCGCTCGCGACCGCCGTGCGTGGCGAAAGGCGCCGCAAGGGCGGACGCTGCGGCTCCCAGCCGCGTCGCGCGCGCGAGACCTTCGGCGGGGGCCCCGAGGACGGCCTCCGCGATGAGCAGGAGGTCTTCAATGCTCAACCGTTCCATCGCGGCGTCAAGCTACCAAGACACCAGATATCTGTGATGGTCTAGTCTGAATGTTTCAAGGTGGATATACTGCGCGGTGGATGCCGAAGACGATGACCCTGCGGCTGAGCGACGAGCTCGCGGCGGATCTCGAGGCAATGGCGCGCGTGGACGACGTGCCGGTCTCCGAGGCGATCCGCGTCGCGATCGACGAGCGCATAAAGGCCCGCCGCGACGACAAGCAGTTCCAGGCCCGCCTGCGCCGGCAGATCGCCGAGAACCAGCGCGCGCTCGAGCGGCTGGCGCAGTAGCGCATCGCACGACCCGCGCCGCCGGCCCACTGCCACCGCGGATGCGGAAGCTGTCCGGCTGTGCGGCAGGTTGGTGTCATGGTGTCAAGCTGGCGCGCAACTTGCGCGTCGCGCCATCATGTGAGCATGCGTGCGATGGCGCTCCAGGCGCCCGGAGAGCCCCTGCGAGCCGTCGAGATGATGGATCCCCTTCCTGGACCGGGAGAGCTCCTCCTGCGCGTGCGCACGTGCGGGATCTGCCGAACCGACCTGCATCTGCGCGACGGCGAGCTGGAGCCCGGCCATCTCCCGCTCGTGCTGGGACACCAGATCGTCGGCGAGGTGCTGGTCCCCGACGAGGCCGGGACGCACGCAGTCGGGACGCGCGTCGGCGTCCCCTGGCTCGGCTGGACCTGCGGTGAGTGCCGCTACTGCCGCAGCGGGCGCGAGAACCTGTGCGAGCGCGCCCGCTTCACCGGCAAGGACGTCGACGGCGGCTACGCCGAGCTGGCCGTCGCCGACGCGCGCTTCTGCTTTCCGCTCCCGCCGGAGAGCGACTACCCCGACCTGCAGGTGGCGCCGCTGCTGTGCGGCGGGCTGATCGGCTACCGCGCGCTGCGAATGGCCGGCGACGCCGAGCGGATCGGCCTCTACGGCTTCGGCGCCGCCGCCCATATCGTCTGCCAGGTGGCAATCCACCAAGGTTGCAAGGTATATGCCTTCACGCGGCCGGGCGACACCGCCGGGCAGGCGTTCGCGCGCGAGCTGGGGGCCGTGTGGGCCGGCGCGAGCGGCGACCCGCCGCCCGAGCCGCTCGACGCGGCCGTGATCTTCGCCCCCGCCGGGCCGCTCGTCCCGGCCGCGCTGAAGGTCCTCGCCCCCGGCGGCACGGTCGTCTGCGCCGGAATCCACATGAGCGACATCCCGTCCTTCCCGTACGAGGACCTGTGGCACGAGCGCTCGATCCGCTCCGTCGCCAACTTGACGCGCGCGGATGGCACGTCGTTCCTGAAGCTCGCGCCGCGCATCCCCGTGCGCACGCGCGTCACCGCCTATCCGCTGGCGCAGGCCGAGCGGGCGCTCGCCGACCTGCGCGACGGCGCCTTCGAGGGCGCGGCCGTGCTGACGCCGTGAATGTGCGAGCCTTCCGACCATGCCCCTCATCCCCATGGTCATCGAGCGCACCGCGCGTGGCGAGCGCGAGTTCGACATCTACAGCCGCCTGCTCAACGAGCGGATCATCTTCCTCGGCTCGCCCGTCGACGACACGATCGCGAACCTCGTCGTGGCGCAGCTGCTGCATCTCGAGTCGCAGGACCCCGAGAAGGACATCTCGATCTACATCAACTCGCCGGGCGGATCGATCTACGCGGGCCTGGCGATCTACGACACGATGCAGTTCATCAAGCCCGACGTGCAGACGATGTGCGTCGGCATCGCGATGTCGATGGGGTCGCTGCTGCTGACCGGGGGCGCGAGAGGCAAGCGCAGCGCGCTGCCGAACAGCCGCATCCTGATCCACCAGCCGTCGGCCGGCTTCGAGGGCCAGTCGACCGACATCGAGATCCACGCGAGAGAGATCCTCAAGACGCGCAAGCGGATCGACGAGATCTACGCCCTCCACACGGGGCAGAGCGAGGAGAGAGTCCACGCGGACATGGAGCGCGACCGCTTCCTGACCTCGCAGCAGTCGGTCGAGTACGGCCTGATCGACCGCGTCATCGAGCACCACTGATCACCCGAACGGGAAGGGGAACCCGCATGCCGCCGATCGCAGACCGCACCGCACAGACGACCTGGGAGGGCTCGCTCACCAAGGGCACCGGCCGCGTGACCGGCGCCAGCGGCGGCTTCGGCGAGTTGGGCGTCACGTGGGCCTCGCGCACGGAGCGCTCGAACGGGCAGACGAGCCCCGAGGAGCTGATCGCCGCCGCGCACTCGTCGTGCTTCGCGATGGCGCTGTCGCACGAGCTGAGACAAGGCGGCCACGAGCCTGTGCGGCTCGACGTGAGAGCCGTCGTGACGCTCGAGCTGGTCGACGACGCGCCGACCGTCACGCGCTCGGCGCTGACGGTGAGCGGCAGCGCCGAGGGGATCGACGCGGCCGCGTTCGAGGCCGCCGCCCAGTCGGCCGGCAGAAACTGCCCGATCTCGCGGCTGCTCGGCGGCAGCGCCGAGATCACGATCGAGGCGGCGCTGGCGGGGTAGCTCCGGCGCTGGTCGCGCGCCGCGCGACCGCCGCAGGTAGCCGAGTCGTGCGCCGTTCGGCTGGGGAGGGGGTGAGCAGGTTGCGGTCGCGCCACCGTGCGCAGCGCCTCGCGGGGGCGGCCCCCCGAAGTGCGCAACCGCTCGCGCGCTTTGCGTCAGCCACCGCGCGACCTGCGCAGAACGTGACGATCCACAACAAAGAGTGTCAACTTGTGCCCCTCCTGGGGTACAGATTGACATTCGTAGATCTGGAGCGTCAACCGGCGGCGGAGGCTGCGCAGGTCGAGCCGCCAGGTGCGACGAAAGACCCGCAAAACGGCGGAAACGCAACCGCTCCCTCCCCCTCGATGCCCGCGGCGGACGCGGCGGACGCGGAGCGCGCGGAGTACGCCTGAGCGGAGCGCTGCGGCCCCGCGGGGCCGGCGGCACGATCAGGCGACCGCGTGCTCGATCGCGCCGAGCCGCTCGATCTCGATCCGCACGACGTCGCCTGACGCGAGGAAGCGACGCGGGTCCATCGACGCGCCGACGCCGCTCGGCGTGCCGGTGAGGATCAGGTCGCCCGGCGCGAGCGTGCACGTCTCGGCGATGAAGTCGACGAGCGCGCGGCAGCCGAAGATCAGGTCCGAGGTGCGGCTGTCCTGGCGCAGCTCGCCGTTGACCCACGTGCGCAGCGCGAGATCCTCGGGATCGGGAACCTCGTCGGCGGTCGTGACCCACGGCCCCCACGGGCAGAAGCCGTCCGCCCCCTTCGCGCGCGTCCACTGCGACTCGCGGCGCTGCAGGTCGCGCGCGCTGACGTCGTCGGCGACGGCATAGCCGGCGATCTCGCCGCCCGCGCCGATCACGATCGCCAGCTCGCCCTCGTAGTCGAGCCGTCTCACGACCGCCGGACAGCGCACCGGCCCGCCGGGCGGCGCGGAGGAGCTGGGCAGCTTCATGAAGACCATCGGCGCCTCCGGCAGCTCTCTGCCCGTCTCGGCCGCGTGCGCTGCGTAGTTCAAGCCGATCCCGAAGATCGCGCGCGGCTGCGGGATCGGCGCGAGCAGCGTCGCGTCCGCGAGCGGCCACGCCTCGCCGGCGGCCGGCGTGCGGTCGCCGCTCGCGAGGCGATCGAGCACCGTCGCGCCGTCGGCGAACGCGACGACGTGGTCGTCGCGCACTTCGCCCGCGCGGGCGTCATCGGAGCCGGGAGGCAGGAAGGTCGCCAGGCGCATGCGGCCCGGCAGCCTACCCGGCGTCAGCCGGTCGCGGCGTGCTCCCGCTCGAGCGCCTCGACGTGCGTCACCGGCAGCCCGAAGCCGTGTGCCTTGCTGACGAGGTCGAGGTGCAGCCAGCGCGAGACGCGATGCGGCAGCGTCGAGACGACGATCTCGTCGTACGGTGCGACGTTGAGCGAGTCCGCGATCGCCATCAGCGGCTCGGCATCGCCGACGTGGCCGGTCACGGGCGCCCCGGCCGCCTCGCTCAGCAGCGGCAGTGCCACGGTCAGCGCGTCGTCTGCCTCGCCTTCGTCGCCCTCCTGCGGGTCGACGAGCTTGTGCAGGCCGTGCGGATTCGCCGGTACGACGAGATGGAACGCGGCCGGACCGCGTCGCACGCGCGCGCGAACGGCGTCGCACAGGCCCTGAGTCGCGGCGGTGCGGTTGGCGACGAGCAGCACGCGAGCTGGAGCGGGATCGGACATGGCGCTACCCCCGGTTCTCGATGGTCGGCTTGCTGGTCTGAGCATTCCCGCCCGCGCGCGAGCCGCAACCCCGCGAAATGCCGCGACGCGCCTGCCCGCGGACGAGTAGCGTGTTCCCCATGCGCCGCACGCGTGGCCTCAGCACGCGGCTCGTCGTCGTGATCGGCCTGCTCGCCGCCCTGCACGTCACGGTCTTCGCCGTGCTGCTGCTGACGCTGCACGACCTCGGGGCGACCGACAGCCAGGCGCGCAGAGCCGCGCTGGTGGCGACGGCCGCGAACGACACGCGGATCGCGCTGGCGCAGGGCGACCTCGCCGGAATGCGCGCGGGCGCCGTCGCGTTCGCGAGCGCGGGCCGCGCCGCCGGCCATCCGCAGGAGGCGGCCGCCGTCGCACGCGCCATCCAGGCCTACGCGAGCGCTCCCCCGCGCTCGACGGCAGGCGAGTCGCCGCGAGCACGCGCGCTCGACCGGCGCCTCGCGGCCATCGCGGCGCGCGAGCGCGCGGCGCGCAACGCCCAGCGCAAGCACGAGTCCCGCCTCACGCGGGTCGCGTGGATCGCCGGCGCGACCGGCGTCTTCGCCACGCTGATGTGCGCGCTCGGCTTCATGCTCTACCTGCGCCGGTCGCTGCTCGCGCCCTTGCGCAGCGTCGCCGACACCGCCCGGCAGCTCGCCGCCGGCGACCTGCGTGCGCGCGTCGGACGGCGCGAGGGGATCGGCGAGGTCGGCGAGCTGGCGCGCACGTTCGACCAGATGGCCGACTCGCTCGAGGAGAGCCGCGCGGCGCTCGAACGCCAGAACCGCGAGCTGGCGCAGCAGCGCAGCGAGCTGATCGAGGCGGTCCGCTCGGCGCGCGAAGGCGCGAGCATCGTGCGCGCGGTGCTCGACACGACGCCCGACGCGATCGCGCTGCTCGACGGCGACGGCGCCGTGATCGTCGACAACCCGCCGATGCGCGCCGTGCGCGCCGCGTTCGCCGCACATGCGACGACGCTCGACCCGCGCGCCGCGACGGTCGCCGGCTCCAACGGCGGCGCACGCGACGACGGCGAGCGCCGCGACGAGGTCGCGCTGCCGGGCGGCCGGCGCACGTTCGCGCGCTACGTCGCGCCCGTGCACGACGGCCGCGGCCGCCTCATCGGCCGTCTGCTGGTGGTGCGCGACATCACCGCCGAGCGCGAGGCCGAGCGCGCCAAGCAGGACTTCTTCGCGCTCGTCTCGCACGAGCTGCGCACGCCGCTGACGGCGATCCTCGGCTACGTCGAACTGGTGGTGAGCGACGACGCCACCGCCTTCCCGGACGAGCACGCCCGCCACCTCGAGGTGATCGAGCGCAACGCGCGCCGGCTCGTGCGGATCGTCGGCGACCTGCTGTTCGCCGCCCAGGTCGAGGGCGCGCCGCTGCTGCTGGAGCCGGGCGAGGTGGACCTCGTCGCGATCGTGCGCGACGCGGTCGAGCTGGCGCGCCCGCGCGCCGAGGAGGCCGGCATCACGCTCGTCACCGAGCTGGAGCCGGTCGAGCGCTGCGTCGGCGACCGCGACCGGCTCGCGCAGGTGCTCGACAACCTGCTCTCGAACGCGCTCAAGTTCACGCCGCCCGGTGGGCGCGTGGTCGTCGCGCTCGCGGACGACGGGCCGCAGGTGCGGATCGCGGTCGCCGACACCGGCGTCGGGATACCGGCCGCGGACCAGCCGCACCTGTTCGACCGCTTCTACCGCGCGCGCAACGCCACCGGCCGCTCGGTTCCCGGCCTGGGACTCGGCCTGACGATCGTGCAGACGATCGTCGAGGGCCACGGCGGCACCGTGTCGGTGCGCAGCGAGAACGGCGCGGGCGCGTGCTTCACGGTCCTGCTGCCGGCGGTCGGTAGCGATAGCCGAAGCCGCGAATCGTCTCCAGCGGACCGCCGTCCGACGGCCCCCAGCCCAGCTTCCGGCGCAGATAGCCCACGTAAAGCTTGACCTGGTCGCCGCCGAACCCGTCGACGTCGCCCCACACGAGCTCCAGCAGCCGCGCGCGGCTGAGCGTCTCGTTCGGATGGCGGACGAACGCGGACAGCAGCTTGAACTCGAGCGGCGTGAGCTGCACCTCGTGGCCGCCTGCGACCACCTCGCGGCTGACGTAGTCGATCCGCACCGCGCCGTCCTCGTAGGCGGAGCGCACCTCCGGCGGCCCGCTCGTGCGGCGCAGCAGCGCCTCCACGCGCGCGAGCAGCTCCTGGCGGCCGAACGGCTTCGTGACGTAGTCGTCGGCGCCGCCGCGCAGCCCGCGCACCTTGTCCAGCTCGCCGGCGCGCGCAGTCAGCATCAGCACCGGCACGTCGCTGAGGTCGCGGATGCGCTCGAGCGTCTGCCAGCCGTCCAACTCCGGCATCGCGACGTCGAGCACGACGAGGTCGGGCGCGCCGCCCTCCAGCCTGCGCAGCGCCTCGAGCCCGTTCGCCGCCTCGACGACGCTGTGCCCGGCGCGTTCGAGCAGGACCCGCACGAGGCGACGCACATCGTCCTCGTCCTCCACGACGAGCACCTCGGCGGACTTCACCGACCCTGAATAGCAGACGCCCACCGCCGGGCGCACGCGCCGCGTGCGCGTGCGAACGCTCGCACCGGGGCTGCGCCGCCGGCGCGGTCGCGCTATGTCAGCCGCTCGGCGAGCGCGCGGGCGCCCATGTGGGCGATCGCCTGGATCGAGATCTGCGGGTTGACGCCCGAGGCGGTCGGGAAGGCGGAGCCGTCGAGCACGTAGAGGTCTCTGACGTCCCACGTCTGCGCGTTGGGGTCGCAGGCGGAGGTCGCCGGCGAGCCGCCCATCCGCGCGGAGCCCATGATGTGGAAGGAGCCGAGCTGGAGGCGGCCGGGCCCGTAGCCGCAGGCGTCGGCGTCGCGCATGAAGCGCACGCGGTCGCCCTCGCGACCGGGGTCGTACGCGACCCAGTCGCTCTGCGAGCTGAAGATCCGCTGCGCGCCGGCGGCCTCGTGCATCTGCGCTGCGCCCTCGATCCCGACGCGCAGGTGGCGCGCGTCGTAGTCCGACAGCTTGTAGCGCACGACCGGCTCGCCCTCGCGATCGATCCGCACCTCGCCGGCGTCGCGGTCGCGCAGCAGGATGCCGAACACGACGGTGCTGGAGATCGCCTGCATCAGCTCGTGGTGGGCGCGCGCGCTGCGCCACGGCAGGAACGGGATCCCCAGGTGCGGATGGCCGGCGGCCGTCTCGTACTTCACGCCGTAGCCGTCGTCGAGGTTGCGGTGCTCATCGGAGTAGAGCGCCTGCATCACGCCCTCCCACGGGCGCACCTCCTCGTCGTAGACGCCCCAGACGGCGGTCGCCGGGTGCAGCCGCAGGTGCTTGCCGATATTCGCGTTGGCGAGGCCGGAGCGCTTGAGCAGCGCCGGCGTCTGGATCGCGCCGGCGGCGCAGACGACCGCGCGCGAGCGGATCGTGAGGCGGTGGCCGGCGTCCGTTCTGGCGACCACGCCGCGCGCGGTGCCGCCCTCGATCGTCACGCGCTCGACGGCGACGCCGACGACCATCCGCGCCTCGGCCGCCTGCGCATCCTTCAGCCACGTCTTCGCGGTCGACTGCTTGGCGCCGTGACGGCAGCCGAAGTTGCACCAGCCGCACTCTCTGCGATCGCAGCGGTCGTTGACGTTGCGCGGCATCGCGTCGAGGTGCCAGCCGAGGCTGACGCACGCGTCGCGCAGCTTCTGCTCGCGCGCGGACGGCTCGTTGTGCTCCTGGTTGACGCCGAGCCGCTCGCAGACGGCGTCGAGCGACGCCGTGTAGTCGGCGGACGCGAACGCCGGCACGCCGAGCGACGCCCACTCTGCGCGCACGTCGTCGGGCGTGCGGAAGGACGTCGTGTAGTTGACGACCGTGCCGCCGCCCAGGCACGAGCCGGCGATCAGGCCGACGGACTGGTCGTGCGTCGCCGTGGGCGCGCCGGCGTACATCGTCGTGAGCGCTCTCAGCTCGGCGCCGTCGAAGTCCGCGTCGTCGTAGTAGGCGCCGCGCTCGAGCACGATCACGTCGAGCCCGGCCTGGCTCAGCACCGCGGCGGCGACGCCGCCGCCCGCGCCCGAGCCGACGATGCAGACGTCGCAGTCGAGCGTCGTGCTCTCGCCGATGCTCAGCGGCGAGAGCTGCTTCGGCGGCGCGTCGTCGCGCGCGCCGAGCGGCCCGGGATAGCCGATCGCATCCCACACCGGGCTCGTGCCGCCGCCGGGCGCCGGCAGGCCGTAGTAGGTCAGCAGCGCAGCCTTGCGCAGGGCGTGGAAGGCGGCGCGGCGCTGCGGCAGGCGGCTGTCGCACCAGCTCAGCAGCACCTGCTCGCGCTCGGCGCGCGGGAGCGTGCTGAAGCGGTTGAAGCCGCCGCCGCCGAGCGCCGTCACCGGGGCCGTGTCCCACAGGGCGAGCAGCTGCTTCAGCTCTCTGTGCGCTGCGCTGCGCGGATCGCGCGCGACGAGCTTGAGGACGGCGTCTGGCACGCCGAGCTGCGTGGCGGTCGGGAGTCCGTCGGCAGTCGGGCAGAACGTGTCGCAGATCGCCTCGAGCGATCGGCGCTGGCGCGGCGTGAGCTCCATCGCGGCTCCTCCTGCGGCGGCGGACAGGTCGCCGCGAGCCTACTGCGGCGCGCCGCGCGCGGCGGCAGCTCGGCGCGTCAGGCGGCGAGCGCGTCGGGCAGCTCGTGGAGCGTGGCGATCGTCGTGACGCCGGGGGCGGCGTCACCGCTGCGCGGGCGGTCGAGCCAGATGCCGCGCAGTCCCGCCGCGGCGGCGCCATGCGCGTCGAGGTCGAGCCGGTCGCCGACGTGGGCGGCCTCGTGCGGCGCGACGCCGAGCTGTTCGCACGCGAGCGCGAAGATCTCCGCCGCCGGCTTCGAGACGCCGGCCTCCGAGGATGCGACGACGACCGGGAACCGCTCGGCCACGCCGATCGCGGCGAGCTTCGCGCGCTGCGCCTCCCCCTCGCCGTTCGTGACGATGCCGAGCGCCGCGCCGGGAAACGCCTGCGCGAGCGCTGCGAGGGCCGGGAGCACGTCGTCGAACGCGCGCCACGCTTCGCGGTAGTGGCCGAGGTAGCCGGCGAACCACGCGTCCGCCGCGGCGGCGCTCGGCGCCGGACGTCCGAGCGCATCGTGCAGGCCGCGCACGCGCCGGCGGCGCTGCTCCTGGAAGGAGATGCGGCCGGCGGCGTACTCGTCGTAGTGCAGCGCCTCGAGCCGCTGCCACTCCTCGTCGAGCCGCGTCAGCTCGTCCCCCGGCAGGCCGGGCATCAGCGTCGCGACGTGCGCCGAGAGACCGAAGACGCGTGCCGCGTCGTGGTCCATCAGCGTCCCGTCGAGATCGAACAGGACCGCCCGCACGGCGCCGCCGACAGCCTCAGACCGTGCCGAGCACGGCGCCGAGGCGCCGCTCGAGCGCGTCGCCGAGCACCTCGCGCACCGGGCCCGCCTCGAAGCGCTCGACGAGCGCGGCGAGGAAGCCCTCGATCACGAGCCGCTTCGCCGTCTCCTCGCGCAGGCCGCGCGAGGTCAGATAGAAGAGCTGCTCGGGGTCGATCTGGGCGATCGCGGCGGCGTGCGTGCAGCGCACGTCGTTCGCCTGGATCTCAAGCCCCGGGATCGCGTCGGCGTGGGCCTTCTTGCTCAGCAGCAGGTTGCGCGACTCCTGGAAGGCGTCGGTCTGCTGGGCGCCGGGGTCGACGATGATGTTGCCGCGCCAGACGGCCTCGCTGCGGCCCTGCAGCACGCCGCGGAACGCGAGGTCGGACGTCGTGTGCGGGGCGGCGTGCTCCTGCGTCGTGTCGAAGTCGACGTGCTGGCGGCCGTGGGACGCGTACGCACCGGTGACTCTGCCGTCGGCGCCGGGACCGGCGAGCTTCGTCTCCATCCGCACCTTGCCGCGCGCGCTGCCGAAGCCGAGCGCGACCCAGTCGAGCGCGCCGTCGCGCCCGACCTCGGCGCGCTGGCTGCCGAAGATCCAGCTTCTCTCGGAGAGGCTCTGCCCGCAGACGAAGCGCAGCCGCGCGTTCTCGCCCACGACCAGCTCGACGACGGTGTTGAAGACGGAGTCCAGCGCCGGGTCGGCGGACAGGTACTGCTCCCACACCTCCGCCTGGGCGCCGTCCTCGAGCACGATCAGCGTGCGCCAGTCGAGCGCGCTGCGCTCGGCGCCCTGCACCGCGGTGACGAGGATCGGGCGGTCGAGCACTGTGCCGGCCGCGACGTGCACGAACGCGCCGCCCGCGAAGCCGGCCTCGTTGCGCGCGGTGAAGGCGTCCTCGTCGGTCACGATCGTGCCGAGGTGCTGCTCGACGAGCGCGGCGTGCGAGACCGCGGCGCGCTCCAGCGACGTCACCGTCACGCCCGCCGGCAGATCCTCCGGCGCCGCAACGGTGGACGCGTCCACCTGCGTCAGCACATACGGATCCGAAAGCCCCTGGAACAGCGCCTCCGCCCGCTCCACCGCACCCGCGTCCCCCGCGCTCGCCGGCGCGTAGACGGACAGGTCGAGCGCCGAGATGTCCGTGAACTCCCAGCCGGCGTGGCCCTTGTACTGGGGGAGGTCGAGCGAGGAGGCGAGGGCCGCAGCGCGCGAGCGGCGCTCAGCGAGCCAGAAGGGGGAGTCGAGAGTGGTGGTCATAGAGGGAGCGGGGTCAGAAGGGACGGATCAAGGAGAGGGCCAGCCGAGTTGCCGGTGTCGATCGGCTGAGATGGTGGTGGATCGGGGTGTCTGCAGGGAAGCAGGGGTGAAGCCGTACTTGCGTACGGCGAACCCCGATGACGCCGCCGGACGCCCCGAGGCGCCGGCAGATCAGCCGATCGACCCCTCCATCTGCAGCTCGATCAGGCGGTTCATCTCGACCGCGTACTCCATCGGCAGCTCCTTGGTGATCGGCTCGATGAAGCCGTTGACGATCAGCTTGGAGGCCTCCTCCTCGTTGATCCCGTGGGTCTGGAGGTAGAAGACCTGCTCCTCGCCGATCTTCGAGACGGTCGCCTCGTGGCCGACGTCGACGTCGTCCTCGCCGATGCGGATCGTCGGGTAGGTGTCCGAGCGCGAGTGCTCGTCGAGCAGCAGCGCGTCGCAGACGACCTTCGACTTGGCGCCGTGCGCGCCCTTGGCGACCTCGAGCAGGCCGCGGTAGGAGCCGCGCCCGCCGTCCTTGGAGATCGACTTGGCGAAGATGTTCGACGTCGTGTTCGGCGCGGCGTGGACGATCTTGCCGCCGGCGTCCTGGTGCTGGCCCTTGCCGGCGAAGGCGATCGAGAGGATCTCGCCGTGCGCGCGCTCGCCCATCAGGTAGACGGACGGGTACTTCATCGTCAGCTTCGAGCCGAGGTTGCAGTCGACCCACTCGACCGTCGCGTCGGTCTCGGCGACCGCGCGCTTGGTGACGAGGTTGAAGACGTTCTGCGACCAGTTCTGCACCGTCGTGTAGCGGATCCGCGCGCCGGGCTTGGCAATCAGCTCGACGACCGCGGAGTGCAGCGAGTCGGACGAGTAGGTCGGGGCGGTGCAGCCCTCGACGTAGTGCACGTAGGAGCCCTCGTCGGCGATGATCAGCGTGCGCTCGAACTGGCCCATGTTCTCCGTGTTGATGCGGAAGTAGGCCTGCAGCGGCATCTCGACGTGCACGCCCGGCGGCACGTAGACGAACGAGCCGCCCGACCACACGGCGCTGTTCAACGCCGCGAGCTTGTTGTCGTTCGCGGGGATGATCGTCGCGAAGTACTCCTTGACGAGCTCCTCGTGCTCGCGCAGCGCGGTGTCCATGTCGAGGAAGATCACGCCCTGGTCCTCGAGGTCTCTGTGGACCTGGTGGTAGACGACCTCGGACTCGTACTGCGCGCCGACGCCGGAGAGGAATCTGCGCTCGGCCTCGGGGATGCCGAGGCGGTCGAACGTCTTCTTGACGTCCTCGGGCACGTCGTCCCACGAGCGCTCGGCGCGCTCGGACGCGCGCACGAAGTAGTGGATGTTGTCGAAGTCGACCTCGGCCAGCATCGGCGAGCCCCATCTCGGCATCGGGTGCGCGAAGAAGTGCTCGAGCGCCTTGAGGCGGAAGTCGCGCATCCACTGCGGCTCCTGCTTGAACTCGGAGATCTTCTCGACGATCTCGCGGTTGATCCCCTTGGGCGCCTTGTAGAGGTAGTTCTCGGCGTCGTGGAAGCCGAAGCGCTCCTCGTAGTCGGCGTTGATCCCCTTCAGGCTCTGCTGCTCTGCGAGCACCTCGGGCGTGGCCATGTCAGTCAACCTCCAGCTTGATCACGTCGTCGGCGACGACCACGGGAAAGGTGTCCACCGGCGTGTAGGCCGGCAAGGTGAGCGGCTTGCCCGTTCTGAGGTCGAAGCGGGCGCCGTGGCGCGGGCATTCGACCGTGCAGGTCGCCTCGTCCAGCTCCCCCTCGGCGAGCGGACCGTCGTCGTGCGAGCAGCGGTCCTCGATCGCGTAGAACGTCCCGCCGCAGTTGAAGACGCCGATCTCGACGTCGTCCCATTCGACCAGGCGCATGGCGCCGGGCGGCAGGTCGCTGACGGGGCAGACGTCGATCGTCTCGGGCAAGGGAAAGAAAGTCCTAGTGCGGGGATCGGATATGCGCTCAGGAGTGTAGCGGCCTATGCCGCCTCGTCCTGGTCCGGCCACGCCGCCGCCCCGCCGAGCGCCGCGCTCTTGAGCACCTTGAGCGACAGCAGGGCGCACTTCATGCGCGTGGCGGAGATGTCGATCCCGAGCAGGTCGAGCACGAACGACTTGTCGAGCGCCAGCAGCTCGTCCACGGGCATGCCCTTGACCTCGTCGGAGGCCATCGAGGCGGCTGCCTGCGAGATCGCGCAGCCGTGCCCGGAGAAGCGCAGATCGGCGACGCGGCGATCGGCGTCGAGCGCGATCTGGACGCGCAGCTCGTCGCCGCAGAGCGGGTTGTTGTCCTCGAACTCGAGGTCCGGCGACTGCAGCTCAGCCGCGGGCGGCGACCAGT
The DNA here is from genome assembly GCA_964525715.1 of uncultured Conexibacter sp. Lineage (GTDB taxonomy): Bacteria > Actinomycetota > Thermoleophilia > Solirubrobacterales > Solirubrobacteraceae > Conexibacter. The sequence continues at coordinate 17,292 of CAZGJV010000031.1, read as the reverse complement.
TGTGGGGCCGCTTGTAGTGCTCGAGGATGTACTCGCGATAGAGGTCGTCCATCGCCGGACACCCTAGCCGCGCGCTCGTTCGAGCAGCGGTGTCAAAGCATTCCCATATGGGTATATGATGTCGCGAGATGGCACGCGCGGCGACGACGACGGACGTGTTCAACGCGGTGGCGGAGCCCCGCCGCCGCCAGCTGATCGACCTGCTCGCAAACGGCGAGCGCCCCGTCGGCGAGCTGGCGCGGGCGCTGGCGATCGCGCAGCCGCAGGTCTCCAAGCACCTGCGCGTCCTGCGCGAGGTCGGCGCGGTGGAGGTGCGGGAGGCGGGCCGACAGCGGCTGTACCGGCTCGACGGCCGTGCGCTGAAGCCGATCCACGACTGGATCAGCGACTTCGAGCAGCTGTGGTCGGACCGCTTCGATGCGCTCGACGACGTGCTCGAGGAGCTGAAAGAGCGAGAAGGAGGCGATGACGGATGACGACGACGCGAACCGCTCAGGTGACGCTGCCGAGCGAGACGGAGGTCCTGATCGTGCGCGAGCTGGACGCGCCGCGGGAGCTGGTGTGGAAGGCCTACACGACGCCGGAGCTGGTGCGCCGCTGGTGGCACGCCAGACGCGGCGACGTCACGGCGATCGAGATCGATCTGCGCGTCGGCGGCCGCTGGCGCTACGCGATGACGGCGGCGAGCGGCGGCTTCGAGGTCGCCTTCCACGGCGAGTACCGCGAGCTCGTCCCGTGCGAGCGGATCGTCTCGACCGAGGTCTACGAGGGGGCGCCGAAGCACGAGGCGCTCACGACCGTGACCTTCGCCGAGACGGACGGGCGCACGACGCTGGAGATCCGGCAGCAGGTCGCCAGCCGCGAGGTGCGCGACGCGATCGTGGCCACCGGCATGGAGGACGGCCTGCAGGACGCGCTCGACCTGCTGGAGCAGGTCGCCGCAGCTCGGCGCTGAGCCGGCGGCCGCGCGGCGCGAGTCGCAGGAGCACACCCGGGCCGCGCCGGCGGCCGCCTCGCGGCGAGCGTTAAATGCGGCGAGGGCCGTGGTCGCGACGGCCCTCGCCGGTTCGCCGCTGTCTCGTCTCGCGTCCCCGCGAGCAAGTCAATGGGCGGCAGGTCGAGCGGAGATTGCGTGCGGAGCACGCCCCCTGCCCAACCAAGAAGGATCCTAGTGAGGCGTTGACCAGAAGTAAAGTAGTTCGAAGGACCGGCAGCGGGATCGAACACCGTACGGCACCCGCCGTGGAGCGGACGCTCCAAGCGTGTCCGCAGAGCTACAGGCGGAACACGCGACGGACCTCGTGCAGGCCGTCGACCAGCGCATCGACGTCCGATCGCGTCGAGTGCGCGGCGAAGCTGGCGCGCGTCGTCGCCGGGACGCCGAGGCGGCGCATCAGCGGCTGCGCGCAGTGGTGGCCGGCGCGCACGCACACGTTTCTGCGGCTCAGCAGCTCGGCGACATCGTGCGGGTGGACGCCGTCCAGTGCGAACGAGACGAGCGAGCCGCGATGCTCGGCGGCCGGCCCGTAGGCCGTCAGCCCCGGCACCTCGGCGAGCGCGTCGAGCGCGTAGGCGGTCACCGCCTGCTCGTGCGCGTGGACCGCCTCCAGCCCGAGCGCGTCGAGCCACTCGACGGCCGCGCCGAGCCCGGTCGCCTCGACGTACGGCGAGGTGCCCGCCTCGAACTTGTGCGGGATCTCCGCGAACGTCGAGCGCTCGAAGTCGACCGAGGCGATCATGTCGCCGCCGGTCAGGAACGGCGGCATCGCCTCCAGCAGCTCGCGGCGCCCGTGCAGCACGCCGATGCCCGTCGGCCCGTAGACCTTGTGGCCGGTGAAGCCGTAGAAGTCGGCGCCCAGCGCGCGCAGGTCGACGCGCAGGTGCGGGACCGCCTGCGCCCCGTCGACCAGCACGACCGCGCCGGCGGCGTGCGCTCTCGCGACGATCCGCTCGACCGGGTTCAGCGTCCCCAGCACGTTCGAGACGTGCGCGACCGCGACGAGCTTCGGCGCGCGCTCCAGCAGCGCGTCGAACGAGTCCATGTCGAGCCGCCCGTCCTCGGTCAGCTCGACGTAGGCGAGTCTCGCCCCCACCTCGAGCGCGAGCTGCTGCCACGGCACGATGTTCGCGTGGTGCTCCATCGGCGTGAGCACGATCGTGTCGCCCTCTCTGACGTTTCTGCGACCCCAGGCGTAGGCGACGAGGTTGATCGCCTCGGTGACGTTCTTCGTGAAGATCGTCTCGGCCGTCGGCGCGCCGACGAAGCGCGCGATCCGCTCGCGCGCGCCCTCGAAGCGCTCGGTCGCCTCCTGCGCCAGCGTGTAGACGCCGCGGTGGATGTTCGCGTTGTGCAGCCGGTAGGACTCGTCGAGCGTGCGCAGGACCGCCTCGGGCTTCTGCGCGGTCGCGCCGGAGTCGAGGTAGACGAGCCGGCCGCCGGGCAGCTCACGCGACAGGATCGGGAACTGCGCCGCGACCGCGGCGGCGTCGAACGTCGAGCTGGCGGCGGTCGCGGACATCGGGACGCCTAAGCCGCCGAGGCGGCCTCGACCTCGTCCTTGATCCAGCCGTAGCCCTTCTCCTCGAGCACGGTGACCAGCTCGGGGCCGCCCTGCTTGACGATCCGGCCCTGGTACATGACATGCACGTGGCTCGGCTGCACGAGGTGCAGGATGCGCTGGTAGTGGGTGATGATCAGCACGCCCATGTGGTCGCCGGCGACGGCGTTGACGCCGTTTGAGACGACGCGCAGGGCGTCGATGTCGAGGCCCGAGTCGGTCTCGTCGAGGATCGCCATCTGCGGCTTCTGCAGCGCGAGCTGGAGGATCTCCATGCGCTTCTTCTCGCCGCCGGAGAAGCCCTCGTTGAGGTAGCGCGCCGAGAACTCTCTCGGCACCTCGGTCAGTCTCATCGCCGCCTCGACCGTCTGGCGGAACTCCTTCAGCGAGATCGGCTCCTCGCCGCGCGACTCGCGGTGCGCGTTGATGACCGTGCGCAGGTACTTCGTGACCGTCACGCCGGGCACGGCGACGGGGTACTGGAAGGCCATGAAGAGGCCCATGCGGGCGCGCTCGTCGGTGTCGGCCTCCGTGATGTCCTCGCCCTTGAAGAGGATCTGGCCCTCGGTCACCTCGAGGTTCGGGTGCCCCATCACGACGTTCGCGAGCGTCGACTTGCCGGAGCCGTTGGGCCCCATCAGGGCGTGGATCTCGCCCTTGCCGACGGCGAGGTCGAGACCCTTGAGGATCTCCTTCTCGCCGGCGCGGACGTGCAGGTTGCGGATTTCGAGGTCTGCCATGGTCTCCAGGGGATCTGAGTAGGGGGTCAAGCCGCGGGGACGACGGACTCGCGGCGCGAGAAGTCGACCAGCTCCGCGAGCGTCGTGGTCTGCAGCGAGCGGGCGATGCCGCCCTGCACGCGCATCCACAGCAGCTTCGTCGCGCAGTGCTGGTGGTCGTCGGCGTGGCCGCCGACGTGCGAGCACAGCACCCGCTCGGTCGTCTCGCCGAGGAAGCACTCCATCGGCGCGATCGCGCCCTCGAGCGCCTGCACGACCTCGTCCATCGTGATCTCCTCCGCCGGGCGCGCGAGCCAATAGCCGCCGTGCGCGCCGCGGGCGCTCATCACGAGCTCCGCTCTCTTGAGCCGCGCGACGACCTGCTCGAGGTAGGCGAGCGGCAGCCGCTCGGCCTCCGCGATCGCCTTCAGGCTCGTGGGCTGCTCGGGCGTCTGCCGCCCCAGCTCGACCATCAGGCGGACCCCGTACTCGGCCTTCGAGGAGAAGATCACGCGGGAAATCCTACCAACGGGGTCGGTTAAAGGACGGTCCCCCGCGCCCATCATGACCGCCACTCGGTCATGATGGGCAGCGGTGGAAGCATCGACGGCCCCCACGCTCGCCGGCCAGGACGAGGTCGCGCGCATCGCAGCGCTCGCGCGCGCGGGCGGCCGGTTGGGGATCGACACCGAGTTCATGTCGGAGGGCCGCTACCGCGCACTGCTGTGCCTCGTGCAGGTCGTCGCCGACGACCCCGACGCCGAGGGCGGCATCCGCATCGCGCTGTTCGACACGCTCGAGCCGCTCGACGCGACGCCGCTGGCCGAGGTGCTCGCCGACCCCGAGATCGAGATCGTCCTGCACGCCGCGCGCCAGGACGTCGCGCTGCTGCGGCGCGTGTGGAGAACCGAGGTCACGAACGTCTTCGACACGCAGGTCGCGGCCGGCTTCGCCGGCCAGGGCGCGCAGACCGGCTACGGCAACCTGATCGGCGGCGTGCTGAGACTGCACGTCGCCAAGAGCGCCAGCTACACGCGCTGGGACGCGCGCCCCCTCACGGCCGAGCAGCTCTCCTACGCGCGCGAGGACGTGCTGCACCTGCTGGAGCTGAGCGACGCGCTGCACAGACGGCTGGCGGCGAAGGGCCGCCTCGAGTGGGCGCGCGAGGAGTGCAGACGGATGGAAGGCGCGAGCGACGAGCGCGACCCCGAGACGGCCTTCGAGCGGCTCCCGCGCGCGGCCTCGCTCGACCCGCGCTCGCGCGCCGTCGCGCGCGAGCTGGCCGCCTGGCGCGAGCGCACCGCCTCGGCCGAGGACAAGCCGGTTGGGACGATCCTGCCGGACCCCGCGCTCGTCGAGATCGCGAAGCGCAAGCCGACCGCGGCGGACCAGCTCGAGCAGATCCGCGGCCTGCACGGCGGCCACCTCAAGCGGCGCGGGCCGGAGCTGATCGCGGCCGTCGAGCGCGGGCGGGAGGCCGAGCCGATCGCGCGCGAGGCGCGCGGGCCGGGCTCCGAGCCGGGTGACCCGCCGCTCGTGGCGCTGATCGAGGCGGTCATCCGCGCACGCGCGATCGAGGCGGGGCTGGCGTACGAGCTGGTCGCCTCGCGCGCGGAGCTGGAACGGATCGTGATCGCCGCGCGGCGCGGCGACCCCGAGCCGGACGTGCGCGCGCTCGGGGGCTGGCGCCGCGAGCTGGTCGGCGCGGAGCTGGAGGATCTGCTGGCGGGGCGCCGCACGGTGGCGATCGAGCGCGGGCGGATCGCCGTGCGCGACGACGACGACGACGTGCACAGCTAGGCTGGGCGGCCGTGCAGGGCCTCCGCCGCATCGCACTCGTCGTCCTGCTCGCGCTCGCGGCCGGCGGGGCGACCGCTGTGGCCGCAGGTCCCGGCGGCGCGGCTCCGGGACAGACGCAGACCGACGCCACGGTCACCGGCACCACCATCACGACGCCACCGACGGCGACGACCCCGGCGCCGCTGCACCTGCATCGCTCGGCGCTGACGCAGGACGGCTCCGCGCTCGTGTGGTCGCTGCAGACCTCGCAGCAGTGGACGCCGGCCTCGCTGGGCGCCGACGGCCGCTCGCTGTGCGTTCGGCTCGTCTACCAGTCGGGAGCGAGCTTCGCCTCGCGCGACGTCTGCGTCGCGCGCTCCGGCTCGACGGCGGGACTCGTGTTCATGCGCGTGCTGGCGTCCGGCCACCATGGCCCTTCGCATCCGCTGAGCGCGCGCACGAGCCGCCGCGACGGGCGCTCGCTGGTCGCGCGGTTCGACCTTGCGGCGCTCGGGATCCCCTACGGGTCGGTGCGCTGGCGCACGCTCTCGACCACCGCCGGCTGTCTCGTCGCGAGCAGAGGCAGCTGCTTCGACGCGCTGCCCACGAGCGGCGCCGTGCTGGCGCTGAGAGCGCCGCTGCCGGTCGGCTGCACGCCCGCCGGGCCGGCGTACGTCACGAACGGCGCGCGCACGAAGCACGTCGTCGCGCTCACGTTCGACGACGGCCCCTCGATCTACACGCCGCAGGTGCTCTCGATCCTCGAGCGCGAGAGAGTCCACGCGACCTTCTTCGAGATCGGCCAGCAGGTCGCCGGCTTCGCGGCGTACTCGCGCCGCATCCTCGCCGACGGCGACATCGTCGGCGACCACACCTGGAACCACGCCGACGTGTCGCGCGGCGGTGCCTTCGCGTCGGGGGAGATCACGTCCGCCGAGGGCGCGATCAGGAAGGCGACCGGCTTCCGTCCGTGCCTGTTCCGCGCCCCCTACGGCGCCGTCAGCTCGTCGCTGACCGGGCTCGCGCGCGGGCTCGGCTTCACGACGATCGAGTGGGACGTCGATCCGCAGGACTGGGCGCGGCCGGGCACCGGCGCGATCTACTCGCGCGTCGTCGGCAACGTCCGCAACGGCTCGATCGTGCTGATGCACGACGGCGGCGGCCCGCGCAACGAGACGGTCGCGGCGTTGCCGGACATCATCCACACGCTCAAGGCGCGTGGCTACAGCTTCGTCACGGTCACCGCGCTGACCGGCGCGAGACTCCTGTACGGCTGAGCGCCGACCCGCCAGGTCTGGACGTCGGCGCGCTCGTCCAGCGGCCGTCCATTCCGAATGTCGTGATCCCGAATTTTGGTATGGTCACGGCGGGATCTGGGAAGCCGTACGTTTCCTGCTGCAGAGAGTTCGGCCTGGGAAAGTCAATCGACGACGTGCCCGTGCCGTTGGCGCCCGCCAAGGATGGTCGCGCGCTGCCGGCAGGCGGGTCGGGGGAGGACCACATGCCACCAGCAGCAGAGCAGGGCGACAGGCCGCGCCGGCAATGGGCGCCGGACGCTCGCGCGCTGAGCGTCGTCGGCGACCGCTGGGTGATGGTGATCGTGCGCGATCTGGCGTCCGGCCCGCTGCGCCTGGAGGCGCTGCGCCGCTGGCTGCCGGGCGTCTCGGCCGGCGCGCTCGAGTCGCGCCTGTCGCGGATGGCCGAGGCCGGCCTGATCGTGCGCAGACGGCGCCGCTCGCTGCCGCCGCGCGTCGACCTCGAGCTGACCGAGCGCGGGCACGCGCTGGTCGAGGCGATCGGCGAGCTCGCGCGCTGGGAGCTGCGCACGCAGTGGTCCAGACCGCGCGACGACGAGTGGATCGACGTCGGCGCCTGCTTCCGCCTCGCCCCGCTGCTCCCGCGCTCAGCCGCGACCGCCGACGGCCGGCTCGCCCTCACGATCTCCGACGGCGCCGCCGGCGCACCCGAGCACTACACCTTCGTCCGCGAGCACGGCCGCGCCCGCATCGAGCGCCGCACCAGCTCCGACTCCGACGCCCGCATGACCGGCACCGAGGCCGCCTGGGTCAAAGCCCTCAGCCCCGAAAGCCCACCCTCCAGCCTCCAAGTCACCGGCAACCCCACCCTCGCCGCCGAGTTCCTCGACCTCTTCAAGGTCTAGCCGCCGAGGGCCGCCGAAGGCGGGCCGAGGCCAGCACCGCAAGGCGCCAGCCACGGCAGCGCCCAAGCGAAAAGCCGCCGAGATTCTCCAGAAGAGGGTCGGCCGACCCTCTTCTGGCGGAAGTATCGTCGTGCCTGGCAAGGAAGCAGGGGTGAAGCCGTACATGGGTACGGCGAACCCCGATGACGCCGCCAGGCGCGGCGAGACGACGCGCAGAAGAGGGTCGGCGGCCAGCGCGTCCCCCACGCGCTGGCCGCCGGGGCCATAGAACCCGAGGGCTCTATTGGCGGTTGGCGGCGTCGCCTGTCGGCCGCTGAAGGGTGGCGGAGGTCCCGGGGTAGAAGACGTCGAGCATCCCCCGATCTCGACGGCTCCGGGTCCACATCCCATCGCCACACTTCGCGTGCAGGCATGCTGCCGCCCTGCGCTGCCGGTCGTGATGCGTCGCGCCTCCATGCGCTGGCCTGTTGGTGCCTCCGTCGCGCTCGTCCGCCCCGTGCAGGAGGACGGAGGTCGCGAGCCGGCGCACACGGCGATCACCGACCGACAGGTTATGAGAGATCGAGTGCCCGGCTGCCGCAACGAACTGCGATTGAGCGCTTGCGTGCAGCAACGAGCCTCCCGTTCTCGAGCTTTAACGTTCGGAAATACGAAGAACTGTGTTGAACGAGTGCCGCCGCAGTGCGCCGGCAACGCGTTCCCCCTCCATGCGGGCGACTTCTTCAGTCGATCGCGAGGGGCACGCTAACGCGGCCGGCGCGCCACGTCAAGCGCTTAATTTGATTGATCAGACAAGCGCCACCGGTCCGAACGCGAGCGTCCGAGAAAGACGCCGGAAGATTCATTGTTCGCGTTCGCGAAGAACATGGATCGGGTGCGCCATCCACTGGACGCATGTCCGAAGGGGGCGCGTCCGCGCGCCCCGCTCAGGGGCCCGGAGGCGTGCCGATCGCGTGCTCCGCGAGCGCCTCGAGCGCGCGCACGACGGTGGAGTTGTCGGCCCCGCCGTGGCCGCGGCTCTGCTCGGCGTGGAAGAGCTTGTCGACGACGACGGTCCCGGGCAGCACGACACCGATCTCGCGCGCGGTCTCGAGCACGATCGCGAGGTCCTTCGCGTGCAGGTCGAGCTTGAAGCCGGGCTCGAAGTCGCGTGCGAGCAGCTTCGCGCCGCGCATCTCCAGCACGCGGCTCGCCGCGAGGCCGCCGCCGAGCGCCTCGACGATCGCGGCCGGGTCGACGCCCGCCTTCGAACCGAGCACGAGCGCCTCGCCGAGCGCCTCGAGCGTGAGGGCGACGACGATCTGGTTGCAGGCCTTGACGACCTGGCCGGCGCCGCTGGCGCCGACGTGCGTGATGCGCGTGCCGAGCGCCTCCAGCGCCGGGCGCGCCCGCTCGAGCGCAGCGGCGTCGCCGCCGACCATGATCGACAGCGTTCCCTCCTGCGCGCCGACGTCGCCGCCGCTGACGGGCGCGTCGAGCATCGCCGCACCGCGCGCGGCGGCTTCGGCCGCCAGCTCGCGCGCGACGCGCGGGGCGATCGTGCTCATGTCGATGAGGACCGGGGGATTTTCGCGCTCCCGCGACCGCGAGCGGCCGCGTCCGCGCGACGTCACACCTGCGAGCACCCCGTCGGCCGCGCGATAGACCTCAGCGACGTCGGGCGAGTCGGACAGCATCGTGATCGCGATCGCCGCGCGCTCGGCGA
>CAZGJV010000031.1:0-8270 GCA_964525715.1 uncultured Conexibacter sp. | reverse complement strand
GCGACGTCGGGCGAGTCGGACAGCATCGTGATCGCGATCGCCGCGCGCTCGGCGACCTCGCGCGGGGAGGCAGCCCGCTCGGCGCCCGCCGCGACGAGCGCGTCGGCGCGCTGCGGCGTGCGATTCCAGACGACGAGCGGGAAGCCGGCGCGCAGCAGGTTGCGCGCCATCGGGGCGCCCATGATGCCGAGCCCGATCACGCCGACGACAGGCTTGGTTCTGGCTTCATTCCGTATCATGGAAATGTCCGTGATACCACGGACGGGAGAGACGAGGCATGCCGACCAGCGCCAAGCACCCCACCGTCGTGCAGTCCGTCGTACGCAGCTTCGAGCTGCTCGAGGCGGTCGCGGCGGCCGACGAGGCCGGCCTCGTCGAGCTCGCGCACCGCACCGGCCTGCAGCCGAGCACGACGCACCGGCTGCTGGCAACGCTGATCGAGTGCGGCTACGTCGTCCAGGATCCGCAGACGAGCCGCTACCGGCTGAGCCTGAAGGTCGTCGAGCTGGCGGGCGGCCCCGAGCACCGCACCGAGCGGCTGCGCACCGCCGCGCGGCCGCACCTGGTCGCGATCCGCGACGCGACGAACGAGACGACGAACCTGTGCGTGCTGGACCGCTACACGATCGTCTACGTCGACCAGGCCGAGAGCGCGCACGCGGTGCGGATGCTCACCGAGATCGGCCGCCGCGTGCCCGCCCACGCATGCGGGACGGGCAAGGTGATGCTCGCCAACCAGCCGGAGTCGCTGGTCGCCGCCTTCACGGCGCGCGCGCCGTTCGTCGCGCTGACGCCGCACACGCTCACGACGGCCGCCGAGCTGGAGGTCGAGCTGCGGCGCGCGCGCACGCGCGGCTACGCGATCGACCGCGAGGAGTACGAGGAGGGCGTCGCCTGCGTCGCGGCCCCGATCTTCGGCGCAGGCGGCGAGGTGCTGGCGGCCATGAGCGTCTCGGGCCCGACGGCGCGTCTGCTGCGCAACGACCTCGGCGCGCTGGGCGAGCTGCTCTCCTCGCACGTGCAGGCGATCTCGCGCGAGCTGGGCCACCGGCCGGCCGAGGCCGCCGAGCCGGCGACGTCCGCGATCGCCTGAGCCGCGCGTGCCGCCGCGCCGTTCCGACCCGCCGCCGGCCGAGGGCACCCCGTTCGCCGCCGAGGTGGTCGTGCGCGGGCAGCGCTTCGCGAACGAGGACAGCGGCTTCGCGGTGCTCGACGGGGAGGCGGACGGGCAGCACGTCGTGCTCGTCGGGCCGATCGCGCATTTGGAGGAGCGCGAACGCGCGGCCGTGACGGGCGCGTGGGTGCGCGACCCGCGCTACGGCCCGCAGGTGAAGGTGCGCGAGGCGCATCCGCTCGCGCCGACGGACGAGGCCGCGCTCGTCGCCTACCTGCGACGCGTGCGGCACGTCGGGCCGAGACGCGCGGCGGCGCTGTACGCCGCGCACGGCGAGCACGTGCTGAGCGCGATCGACGCCGACCCGCGGCGCGCGTTCGCGCACGCGGGGCTGTCGAGCGTGCGTGCCGGCGAGGCGGCGCGCTCGTGGGACGCGCTGCGCGCGACGCGCGGGCTGCACCTGCTGCTCGCGCCGCACGGGCTCGCGCACCTCGCGGCGCGGATCCACCGCCACTACGGCGACCGCGCCTACCGGATCGTCGCGGAGCGGCCGTACGAGCTGACGGCGGTGTTCGGCGTCGGCTTCGCGACGGCCGACGCGATCGCGCGCGGAGAGGGCGTCCCGCGCGACTCGCCGGCACGGGCGCGAGCGGCCGTGTTGCACGTGCTGGCGGAGGCCGAGCGGGACGGCTCGACGTGCCTGCCGGAGGGCGCGCTGCGCGCCGCGGCGGGCGAGTTGCTCGGACTCGAGTCGCCGGACGGGGAGCTGTTGCGCGAGATGGCGGAGGCGGGCGACCTGGAGCTGGACGAGGACGCCTTGGAATCAGGCGAGCCGGCCGTGTGGGTCTATCGCGCCGAGACGGCGGCGCTGGAGCGCGAGCTGGCGCAGCGAGTCCACGCACTGATCGCCGACGCGCCCTCGGAGAAGCTGCACGCGCCCGACGTTGCGCCCGAGGACGTCCTGCCCGACGGCGGCGAGCTCGCAGCCGAGCAGTGGGCCGGCGTGCAGGGCGCGTTCGCCCACCGCTTCTCGCTCGTGACCGGCGGCCCGGGCACCGGCAAGACCGCGTCGATCCGCATGATCGGCGCGATCGCGGCGCAGCAGCGCGCGACGCTGCTGCTGGTCGCGCCGACCGGGCGCGCCGCGCTGCGGATGCGCGAGGCGACCGGGCTGGAGGCCTCGACGGTGCACGCCGCGCTCGGCTGGATCCCCGGCGAGGGGCCGACGCTCGACGAGGACGACCCGCTGCGCTGCGACCTGCTCGTGGTGGACGAGACGTCGATGGCGAACTTGGAGCTGCTCGTGACGCTGCTGCGTGCGGTCGGCCCTGGCACGCACGTCGTGCTGGTCGGCGACGCCGACCAGCTCGCGCCGGTCGGAGCGGGCAAGCCGTTCGCGGAGCTGGTCGCGAGCGGGCTCGTGCCGACGGCGCAGCTCGCGCACATCTTCCGCCAGGCGGCCGGCTCGATGATCGTGCAGGGCGCGCACGCGATCCGCGAAGGGCGCGCACCGTCGTTCACGCACACGGACGAGATGCAGCACGACCTGTTCCTGATCGAGCGGGCCGACCCGGTGTCGGCGCGCGAGGAGATCGCCGGCCTCGTGTCGCGGCGGCTGCCCGAGCACTACGGCGTCGACCCGGTCAACGACGTGCAGGTGTTCGCGCCGGTCTACCGCGGCGAGCTGGGCATCGACGCGCTCAACGACGCGCTGCGGGCGGCGCTGAATCCACACGGCAAGCCGATCGGCAACGGGCGGCTGCGGATCGGCGACAAGCTGATGCTCGTCGGGCGCAACCTGCACGAGCTGGGGATCATGAACGGGACGCTGCTGCGGCTGCTGGAGGCGTTGGACGGCGACTCCGACGACGATGACGACGGCGGGTCCGGCGCCGGCGGCGTGCTGGCCGCAACCGACGCCGGCGCGGTGATCGAGATCCCACCGGCCGAGGTCGGCAACCTGCGACTCGCGTACGCGTGCTCGGTGCACCGCGGGCAGGGGATCGAGCTGCCGATCGCGATCGTCGTCGCCCACCCCGCCGCGGGCGGACGCTTCCTGCGGCGCGAGATGCTCTACACCGCGATCACGCGCGCCCGCGTGGCGACCGTCGTCGTGGGAACCGGCGCGATGGTCGCGCGCGCCGCCGCGACCGCCGACGTCGGCCGCCGCCACAGCCGGCTGGCGGTGCGGCTGGCGCGGGCGGAGGGCTGACGCGGGCGAGGCGCGACGCGCGCCCCGCCCACGGCCCGGGGGGCTCAGCAGACGACCATCGTGTCGGCGCTCGCGGTGGCGCCCTGGCTGAACGTGAAGTCGCCATGCACGTGGGCCTTCCCGTTCCGCGGGCAGTGCTGCGCCTCGATGTAGCCGCGCCTCACGCCGTGGACGACGCGCGTCGCACCGGTCGTGACATCGATGCGGGACGTGACGATGTCGCCGTCGAGGATCGACTTGAGGCTGTCCGGCAGGACGATGGTGAGCCGGTTGGCGTACGGACCGCCATGGAGCGTGACGAGCGGCGACGAGAACGTCGTGTTGATGAGCGCCGGCGTCACGATGCTCACGTTCATCGTGATGCTGCGCCCGCCGGGTCCGTTGAAGAGCGTCACGGCGGCGCGCGACGTGACGCCGATCGCGACGGCGGTGCCGGTCGCGAAGCCGCCGCCGATCCGCGAGCCCGTCGGGCAGACGCCGAGCCGGCCGTGCGCGCGCTGGAGTGCGGCGGCGTCGCACGACGGGAACAACCGGCCGTTGACGACCGCGTCGTGCGGGAACAGGTAGTCGAGCCGCTGGAGCACGAGGTCCGCCCCGAGCGGACGGCTCGTGAAGAGCGTGTCGAGCCTGAACGACAGCGGCGTACCGGGCACAAGCCGCCTGCTCGGGGAGATGCTCCCGCGGATCTTGACGACCGGCGTCGCCGCGGGAGCGGCCGCGACCGACACGAGCGCAAGCACGGCGAGCAGAGCGGTGGAGGCGATGAACCTGTATCTGGTCATGCGGATCACCCTAATAGACATAGACTGCTATTACAATAGCAGTCTATGTCCGATTGTCAGCGGGCGGTCCGGTGCAGCTCGACGATGCCTTCGGAGGAGTCGCCGATCGCGTAGCCGGCGCTCACGAGCCGTTGCAGCTGCTGGGGCGCCATTTCGATCTCTTCCAGCACTCTGGCTCCGGGGATCGGCACGAACAGCTCGCGGACGCGCCTGCGCGCGAGCACGTCGATCAGCGTCTGCAGCTGCCGCCACGTGACGATCGCGTTCGCGTTGGGGTACGGCGCCACGTCGTCGATTCCCAGGTCATACGCGAGCCGGAATCCCTCCGGGACCAGGATCGCCACCTGCTGCCCGCGCACGACGTGCCGGGCGATGAACTGCTCGGCCGCGGGCCGGTACTGGAGCGGCGGCACCGGCGCGGTCAGGCGGTCGATCAGCAGCCGCGGGGAGACGAGCTGGCCGAGCAGCGAGACGGCGAGGCCGAAGCCGAACAGCACGAGCAGCTCAGGCACCGTCGGCGCGCGCCAGCGGCGGGCGGAGAGCGCCCGCACGCAGAGGATCGTCAGCAGCGCGAGCGCGAAGGCCCACGCCGCGAACATCGCGGCGAGCTTCGATTCGTCGGAGCGGCCCGCGTAGTAGCCCGCGGCCACGAGGCCGAAGACGCCGGCCCACGCCAGCATGCTCGTCAGCAGCACGTCGTCCGCACGGCGCGCCACCCGGACGGCCGCGACGACCAGCGCGCCGGCGAGCGTTGCGTAGATCGCGAGGTGCAGCCCGATCGCCGGCATCGGCAGCGAGAACCAGCCGAGGTCGGTGAAGACCCTCGGCCACTCGAGCAGCAGGCCGAGGTGCGGCAGGGATCCGGCGCGCGCGAGCGTGAGCACGCTCGTGGCGGCGAGCGCGGCGGCCATCCCCCCGGCGAGCGCGGCGAGCAGCGGCGCCGCCGCGCGGACGCTGCGCGGCCGGCGCGCGCACAGCAGCGCGGCGACGCTCGCGAGCAGCGCGGCGATCCCGAACTCGAGGTCGTTGATCAGCACGAGGCCGGCGACGAGGAACAGCCAGAAGGCGTGCCGCGGGCGGCGATCGTCGAGCTGGCGCGCCGTCAGCCAAGCGAGCAGGAAAGCGCCGCCGTAGCGGGTCGGCCACATCTCGGCCATGATCATCGTGTGGCGCCAGTCGCTCAGCGCGACGAACGGCGCGAACAGCAGGAGCGCGTACAGCGAGCTGCGCGCGACGCGCCGCAGGACGGCGTAGACGGCGAGCAGCGCCAGCACGCTCAGCACCGTCATGAAGAGCGTGTAGACGAACCCCGTCGTGCCGAACGCGAGCAGCACGAGCGCGGTCGGATACGGCAGCAGCTTCGCGTAGATCGCGTGGTAGTCGACAAGCGAGTCGTGGCCGTTGAGCACGGCGAAGACGTCGTTGAGCGTCCAGGTCATGAGCCCACGCTGCTCGACGAGGCCATCCGTCTCGAGCGCCTCGAGCAGCCAGACCGATGCGAAGGCGGTCGCGATCGCTCCGCATGCGAGGCGCGTGCCCAGGCGCTCGCGCGCGACGCGGCCGATCACGCTCCGCACGCGGTCCGAGCGCAGGGCGGTCACGGCCGCGACGACGACGCCCGCAGCCAGCATGAGCATGCCGACGCTGAAGACCGGCTCCAGCACCCGCCCGCCGTCGATCACGTTGCGCTGCGCGAGCAGCGCAATCGCGACGAACGCCAGCAGGGCGACCTGACTCGCGTAGACGACGGCGCGGATCGTCGCCGGCCGCATTTGAAGCGGCCTCCGCGCGTTCGCCGCGACGGCCGCGATCGGCAGCAGCGGCGCGAGCACCGCGAGCGCGAAGCGTCCCTGCTTCACCGGCTCGGGCTGGCCTCTCGCCTCCCACCAGCCGGGCGGCCACAGCGCGTCGCCGTGCGGCCGCACGAGCAGGTGGCCGAGGGGCGGCCCGAGCAGCAGGATCGCCCCGAGCGCCACGAGCGCGCACGGGACGAGCGCGACCCACGCGGCCTCCGCCGGCGCGAGCGCACGCACGCGCTCCGCCCTGCCCGCCGCGGCCGCCCGTGCGCGGTCGACCCCGCGCACGGGCGCGCGCTCGTTGTCCAACACGAAGAGCTCCCCCAATCGCCTGCTTCCCGCGCAAACGTCGCGCCGGAGAATGTGAGTATAGGTGGCTGGGCGCAGCAGGCGGTGGGGTGCTTGCGCTTGGTGTTGCGACGCGCGTTGCGCAACGCTCTGCTTGCACCATGACCGTCCAGCTCGTCGCCCGCGTCCCCGATTCGCTCGCAGAAGCGGTCGACGACCTCATTCAGGCAGGGGTGTTCGCTTCTCGCTCAGATGCGGTCCGCGCCGGCCTGGAAGCCGTCGTCGACCGCGCGAGTCGCGACGCGGCCGGGAGAGCGATCGTCGACGGCTGCCGGCGCATGCCGCAAGACGAGGAGGACCTCGCCTGGTCCGATGCGGCGACCGCAGCGATGATCGCCGCGGAGCCGTGGTGAGCGCACTGCGGCATCGACCGCCAGGTGCTCACAGCGTCACGAGGTCCGCGAAGCGCTCGAGGAGCTGGCCGACTGCTGAGCCGTCGGACCAGTTGTCGCGAGCTCTCGGCCTTCGGTCAGCGTCGCGTGGACGACCGTGTTCACGACCCCACCCCAGTCCTCGGCGTACGCCTCGCTCACGACGAGGACATCGACCGGGACTCTGAGCGAGCGCAGCTCGCGCGTGAGCCGCGCCATCTCGGCATGCCGATTCGGGACATCGCGCTCGATCACCATGAAGTCGAGGTCGCTGTCCGGCCCAGCCTCGCCGCGGGCGTACGACCCGAACAGGATGATGCGCGCAGGCTGCTCGATCGCCGCCGCGAGTCGCCGCGCTGCGACTTCGATGACATCGCTCGAGACCACCGGCACGATGGCATCGTCGCAGGGACCGCGTGCGGCTGCGAGCGATCCCACCAGAGCCGACGCCCGGATTCGAACCGGGGCCCTCCTCTAATCCGGGAGCGGCTAGAGGAGTCCGAGCAGCTCGCATGCTGCTCGCGCGTGGATGGCGGGCGGCTGCAGCCC
This sequence comes from uncultured Conexibacter sp., assembly GCA_964525715.1. Classification (GTDB taxonomy): domain Bacteria; phylum Actinomycetota; class Thermoleophilia; order Solirubrobacterales; family Solirubrobacteraceae; genus Conexibacter. The sequence goes on along the minus strand of CAZGJV010000031.1, from coordinate 1,098 downwards.
GTCGTGGTCGAGCAGGTCGCCGTCGCCTGAGACGATCGCCTCGGCGCTTGCGGCGCGCGCGAGCGCGACCAGGAAGTCGTCGGTCGGATCGCGCAGCACACTTCTGACCACCGGCGGATCGGGCAGCGTGGTCGCGAGGAGCCGGAGGGCGTCATTGGCCTCCACGATGGTGCGCGCTTCGAGACGCGCGCGGAAGTAGGGCTTCGCCAGCCCGCGCTCGAACTCCGTGAAGACGCGCGGGCAGGCGACCAGCTCAAACCGGTCAGCGCGAGCCGCAGCGAGTAGGAGCGCTGGCGGGCTGGTCGACACCGACACGAGCCCCGAAAGCAGGGTGCTCGTGTCGAGCACGAGCCGCGTCAACGCATCTCCGCGCGCACCTCGCGCACGGCACGCACAGCGAGGGCGTTGGCCTCCTCCTCGCTCAGCGCGTTCCGACGCTGCGCCTCGGCGATGGCCTCGAAGCCCAACTCGATCCGCGCCAGCTCCTCGAGCAGCGTGCGATCGTCCTTGCCCGGTCTGCGCGCACGCAGCCGCGCCAGCAGATCGCCGTCGAAGTCGACCTTCACCGTCGTAGCCATCAGAACAGGGTACCGCCGCCGAGCGTTGATGCCGAGGGCTGCCAACGCGTATCCAGCAGCCAAGGTCAAGCCCCGTATCGTGCTCGTGCACGTCCCTCGTGCAGAGAATGCTCGCGCTGGCCGGCGCGGGAAGACATGGGCGCACGACCTTGCGCGCCATCCGGCGACGACGCCGCACTCAGCCTCCCCCAGCGGCGACCGCCGAAATGATCAAGGTGAACTCTTCAGCGGAGTCGCAGCCGACCGTGCGCGCCCCTGTGCCTGATGTCCGCCATGAGTCGTAGGCTGCGCAACGCAGCCATGAGCGTGTTCTCGCGTCGAGTGAGCGGCCGCCTTCGCATCACGCTGGTCGCCGCCGTCGTAGCTGGTGGTACAGCCGCCTACGTGTGGGGGATCTTCCACGGCGAGGCCACAGCCGTTACCGCAGCGACGGCCATCTGGACTTCCCCCGGTTTCGTGGACACGGTGATCTGACCCTGTTTCGGTGGAGTCGCGATGCTGGAATCAGGCGGCGTGGTTG
>CAZGJV010000030.1:0-37503 GCA_964525715.1 uncultured Conexibacter sp. | reverse complement strand
CGAAGTAGAGGCGGTCGGACGTGTCGTAGTCGGTCGAGACGGTCTCGGGGTTGCAGTTGACCATCACCGCGTCGCGGCCCGTCTCGCGCACCGTCATCGCGGCGTGCACGCAGCAGTAGTCGAACTCGATGCCCTGGCCGATGCGGTTGGGGCCGGCGCCGAGGATCACGACCGATCTGCGCTCGCCGCGCTCGACCTCGGAGGCAGCGGCCTGGCTGCCGGGCCGCGGCCGCTCGCGCGCCGAGTAGTAATAGGGCGTGCGCGCGGAGAACTCGGCGGCGCACGTGTCGACGGACTTGAAGACCCGCTCCCCCGCCTCGGCGCCCTTGGGATCGAGCGCCAGCTCCTGCAGCTCGTGCAGGAACCAGGGGTCGATCGAGGTGCGCGCGTTGAGCGTCTCGACGTCGAGCCCGCGGCGGAACGCCTCCAGCACGAGGTCGAAGCGGTCCGGGCCGCCGTTCTCCAGCGCGACGAGCAGTGCGTCGTCGTCGGCCGGCGGCGTGCACGGCGCGTCGAGCTCGCGCGAGCGCAGCGCCTTCGCGAACGCCTGCTTGAACGTACGCCCGATCGCCATCGCCTCGCCGACCGACTTCATGTGCGTCGAGAGGCCGGCGTCGGAGCCGGGGAACTTCTCGAACGCGAAGCGCGGCCACTTCACGACGCAGTAGTCGATCGTCGGCTCGAAGGAGGCGGGCGTCGCGCGCGTGATGTCGTTGTCGATCTCCTGCAGCGTGTAGCCGACCGCGAGCCGCGCGGCGATCTTCGCGATCGGGAAGCCGGTCGCCTTCGAGGCCAGCGCCGAGGAGCGCGAGACGCGCGGGTTCATCTCGATCACGACGATCTCGTCGGTCGCCGGATTGACTGCGAACTGGACGTTGGAGCCGCCCGTCTCGACGCCGACGGCGCGGATCACGGCGATCGCCTGGTCGCGCAGCTGCTGGTAGAGCTTGTCGGTGAGCGTCTGCTGCGGCGCCACGCAGACGGAGTCGCCCGTGTGGACGCCCATCGGGTCGAGGTTCTCGATCGAGCAGACGATCACGACGTTGTCGGCGTGGTCCCGCATCACCTCCAGCTCGAACTCGCCCCAGCCCAGGACCGACTCGTCGATCAGCACCTGGCCGATCGGCGAGGCGGCGATTCCGCGCGCGCAGATCTCCGCGTACTGCTCGGGCGTGCGGGCGATGCCGCCGCCGCGGCCGCCGAGCGTGAAGGCCGGGCGGATGATCGCGGGCAGGCCGATCCGCTCCTGCGCGGCGAGCGCCTCGGGCAGCGTCGTCGCGATCGCCGAGCCGGGCACGCGCAGTCTCGCCTCGGCCATCGTGTCGCGAAAGCGGTCGCGGTCCTCGGCGCGGTCGATCGCCTCGTAGTTGGCGCCGATCAGCTCCACGCCGAACTTCTCCAGCGTGCCGTCCTCGTGCAGCGCCTTGGCGAGGTTCAGCGCGGTCTGGCCGCCGAGCGTCGGCAGCAGCGCGTCGGGCCGCTCGCGCTCGATCACCTGCGCGACGGGGCCGGGCAGCAGCGGCTCGACGTACGTCGCCGTGGCGATCTCCGGGTCGGTCATGATCGTCGCCGGGTTGGAGTTGACGAGGACGACCTCGTAGCCCTCCTCCATCAGCACCTTGCAGGCCTGCGTGCCGGAGTAGTCGAACTCGGCCGCCTGTCCGATCACGATCGGCCCGGAGCCGATGATGAGGATCTTGTGGATGTCGTCACGGCGTGGCATCAGACTGCGGCCTCGATCTCGGCGATGAAACGGTCGAACAGGTACAGCGCGTCGTGCGGGCCGGGACCGGCCTCGGGGTGGTACTGGACCGTCGCGCCCGGGACGTCGCGCAGCGCGAGCCCCTCGACGGTGCGGTCGTAGAGGTTGATGTGCGTCAGCTCGGCGGCGCCGAAGTGGGTCTCCCAGCGGACCGGTTCGTCGGAGGGGAGCGTCTTCGCGCCGCCCGGGCCGAGCACCGCGAAGCCGTGGTTCTGGCTCGTGATCTCGACGCGGCCGGTCGTCAGGTCCTTGACCGGGTGGTTGGAACCGCGGTGGCCGAACGGCAGTTTGTACGTCTCCAGCCCGACCGCGCGGCACAACAGCTGGTGACCGAGACAGATCCCGTAGACGGGCTTTCTGCCGACGAGACCCCGAACCGTCTCGACGACGTAGTCGAGCGCAGCCGGGTCGCCGGGGCCGTTGGCGAGGAAGAAGGCGTCGGGATCGCGCGCGAGCAGCTGCTCTGCGCTGGAGGTGCAGGGATGCAGCTCGACCGTCGCGCCCCGCTCGCGCAGGTTGCGCACGATCGAGTCCTTCACGCCGGTGTCGATCATCGCGATCGTCACGGCTGGCCCCGGGCCGAGCGGCTCCAGCACGACGTGATTCATCGTCGTGTTTGGCAAGGACGCAGCCGGTGTGGCGTGCTTGGCACGCGAACCGGCGAGGACGCCGCCAAACGCGGCGAGGGACACGTCGCGGGCGAGGTCGCGGCCGGTCATCGGCTGCTCCGCCGCGATCAGCGCCCGCGCCTCGTCCTCGCCCATGCTCGCCGGGAAGACGCCGCCGCGCATCGCGCCCGCGTCGCGGATGTGCCGCACGAGCGCGCGCGTGTCGAGGTCGGTGATGCCCGGCACGCCGCAGTCGCGCAGCCAGTCGAGCCAGCCGCCCTCGGCGCCGGGTGCGTCCTCGCGGTTGGTGGCGGCGCGCATGATCGCGGCGCGGGCGTGGATGCGGTCGGACTCCATCGCCTCGGCACTGACGCCGTAGTTGCCGACGTGCGCGGTCGTGAACGTGATCAGCTGGCCGGCGAACGACGGGTCGGTGACCGCCTCTTGGTAGCCGGTCATGCCGGTCGTGAAGACGACCTCGCCGACGGCGTGGCCGTCGGCCCCGCAGGCGAGGCCGTCGAAGCGCTCGCCGTCCTCGAGCAGGACGTACGCGGTTGAGTCTGAGGAGGGAGGGGCCACTACATCACCAGCTTCTGGATTGTCTTGAACTCGTCTGTGCCGGCGGCGCCGAGCAGCTCGAACAACGCGGTCTCGACCGAGGTGAGGATCGCGCCGCTCTCCTCCATCTTGCGCAGCCCCAGCTCCCGGTTGGCGGCCGTGCGCGAGGAGACGGCGTCGATCGCGACGTGCACCTCGACGCCGCCGGCGAGCAGGTCGTGGACCGTCTGGTTGACGCACACGTGCGTCTCGATCCCGCACACGAGCGCCTGGTCGCGGCCGGCGAGGTCGAAGCCGTCGGCGCGCGCGGCGGAGAAGACCGTCTTCGGCAGGCGCTCGACCTCGCCGAGCGCGTCGCGCACCTGCGGGATCGTGTCGCCAAGGCCGCGCGGGTACTGCTCGGTCACGACGACCGGCAGCCCGAGCGTGCGTGCGCCGCGCACGAGGATCTCCGTCTGCGCCGCGACCTGCTCGAAGCGCTCGACCGCCTTCGCGAACGCCTCCTGCACGTCGATCACGACGAGCGCGGTGCGCGCGCGGTCCAGCGTGCGCAGCGGCGCGCGGCGGCCCACCGCGGTCACGCGAGCGCCTCCACCGGAGCCTCCGCGCGATGCACGACCGCGCCCGCGGCGACCGTCAGCCGCACGACACCGCGCAGCGTGCGGCCCTCGAAGCACGAGTTGGCGGACTTGCTCGCGTACCCGCGCGCGCCGACCTCCCAGCTGCCGGCGAGGTCGAGCAGCACCAGGTTCGCGGGCTCGCCGACGGCGATCGTCGGAGTCGCCAGGTCGAGCAGCGCTGCACCGGCGGTCATCCGCTCGACGAGGATCCCGAGCGGCAGCACGCCCGGCAGCACGAGGTCGGTGTAGAGCACCGGGAACGCGGTCTCGAGACCGGTGACGCCCATCGGCGCCTCCTCGAACGGGACCTCCTTCTCGTGTTGGGCGTGCGGCGCGTGGTCGGTCGCGATGCACTCGATCGTGCCGTCGCGCAAGCCCGCGATCAGCGCCTGGCGGTCAGACTCGGCGCGCAGCGGCGGGTTCATCTTGAAGCGCGAGTCGAGCGACAGGACGGCCTCGTCGGTGAGCGTCAGGTGGTGCGGCGACGCCTCGCCGCTGACCTGCGCGCCAGCCGCCTTCCAGGCGGCGAGCGCCTCGACCGACTCGACGCAGGAGAGGTGCTGGAAGTGCACGCGTCCCTGCTCGTAGGCGGCGATCGCCGCGTCGCGGGCGACCATCGTCGACTCCGAGATCGACGGGATCCCGGCCATTCCCAGGCGCGCTGAGACGGCGCCCTCGTGCATCACGCCGTGACCCGAGAGCGAGGGATCCTCCTCGTGCAGCGCGAGCACGCCGCCGCACAGGCGCTGGTATTGCAGCGCGCGCCGCAGCATCCCGGCCGCGACGACGGGCTTGCCGTCGTCGGTGAAGCCGAGCGCGCCGGCGTCGCGCAGCTCCGCCATCTCGGCAAGTTCCTCACCCCGCAGGCCGCGCGTGATCGCCGGCATGAAGCCGACCGGTACGCGCGCCTCCTGCGCGGCCTGTGCGCACAGCGCTCGCAGGCCGGGCGCGTCGTCGAGCGTCGGCGTCGTGTTCGGCATCGCGACGATCCCGCAGTAGCCGCCGGCCGCTGCCGCAGCCGTGCCGCTCGCGAGCGTCTCCTTGTGCTCCTGCCCGGGCGTGCGCAGGTGGACGTGCGGGTCGAAGAAGCCCGGGAAGAGGTGCAGCCCCTCCCCCGCGACCGTGTCCGCGCCCTCGGGCGCGGGCAGCGCGCCGGGCGCGGCGAGCTCGGCGATCGCGCCGTCGCGTACGAGCACGTCGCCGGGCGCGTCGAGCCCGCTGCGGGGGTCGAGCACATGTGCGCCGCGAATCAGCAGCTCCGCCGGCGGCGCGGAGGCGTGGAACAGCCGGGCCACGCTCATGCGGCCGCGACCGCCTCGACCGCTTCGACCGGCGCCCCGGTTCCCGCCAGCAGCTCGTAGAGCACCGCCATGCGCACGACCACGCCGGCCTCGACCTGCTGCGCGATCAGCGCCTGCGGCGAGTCGATCGCGTCGGCCGAGAGCTCGACGCCGCGGTTCACCGGCCCCGGGTGCATCAGCAGCTGGTGCGGCCGCAGGCGCGCCGAGTTGACCTGGTAGCGGGCCGCGTACTCGCGCAGCGACGGCACGTACGCTTCGCTCATCCGCTCGTTCTGCATCCGCAGGACGTAGACGACGTCGGCCTCCTCCAGCCGGTCGAGCGTCGGCGCGACCTCGCAGCCGAGCGCCTCGATCCCGCGCGGGATCAGCGTCGGCGGTCCGCTCACCGTCACGTGCGCGCCCATCCGCGCGAACGCGAGGATGTCCGAGCGCGCGACGCGCGAGTGCAGCACGTCGCCGACGATCCAGATGCGCTTGCCGTCGAGCGCGCCGAGGCGGCGGCGCAGCGTGTAGACGTCGAGCAGTGCCTGCGTCGGGTGCTCGTGCTTGCCGTCGCCGGCGTTGACGACGGCGGCGTCGGTCCAGCGCGCGACGAGCTGCGCGGCGCCCGCGTGCGGGGAGCGGATCACGATCGCGGCTGGGTCGTAGGCGGTGAGCGTCTGGACGGTGTCCTTCAGCGACTCGCCCTTCGTGACCGACGAGGTCGCCGCGCGGATCGAGACGACGTCGGCGGACAGGCGCTTGGCCGCCAGCTCGAACGAGCTGCTCGTGCGCGTGGACGCCTCGTAGAAGAGGTTGACGACCGTGCGACCGCGCAGTGCGGGGACCTTCTTGATCTCGCGCCCGGCGACCTCCGCGAACGAGGCCGCGCGGTCGAGGATCCGCTCGATCCCGGCGCGGTCGAGGTCGTCGATCGAGAGCAGATGCCGCATCGGGTCGGTCATGCCGCCACCTCCAGTGGTGCGCGTCCGGGGGAGATCGTCACCTCGTCGACCCCGTCCAGCTCCTCCACGCGCACGTTGACGCGCTCCTCGCGCGCGGTCGGGAGGTTCTTGCCGACGTAGTCGGGGCGGATCGGCAACTCGCGATGGCCGCGGTCGGCGAGCACGGCGAGCTGCACGCGGGCGGGGCGCCCGTAGTCGAAGATCGCGTCGATCGCGGCGCGTACGGTGCGGCCGGTGTAGAGCACGTCGTCGACGATCACGATCGTGCGCCGTTCGAGCGGGAAGCCGATGTGCGAGGCGTGCACGACCGGCGCGCTCGGCCGCAGCGTCACGTCGTCGCGGTAGAAGGCGATGTCGACGTCGCCCAGCGGAACCTCGTCGCCGACGAGCTCGGCGACCAGCTCCCGCAGGCGCGCGGCGAGCGTCGCGCCGCGCCGGTGGATGCCGACGATCGCAAGCTGCTGTGAGGGATTCTTCTCGACGATCTCGTGTGCGATGCGCACCAGCGTGCGCCGCACGTCGTCGCGGTCGAGGACGACCTTCTCGGCTTCCAACCTGAACCTTCCTGGCCTCACGGGACCGGGTTAAAGGAACGGACGCTGCGGAGCGTAGCAGCGAGCGCCGACGGCGCAAGCGGCCCGCGGCTCAGGTTGCCGGCGCGTCCGCGACCGCCTCGGCCGGCGCGACGCCGCCGTTCGCGGCGAGCGCGTCCTTCCAGCGCACGAGCTCCGGCGCCCCGCGTTCGGGGAACGGGATCTCGATCGCGTCGAAGTCGCGCGGCACGACGGTGTCGCGGAAGATCGCACGCGCCTCGTCGCGGATCTCGCGTCCGCCGTAGCGCGTCGAGAGGTGCACGAGCGCGAGCATCCGCACGTCCGCCTCCACGGCGGCCTTCGCGGCCTGCTCAGCGGTCGAGTGCTGTGTCTCTCTCGCGCGCGCCGCCTCCTCGCTCGTGAAGGTCGCCTCGTGCACGAGCACGTCTGCCCGGTAGGCGACCTCGACCAGCACGTCGGAGGGCGCGGTGTCGCCGGAGATCACGAGCTTGCGACCGTGCCGGTCCTCGCCGATCACCTGTTCGGGACGCACGCCGTTGACGACCTCGCCGCGCTGGAGGCGGCCGAAGTCGGGCCCCGGCTTGACGCCGAGCTGCTCGGCGAGCGTCGCGTCGAATCTGCCCGGCCGGTCGTCCTCGATCACCGCGTAGCCGTAGGCGGTGCCGCGATGCTCGACGGGGAACGGCTCGATCACGTACTCGGGGCGCTCGACCGCCTCGTCGTCGGCCAGCTCGATGATCTCCACGTCGTAGCCGACGCCGCCCCACACGTGACGCATCGAGTGCAGCAGCTTCGCCAGGCCCGGGGGGCCGTAGATCGCCAGCGGCTTCTCGCGCGCTCGCAGGTCGAACGTCTTCAGCATCCCCGGCAGCCCGAGCCAGTGGTCGGCGTGGAAATGCGTGACGAAGACGTCGGTGAGGTCCATCAGGCCGACCGAGCGCAGCAGCTGGCGCTGCGTGCCCTCGCCGCAGTCGAACAGGATGCGGTCGGCACCGCGCCGCAGCAGCAGGGCGGGCAGGCCGCGGCGTGCGGTCGGCACGGAGCCGGCGGTGCCTGCGAAGAAGAGCGAGAGGTCCATTCGGCGGCGAGGTTAGCCCAGCGGGACGCGCATCACCGTCTCGTCGCCCTCGCGCGCGCGGACCGCGTGACCGGACGCGACGCGGGGACGACCTCGATCCAGTCCAGCCGCCGTCCGCACAGCGACCGCCAGCGGGCGGTCGGCACGACCTGGAGCGTCTCGTCGTCGCGGCTGCGCGCGGGCGTGACGAGCAGCGCCTGCAGCAGCGCGTCGCCACCCGCGCCCGGCGCGAGGCCCGAGGAGCCCTCGCGGACGAGCGTGAGGCGGTGGCGACCGGCGGCGAGCCGGACGCGCAGCGGCGGCGCCGTGTCGACGTTGTAGGAGCTGCCGCTCAGCTCTCCGCCGACGCCCGCGAGCCGCTGCCCGTCGAGGCCGACCTGCAGCGTCGGCATAATCTCGCCGCGCACCCAGACGTCCCACAGGCCAGCATGCGGGACGCTGAACGTGGCCCGCAGCGTGCCCGGCCGCGGCATCGTCAGTCCCGGCCAGCGGTAGTGCCAGCCGGGGTGTTGCGCCTGTGGGACGGAGATGCGGATCAGCCCCGGCGAGCGGGCGGCGACGAGCGTGCCGCGGCGGTGCGCGGCGAGCCGCGCGAGGCGGCGGACGGCCGTGCAGCGCACCGGTGTGGCGACCGACAGGCCGAGGTGCGCCAGCGCCGCCGGGGCGCCCGCGCGGCGGCCCCACACCTGGTAGTAGGCACCCTGCCACAGCAGCCGGTAGGCGGTCGGCGGGCGGCTCGCCGACGGATTGCGGCGCGTCACGACCAGCGGGTAGCCGAGCCACGCGCGCAGCCGCACCCTGTCGAGGTTGACGACGTCACCGTGATGCAGCGCGACGTTGCGCAACGCCGGCGGACCCCAGATGAAGTTCGGCCCGCCGATGTCCAGGTCGCGCAGCTCGTAGAGCGCGTATTCGTCGAAGTCGGGGAACAGCGTGGGCCCACGCCCTGCGAAGCGGGCGTTCAGCGACGCCAGCTCTGTGTAGCGGGCGGTCGGCGCGAGGTCCGAGCCGTGGTACTGCATCGCGTCGGAGATCGAGACGCCGAGCGTGAGGGTGAGCGCGAGCAGCGGCGCGGCCGCCGCGATCCACCGCCGCGAATGGCGCAGGGCGGCGACCCCGCCCCATGCGATCAGCATCACGATCGGCGAGGTCAGCATCAGCGTCTTGGCCTCCGCCCACGTCGTGGAGTACGCGATCAGGCCGGCGCCGACGGCGAGCGTCAGGCCGATCCAGCCGGCCAGCGCATACGCTCGCCGGCGCAGCAGCAGCGCCATGCCCAGCACGCCGGCCACGAGCGCGACCGCCGCCAGCGCGTAGGAGATGCCGAGATCGGTGCCGAGCGGCACCTGGCGATAGCTGTCCGATATCCACGTGCCGAACGCCTCCGCCGCCGGCAGCGGCCCGGTCAGGTTGCCCGGGTTGCTGGTCGTGCCGATCGCCTGCGCCACCTGGAGCGAGCCCTGAAGGTGGATCCACGTCGGCAGGCCGGCGAGCAGCAGGACGAGCGCGCCGACGCCCGACAGCAGCAGCAGCGGCCGGGCGCGCAGCCGGCCGGCGGCAAGCTCGCGGATCGCCGCCACCGCGACGACCGCGACTGCCGCCAAGACCCACGCGCCGAAGGCGGCGCCGAGCGCCGACAGGCCCGCCGCGGCCACGAGCGCGAACGGGATCGCGCCCTGCGGCGGCCCGCGCAGCCAGCGCCGGTGCAGCACGACGAGCGCTCCCAGCGCGAGGATCATCGGCAGCGCGACGATCTCCTTCACCGAGGCGACCAGCTCGTACCCGTACACAACGGCGGGCACCGTCACGACCAGCGCAGCGAGCGCCGCCCACGCGCCCTCGAGGCCCAGCGCTCCGACGAGCACCCAGGCGGCGCCGGCGCCGGTTGCGAGCATGAACGCGTTGAACGGCTGGAATGCCCAGATGAACGGCAGGCGCAGCAGCGCTGTGGTGCCGCCGAACAGCGTGTCTCCGCCCGAGGGGTAGCTCGTCCCGTAGTACCCGTGGATGTACTCGCCGTAGGAATTGCGCAGGTCGAGGTGTGCGTAGTCCTGCCCATGCCGGATCAGGAAGTCTGCCCCCATCATGTGGAAGGCCGAGTCCGGCAGCAGCTGGTAGGAGGAGAACGTCGGCCGGCCGGCGGCGAGCACCGGCGCCAGCGCGACGACGTAGACGGCGACCGGCACCACGAGCTGCCAGGCGCCGCGCCGCCACGAGCGGGCGAGCGCGGCCAGTCGCCGGCGGCCGAGCGCGAGCCCCGCCGCCGCGACGCCCGCCAGCACGTACGGCGTCGCCGGCGCGAGCGGAGCGGCGAACGTCGTCAGCTGCGAGACCGCGATCAGCGCCGCAGCGCCGACGACCGGCAGCAGCGCGGCTGGCAGGAAGCTCCCGCCAACCCGATCCGCGAACAGGCCGGCGCCGATGCAGAGCACCGCCAGGACGCAGGGATAGGCCAACGTCGTGAGCAGGAACACCGGTCTGCCGGCTCGTGGTGACGCGCCCGGCAGGATTCGAACCTGCGACCTCTCGCTCCGGAGGAACCGAGGCCGCCAACGGGCGCCACAGCTTGTTTGGCTGTCGCAGCAAAGCATACGGGGCGTTTCCTCGCGCGAGCACGACGCCCGCTATACGACCGATTCGTGGCCTTTTCGGCCGATTCGGGCAGATGATTGGGCAGACGGGGCGCCAACGTCCAGCTTGCGTAGGACGCTGGACGCCTTCATGCGTGTCCGAGCGGTCGGACGGCGCTCCTGGCCGCCTCGACGGTCATGGCCGAGATGGGCCATACCGACGCTGGCCTTGCTCTGCGGATCTACGCGCAGGCGATGCAGCGAGACGGCGATGCCCTGGCGAGGCTCCAAGCGCTGGTTCTGGGGGAGCACACGACTTCAGCAGCGCCACGGGCGGCGCCGAGCTGCCCACCCGCCCATGCCGACAGGACGTGACGACGGCACCCAGGAGGGGTGGCGTCAGGCGTGCGTCGGCGTGTAAAGCGTCTCGGAGCCGTCTCGGGCGACGACGACGAACGCCTCGCCTGCGTGGACGTGTCGAGCGACGATCGCGTCGAACGCCGGATGCTCCTCGCCCACGAACGCGGCACCGCCGGGATACCGGTCCTCGTCCGCGAGGATCGTGGCGATGGCGGCGTCGGTCGCGACGCGGTTGGCGGCTGTCACGCGGTTGTCCATGAGTCGATGATCGGCTGGAAGTGGTCGCGCATGTAGCGGATCGCCTGCGGGATGACCTCGTTCACCGTGCCGTGCGCGAAGTGCTCGGGGTCGCCCTTTCCACGTCCATCGTAGCGGTGCATGTGGTGACGGTCGAGGTGGTTGTCGATGAGACGGACCGTGTGCCACTCGCCGTCGATCTCGACCTGGAGCATGACGGCGTAGTGGTCGATCGGGCGACCGCCGCTGCGGAAGAGGATGCGGGCCCTCTCGCTGAGGTCGATGGTGACGGGATCGCGGTCGAAGTCCATGCCGTTTCGTCCCGCTCAGGTCGACCAATCCGCATCTGATTGGGCATTCGATTGGGCATTCGGCCGTTGAGCGTGCCCACTCGGCGGCCCAGATCGCCTACGCGCCCGGCAGGATTCGAACCTGCGACCTCTCGCTCCGGAGGCGAGCGCTCTATCCACTGAGCTACGGGCGCCTGACAGCCAGCAGCTTATCGCGGCGCTGCGGCCTCCGCGGCCGGCGGTCAGCCGCCGGATGACGGCACCGCGGCCTCCTCCAAGCGCTCCTCGTAGACGCGCGCGAGCTCGGTGAAGGAGACGCCCAGCCCACGCGCTACGCGCACCATCGCTTCGAACGAGGGATTGGTGCGCCCGCTCTCGAGCGTCGTGAGGTAGTTGCGCCCGAGACCGGACGCCTCGCACACCTCCTCCTGCTTGAGCGACTTGCGGACCCGCAGCTCGCGCACAGCGATCGCCAAGGCTCGACGCTCCCGATGCAGTCCATCTGCCACGCAGCAACCCTTCACTGGTTCTGCATTTCAATCCACGCCCGAGAGCGTGGATCTTCCCCTTAATAGCGGGTATGCCCCCTGCTCGCTGGGGGATTCATCCTGCCGCATGGCAGCGCTCAGCGCGTGACGATGCGAAAGCGCGCGCTCGCCTTCACGCGGCACGCATCCTGGCACGCGACTGCTAGGAAGGCGTGCGCGGCGGCATGCGCACGGATGCCGATCGTGGCGAGGAAGCGACCGTGCAGGCCGGCGATCGCGCTGCCGATGCGGGTCGGCGTGTGCCGGAGCGGTCCCGCCAGCAACGTGATGCGGGCGTTGCCCGCAAAGCCGCGGCCCTCCAGCGTCAGCGTGCCGCCGGCCTTCACCGCGGCCGGCCTGGCGACGAGCTGCGGGACGCGCACCGCCGAGTGTGGCCCCGCGTCGGCGGGCACGATCGCAGCCGTGCCGGCGAGCGGGGCGGCGCACCCCAGCAGCAGCGAGATGAGGACCGTGCGGCGCAGGCGCCGCCTCAACCGCCGGCGACCGCGGGCAGGATCGTGACCTCGTCGCCGTCGGCGACCGGCGTCTCGAGCCCGTCGAGGAAGCGGATGTCCTCGCCGCCGATGTAGACGTTGACGAAGCGGCGCAGACCGCCGTCGTCTGCGATCCGCTCGCGCAGCTCGCCGAACTGCTCGTACAGCGCGTCGAGCACTTCGCCGACCGTGCCGCCGTCGACGTTGGCGCTTGCCGCACCGCCGGTGGCGGCGCGCAGCTGCGTCGGGATCTTGACGACGATCGCCATCAGGCCGCCACCGCGCTCGCCGGGTGGGCGGGGACCGACTCCACATACGCCTCGAAGGCGTCGTAGGAGGCATCGATCTCGACCGTCTCGAACGTGCCGCGCACGACGTCGAGCGTCTTGAGGCCCTCGCCGGTGATAATCGCGACGACGCGCTCGTCCGGGTCGATCTCGCCGCGCGCGGCGAGCTTCGCCAGCACCGCCGTCGTGACGCCGCCGGCCGTCTCGGTGAAGATGCCCGTCGTCTCGGCCAGCAGCCGGATGCCGGCGACGATCTCCTCGTCGGTGACCGAGTCGATCGCGCCGCCCGTGCGGCGCGCGAGGTCGAGCGCGTAGGGCCCGTCGGCGGGGTTGCCGATCGCCAGCGACTTGGCGATCGTGTCCGGCTTGACCGGCCGGCAGACGTCCTGCCCGGCGGCGTAGGCGGTGGCGACCGGCGAGCAGCCCTCGGCCTGCGCGCCGTTCATCGTCGGCACGGTGCCTTCGACGAGCCCGAGCTCGATCCACTCCTCGAACCCGCGCGCGATCTTCGTGAACTGCGAGCCGGAGGCGATCGGGCCGACGATCCGGTCGGGCAGCTCCCAGCCGAGCTGCTCGACGATCTCGTAGGCGATCGTCTTCGAGCCCTCGGCGTAGTACGGGCGGAAGTTGATGTTCACGAACGCCCACTCGCGCTCGCCGGAGACCTCGGTGCAGAGGCGGTTGACGTCGTCGTAGTTGCCTCTGACGGCGACGATCGTCGTCCCGTAGACGCCGGTTGCGAGGATCTTCTGCTCCTCGAGATCCGACGGGATGAAGACGCAGGAGTCGAGTCCCGCCGCCGCGGCGTGGGCCGCGACGGCGTTCGCGAGGTTGCCGGTCGAGGCGCACGCGATCGTCTGGAAGCCCAGCTCCTTGGCGCGCGCGAGCGCGACGGCGACGACGCGATCCTTGAACGAGTGCGTCGGGTTCGCGGCATCGTTCTTTATCCAGACCTCTCTGAGGCCGAGGCGCTCGGCGAGCCGATCGGCGCGCAGCAGCGGCGTCCAACCGGCGGGGAGCGTGTCGCGCGGCGGCGGCCCCTCCAGCGGCAGGAAGTCGCGGTAGCGCCAGATCGAGTGCGGCCCCGCCTGGATCTGGCGGCGCAGTGCGGCTGGATCGACGCCTTCACGCGACGCGTAGGCGACCTCGAGCGGGCCGAAACAGCGCTCGCAGACGTAGCTCGCGTCGAGCGGATAGACGGTGTGGCACTCCTTGCACTTCAATGACTCGGGCGGCATAAAAAACCTCCGCCGGGTTCTGGGGCAGAGGTTCGAAACCGCTCCCACATCTCCCAGGCTCGTTGCTTTGCCTGATGGAATTGGCACCTTTCCCCTTGTCGGGGTGGTTGCCGCGGCTTCAAAGGGCCAGTCCCTCCACCGCTCTCGATGCGTACTGCTATGTGCCGACCAGTATAGCCAGGGTCCGGGCGCTTCCGCAATGCCACCTGGACGTCTGCGCAAGTTCGCTTGCACCGAGGGCGGAAATGGCGCCGTTCCGGGATACAATGGATCTGTGGCGACCGAGACCCCTCAGATGAGCGACGACCCGCGAAGTCCGCATGCCGAGCTTGCCCAAGCCCAGCTTCGCGCGCGTCACGCGCGGTCGTTCCGTCGGCTCGCCGCCGCTCGCCGAGCCTGAGGCCTCGCCGGTCGAGGTCGTCGAGGCGCTCGGGATCCGCTGGGTCAACGTCGAGCAGCCCCGCCACAGCCACCGCGCCTGGCTGGAGGAGCGCTTCGACTTCCACGCGCTCGACTACGAGGACGTCTTCTCGCGCAACCAGCGCCCGAAGATCGACGAGTACGAGGACTACCTGTTCATCGTCCTGTACTTCCCGCGATTCGACAAGCAGGTCGGCCGCCTCAACGCCGCCGAGCTCGACCTGTTCGTCGGCCCCGACTTCCTCGTCACGCTTCCGAACGCGCCGCTGCAGCCGGTCGAGTACCTGTTCGAGCGCGTGCGCGCCAACGACGAGCTGCGCGAGCAGTGGTTCTCGAAGGGCACCGGCTACCTGCTCTACAAGATCGTCGACGCGTGCGTGGACGCCTCGTTCCCGATGCTGGCGAAGATGGGCAACAAGCTGGAGCGGATCGAGGACGAGATCTTCGAGGGACGCTCGAGCGAGGTCGTGCGCGACATCTCCAACGTCAAGCAGGAGATCATCAACTTCCGCAAGGTCGTGCGCCCGCAGCGCGCGGTCTTCGGCGACCTCGAGCGCACGAAGCAGCGCTACCTCGCCGACGATCTCGACGTCTACTTCGACGACATCAACGACGCGTCCGAGCGCGTCTGGCAGATCCTCGAGACCTACAAGGAGACGGTCGAGGCGCTGGAGGCGACGAACGAGTCGGTGCTCTCGCACGAGCTCAACGACGTGCTGCGAATCCTCACGGTGCTGACCGTCGTGTTCCTGCCGCTGACGCTGATCGCCTCGATCTTCGGCATGAACGTGCGCGTGCCGGGCCAGGGCAACCTGGGGCCGTTCTGGGTGCTGCTCGTCGCGATGGTCGTGATCGGCGCGGCGATGATCGTCTTTTTCAAGCGCCGTCGTTGGTTGTGACACGGGCCCGTAACGCTCGCGCCGTGGCGGAGTAAGAAGCTCCGTGGCCGCCACATCCATCGACGCGCTCGAGCGCCTCGCATCGTCGTCCGCCGCAGCGGCGCCGAGCAAGCGGATGCTCGTGATCGTCAACCCGTACGCCACGACCGTGTCCGCGCGGCTCAAGCACCTCGTCGTCTACGCCCTGCGCGGCCGCTACGAGGTCGACTCCGTCGAGACGCAGGCGCGCAACCACGCGACCGAGCTGTGCCGCGAGGCCGCGCAGGAGGGCTACGACGTCGTCTGCGCCTTCGGCGGCGACGGCACGTTCAACGAGGCCGCCAACGGCCTCGCCGGCTCCGACACGCCGTTGACCTGCCTGCCCGGCGGCTCGACGAACGTGTTCTCCCGCATCCTCGGAATCCCCAACGACGTCGTCGACGCGACCGAGCACCTGCTCGCGATGGCCGACGCGTGGGAGCCGCGCGCGATCGACCTCGGCGTCGTCAACGACCGCCGCTTCCTCTTCACGGCCGGCGTCGGCCTCGACGCGAGCGTGACGAAGCGCGTCGACGCGCACGCGAAGCTGAAGGCGCGCTTCGGGCCGTGGTTCTACGCGACCGCCGCGGTCGGCGCGTTCAACGGCGAGTACGTCGTGCGCCCACGCCGGCTGGCGGTAGAGCTGCCGGGCGGCGAGACGATCGAGGGCATCACCGCGATGGTCCAGAACACAACTCCCTACACCTACTTCGCGAGCCGCCCGATCGAGCTGGCCGAGGACGTCGCGCTCGACAGCGGGACGCTCGCCGGCGTCGTCCTGCGTCGCGCAAGCCTGCTCGACATGCCGACGGTCACGTGGCGCGCCCTCTCCCCCCGCGCGCGGATCGTCAAGCACCGGCGCGTCTCGAGCTTCGCCAGCGACGGCGCGATCACGATCCGCTCGCTCGACGACCGCCCGCTCCCGCTCCAGGTCGACGGCGACTACCTCGGCGAGGTGCCCGAGATCGCCACGCGCGTCGAGCCGGGCGCGCTGCGCGTCGTCGCCTGAGCGATGCGACGTAGGCTGCGGACGATGCGGCGCGGCCTGACCCTCCTCCCCCTCGCAGCCCTGGCGACGTCGGCCGCGCTGGCTGCGCCCGCGCCGAGCGCACAAGCGCCGACGCTGGCCGGCTGCCCCGTCTTCCCCGCGACGAACCCGTGGAACCAGCGCGTCGACCGGCTCCCCGTCGCGCGCAACAGCGCCACGCTGATCCGCAGCATCGGCCTGCAGGCGCACTTCCACGCCGACTTCGGCTCGGGCACGTGGGACGGCGGGCCGATCGGGATCCCCTACACCGTCGTGGGCGCAAGCCAGCGGCGCGTGCCGGTCAGCTTCGACTACGCCGACGAATCGGATCGGGGCCCGTACCCGATCCCGCCCAAGGCGCCGATCGAGGGCGGCCGCAACGCGAGCGGGGACCGGCACGTGCTGATCGTGGACAAGGCCGCCTGCAAGCTCTACGAGCTGTACGACGCCCACCCGCTCCACGGCGGCAGCTCCTGGCACGCAGGCAGCGGAGCCACGTGGAGCCTGCGCTCCAACCACCTGCGGCCCGCGACCTGGACGAGCGCCGACGCCGCCGGCCTCCCGATCCTCCCCGGGCTCGCCCGCTACGACGAGGTCGCACGGGGCGCGATCCTCCACGCGCTGCGCTTCACGGCACCGCGCACGCGGACCGCGTTCGTCTGGCCAGCGCGGCATCAGGCCGGCGACTCCTCCTCCCCGGCCCTGCCCCCGATGGGGCTGCGAGTCCGGCTGAAGAGATCGGTGAGCCTCAGGGGCCTCCCGCGACAGGCACGCGTGGTCGCCATCGCAATGCAGCAGTACGGCCTGCTGCTCGCCGACAACGGCTCCCCTTGGTACGTGAGCGGCGCCCCCGACCCGCGCTGGAGCAACGACCAGCTCCACGCACTGGACCGCCTGACCGGCAGCGACTTCGAGGTCGTCGACGCCAGCTCGCTGCGCCGCGCCGGCTGAGCCCCGGTCACGCCGGGCACGCGTCGCGCCCGTTCACCTGCACCCACACGCCGGTGCCGTCGTACAGCCGCGTGCACGGCGCGCTGCCGTCGACTTCGCCGGCGCGTATGAGGTGCGCGACCACCGCGCCCTGAACGGGCGGGTCGAGACCTTCGAAGCTCAGGCCGGCGATCCGCGCGAGGACGACCAGGCCGACCGTTTCGTACATGTGGTCGTTGACGTCCCCGCGGTCTTCGGTCGCGATGCGATCGACGCCCGCGCGGCGCAGGCCGCGCAGCAGGCCGAGCACGTCGCCGCTGCGCAGCGGCCTGGAGACGAGGTAGTCGAGGCTCGAATAGAGCACGACGCGGTCGCGCGGCGGCACGCCCTCGCCTTCGTGGATCGCGCCGTTGCTGAGCGGGAGCTGGCCCGCCGTGCGCCCGACTCCGAACGTCGCGCCGAGCTGCGCGACGATCACGGCGGCGGCAAGCACCGCCGACGCGGTGAGGCGCCAGCGCGGCCGCAGGCGCACGACCCACGCGGTGCCGAGCACGGCGACGTAGACGATCGCGCCCATCGTGTAGCGCACGTCGTGGTGGCGCAGGAGCGTGATCGCGAGCCAGGCGCCGCCGAGGCCGCACAGCAGCTCGACCGTCGGGTCCTCGAGCGGGCCCAGCCGCTCGCGCGCCACACGCGCCAGCGCTGTGCCGACGCCGGCGGCGGCGAACGCGAACAGCGGCGCGAACAACAGGCCGTTGAGCGTCGCCCAGCCGTACCAGCCGAGGTTGGCGAGCGAGACGAGCGGCGGCGCGGCGGCCGGCGGGACCGGTTCGCTCGCGGTGCCGGTGCCGGCAGCGCGTATGAATCTGTGCCATTCGCCGAGGTGGACGAGGTACCACGGCGCACCGACGACGAACGCGACGCCGGCGAAGATGGCGATCCCCCGCAGGTTGCGCCAGCCAGCGCCGCGCAGCAGCACCGCCGGGAGCAGCCCGAGCAGGTAGAGCGGCATGAGCTGCTTGGTCAGCACGCCGATTCCGGCGGCGAGGCCGGCGAGCGCGGCGACGTCGGCCCGCGCGAAGCGGTCGCTCGCGAGGATCAGCCAGACGGCGACGGCGACGAGTGCGGCCTGCGGCGCGTCGAGCATGAAGACGTGGAACTGCTCCGCGATCAGCGGCGTCCCGAGCGCGAAGACGACGGCGAGCAGGCCGGCCAGCGGGCCGGCGACCATGCGGGCGATGCGATAGCAGGCGAGCGCGAGCAGCGGGACGAAGATCGCGTTCTCGACGAGCACCGGCCGCTTGGCGTTCTCGCCGCCGAGCCCCATGACGGCGGCGCCGACGAGGCGCATCCCCGGCGGGTAGTACGTCGAGTAGGTGATCGCCCTGAGCGGCTCGCCGTGGCGGAAGAAGTCGAGGTAGAGCGTCGAGGCGTACAGGTTCGCCGCCCAGCTGCCGAACGGCACGGCGCGGTCGCTCAGCACCCACCAGCAGCTCAGCGCGACGAACAGTGCGGTGACGACGAACGCGCTCCAGGCGGCCGCGCTCCAACGAGACACGCGCACGCGTCGGCTGCGCGTGCCGGCAGACTCGTGCGTCGCCCCCGACGTCCCCCCGGACACCCGCTCACTCTAGCCGAGCGCCCAACGGAGCGGACCGCTTTGCGGTCCGTCAGGCGCCGGCGCCCGGCGTGACGCGGTAGGCGTCGAAGACCGACTCGATGTTGCGCAGTCGGTTGATCGTCGAGTCGAGCGTCTTCGTGTCGGCGACCTCGACGACGAAGCGGTTCTTGATCATCGGCGGGGTTGACGTGCAGCGCGCCTCGACGATGTTGATGCCCGCCTCCGAGAAGGTCCGCGAGAGGTCCTCGAGCAGACGATGGCGATCCCAGCCGTCGATGTGCAGCTCGACCTTGAAGGCGGTCGAGGACTCGCCGTCCCACGAGACCGGCGTGAAGCGGTCGGGGTCCTTTCTGAGAACCCCGACGTTCGGGCAGTCTTCGCGGTGGATCGTGATGCCGCGGCCCAGCGAGACGTAGCCGACGATCGGGTCGCCGGGCACCGGCCGGCAGCACTTGGCGAGGCGCAGCATCACGTCGCCGACGCCGTCGACGGAGATGCCGAACTTCGTCGAAGAGGTCGGCCGGCGTTCGCGCTGCGGGCGCGTCTGCAGCAGGTCGTCGGCCGCGGTCGGCGTGCCCTCCGCGGCCTCGCCCTGCTTGAGGCGCTGCATCACCTTGTTGACGACGACGGTCGGCGAGATCTTCGCGCCGCCGAGCGCGATGTAGAACTCGTCGCCCTTGCGGAAGCCCATCTCGCGGATCACGTCGGCAAGCAGCGGCGAGCCGACGATCCGCTGCGCCGGCAGGCCCTGCTTCTTGAGGTGGTCCTGCAGCAGCTCGCGGCCGGCGTGCTCGGTGTCCTTGCGCGTCTCGCTCTTGAAGAACTGGCGGATCTTGTTGCGCGCGCGTGTGGTCTTGACCACCGCGAGCCAGTCGCGCGACGGGCCGCGCTCGCGCTTGGACGTCAGCACCTCGACGATGTCGCCCGACTTCAGCTCGTAGGAGAGCGGCACGATGCGGCCGTTGACCTTCGCGCCGACGCAGCGGTGGCCGACGTCGGTGTGCACCTCATAGGCGAAGTCGAGCGGTGTCGCGCCCGTCTGGAGCGACTTGACCTCGCCCTTGGGCGTGAAGACGAAGACCTCGTCCTCGAACAGGTCGACCTTCAAGGTGTCCATGAACTCCTTGGGGTCCGACAGCTCCTGCTGCCAGTCCAGGAGGCGTCTGAGCCAGCGCAGCTTGCCGTCGTCGTCGAGGTCTCTGTCGGTCTTGTAGAGCCAGTGCGCGGCGATGCCGAACTCGGCCATGTCGTGCATCTCGCGCGTGCGGATCTGGATCTCCAGCGGCCGCCCCTCGGGCCCGATCACCGTCGTGTGAAGGGACTGGTACATGTTGAACTTGGGCATCGCGACCCAGTCCTTGAAGCGGCCGGGCAGCGGCTTCCAGAGCGAGTGGATGACGCCCACCGCCCCGTAGCAGTCCTTGACCGAGTCGACGATCACGCGCATCGCGGTGAGGTCGTAGATCTCGTTGAACTCGCGGCCCTTTCTCGTCATCTTCGAGTAGATCGAGTAGAAGTGCTTGGCGCGGCCGGCGATCTCGGCCTCGATCCCGAGCGCGTCGAGCTCTCTGGCGACGAACGCGCCCGCCTCGTTGACGTAGCGCTCGCGCTCGGCCCGCTGCTGGTTGACGAGCCCCTTGATCTCCGCGTACTTGCGCGGGTGCAGAGCCGCGAACGCGAGGTCCTCCAGCTCCCACTTGATCGCGTGGATGCCGAGCCGGTGCGCGATCGGGGCGTAGATGTCGAGCGTCTCCTTCGCCTTCTCGATCTGCTTCTGCTTCGACATCGCGCCGATCGTGCGCATGTTGTGCAGGCGGTCGGCGAGCTTGATCAGGATGACCCGGATGTCCGAGGCCATCGCGACCATCATCTTGCGGTAGTTCTCGGCCTGCGCCTCGTCGCGCGAGGAGAACGTCAGGCCGGTGAGCTTCGTGACACCGTCGACCAGCGAGGCGACCTCCTCCCCGAACGTCGCCTGCACGTCCTCGAGCGAGGCCGACGTGTCCTCGACCGTGTCGTGCAGCAGCGCGGCGCACAGCGTCTCGGTGTCGAGCCGCATCCCGGCGCAGATCTTCGCCACGCCGACCGGGTGGATGATGAACTCCTCGCCCGACTTGCGCCGCTGATCGGCGTGGTGCTCGCAGGCGTAGACGAAGGCTCTCTCGACCTTGTCGCGGTCGATCTCCAGCGTGCTCTCGGCAGCGTGCTCCTCGACGATCGCGAACAGGTCGCCGAGCAGCTCGCGCTCCGTGTCGGTGAGCCCGGCGCGGCGGACGGGCGCAGGCGCGACGGGATGTTCGATCCCGTCGACGGGCAGGCGATGCTCGTCGGCACCGGCCTGCGACTGCAGCGCGACGGCGCCGCCCTCCGCGTGCGTCACGCGGGGGTCTGGAGCTGTCCCGTTGCCTTGTCCGTTGCCTTCAGCCATCTGCGGCCATCCTCGTATCGCTGCATGGCGGCCCGGTAGGTCGGGGAGCGCTCGAGCGCGGTGCGCGCGGCGTCCCGGACCGTGAGGGCCGGCAGGTCCCGGTCGAGGCTGACGAGGTCCAGCTCCGTGAGGATCGCCACCAGCCGGGCGGCCTGCGCGACCGATCGACCGTGGATGGCGTCCCCGCGAAGCAGCGCCTCGAGCTCCTCGCCGGCCGCGCTCCCGTGGCCCCGCAGGGCCCGGTAGAGCGGCACGAGCGCAGCGCGAAGGTCGTGCTCCGACTCATGGATCTGCTGTGCAAAGCGTAGCTCAGCCTCTCCCCAGCAGAGATGGGTCAGCGTGCCCGGCGCGCCAACCCCCAGCAGCGCAGCCTCGTCCGCGTGCGCGGGCGGGTCGAGCGCGACGAGATGCTGGAAGCCGTCGGCCAGCTCCGGGGCGCGCGCGAGCGCGGCGTGCGAGCACAGCGCGAAGCCGCCGGATCGCTGGGCCAGGCCGGCGATCCGACGCGGGACGTCGGTGACGATCGCGAGGACGGCGTCGTCGCCCGCCGTCAGCTCGCGCAGCACCGCAAGTGCGCTTTCGCCGCGGCGGTCGACGACCGTTCGCGCCTCGTCCGCGGCACGCGCGGCCGGGAGCCGCGTCTCCGGGTCGAGGACCGTCGCGAGCCAGGCGCCGGGACCCGGCTCGCCGAGCAGCTCGACCGGCTCGGGCGCGACGGGCTGTGCGTGGCGCAGGCGCAGGCGCGGCTCGACGGCGCCCTTCCAGCTGTTGCGCTCGAGCCGGAAGGTGGCGTCGGCGGGCGTGTCGGGATCGACCGGCAGGCGGCCGTCGCAGCCGAACGCGACCGCGCGGCAGCGGCCGCCACCGGCCTCGACCGTGAAGCGCACGTGCTTGCCCTCCTCCCCCATCGTCCGTGCATCGGTCAGCAGCGCGCCGGCGACGAGCAGGTTGACGCCGGGGTTGCCCATCCCGGTCGGCTCGAGCTGCGCCAGCTCATCGGCGAGCGCGAGGCCGAGCTGGGCGCCGCCGACGACGGCGTCGACGCGCTCGACCGGCACGAGGTCCTCCGCGCTCAGGACGGACGCGGCGTGCGCCTCGAACGCCTCGCGCAGCTCGTCCACGCGCGCGGCGTCGATCGTCAGGCCGGCGGCGGCGCGGTGGCCGCCGTAGCGCTGCAGCAGCGGCGCCGCCGCGTGCAGCGCGCCGAGCAGGTCGAAGGCGGGGATCGAGCGGCCCGAGCCGGTGCCCGTGCCATCGGTCCCCGCCCCGAGGGCGATGAGGAGCGCCGGCCGGTTGGTGCGCTCGACGATGCGCGAGGCGACGATCCCGATCACGCCGGGATGCCAGCCCTCGCCGGCGAGCACGTAGGCCGGGCGCGGACCCAGCTCGCGCACCTGCGCCTCGGCCTCGAACAGGATCCGCTGCTCAGTGAAGCGGCGCTCTGCGTTGGCGGCGTCCAGCTCCTGCGCGATCGCCGCGGCGCGCGCCTCGTCGCGCGTCAGCAGCAGCTCGACGCCCGCGTCGGCGCGGTGCAGGCGGCCGGCCGCGTTGATGCGCGGCGCGAGGCGGAACCCGACGCTGCGCGCGTCGAGCCCGCTCGGGTCCACGCGCGCGACGCGCATCAGTGCGCGCAGGCCCGGCTTGTCGGTGGAGGCGAGCGCGCGGAGGCCGGAGCGCACGAGCCGGCGGTTCTCGCCGCGCAGCGGGACGAGGTCGGCGATCGTCGCGAGCGCGACCAGGTCGAGGTCCTCGTCGGCGGCGGCCGGATCGGCGCCGGCGGCGAGCGCGAGCGCCTGCGCCAGCTTGTAGGCGACACCGGCCGCGCACAGGTCGGGGCACGGATAGCCGCCGAGCGACGGGTGCACGATCGGCGCGTCCGGCAGCGTCCCGTCGGCACGCGGCTGGTGGTGGTCGGTCACGACGACGTCGACGCCCAGCCGCCGCGCGAGCGCGACTTCCTCGACGGCGGTGATCGCGCAGTCGACCGTGACGAGCAGTCTCGTGCCGCGCGCTGCGAGCCGCTCGACCGTCGCGGCCGACAGGCCGTAGCCGTCGTCGACCCGGCTCGGCAGGAACGACTCGACGTCGGCCCCCTCGCCGCCGAGGCGCCGCAGGGCGCGCAGCAGCAGGGCGGTCGCGCTCACGCCGTCGACGTCGTAGTCGCCGTGGACGGTGATGCGCGAGCCGGCCGCGAGGTGGCCGCGGATCGACGCGACGGCTGCGTCGATGCCCGCGAACGCGCGCGGGTCGTGGACCTCGTCCGCCGTCATGAACGCGCGCGCGGCGGCCGCGTCTGCGAGGCCGCGGCGCACGAGCACCTGCGCGAACGTGCGGGAGACGCCGAGCGCCTCACGCAGCCGCTCGACGGCGAGCGGGTCGCACGGCGCAAGCGCGAGCCGCGGACCGAGCGCCGGAGCGACCGCCGGTACTGCGGCGGGTGCTTCCGGAAGCGCGAGCGTGGACACCGCCCCAGGCTAGGGGGCGATCGGGACGGAACCGGCGAGGTTCAGAGCGCCGGCTCGAAGCGCTCTCGGCGGATGCCCTCGGCGTAGACGACCGCGAGGCCTAGCAGCGCGCCGGGTATGCCCTCGAGCGCCGTCACCAGATGCGTCTCGTGCGTCCCCGGGACGGAGAAGCCGTTGACGACGAAACCGAAGACGACGGCCCCGATCAGCGCTCCTATGAAGGCACCGACGATCCCGCCCCAGAAGCGGTCCGGCAGGAAGATCGTGAAGTGCCAGATGGCGAGGCCCATCATGACCCACGCGAGCATGCCCATCAGTGGTCCACCATCAGCGCGACCGCCCGTGGCGTCTGTTGCGTCTGGTGGGACGTGGCTTGCGCGTGTCCTTGAGCATGCCCTCGTTCTCCGGTTCGTCGGGTGCGCGACCGTTCGCGTCGGTCTCGGCCGGCGTCGACGGCGGCCGCGGCGTGGGTGTCGCGGAGGACGGCGGCGGCACGACGGCGGCCGCGCGGCCGCGCCGCGGCGGCGGGGCGACAGCCGCGTCGTCGTCGACGTCGAGGTCGCGCCGCAGCGCTTCGAACTCTTCCTTCGACAGCTCGCCGGGCTCCTCGGGCGTCGTGAGGCGCCGCCGCGGCTGCGAGGGCTTGGCCTCCGGCTCGACCTCGACCGGCTCGCCGCCGACCGTCGCCAGCGCATACGCCGGCACGACGCCGTTGTTCTCGGCCTCGATCCGCTCGCGGCGCGCCTCGTAGACCGGCTCGCGCTCCTTCCACGCGGTCAGCACCGGCGTGGCGATGAAGATCGACGAGTACGCGCCGGAGATCACGCCGACGAGCAGCGCGAAGGCGAAGTCCTGCAGCGTCTGGCCGCCGAACAGCAGCAGCGCGAGGACCGGCAGCGCCGTCGAGAAGGACGTCGCCAGCGAGCGCGTGAGCACCTCGGACATCGAGCGGTTCGCGATCTGCGAGAACGCGGCGCGCGGCATGCGCGGCATGTTCTCGCGGATGCGGTCGAACACGATGACCGTGTCGTAGAGCGAGAAGCCCAGGATGGTCAACAGGGCCGCTACGGTCGACGACGTCACCTCCCGCCCCGTCAGCGAGTAGATCCCGCTGGTGATCAGGAGGTCGTGCATCAGCGCGATCAGCACAGGGATCGCGAACTTCCACTGGAAGCGCAACGCGATGTAGGCCGAGATCACGAGCAGCGAGGCGATGATCGCGATCACCGCGCTGTTGGCGACCGTCTGCCCGAACGTCGGGCCGACGGACTCGCTGGAGAAGCTCGACGTCCCGCCGAAGCGCTGGCTGAGTCTGGCGCGGATGTCCTGGACCTTCGTCGGCTGCAGCTCCTTGGTGGAGATCTGCACGACGTTGCTGCCCAGCGCCTTGTTCTGGACCTTCTGGATGCTCGCGTCGGTGATGCCGTTGGCCTGCAGCACCGCGCGGACGGCGTTCTCGTTGCCGGGCTGCGACAGCGCGGTCGTGATGCGCGTGCCGGACGTGAAGTCGATGCCGAAGTTGAGGCCCTTGCCGCCGATCGACAACGCGCCGATCAGCAGGATCATCCCGGACATCGAGAAGAACCACTTCGAGTTGCCCATGAAGTCGAAGCGCCAGCGCTTGCCGGCGAGGTGCGCGCCGACCGCGGCCGGGTTCGAGAACACGCGGCTGCGGCCGAGCGTCGCGAGTATCGCCTGCGTCGCCATCACGGCCGTGAAGAGCGACACGAGCGTGCCGACGCCGAGCATGAAGGCGAAGCCCTTGACGCCAGCGGTCGCGAGCATGAAGAGGATGAACGCCGTCATGACCGTCACGACGTTCGCGTCGATGATCGCCGTCAGGCCCTTTCTGTAGCCGGTGCTGATCGCGGCGGGCACGGATTTGCCCGCGCGCAGCTCCTCTTTGACGCGCTCGAAGATGACGATGTTCGCGTCGGCGGCGACGCCGATCGTCAGGATCAGGCCGGCGATGCCTGGGAGCGTCAGCGTGATCGGCACGATCTTGATCAGCGCGAAGAGGTAGATCGCGTAGATGCCGAGCGCAGCCGTCGCGATCACGCCGAGCATGCGGTAGTAGAGGATCAGGAAGAGCGCGACGATCAGCAGGCCAACGGCGCCGGCGACGAGGCCCTGGTTCAGCGCCTGCTTGCCGAGCGTCGCGGACACCTGCGACTGCGAGATCAGCTTCAGGCCGATCGGCAGCGCGCCGAGCTGCAGCAGGTTCGCGAGGTCCTGGGCACTCTGGATCGTGAAGCCGCCCTCGATCACGGCACCGTTCTGGCCGTCGATCCCATCGGGCAGCTGCTGCGGGTCGATCGAGGCGACGGAGATCAGTCTGCCGTCGAGCGCCACGGCAAAGTGCTGAAGCACCGCCTGCGGGTTGACGCCGGGAAGGCGCAGGTCCGTGCCGCGCTGCGAGATCGTGCGCGTGACGTTGTGGAACGCCGTCTTGCCGGCGCCCGTGAAGTTGAACTGGACGTCGGGCTGCTGCGTTTCGTTGAAGTTCTGCTGCGGGTCCTTGATGTCCTTGCCGGACAGCGCGACGTTGTCGCGCAGCACGTAGAAGCGCGCGGTCGGATCGCCGATCGGGACTCTCGCGTTCGCCGTCGCCGCGACCGCCTGCAGCACGACGTAGCCCTGCGGCACGGCCAGCACGGTGCTGCCGCCGGGAAGTCTCGATCTGCCGATCGCCGACAGCAGGTCGCTGTACAGCCGCTCCGGGCCGGCGAGATAGCGGTGGTCTCTGTCGAACAGGTAGTAGGCGGGGCCGAGCCGTGAGCCGGTTCTGTCGTTCGCGACCGGTCTCTGTCTCGACGCGAGCAGGACGGCGTCGTAGAGCGGCTGACCCTGGGCCGGGTCGCCGGCCGCCTGGCTGAGCCGTTGGGCGTCCGGGTTCTGCGCCGGCAGCAGCGGGGCGACCGTTCTGCCGTCCGGCGTGAGGACGTTCGCCTCCCAGTCGTAGAAGTACAGCTGCGCCGGGGTGCCGACCTGGTCCTGCGCGCGTCTGATGTTCTGGACGTCGGGCAGGCCGACGGAGATCTGGTCGTTGCCCGAGCGCTGGATCTCCGGCTCGCCGACGCCGAGTTGGTCGACGCGCGCGCGGATGATGTCGAGCGCGCGGTCGAGTGCTTCCGGCGTGACCTTCGGCACCTGCTGCGTCGGCTCCCCCTGGTAGACGAGCTCGACGCCGCCCTTGAGGTCGAGGCCGAGACGCGTCGGCTTGACCGCGATCACGATCAGCGACGCGGCCAGCAGGCCGGCGACGAGGAGCAGGATGAAGCCGTTGCGGCGACGATCGGTCATGGCGAGCCGATCCTACTTGGCCGGTGTGAGCACGAGCAGCAAACCGCCATCGTCGTCGTAGGCCGGAAACAAGTCGGCAACAGCTTGGGCCGGGAGGTCGCCCTCGGCGTTGACGGTCACGGGCTTGTTTAGCGCGCGCACGCCCCACTCCAGCACGGTGCCGACGACGTCCTGGCCGTCCTCGCCGAAGTCGAGCCCGAGCACCTCGCGCACGGAGCGGCCGATCACGCGCTCGTCGTCGAGGCCGGTCAGCTCGAACGAGCCGCGCCCGCAGCCGATCACGCGGCCCTCGCGGTCGCAGACGAAGAAGGCGGCGTCCGGCGCCGGGTAGTAGTCGTCGAGCAGCTCGAACAGGAAGCCGAAGCCGCATCTCGTGCAGCCCTTCGGCTCGCGCCGGAAGCCGGCGGTGCGGTCGGTCGCCGTCGTGCGTGCCCCGCAGTTGGGGCAGATGAAGAGGTGGGCCATCCCGCCACAGCATACGAGTCTCGGCATCAACGGCGCCTAAGGAACCGCGACCGGCCGGAGAGGCGCGATTCTCGCCTTCTCGCGGATCGACGCGCCGGCCGTCAGCCGAACAGCGAGGCGCTCTCGGCGGGCGGCTCGAGCCCGAGGTGCAGCCACGCACGGCGCGTCGCGGCACGGCCGCGGGGCGTGCGCTCGAGGAAGCCGCGCTGCAGCAGGTACGGCTCGTAGACGTCCTCGACCGTGTCCTGCTCCTCGCCGACCGCGACGGCGAGCGTCGAGAGCCCGACGGGACCGCCGCCGAACAGCTCGCAGACGACGCGCAGCAGCTCGCGGTCGAGCCGGTCCAGGCCCTCCGCATCGACTTCGAGCAGGTCGAGCGCGTGCCCGGCGACGGCGGCCGTGACGGTGCCGTCGCCGCGCACCTCGGCGTAGTCGCGCACGCGCTTGAGCAGCCGGTTGGCGACGCGCGGCGTGCCGCGGCTGCGCGCCGCGATCGCGTGCGCGCCCTCCTCCTCGACGGAGATGCCGAGCAGCGCAGCGGAGCGGCGCACGATCTGCGCGAGATGCTCGGGCCCGTAGTGCTCGAGCCGATGCTGGATGCCGAAGCGGTCGCGCAGCGGCGTCGTCAGCAGGCCCGCGCGCGTGGTCGCGCCGACGAGCGTGAAGGGCGGCAGGTCGAGCGTCACGACGCGCGCGCCCGCACCCTGGCCGACGGTGATCGGCAGCTGGCCGTCCTCCATCGCCGGGTAGAACGTCTCCTCCAGCGCGCGCGGGAGGCGGTGGATCTCGTCGACGAAGAAGACGGCGCGCGGCTCGAGCGCCGTCAGGAAGGCGGCCACGTCGCCCTTGCGCTCCAGCGCCGGGCCGGCCGTCTGCACGAACGGCACTCCGAGCTCGGCGGCGACGATCTGCGCGAGCGACGTCTTGCCGAGCCCTGGCGGCCCGGCCAGCAGCACGTGGTCGAGCGCGTCCCCGCGCGCGGCGGCTGCCTCGATCGAGACGGCGAGCTGCTCGCGCACCGATGCCTGGCCGACGAAGTCTTCGAGGCGGCGCGGGCGAAGCGAGCGGTCCAGCTCCTCCTCGGCGGGCAGGATGTCGGGGGTCTGGATGCGCGGGACCATGGTCACGAGCGGGCGGCCTTGAGCGCGTGCGCGATCAGGTCCTCGGGCGTCTCGCCGGCGGCGCCGTCGAGCAGCTTGTCGGCCTCCGGCGGGCTGTAACCGAGGCCGAGCAGGGCCTCGCGCGCGAGCGTGCGCGGGTCGTCGGAGCCGCCGCGGCTGACGACGATCTCGCCGTCGGGCAGCGTCACGCCGGCCTTCTCGCGCAGCTCGACGATGATCCGCTCGGCCGTGCGCTTGCCGATCCCCGGCACCGCTTGGAAGCGCGCTGCGTCGCCGGCGGCGAGCGCGCCGATCAGCTCGCGCGGCGAGCCGCCTGAGAGGACCGCGAGAGCCACCTTCGGCCCGACCGACTGCACGCCGAGCAGCATCAGGAAGAGGTCGCGCTCCTCCTCGGTCGCGAAGCCGTAGAGCTGCAGCGCGTCGTCGCGCACGATCAGGTGGCTGTGCAATGTGACCGGCTTGCCGGCTGCGGGGACGTGCTTGAGCGTCTCCGAGGACACCGCCAGTCGGTAGCCGACGCCGGAGACGTCGACGACGACCTCCCCGCCGGCCGGCGGCGAGGGGCGGCGGCCGGCGACCTCGCCGCGCACGAGGGCGATCATGGGTTTCGCCCGCCTATCGCCGACGTCACACCCGCGGCAGCCGCGAGCGGCGCGCGGTTGAGATGGCAGATCGCGACCGCGAGCGCGTCGGCGGCGTGGTCGGGCCGCGGCAGCTCGGGCAGCGCGAGCAGCCGTTGGACCATCTGCTGGACCTGGAGCTTCTCGGCGCGCCCGGAGCCGCAGACCGCGCTCTTGACCTGCTGCGGCGTGTAGGAGCCGCACGGCAGGCCGCGCTGGCCGGCCGCCAGCAGCACGACGCCGCGCGCCTGGCCGACCGCGAGCGCCGAGCGTGCGTTCGCGCCGAAGTAGAGGTCCTCGATCGCGACGGCGGACGGCGCGTGCTCGTCGAGCAGCTCCCGCACGCGCGCGTGGATCGTCGCGAGGCGCCGCTCGAGCGGCAGGCCCGCGGCCGTCTCGATCACGCCGCCGTCGAGTGCCAGCAGCCGCCCGCTGCGCTGGGCGACCACGCCGTAGCCCGTGCTGGCGGTGCCCGGGTCGATGCCGAGGACGATCATACGTTCGTGATTCTGCGCGGACGGCCGGACGCCTCCCGCGCGCACGCGACTCAGGCGCTTCAGGCCCGCGGGCCGCAGCCGGGCGGCACGGGCGCGTGGTCCGGCAGGACCTCCTTCACGCGCCAGACGCCGGCTCTCGCGAGGTAGACCTTGTGCCACGGTGGAACGAGTCCGATCTGCGGCGTGTCGCCGAGCGCGAGGCTGCGCGGTCCGCGGAAGACGATCCCCGCTCTTCTGACCTGGACCACGACGCGGTCGAGCGTCACGCGCAGCTTCCAGGCGAACGCGGTCTGCGCCGTGTGGTTGACCGACACCGTCCCGCACGCGAGCACGCGCGCGCGACCGCCGGCGGCCGCGATCGCCTGCGTCAGCTGGTCCTGGAGGTGCGCGGCGTCGATCGCCGTGCGCGTGTTGTCCACCGCCGTACGCGCGGGACCGACGGCGAACGCGACGCCCACCGCCAGCAGCGCGGCCGCGACGACTGCGCCGATCGCCTGGCCGCGAGCGCTCGCCGCGCGCCGAACCAGCTCGACGGCGGCGACGCCGGCCAGCACGCAGGCGATCGCGGCGGCGGGCAGCATGAAGCGGGCGAGGCCGGGATAGCCGGCGACCGTCATCGCGACGACGAGCAGCAGCCACGCGAGCGCGCCGATCGCCAGCCCGCGCACGACGCGGTCGCCCGGGCGCAGCGCGACGGCCGCCGCCGCGGCGAGCCAGATCGGCGCGAGCGCGAGCGCGAGGCCGCGCTTCAGTGCGGTGAAGGCGGGGTCCGAGCCGGTCTGCCCGTTGTAGTTGGCCGCGTGCGAGCTGGCTGAGAACGGATCTCCGGTGAGCCCCGGCGGGCCGAACCACAACAGCGGCACGAGCAGCAGCCCACCGACCATCAACAGCCGCTCGGTCCGCTCCGTCCGGCGCCAGCGCCAGAGCGCGTAGAGCCCGAGGAACGGCCACGCCTCGGGCCGCACGAGCGCGGCCGCGACGGCGAGCGCGAACGCCGTGCCGCGGCGGCCGGCGAGGTGGCGCTCGATCGCCCACAGCACGCAGGCGAGCAGCAGCGGCTCGGAGGCGCCGCGCCACGCCAGCGAGGTGAACTGGTCGGTCAGCAGGACCGCGACGGCCGCGACGATCCCAGCCCAGACGCCCGCGAGGCGCGCACCGAGCGCGTACGCGCCGGCGAGCGCGAGCAGCGCTCCGGTGCGCGCGACGAGCAGCCACAGGCTCGGCGCGGCGCCGTCGGCGACGAGCGAGAACGGCGCGGTGAAGAGCACCGGCAGCGGCTTCCACGACGGCCCGCCTTCGAAGCCGAACGTCAGGCTCGGGTGGACCAGCTCGCGCCCCCAGACGAGCCACGCGAACGGGTCGTAGCTGGGGATCGAGGGTGCGAGCAGCGACAGCGCGGCGAGCGCCAGGCAGCCGCCGATCACCGCGCCGGCGGCCGCCGCGGCGTGCCGGGAGGCCGTCGGTGCGGACACGCTCATGCCCGCGACAGGCGGCACCGCAGCAGCGTGGCGATGACACGCAGCCCGTCGCTCGCGCGCAGCTTCTTGCCCTCCGCGGTCGAGCGCGCGCGGTAGCGGACCGGCACCTCGTAGATCCGCTCCCCGCGCTCGATCAGCCGCGCGGTGATCTCGGGCTCGATCTCGAAGCCGGTGGCGCGCAGCGACAGGCCCTGGAAGAGCTTGGTCCGGATGACCTTGTGACAGGTCATGATGTCGTGCAGGTAGACGTTGAAGAGCACGTTGGCGGCCAGCGTGACGCCCTTGTTCCCCATCACGTAGAGGAACGAGTGGCTCGTCGCCCCGTCGAACGCGCGCACGCCGAAGACGACGTTCGCCTCGCCCTCCAACAGCGGCGGCAGCAGCGCGGCGAAGTCGCCCGGGTCGTACTCGAGGTCGGCGTCGAAGATCGCGGCCAGCTCGCCGGTCGCGTGCGTCAGCGCCGTCCGCACGGCGGCGCCCTTGCCGGCGTTGCGCTCGTGCTCGAACATGCGCACGCGCGGGTCCGCGGGACGGGCGCGCAGCAGCTCGCGCGTCCCGTCGGTCGAGCCGTCGTCGACGATGATCAGCTCGATGGGGATCGGGAGCTCGGTCGCGAGCACAGCGTCGATCGCCTGCTCGACGCGCTCGAGCTCGTTGTAGACGGGCATCAGGATCGAGAGCATTTGCGGCAAGGATTCTCCAGTGGACAGGTCGGTCCTGCGGGAGCCTCGCACGTTCGGCGGGTCCTAACGACACGCCAACATATGAGCGCGTGCCAACTCCGTGCGCCGCGAATTAACCGGCGAGCTTCTCGAGGATCTCGGCGTCGACGTCGAAGTTCGCGTGGACCTCGTTGACGTCGTCGTTGTCCTCGAGCGCGTCGATCAGCCGCAGCAGGCTGCCGGCGTGCTGCTCGTCGAGCGTCACGCGCGTCTTCGGCCGCTGGGTGACCTCGGCCGTGCCGATCTCGATGCCCGCCTGCTCGATCGCGGCACGCACGGCCGCCAGGTCGGCCGGCTGGGCGAGCACCTCAAAGACGTCCTCGTCGACCGCGATGTCCTCCGCGCCCGCGTCGATCGCGACGATCAGGTCGTCCTCGCTCCAGCGTTCGGCGTCGACCGTCACGACGCCCAGCTTGTCGAACAGGTAGGCGACGGATCCCGGCTCGCCGAGGCTGCCGCCGTGCTTGGAGAGCAGGTGGCGCACGTCGGCGCCGGTGCGGTTGCGGTTGTCGGTCAGCGCCTCGATCAGCAGCGCGACGCCGCCGGGGCCGTAGCCCTCGTAGAGGACCGTCTCGATCGCGTCGGCGTCGGCGCCTTCGCCGGTGCCCTTGGCGATCGCGCGCTCGATGTTGTCCTTCGGCATCGAGGCGTCCTTGGCCTTCTGGACCGCGTTCCCGAGCGAGGCGTTCGTCTCGGGATCGCCGCCGCCCTCCTTCGCCGCGACCGTGATCGCGCGCGCGAGCTTCGTGAAGGCCGCGCCGCGTCTGGCGTCGACGATCGCCTTCTTGTGCTTGATCCCCGCCCACTTCGAATGTCCGGCCATGCGGCGAAAGGATAGTCGTCAGGCCAGCGCGGACGGGTGCGCGCGGTACCAGTCGATCGTGCGCCGCAGGCCCTCGTCGAGGCCGACGCGCGGCGCCCAGCCGGTGAGCGCGCGCAGCTTCGTCGCGTCGACGTACTGGCGGTCGATCTCGCCGTCGGGGGTGCCGCTGCCGCGCACGTCCGGCGCGACGTCGGTGCCGGCGATGGCGCAGATGCGCGCGACGACGTCGCGGACCGCGTGCGGCTCGCCGCCGCCGGCGTTGAAGGCCTCGCCCCTCGCACCGTCGCCGTGGAGTGCCTCGTCCAGCCGCAGATACGCCTCGACCGCGTCCTCGACGTAGAGGAAGTCGCGCTCGGGCGAGCCGTCGGATCGGATCACCGGCGCGCGGCCGGCGAGCGCGGCGCCGATCGCCTCGGGGATCAGGCGCGAGCGGTTGAGGTCGCCGCCGCCGTAGAGGTTCGCGAAGCGCGTCACCGCCACCGGCAGCCCGAACGTGTGCCAGTAGGAGCGCGCGATCATGTCGGTCGCCGCCTTGCTGACGTCGTACGGGAAGCGCGGGTCGAGCGGCATCTGCTCGCGGTAGGGCAGCGTCGCGCTCGCGCCGTAGGCCTTGTCGGACGCCGCCACCACGACGCGCTCGGCGCCGTGCAGCCGGCACGCCTCCAGCAGCGTCCAGGTGCCGCGGACGTTGCTCTCGAACGTCGCGAGCGGCGAGCGGTTCGCGGTCCCGACGATCGTCTGCGCCGCGAGGTGGAAGACCGTGTCGACCTCGTACTCGCCGAGCGCGCGCGCGACGAGGCCGGGCTCGTTGAGGTCGCCGTGGACGACGTCGAGCGCGTCCTGCACGCCGTCGAGCAGGAGCAGCGAGCGCGGGGCGCGGTCGCGCTGGAGCGCGACGACGCGGTCGCCGCGCGCGAGCAGCGCGCGCACGAGCCAGGAGCCGAGCAGCCCGTAGGCGCCGGTCACGAAGACGCAGCGGCTCATGCGGGAGTGCGCGCCTTCCACGGCGCGAGCCCCTGTTCCCACAGGTCGTTCAGCAGGACGGCGTCCTTGTACGTGTCCATGCAGTCCCAGAAGCCGTCGTGGCGGAACGCGTGCAGCTGCCCGGCGGCGGCGAGGCGCTCGAGCGGTTCGCGCTCGAGGATGCTGTCCTCGGCGAGGTGGTCGCACACGCCCGCCTCGAAGACGAAGAAGCCGCCGTTGACCCACTGCTGCGCGCGCGGCTTCTCGCGGAAGCCGGCGACGCGGCCGTCGGCCGCGATGTCGGCCACGCCGAACGGCAGGTCCGGGCGCACGACCGTGACGGTCGCGAGGTCCCCGTGCGCGCGATGCGCGGCCAGCAGCGCGTGCAGGTCGATGTCGGCGACGCCGTCGGCGTAGGTCAGGCAGAACGGTGCGTCGCCGAGGTGGCGGGCGGCGGCGAGCGCGCGGCCGCCCGTGGGCGTGTCGAGCCCGGTGTCGAGGCACTCGACGTCGACTCCGGCGGGCCAGGGCTCGGCCTGCGCGAAGCGCTGCACCAGCTCGCCCTTGTACCCGGTGCAGAGCACGAAGTGGCGGAACCCCTGCGCGAGGTAGATCTGGATCACGTGCCAGAGGATCGGGCGCCCGCCGATCTCCACCAGCGGCTTGGGAATCGAGCGCGTGCGCTCCTGCAGCCGCGTGCCGCGTCCGCCGCAGAGGATCACGACGCTCGTCTCGGCGGGACTCATCGGCCGCGATGTTACGTAGGATCCGCCGTCGAATGTCCCAGGTCCCCCCCGGCATCTTCAAGGCGTACGACATCCGCGGCATCGCGGGGCAGGACATCGACGGCGACGTCGCCGAGCTGATCGGGCGCGCGTTCGCGCACGTGCTCGCCCAGCTGTCGGGCCAGCCGGTCGGCGAGCTGCGCGTCGGCGTGGGACGCGACATGCGCCTGACCGCGCCGGAGCTGTCAGCCCGATATACCAACGGGCTCGTCGCCGAGGGCGTCGCCGTGCTCGACGCCGGGATGGTCGGCACCGAGATGCTCTACTGGCTCGTCGGCTCGCGCGAGCTGGACGGCGGGCTGATGTGCACCGCCTCGCACAACCCGAAGGCGTACACGGGCGCCAAGCTCGTGCGCGAGGGCGCGCTGGCGCTGTCGGGCGACGAGGGCATCCAGGACATCCGCCGGCTGATCGAAGAGGGCATCCCCGCCTCGCCCGCGGCCGGATCGGGGTCGGTCGAGCACGTCGATCTGTACGACGCCTTCCACGCGACGGCGCTCTCGCTCGTCGACACCGCTGCGATCAGACCGCTGAAGGTCGTCGTCGACGGCGGCAACGGGATGGCCGGGCCGATGGTCGGCCCGCTGCTGACCCAGCTGGGTCTCGACCTCGTGACCGCCTACTGGACGCCCGACGGCAACTTCCCCGACCACGAGCCGAACCCGCTGCTGCCCGAGAACCGCGAGTACATCATGCGCAAGGTCGTCGAGGAGGGCGCCGACCTCGGGATCGCGTGGGACGGCGACGCCGACCGCTGCTTCTTCATCGACGACACCGGCGCGTTCGTCGACGGCGACTTCCTCACCGCGCTGCTCGCCGAGGCGCTGCTGGCGAAGGAGCCCGGCGCGACGATCCTCTACGACGTGCGCGCCTCGCGCGCCGTGCGCGACACGGTCGAGGCCGCCGGCGGCAGCGCGCTCGTGAACCGCGTCGGCCACGCCTTCTTCAAGACCCGCATGCGCGCGACCGGCGCGTCGTTCGGCGGCGAGGTCTCCGGCCACTACTACTTCCACCAGTTCTACAACGCGGACTCCGGCACGCTGCCGGCGCTGCTGATCCTCGAGCTGCTGTCGAAGAAGGGCGCGAAGCTGAGCGAGCTGCTCGCCGCGCTGCGCGCCAGATACTTCATCTCCGGCGAGATCAACTCCGAGGTCGCCGACCAGCAGGCCAAGATGGCCGAGATCGAGGCGCGCTACGGCGACGCGAAGATCGACCACCTCGACGGCGTCTCCGTCGACTACGACGACTGGCACTTCAACGTGCGCCCCTCCAACACCGAGCCGCTGCTGCGCCTGTGCCTCGAGTCGCTCGTCTCGCATGCGGACATGGAGCGGCGGCGCGACGAGGTGCTCGCGCTGATCCGCGGCTGACGGCGTGTCCGCCGCGCTCGATCCGCAGGCGGTGCTCGCCGAGGCGGCATCTGCGGGGATCCACTGCATGCCGATCCCGACGCCGTTCCTCGTCGGGCGCGTCAACTGCTACCTGATCGAGGACGACCCGCTGACGCTCGTCGACTGCGGCCCGAACTCCGGCAAGGCGCTCGACGAGCTCGAGCAGGCGCTCGCGGCCCGCGGCCACCGCGTCGAGGACCTCGGCCTGATCGTCGTCACGCACCAGCACATCGACCACATCGGCCTGCTGGAGGTGCTCGTGCGCCGCTCCGGCGCCGAGGTGGCGGCGCTCGACCGGCTGTCCGGATACCTCGGCGACTACCGCCGCGCCGCCGAGCTGGACGACGAGTTCGCGGTCGCGCTGATGCTGCGCCACGGCATCCCCGCCGAGACGACGCAGGCGCTGCGCTCCGTCGTCTCCGCCTTCCGCGGCTGGGGCAGCGGCGCGACGGTGACGCGCCCGCTCGCCGACGGGACGCAGCTGACGCTGCGCGACCGCACGTTCGCGGTCCAGCACCGGCCCGGCCACAGCCCGTCCGACACGGTCTTCTGGGACGAGCGCAGCGGGATCCTGCTCGGCGGCGACCATCTGATCAAGCACATCTCCTCGAACCCGCTGATCGCGCGTCCGCTCGACGCGCAGGACGGCGACGCTGCCGGCGGCGAGCGCCCGCAGGCGCTGCGCACCTACATCGCCTCGCTGACGCAGACACGCTCGCTGCCGGCGCGGATCGTGCTGTCCGGACACGGCGAGCCGGTGACCGACCATCGCGCGCTGATCGACGAGCGCTTCGCGCTGACCGAGCGGCGTGCACGCAAGATCCACGGCCTGCTCGCCGAGGGGCCGCTGACCGCGCACGAGCTGGCGCAGCGCATGTGGGGCAACGTCGCCGTCACGCAGGCCTTCCTGACGCTCTCCGAGGTGCTCGGGCACCTCGACCTGCTGGAGGCGGACGGCAAGGTCCGCGAGCACGACGACGACGGCGTCGTGCGCTTCGAGTCGGTCGCCGCGTAGGCAACGGGAAGCGGCGCGCGCGCCCATATCTGACGGGTACCGTCAGTCACTGTGATCGCGGGGCCCCCGGACGCGACACGCACGCTCCCGACGTGCGCGTGGTGCGAGCAGCCGCTCGTCGCTCGCCCGCTGCGCGCCTTCGCGCAGCTGCGCTGCGAGCAGTGCGGCACGACCAACGCACTCGACTGGCCGGCCGAGCGCGAGCCGCTGCGAGCGCCGCTGCTGCCGGCCGCCCCGCTGCGCGCCTCGCAGCGCATCTGCACGCTCGGCGAGGCGGCGCGCCGCCGCGCGCGCCTGCGCCTCGCGACGCGGATCGCGCGGATCGCTCCGCCTGGCCCCGTGCTCGACGTCGGCAGCGGCGACGGGATGCTGCTCGACGCCCTGCGCGCGACCGGACGCCTCACGACCGGCATCGCCCCCGGGCAGACGGGCGGCGAGCCGCGCGCCGGCATTCGGGCGGCCGACATCACCGAACTGGGCGGGCGCTACTCGGCGATCGTCTTCTGGCAGTCGCTCGGCCGCCTGCGCGCTCCCGGCCTGGCGCTCGACCACGCCGCCGCGCTGCTGAAGCCCGGCGGCCTGCTGGCGATCGCGCAGCCGCGCAGCACGCGCGTGCAGGCGCGCGCGATCGGCGAGCGGATCGTCGCCCCGGGGCCTCCGCGCCATCGCGCGCTGATCCCGTCGCAGGCGCTCACCGAGCGGCTGCGCGCGCTCGGCCTGCAGGTCGAGAGCATCGACCACCTGCTCGACCTGCCGACGCCCGGCGGGTGGCTGCAGGGCCTGCTCGGCGGCGTGACGGCGATCGAGGCGCGGCGCTGACGCGCCTCAGCCGGGACGCCGGGCGCTGCGGCGCTCGGTCGCTTCGGTGACGATCCGCACGACCTCGTCGGCCTCGTCCACGACCGCCATCAGGTCGATGTCGGCGGCGGAGATCTTGCCCTCGCCCAGCACCTGCTCGCGCAGCCAGCCGACCAGCGGCGTCCAGTAGGAGCTGCCGACGAGCACGAGCGGGAAGCCGCGGATCTTGCGCGTCTGGATCAGCGTGAGCGCCTCGAACAGCTCGTCGAGCGTGCCGAAGCCGCCG
>CAZGJV010000029.1:0-38420 GCA_964525715.1 uncultured Conexibacter sp. | reverse complement strand
GCTCGAGCACCGCCTGCTCGAGGGCGGGGAACGACTGCTGCGGGTCGACGGGCTGATGCGGCGCGGCCATGAGCGCCTGATTCTAGGTTGCCGCGCTGGACGGCGGCCCGGCGGGGGGATGGAGGCACTCGTAGGCCGCACATGCCCGATCGACCGCATCGCTCACGGCGCTCACATCCCAGCGGTGGGAACCGTCCGCCTTCACGAGCTCCAGCCCGAAACGCTCGAAGTCCGCGAGTCGGGTCGCGTCCACGTGGTCGTGCGCGACGAGACAGGGCACGCGTGGATGCTCGAGCGCGTACCACAGGGCTGCCGTCGACTCGACCCCGAGCACCAGACCATGGCCGTCGTAGGGGATGACGACCATGCTGCAGGCGTCGAGCGCGGACCGGAGGCTGCCGTGCAACATCCCGTGGAGGCGGTGATCGCCGCTCGTCCGGGCTGGAGCCTCGGCGTTGCGGCCCGGCTCGTACACGTCGAAGCCGGCGTCCTTCAGCTCCTGACCGATCGCTCCGGCCATCGGGTTGGCGGCGCCCGCCGGCCAGTTGAGGCTCGCAGGACCGGCGACCACCACGAGTCCCCGCCGGGTGGCGGGATTCGCTTCGTCGTACCAGGCACGGAGCTCGGCGACGGGAAGGACGAAGCCGTCTCGTGGAAGGTGCGCCACGATCTCGTCCTTGAAGCGTCCGCGCAGCTCCGGCCACGGCAGAAACCCGAGGTAGTCCGCCAGAATCGACGTCGCGGTCTCCCACGGACCGGCGCCGCGATAGCCCCAAGTCACCTCGCGTGCATCCATGCCGAAGACCGGCACCGGCCGCCGGAACCCTTCCTCGTCGAACTCGATCCACGAGTCGCGGCCCGTGTCGGTTCCGACGTAGGCGCCGACGACAGACCCTCGTCGCGGCTCGTAGGGCGTGCGCCATCTCCGGGCGCGCCGGTTCTGCAGCTCATCACAGCGCGGATCGACTCCGCAGTACTCCCCGTACGGAGACGGTCCGTGCTCCGGGCATGCCAGGCCCGCCTCGGTCAACAGCTCGAGCAGGCGCGTCGCGGGCTGGCCGTTCATCGCTTCCGCGAGCTCCCTGGTATAGAAGCCGTACGGAAACGTGAAGACGGGTCGGCCCGTCAACGCCTCGACGTTCTCGAGGTCGAGTGCGCGAAGACTGGGCAGCGCGACCTTCGGACCGGCGAAGAGCGCGGACGACGGTCGGTGGGCGACCCCGTCGAGCTCGAACGTCACCGCGCGGAAGTGGTCTTGGCCGCTGAGCGGATGCTGAGGGGTGTACGCGATCATCGTGAACTCGCATCCACGTGGCACGACAAGGTGCGCCAGCTCCTTCGCGATCGGCTCCGCAAACACGATCGGGCTCGCCCCGGCGGTGAGCTCTCCCACGATCGCCACATGCGCATCGCGGTGCACGTAGTGCCGCACGTGACACGACAGCCCGCTGACCGAGCCGGGCAGCTCTAGGATCAGGTCGTGTTCGGGCAGATCCGCGTCGTCTCTGACGTACCTGCGCCGCATGGCGAGTCAGCGCACGCGAGAGACGAACGCAAGACGGTCATGCCACTCGCGCGGATTGGGTCGTGCCTCGAAGGCAGCGTCGAGCGCATGCATGATCGCTCCGAACTCATGGTGGCGGATTCCCACTAGCACGGCACATCCGTGGTGGGATCTTTCGCGTTCGAGCCACTGGTGGCAGATGCGCGGGAAGTCGGCGGCGTCGAACGTCACCATGATGCGCCGCTGGCTGCTCGCGAGCTCCAGCAGCTCCTCGTCTGGGCAGCCGTCGAGGCTGCGCTCCTCGGCGACTGCGAGGACGTCGTGCCCGCGCTCTCGAAGGGCCGAGCCGATCCGGCGACCGGATACATGCGCGTCGAGCAGCAGCCGCAACGTGCCGGTCAGTCGGGGTCGATGGGGATGAGGTCAGCCTGGGGATGCTCCGCCTGCAGCTCCGCGAGCGGCCGGCGATTCAGCGCAATGAAGGAGTCGACTTCCTCTGGGAACCGCTCGTAGTAGCTGAGCGCGGTTCGCAGCTCCCGCTCGCTCACATCCGTCTCGGCGACCAGCCGGTCCGAGTCGCTCGCGAAGTCCTGATAGGCCTCGATGACTTGCCACACATCGAGGCTCGTGCCGATCAGCCAAGCGCGGCGGTTGTAGTCGTCGCCTCGAAACGCGATCCCGGGAATGAGCCGGGCCTTCAGCGCCTCCTCTGCCAGCGACTCGACGACACTGCCCTTGCTGCGCTTGGTGCGCTTCGCCTCAGCCGTGACGAGACGGTCGGTCTGCTCCGACAGGCGCAGGCTGAATGGCGCGGACTTGCTGGTCATGACGCCAGTGTAGTCGATGTATTACGGCGTATCGAGCGGGCCGCTCAGAACGGCAGCGCGGCGCTGTGGCGGCGCGCGACGACGATCTCGCCGTCCGCGGGCGGGACCGCCGGGGCGCTCGGAAGCGCCGCAGGCCGCGTCGTGAGGCGCTCGAGCAGCGCGTCGCGCGCGGCGAGCGGCTCGTCGCCGAGGCGGCGCACGGTGCTCGCGCCGGTGTCCGGCAGCGCGCCGCCGAAGGTGAGCACGTCGATGCCCTCGCGCACGCTGCGCACGGCGTAGACGAGGCGGCCGATCGCGTCGAGCGAGGCGCGCGTCCCGCCGAGCACGAGCGCGTCGGGCTGCAGCGCGCGCAGGGCGCGACCCAGCCGCGCGGGCTCGGTGGCGGTCGTCAGCGTGAGCGTGCGCAGACCGGCGCGCCGCAGCAGCAGCTCGAGCGCCTGCACCTGCAGGGCGGCCAGGTCGCCGGGGGCGGTCGCGTCGTACAGCAGCACGCCCTCGGCGCGCGTAGCGGGCGCCGCGACGCGGCGCAGCGAGGAGATCC
Source organism: uncultured Conexibacter sp. (assembly GCA_964525715.1). GTDB lineage: Bacteria > Actinomycetota > Thermoleophilia > Solirubrobacterales > Solirubrobacteraceae > Conexibacter. The sequence continues at coordinate 35,548 of CAZGJV010000029.1, read as the reverse complement.
AATCGGTCGCGAAGCGCCAGGCGAAGGCGTGCTCGGGGCTGCCCGGCTCCTCGGCGTGCAGCTCGGCGACGGCCGGCAGCAGCACCTCCTGCACGGTGCGCTCGAGCGAGCGGATCGCGAGGCTCTCCTCGAGCATCCGCGCCGCCTTCTCCTCCTCGAAGCGGGCGAGCGCCAGCCCGAGGCGGTTGGAGGAGGGCGGGCCGGCGCCGCGCTGGCGCGCGATCGCGATCGCCGAGGAGACGTTCTGCGTCTCCTCGAAGGCAGCTTTCAGCGCCTCGACGTCGGCGAGCGCGTACTGGCGATGGCCGCCGGACGTGCGCTCCGGCGAGGGATAGCCGAAGCGGCGCTCCCAGCTGCGCAGCGTGTTTGGGCTGACGCCGAGCATCACGGCCGCCGCGTTCGTTCGAATCCCGCTCATGGCAGGAAGCACTCTTCCCGCTGTGCAGGTCGCGCGCAACGGGCGCAACGAAAGCTGCACCGCGCAAGACGGCGTGCAGCGGGCGAGACGGCGGGAGGAGTCGCGCCCGAGGGCGCGACGCGGGATCAGTCCTCGAGCACGATGAGCGCGGCGCGCGGCGGACCGCAGGCACCGACGCGCAGCGGCATGCGAACACCGAAGACGTTGGCGGGGCGCACCATCAGGCGGCGCACCTCGTCCTCGCCGCCGGCGGCGTGCATGATCGCGCCGGCGAGCGACTCGGGGCCGTTGGCCTCGGCGTCGGCCGGCGTGAGGATCTCGGTGATCGGCCGGTTGATGACGTCGGTCTCGGCGACTGCCAGCAGCGATTCGCTGGACGCCGACATCGCGCACACGTGCAGCGAGCCGTCGACGATGACGAACGGGTCCTCGGGCTTGGGCGCGACGTCGGCACGGGCCTCGAGCAGCAGACCGAGACCGCACTCGCCGCACACGCGCGCCGGGGGGGCCGGCGTCTCGTTGTTCGGCGGCGGAGCGCCGCAGTGGCCACAGAACCACTGTGACGGACAGGCCTCTTCAGCCGTCGAAGGGACGAGCCGCAGTGCTGCGCGTCCTCCGAAGTCGATTGCCATCTCCGTGAAGCCTCCGTGCTGTCTTTCCGTGACCTACGCCCCGTCGGCGGCGAGCCGAGCGGGCGACGTCCCTGTCGTGAAGCTCGTGACCCGATGGGTCGCAAGCTCGATCATCTGGCGGGCTGCCTCTCCTGGCGTGCCCGGAAGGATTGTAGCGCCTGTCGTGCGCACGCGCGTCCGTTGCGGTCCGCGGCGGTAGACCGACACCGGCAGCGGCCCGGTCGCAAGCCGCACGGCGTAGGCCCAGCGGGCGACGGCGTCGTCCGACAGTGCCCCGCCCGCGATCACCACGCCGTCCGGGCGATGGGTCGCAAGCGCCTCCGACATGTTCGCGATGCCGCGCACCGACAGCCCCAGCACGCGCGCGCCGGCGCGCATCGCGAGCAGCTCCAGCGCGCGCACGTAGGCGGCGTCCGGGTCGAGCTCGTCGCGCGTGGCGTCGCCGAGCACGATCGTCGTCGAGAACTGCATCCCCGGCGTGACGAGCCGCTGCGCGCGGCGCAGCCAGCTGTTGCCCCACCGCGCGGCGAAGGCCCACTGCACGGACTCGGTTCCGTGCCGGCGGGCCACCTCGTCGAGCGAGTTGAGCAGGACCTCCTGGACCGTGCGGTCGAGCGAGCGCAGCGCGAGGGCTCCCTCGATCGCATTGTCGGCCCGTGCCTGGTCGAAGGCGTTGAGCGCCCCGACCAGCGCGTTGGTGTCGGCTCCCAGCCCCTCACGCGCACGTGAGACGGCCGAGGAGATCGACAGTCCGTCCAGCAACGCATCGCGAAGGGCAGCGATCTCCCCGTGCGTGTACAGACGATGACGACCAGGCGACCGTTGCGGTCGCGGGAAGCCGAAACGACGTTCCCATGCGCGCAGCGTGTTGGGGCTGACGTTGAGGAGCGCTGCGGCTTCGCTGGTCTTCAGGTAGCGCATCACGTGGAAAGGTCGGCGTTCACGCCCCTCTTATCGGCACGTCGCGCGCATTTGCACAACTTTTGGCACGAAATGGGTGCAAAACCTCCATCGAACGGCTAGAGTTCCGCGCGAAGGGCAGCGGGTCCGCGCCGCTCTCGGAAGGCGCGCGTGGGCTGAATGTGCAGCGCGATTCGATCGGAGGCAATGGATGTTCTTCAAGGGCAAGTAGTTCTCCCTTACTCGTAATGGTCCGTCAGGACCGTTACCTTGCGGACATGCGTGTCGCACGCGCGTGGCCGCGAAGAGACAGCCTCGCGAGGGGGATCACCCTTGTCGGCATTGTCGGTTGTGTCGCGTGGGCGATGGTTGCCGCCGATCCTGGTCGGCTGTCCTGGCTTTTTGGTGTGCTTGCCCTCGGTGTCATCGGTGCCGACCTGTTCGGCACTGGCACCGGGGCGCAAGCCGTTCACGTATCGGGCTCCGCGCTGGCCGCGATCGTCGTGTTCGCCCTGTTCGGGCCCGCGGCGGCGTTCGCCGTCGTCGTCGTCTCCGAGCTGATCACATGGCTCGTCGAGCGCTACCGCACGGAGCGCATGGCGATGAACCTCGTCGGCAGCGGCGCTCCGGTGCTGATCGCCGGCACGCTGTTCGAAGCCGTCGGCACCGTGGAGGGCTCGGTCGGCTTCTACGTGGCGCTCGCACTCGCGGCGGCGCTGATGTTCGCGCTCAACCTGCTGATCGTCGTCGGCATCACGTCGATGCTCGACGACGTCCCGTTCTGGAGCACGATCTGGGGTGCGCTCGGCACGCTGCTCGTCTCGATCGGGATCAACGTCGCGCTGGCGCTCGCGGCGACCGGCCTGTGCCTCGAGCTGGGCCTCGGCGGGACCGCGTTCGCCGCCTTCACGCTCGTCGCGTTCAGCTACATGGCGCGGCTCGTCTCGACCGCGCGGCACCGCAGCAAGCAGTACGCCTCGCTGTCGTGGGGCGTCCTCTCCGGCCTGCTGCGCACGCTCAGCATCCGCGACCCGCGCGCGGCGCGCCACGCAGCGGCCGTCGCCGCCTTCGCGCGCGACATCGCCCGCGAAGCGGGCATGAGCGCGGAGGACCAGGAGCTGGCCCACACCGCCGGCCTGCTGCACGACATCGGCAACTTCGCGCTGTCGGACCGCGTCTTCGAGCGCGGGCGCGTGCTGACGGACGAGGACTGGGACGCGATCCGCCAGCACCCGGTGCTGGGCGCCGACATGCTGCGCGACCTCGGCCTCTACGGCCCGGTCGCGGAGATCGTGCGCGCGCACCACGAGCGCGTCGACGGCCGCGGCTACCCGGATCGCCTGAAGGCCGACAGAATCCCCGAGCTGGCGAAGATCATCGCGGTCGCGGAGGTCTACGACACGCTGACGGCCGCCGACACCTATCGCACGGCGGTCAGCTCGTTCCAGGCGCTGACCGAGCTGCGGCGCGTCGCCGGCTCGCAGCTCGACGCCGACTACGTCGAGGCGCTCTCGAGAGTGCTGGCCGGCAGCGACGCGACGTACCGCCACGCCGACGCCGCCGACTTCGGCAGCGAGCTGGACCTCGAACGGCGCATCAACGAGGCCGCCGTCAGCTGAGCGGGCGCTCGCGCCCGCGCCAACGACGAAGCGCGCCGGCTGCCGGCGCGCTGGTGTCTGCTGCAGTTGGTGGGGGATTCAGCCCGTGGCGCGCTGCAGGAACGAGTCCTCGCGGTTCTGCTGAACCGAGAAGCTGCTCTGCTGGAGGGAGCGCACGAACTGTTCGATGTGCTCGACGCTGAAGCGACGCTGCCCGCCCGGGGTCCGGTAGGACTGGAGGTAGCCCATGTCGGACCAACGACGGACAGTGCCGAGCGAAACGCCAAGCTCCCGCGCGGCCTGCGAGGTGGAGAGCCCCAACGGCCGAGCGTTCATCCCGTGCATCTGCAAAGGCATGAGCCCATTAGGGAGGGTTAGCCCTCTTCTGTGAAGTACATGAGGAGCTTTTGCACAACCTTGCGCACCGAACGTGACGGGAGTCGCGCGGGGTGCCAGGATGCGCGACGTGGGACGGTCCGGCGTCGTCTGCGTGCTCGCGCTGCTCGCCCTGGGGGCTTGCGGCGGGCGCACGCCGCCGTCGCAGGCGTGCATCCAAGCACAGTCGGCCGACGTCATGCGCGCCCTCGCACGTGCGCCGCAGCGCGTCGCGCTCGCCGACGGCACGCTGCTCTCGCAGTGCGTCCGCAGCACGATCGACGACGTTCGCCTGCAGACGCTCGGCGCAACGCTGACGGCGGCCGCGGACGAACTGGCGCAGCGCATGCGCACGAGCGACGCGGCCGCCTTCCAGCTCGGCTTCCTGATCGGCGCGACCGCGCGCGGCGCGCGGCAGGCGGCCGGCCTGCAGGACGAGCTGGCGCACCGCGTCGCCGGCTCCGCCGGGCTCGACGGCGGCCCGCGCCGCGCGACGCTGCTGCGCGGGCGTGCGGCAGGATTGCGGGACGGATGAGGCTCCGGCTCTACCACCACGGCGACGGCGCGCGGATCGCCTACCGCGAGGCGGGCACCGGGCCCGGGCTCGCGCTGTTCCACTCGCTCGGCCTCTCGCACCGCGAGTGGGAGCCGGTCGTCGAACCGCTCTCGCAGCGCTTCCGCATCGTGCTGCCGGACCTGCCGCTGCACGGCGACAGCGAGGACCGCCCGCGCCATCCCTACACGCCGGCTTGGCTCGCCGAGGTCGTCGCCGGCTTCTGCTCCGAGGTGCTCGGTCCGCGGCCGCTCGTCGGCGGCCACGACCTCGGCGCGGAGCTGCTGCTGCGCGCCGTGCTGGACGGCGGGCTGACGCCGCGGCGACTCGTGCTGATGCCGAACCGTCTGCATCGGCGCGCCGAGCACCACGCCGGGCGCTCGCTGTGGCGCGGCGCCGCGATGGCGGCGGCGGTCCCCGGGCTCGACCGCCTGCTCGCGCGCGGAGCGCCGCTCGTCTTCCGCCCCGCGGTCGGCGAGCGACTGTCGGTCCAGCGCAACCCGGCCGCGCGCGACCTCGTGCGCCACGCGCTCGCCGACGTGCCCGGCAACCCCGGCCGCGCCCGCTCGTGGGCGAAGTTCGCGCGCAACTGGCCGAGCGAGCCGCAGCGCGAGCTGTTCGACGCCTACCGGCACGTCACGGTCCCCACGCTGCTGCTGTGGGCGGACGAGGACCCGATGCACCCGCTCGCGGTCGCGCGGCAGGCGCTCGACCTGCTTCCCGACGCGCAGCTGCGCGTGCTCGACCGCGCCGGCTTCCTGCTCGCCTACGACGATCCCGTCGGCCTGGCGCGGGAGCTGATTTCCTTCTGTGGGTGAGTTCCTGACTTCTTTGACGACGTGAGAGACCCGGAGGACGCCATGGGCGTGCAGGAGACGGAGCAGCTGTGGGGCGGCGAGACGACGAAGGCGGTCGCGAACTTCCCCGTGTCGGGTGAGCGCGTGCCGGTGCCGGTCGTGCGCTGGCTCGGCCGCATCAAGGGCGCCGCGGCGCGCGTGAACGGCGAGCTGGGGCTGCTCGACGGCGCGATCGCGGAGCGGATCGCCGCGGCCGGCGACGAGATCGCGGCCGGCAAGCACGACGAGCAGTTCCCTGTCGACGTCTTCCAGACAGGCTCGGGCACGTCGTCGAACATGAACGCGAACGAGGTGATCGCCGCACTGGCCGGCGAGGGCGCGCACGCGAACGACCACGTCAACATGGGCCAGTCGTCGAACGACGTCTTCCCGAGCGCCGTGCACCTCGCCGCGCTCGACGAGGCGACGAACGACCTGCTGCCGGCGCTCGAGCAGCTCGAGGCGTCGTTCGCGGCGAAGGCCGCCGCCTTCCAGGACATCGTCAAGTCCGGCCGCACGCACCTGATGGACGCGGTGCCGGTGACGCTCGGCCAGGAGTTCGCCGGCTACGCCGCGCAAGTGCGCCTCGGCGCCAAGCGCGTGCGCAACGCGCTGCCGCAGGTCGCGCAGATCCCGCTCGGCGGAACTGCGACGGGCACCGGCCTGAACACGCACCCGGAGTTCGCGGCGCGCGTGCGCGGCAAGCTCGCGGAGACCAGCCGGCTGGAGATCCTGCCGCCGGAGGACCCGTTCGAGGCGCAGGCCAACCGCGACGCGCTGGTGGAGCTGTCGGGCGCGCTGAAGGTGATCGCGGTCTCGCTGACGAAGATCGCCAACGACCTCGCGCTGATGGGCTCCGGCCCGCGCGCCGGCATCGGCGAGCTGTTCCTGCCCGAGCTGCAGAAGGGCTCCTCGATCATGCCGGGCAAGGTCAACCCGGTGATCCCCGAGGTCGTGCTGCAGGTCAGCGCGCAGGTGATCGGCAACGACACGGCAGTCACGGTCGGCGGCCTGCAGGGGCAGTTCGAGCTGAACGTGCGCATCCCGCTGATCGCGCGCAACCTGCTGCAGTCGATCCGCCTGCTGGCGTCGACCTCGCGCCTGTTCGCCGAGAAGTGCGTCGACGGGATCGAGGCGAACGTCGCCGGCTGCGAGCGCTCGGCCGAGTCGACGCTGGCCGTCGCGACGGCGCTGAATCCCTTCATCGGCTACGACAAGGCGACCGAGATCGTCAAGGAGGCGACCGCCTCCGGCCGCACGCTGCGCGAGGTCGCGCTCGAGGCCGGCGTCGAGGAGTCGACGCTCGCCGAGGCGCTCGACCTGCGCAGAATCGCGCGCGGCAGCGCAGGGTGACGTCACCCGCAGGTCGCCGCTTGCGGTGACCGGAGGGCGAAAGACCAACATTCGAACCGTCAACCGCCTCCTGCGGCCGAGCTATGGTGCACTTCACCTGATCCACGGTCGCAGGAGGGGGAAACATGCAGCGCAACCTGGTGGGCGCGCTCATCGCCGTGCTCGCGCTCGGCGTGGCAGCGTGCGGCAGCAGCGGGTCGAAGCCGTTGAGCGCGGCTCGGCTGCGCGCGCAGGCGACCGCCGTCTGCCAAGACGTCGGAAGACAAGTGAGAGCGCTCCAGCTCAGCGCGACGCCGGCGTCGATGCGCACCTCGCTCGCGAGAGCCGCGACGGTTCTGAGCGACGGCGTGGCGCGACTGCACGCGCTCACGCCGCCAAGAGAGCTGGCGAGCCGCTACGACCTGTTCGTCGCATGGAAAGCCTCCCAGCGCGATGCCGCCCGCGAGCTCTCCCGATCGGGTGGCAGAGCCGACCTGAGCGCGAGAAGCCGGCAGGCGGTCCTGGCGCACCACAACCCGGTCTGGACGCTCGCGCATCAGCTCGACCTGCCGGCGTGCGCCTGACTCGCAGCAGCCGCGCTCAAGCCGCAAGCAGCGGCCAGCGCGCGTAGGCCGGATAGGGCGGGTCGTTCGGGAGGCGACCCGCCGGCGTCTCGCGCACGGGGCCGCGCAAGCTCGACTGGAACGCCACGTCGCGGTCGTTGACCTGGTATTGCGTCCACAGACGCACGGGCAGGCGCGCCATCGCGGCCCAGTTGCGCTCGATCGCGGCGGCCTGCTCCGCCAGCGCATCGGGCTGCGCGGGATCCGCGGTGGGCGCCGGGCCGACGAGCCAGCGCGCGACGCCGGGAGCGATCCAGCCGTCGCGACGCACGCCGAACTGGTAGCCGCCCTCGGTCAGCCAGACGGCGGGGTCCGGCCAGCTGTGGGCGCGCTGCAGGTCGAGCAGGCGCTCGACGCGCCAGCGGCCGTCGGTCAGCGGGCCGTGCTTGACGTCGGCGTAGTTATGCTGCGCCCAGCCGACGGGCACGCGCGGGCGCCAGCCGCGCAGGCGCGCGAGCAGCTCGTCGCTGAACGCGTCCCACGGCGTGCCGCGCGGCCTCGTGCCGTCGACGACGTCCGAGGTCCCCGGCAGCAGCAGGCCTGGGCCACCGGCCGGTGACTGCTCGGCGGCGACCGCCTCCGCGCTGCGCACGAGCCGCTCGACGGAGGCCGCGATCCCGCGCTGCGGCCACCACGTCAGGTTCGGCTCGTTGAGCGGCGCCAGCCAGTCGATCCGCGCGCCGGACGGGTTCTCGCCGGCGTAGCGCCGGCACAGGTAGGCGACGAGCCATGCCCACGGTCCGTCGGGCCCGAGGTCGTCCGGCAGATGCGCGTCGTGCGGGAGGCCCTCCTGCCCCAGCTCGGGGTAGCCGGCACCGCCGGTCGCCGGGTCGCGGGAGGGGTCGAGCGGTACGCTCGGGCGCGTCCAGGCCGGGAACGCCTGGTAGAGCGTCAGCGCGACCGTGCGGCCGTCGGCGTTCGCACGCGCGATTTGCGCGTCGAGTACGGCGAAGGCGGCGGCCGCCGGGCCGTGCGGATCGGCGAGGTCGCGGAACGCCTGGGCGCGCGTGAACGGATCGGGCGCCTGCGGCTGGAGGACCGGCCAGATCGCCCACAGGCCGACGAACGTCGCCGGATGCGGCCCGTCGAGCAGGTAGGGGCGCACGCCGAGCACGTCGTCGTAGACGTTGACGTCGCCGATCAGCGAGATGCCCTTGCGCATCGGCGCAGCCGGCGGGACTCCCGGCGCGGCGGCCGGACGGGTGAGGTCGAGACGGCGCGCGCCGCCGCAGCCGGCGAGCGCGAGAGCGGCTGCGGCGGATCCCGCGCCGGCGAGCAGCTCGCGGCGCGTCCGCATGTGAGTGGGAACCGCTGTGCGCCGCCGATGTTGCGGCGGCGACGCTCAGCCGCCGGTGTAGAGGCGCGCGAGCGTCTCGGCGACGCAGACCGGCTTGTCGCCGCCCTCGCGCTCGAACGTGCAGGTCGTCGCCATCTGGATCCCGCCCGGGATGTCATCGACGGAGGCGATCGCGGCGCGCATGCGCACCTTCGAGCCGACCGGCAGCGGCGCGGGGAAACGCACCTTGTTGAGGCCGTAGTTGAGGCCGAACGCGAAACCCTCGACGCTGAACAGCGCGTAGGTGAACTTCGGCACCAGCGAGAGCGTGTAGTAGCCGTGCGCGATCGTGCCGCCGAAGGGCGTGTCCTTCGCTCTCTCGACGTCGACGTGGATCCACTGGTGATCCCCCGTCACCTCAGCGAAGTCGTCGATCGCCTCCTGCGTGACGAGGTGCCAGTCGCTGACGCCGAGCTCCTCGCCGATGCGCGCCTTGATGTCGTCGATGCCGTTGAGCGTGATCATGCGGCGACCGTACTACTAGGCTCCCCGCCATGCCAGCGCCACTTCTCGTCGTCGACGCGCCGTCGCTGCTGTACCGCGCCTGGTTCGCGCTGCCGGACTCGATCACCGACGGCGCCGGGCACCCCGTCAACGCCCTGCTCGGCGCGACGAACGCGATCCTGCGGGTGGTCGCGGACCGCGCGCCGCGGGCGGTCGTGATCTGCTCGGGCGCCGAGGCGGCGCGCTACCGGGTGGAGCTGTTCGGCGGCTACCACGCCGACCGCCCGCCGGTACCGGAGGGGCTCGCGTGGCAGATCGCCCACTCGCCCCGGCTGTTCGAGGGCCTCGGCTGGACGCTCGCCGGGACGGACGAGCTGGAGGCAGACGACCTGCTGCACTCCTTCGCGCTGACGGAGGTCGAGGCGGGCGGCTCCGCGCTGCTGATGACGGGCGACCGCGACATGTTCCAGTGCGCCGCGCCCGAGGTGACCGTTCTCTACTTGAAGACGGGCGTCAGAGGCTTCGAGGAGATGGGACCGCGCGAGGTGCGCAGACGCTACGGCGTGCCGCCGGAGCTGGTGCCCGACTTCATCGCGCTGCGCGGCGATCCCTCGGACGGGCTGCCGGGCGCGAGAGGCATCGGCGAGAAGACCGCCGCGGACCTGCTGCAGCGCCACGGCTCGCTCGAGGCGGCCCTGGCCAGACCGATCGGTGAGACGCCGCGCGTGCAGGGCGCGCTGCGCGACCAGGCGGACGAGCTGCGCGACTTCCTCGCGATCGCGACGCTCCAGCGGGTCGACGTCGCCCGCCCCGCCGACCGCGCCACCGACCTCGCCGCCGGCGCCGACGCGGCCGCGGCGCTCGGGATGCGCAGACTCGCCGAGCGCCTGCGCGGTGCCGGAGATCCGGCGCGGCTCTGACGCGGATTCGTCGCGAACGCGTCTTGAGCCGACGCAGCGTGCGGCCGTACGGTCGCCGGATGCCTGTTGAGGATGTGTACGAGCTGGCGTATCGCGAGGCGGTGCGGACGCTCGAGCATCAGCGCGCCGAGGTGGCAGCGCTCCAGAGTCGTGCCGGATTGCTGCTCGGCGCGGCATCGATCGCCGTCTCGTTCGGTCGCGGGTCGTTTGGTGCGGCACGACCACTGGCGTGGCTCGCCGCCATGTGTTTCGTGCTCCTGAGCCTCTGCGTGCTGGCGGTGATCTGGCCGCATGCAGATCAGACGTTCAGCACGACCCGCAGGCGCTGCTCGCGGCCCACCTTGCGAGCGCGGAACCCGACGCGACGGCTCTCAGCGCGGACCTCATCGCGCGTATCGCGACCTACGACCGCATCAACGCACGGCGACTCGAGCAGATGTCGAGCACCTTTCGCATTGGGGCCTGTCTTCTTGCCATTCAGATGCTGTTGACGCTGGTCGCCGCAACAGTCACCGTTTGACGCGGAGGATCACGATGGACGAACAAGAGCGAAGAGAACGCATCTGGCGCCTGTACAACCCGCAGACTCCGGACCCGTTCGTGTCCTATCACTACGGGGTGCTGATGCGTGACCTGCCGCCGCGGCGGACGCTGCGGGAGAAGGTCGCGGCTGTGGGGTGGCATCGGCGCCGTCGGCGCGCGCAGCGGCGTGCGGAGCGCGAGGCAGCGGCGCGGATGCGCGACTGACGCGCGCAAGCCGGCGACAGCGCCTGCGATCATCGTCGGCGTGGCGCGCGTCGACTTCGATCCGGGGGAGCTGGATGCGCTCGCGTTCTACCGGCTGCTGAACTCGGTCGTGATCCCGCGGCCGATCGCGTGGGTCTCGTCGCGCTCGGCGGACGGTGTCGACAACCTCGCGCCGCACTCGTTCTTCACCGTCGCGTGCACGGACCCGCCGATCGTGCAGTTCACGTCGGTCGGGCACAAGGACTCGCTGCGCAACGCCGAGGCGACGCGCGAGTTCGTCGTGAACTTCACGCCCGAGCCGCTGTTCGAGGCGGTCAACGCGACGAGCGTCAACGCGCCGCCGGACGTCAGCGAGTTCGACTGGGCGGGCGTCACGCGCGAGCCGAGCCTGCGCGTGACGCCGCCGCGCGTGCGCGACGCTCCGGTCGCGATCGAGTGCGTCCTGCACGACACGCTGCCACTCGGCGACTTCTGCACGGTCGTGCTCGGGCGCGTCGTGCACGTCGCGGTCGCCGCAGAGGCGATGCGCGACGGGCGCCCGGCCGTGGACCTGCTGCGCCCGCTCGCGCGGCTCGGCGGCAGCGAGTGGTCGACGATCGGCGAGGTGCTGAAGATCGAGCGGCCGCGCTGGTGGGCGGGGTGACGTCGCGCGGAGGCCGCTCGCTTGCGACGGCCGGAGCGCGAAAGCCGTGTCCTACGGCGTGAACTTCACCGTCAGCACGTCGCCGTCCTGCATCGCGTAGTCGCGGCCCTCGACTCTGAGCGTGCCGCGTTCGCGCGCGACGCCGTAGCCGCCCGCGTCGAGCAGGGCGTCCCAGGCGATCACCTCGGCGCGCACGAAGCCTCTCTGGATGTCCGAGTGGATCTGGCCGGCGGCGTGCCAGGCGGTCAGGCCGCGTCTGAGGTGCCACGACTGCGCCGGCTTCGCCTCCCCGACGGTGAAGAAGGCGATCAGGTCGAGCAGCGAGAAGGCGCCGCGGACGATCCGCTGGAGGCCGGACTCGGCGATCCCGAGCTCCTCCCGCATCACGGCGGCCTCCTCGTCGTCCAGCTCGGACAGCTCGGCCTCGATCCGCGAGGAGACGGCGACCGCCTGGGCGCCATGCGCAGCGGCGTGCTCGACGACCTCGGCCGGCACCGTGTCGTCGCCCTCGTCCACGTTCGCCACGAACAGCACCGGCTTCGCCGTCAACGGTGAGAGGTCGCGCAGCGCGTGGGGCGCGTCGGCCGGCGGCGGCACGGTGCGCGCGGGACGCCCCTCCTGCAGCGCGGCGATCAGCACGCGCAGCCACTCGCCCTCGGCGACGGCCACCTTGTCGCCGCCGCGTGCGGCCTTCACGACCCGTTCGAGCCGGCGCTCGGCCTGCTCGAGGTCGGCGTAGATCAGCTCCGTCTCGATCGTGTCGATGTCGGCGCGCGGGTCGACGCGGCCCTCCGGATGGATCACGTTGTCGTCGCCGTGGGCGCGCACGACGTGCACGAGCGCGTCCGTCTCGCGGATGTTCGCGAGGAACTTGTTGCCGAGCCCCTCGCCCTCCGACGCGCCTCTCACGAGCCCCGCGATGTCGTGGAAGGCGATCGTGTCGTGCACGACGTTCGAGGCCTTCAGCAGCTCCGCGACCTGCTCCAAGCGGTCGTCCGCGACCGGCACGATCGCGACGTTCGGCTCGATCGTCGTGAACGGGTAGTTGGCCGCCTCCGCGCCGGCGCGCGTGAGCGCGTTGAAGAGCGAGGACTTGCCGGCGTTCGGCATCCCGACGATGCCGACCTTCACCGGATCGCCCCGATCCTGCCGATGACCGCGCCGAGCGCCACGCCGGCGACGATATCCGACGGGTAGTGGACGCCGAGGTACAGGCGCGAAGCGACCATCGCTGCGGCGGCGACGCGCAGCGGCACGCGCGGGAGCAGGTGCCCGAAGGCATGCACCGCCGCAGCCGAGGTAGCGGCATGCGCGCTGGGGAAGCTGAGCTGCGTCGGCGTGGCGATCAGCGGCGGCAGGTCGGCGAGCTGCGGGCGCGGCCGGCGCACCGCGAGCTTGATCGCCTGATTGACGGCGTAGGTCGCGGCGACGGCGTAGGTGGCGCGATGCCAACGAGCCCTGTGGTGCCTGCGGTCGAGCGCGGCGCCCGTCAGGCCGAGCCCGAGCCAGGCGGCGCCGTGCTGGCCGAGCGCGGAGTACGCGCGCACCGCCCGCTCCATGGGGGGCGTGTGCCCCACCGTGCGCGCGAGGCGCAGGCCGGCGACGTCGAGCGCGGCGAGCCGGCGGCGGTTGTTCAAGCGCCGAAGCCGACGCGCTGCTCGCCGGCGTCGACCTGGATGAACTCGACCTTGCGCAGGTCGAGCGCGATCGTGCCGTCCTCGGCCTCGATCTCGTGCCAGCCCGCGGCGCCCTTGTCGAGCGCCTTGCGCAGCGCGGCGAGCTGGTCGGCCGTGACGCGCGCGGCAAGCGTCTGGCCGTGGAAGCCGATGCTGATCCGCTGCTTCGTGTCGGCCATGTCTAGTGGTCCTCCGCGGGTTGGACGATCTCGGTGAGAACCCCGCCGGTGGAGGCGGGGTGGACGAACGCGACGCGCGAGCTGCGGATGCCGATCCGCGGCGTCTCGTCGATCAGGCGCGTGCCGGCGGCCTTCAAGGCGGACAGGGTCGCCTCGATGTCGGCCACCTGGTAGGCGACGTGGTGCAGGCCGGGCCCCTTCTTCGCGAGGAACTTGCCGACCGGCGTGTCGGGGCCGAGCGGCGCGAGCAGCTCGACGTGGTTCTCGCCGACGTCGAGCAGGATCGCCTCGACGCCCTGCTCGGTCACGGTCTCGCGATGCACGACGGGCATCCCGAGCGTCTCGGCGTAGAGCGCGAGCGCCGCGTCGAGATCCTCGACGGCGACGCCGATGTGATCGATCCGTCCCAGCACGAGGGCGGAGGATAGTCAGTCGCGGGCGGCGGCGATCCCGACGCCGCCCGCGGTCGCCGAGCTGCTCGCCCGCGGCAGCCCCGCCAGCACACGGTCGATGTCGGCGCGCTCGAGCACCTCCTGCTCCAGCAGCGCGGCGGCGAGCGCGTCGAGATGGTCGCGCTGATCGCTCAACAGCGCGAGCGCGCGGCGGTAGGCGCCGTCGGCGAGGTCGTGCTGCTCCTCGTCGCGCAGGCGCAGCGTCGCCTCGGCGGCCGGCGCACCGCCGCCCGCGCGGGGAAGCTTCACGCGCGTGCCCATCGCGTACTCGTCCACCATCGCGGCGGCGAGCGACGTGACGGCCTCGTAGTCGCCGGCGGCGCCCGTGGTGACGGAGCCGAACACGAGCTGCTCCGCGGCGCGGCCGCCGAGCAGCATCGTCATGCGGTCGACCAGCTCCTCTCGCGTCTTGAGGTAGCGGTCCTCCTCGGGCAGGTTGAGCGTGTAGCCGAGCGCGCGGCCGCGCGGGACGATCGAGATGCGATGGACGCGGTCGACCGCCGGCAGCAGCTCCGCGCACAGCGCGTGGCCGGCCTCGTGGTAGGCGACGATCCGCTTCTCCTGCTCGTTGAGCCCGCGCTGCGCCTGCATGCCGGCAACCACGCGCTCGAGCGCGGTGTCGAAGTCCTGCGCGCCGATCTGCTCGACGTGGCGTCGCGCCGCGTTGATCGCGGCCTCGTTGCAGATGTTGGCGAGGTCGGCGCCGGTGAGCCCGCTCGTCTGCCGCGCGACGAGGCCGAGATCGACGCTCGGCGCGAGCGGCATCGCGCGCGTGTGCACCTCGAGGATCCGCTCGCGCCCTCTGCGGTCGGGCGGCGCGACGAACACCTGGCGGTCGAAGCGGCCGGGGCGCAGCAGCGCCGGGTCGAGCTTCTCGAGCAGATTGGAGGCGGCGATCACGACGACGTCGCCGCGCGCGGTGAAGCCGTCCATCTCGACCAGCAGCTGGTTGAGCGTCTGGTCCTTCTCGCCCGAGATGTCGTTGCCGCGGCGGCCGCCGACGGCGTCCAGCTCGTCGATGAAGACGATCGCCGGCGCCTTCTTTCGCGCGACTCTGAAGAGGCGGCGGATGCGCGCCGCGCCGACGCCGACGAACGTCTCGACGAACGCGGCGGCCGACTGCGCGAAGAAGTTCGCTCTCGACTCGTGCGCGACAGCCTTCGCCAGCAGCGTCTTGCCGGTGCCGGGCGGCCCGTGCAGCAGGATCCCCTTCGGGACCGTCGCGCCGAGCTTCTTGAAGCGCTTCGGGTCGCGCAGGAACTCGACGACCTCGCGCAGCTCCTCCTTCGCCTCGTCGACGCCGGCGATCTCGTCCCAGGCGATCTGCGGCGAGGCCTCGGGCTTGATCTGCTGCGGCTTCGTCGGGCGCATCTGGCGCAGCGCGAAGACGAGCACGACGAGGAACACGACCATCAGCAACGGCCCGACCCAGATGCCGGCCCATTCCTTGAAGTCGTAGTAGCCGAGGAACGACGCGAGGACGCTCACACGTCCCTCATCGGCAGCTCGGCGCCGTCGCTCAACCGAGCAGCGTGCGCGTCACGTCGGCGTAGAAGCGCGCGGCGTAGCCGAGGTCGCGCACGTCGATGCGCTCGTCGGCGCCGTGCACGAGCGGCGCGGACTCGAGCAGCGGCTGGTGCTTGTGGGGGAAGAACCCGTACGCGACGCAGTCGGGAAAGGCGTTGCGGAACCAGCGCGAGTCGGTGAAGCCGGGCAGGATCACCGGGACCGTGACGGCGCCCGGGTCGTTCGCGGCGATCCAGTCGTCGATTGCGTCGCGCAGCGGCGAGTCGAGCGTGGAGCCGTTGCCGACGACCTGCTCGGTGAACTCGACGCGGAAGCCCTCCTCCGCGCCGAGCACCTCGTGGATCGCACGGCGAACCTCGTCCTCGCCGAGGCCGGGCGGGACGCGGCAGTCGACGTGGATCTCAGCACGGCTCGGGATCACGTTGACCTTCTGCGAGGCGGCGGCGCGCGTGGGCGTGAGGGTGACGCCGAGCATCGGCTCGAACATCGTCGCCAGGCGCGGATCGGCGGCGGCAAGCCGCTGCACCGCAACGGCCGGGTCGTCCGGATCCTCGCCGAGCCCGCGCAGGAAGGCGGCCGGGATCTCCGTGATCGCGTAGGACGGCTGGCGCGCGCCGAGGCGCTCCAGCAGCGGGCCGAGCTTCAACAGCGCGTTGTCGCCCATCTTCGGCAGCGAGGCGTGGGCGGCGACGCCGTCGGTGATCAGCTTGAAGCGGAAGACGCCCTTCTCCGCGCAGCAGACGCCGTAGCGGCGCGCGCCGCCATACTCGAAGAACGGGCCGCCGCCCTCGTTGATCAGGTAGTCGCAGCGGACCTTGTCGGGGTGCGTCTCGGTGATCCACTGCGCGCCGAGCGCGCCGCCCGTCTCCTCGTCGACGACCGAGCAGATCAGCAGCTCGCCGCGCGCGGGGCGCCAGCCGGAGCGCGCGAGCGAGATCGCCGCGGCGATCTCCGCCGCGACCTGCGACTTCATGTCGAGCGCGCCGCGGCCCCACAGATAGCCGTCGGCGACGTCGCCCGACCACGGGCCGTGCGTCCACTCGTCCGGGTTCGCAAGGACGGTGTCGACGTGGCCGAGCAGGCACAGCGTCGGGCCGGCCGCCATCCCGCGCAGCCGCGCGATCAGGTTCGGCCGCTCGGGCGTCGCACCGAGCAGCTCGCACTCGAAGCCGGCGCTCGTCAGCTCGCCGAGCAGCAGCTCCTGCAGCACGCGCTCGTTGCCGGGCGGGTTGACGGTGTCGAAACGGATCAGCTGCTGGAGCAGCTCGACGGTCGTCTGTTGCAGATCGTGGCTCATCGGCGTCCTGATGCTACGTCACCGGGCGATTGCCTCGACGACCATGCTCGCCGCGGCGATCAGCAGCACGACGCCGATCGCGCGGATCAGCTCGCGCTCCGACAGGCGGCCGGTGAGGCGCGAGCCGAGCAGCGCACCGGGGATCGAGGCGGCGCCGCCGACGAGGATCGGCGTGAGGTCGGGGGCGGCGTTGGGCAGGTGGCCGAGCGCGCCGGCGATCCCGACGAAGAACCCGACCGCGACGTTCGTGCCGACCGCACGGACCGGCGCCTCGCCGACGAGCCGCAGCAGCGCCGGCATCCGCAGCGAGCCGAGGATCAGCCCGACGACCCCGCCGAGGAAGCCGATCGCCGCGCCGCTGACGACGGCGGCCGGCGCGCGGATGTGGGCGACGGCGGCAGTGCCCGCCGCGACCGCGCTGATCGCGATGTTCGCGCCTGCGCCGGCCGCCGGCGAGGAGGCGACGAGCAGCACGACGGGCAGGCGGAGGTTGCCGAGCACGAGCCCGACCAGACCGCCGCCGAGCGCGACGAGGAAGCACCAGACGGCGAGCAGGACGAGGTCCACGGCGCGGGAGGGTAGGGATCGTCGTGGCGGTGCGGGAGACTGACGCGTGAAGATGGACTCGCTGTTCGGACCCGAGGAGGCGCAGCCCGCGACGACCGTCGCCGCCGACGCCCCGCTCGCCGCGCGGATGCGACCGCGGACGCTCGAGGAGTTCGTCGGGCAGGAGCATCTGCTGAGAGACGGCTCGGCTTTGCGGACGGCGATCGAGCAGGGCCGGCCGCACTCGATGATCCTGCACGGCCCGCCGGGGTCCGGCAAGACGACGCTGGCCCGCATCGTTGCCGCCGGCGCGAACGCCGCCTTCGAGGAGCTGAGCGCGGTGCAGGCCGGCAGACCCGAGGTGCGGGAAGTCCTGAGACGGGCCGAGGAACGCCGCCGCGGCGGCCACTCGACCATTTTCTTCCTCGACGAGATCCACCGCTTCAACAAGGCCCAGCAGGACGCGCTGCTGCCGGCCGTCGAGGAGGGGCTCGTGACGCTGATCGGCGCGACGACGGAGAACCCGTCGTTCGAGGTCAACGGCGCGCTGCTGTCGCGCGCCCGCGTCTACGAGCTGGCGGAGCTGACCGACGCCGACGTGCTCGTGCTGCTGCGGCGCGCGCTGGAGCGCGGGGAATGCGGCGAGGTGCGCGTGGAGGATGACGCCGTCGAGCTGCTCGCCGCGCGCGCCGGCGGCGACGCGCGCACCGCGCTGGCCGCGCTCGAGGTGGCGTGCAGAACAGCGCCGGAGGGCGTCGTCACACAGGCGCACGCGGAGGACGCGCTGCAGCGGCGGATCCTCCACTACGACCGCGCCGACGACCGCCACTACGACACGATCTCCGCCTGGATCAAGGCGACGCGCGCGTCCGATCCCGACGCCTCGCTCTACTACCTCGCGGTGATGCTGGAGGGCGGCGAAGACCCGCGCTTCATCGCGCGGCGGATGGTGATCCTCGCGAGCGAGGACGTCGGCAACGCCGACCCGCAGGCGCTGAGCGTCGCCACCGCCGCGGCGGCGGCGGTCGACCGCGTCGGGCTGCCGGAGGCGCAGTTCCCGCTCGCGCAGGCGGCGATCTACCTGTCGCTGGCGCCGAAGTCCGACGCGGCCAAGCGCGCGATCGGCGCGGCGAAGGGCTTCGTGCGCGAGCGCGGCGCCGAGCCGCCGCCGGTGGCGCTGCGCTCCGGCGGCCGCGGCGAGGGCTACGACAGCCCGCATCGCCATCCCGGCCACGTGAACGAACAGGAGGTCGCGCCCCCCGGCGTCGCCGGCGAGCGCTTCTACGCGCCCGACGACGCGGAGGCGGCGCTCGCCGCGCGCCTGGCGGAGATCCGCAGGGCGCGCGGTCGCGAAGCCTGATCCGAACCGTCAGACGTCGGGTCCGCGCAGGCGCGCCGTCACCCGGCGCAGCGTGCGCAGATCCGCGAGCGAGACGTCCGAGAACCCCGCCGGCTGCTCGTAGAACTGCTCGGTGACGTCTGCCCGCAGTCTCGTGCCGAGCGCTGTGAGGACGACGACCTTCACGCGCCGGTCGCGCTCGTGCGGCCGGCGCTCGACGAGGCCGCGGCGCTCCAACCGGTCGACGATCCAGGTGACGGTCGAGGCGTCGCAGCGCCACGTGTCGGCGAGCGCGCCCATCGGCTGCGGCTCGCCGGGATCGAGCCGCAGCATCGCCTTGAGGTCGCCCGGGCTGACGCCGAAGCGCGCGGTCGCCTCGAGATGGCGCTCGTGCTCGGCGAGGAACAGCTCGTACAGCTCGCGCCACGTCTGGGAGCGCAGCTCGTCCTCGCCGGCACCGGTGTCGCGCTCGCCCACGCGCCTCATCGTACCTCGGTTTGGTCCGTCAAATTGTTTTATTGATCATATAGTTGGATATATCAAAATATCTTGCTAGGTTCCGCGCACGTCCCCGAGGCAAGGAGCAGTCATGACCGTTCTCGTCACCGGAGCCACCGGCCGCGTCGGCAGCCGTCTCGTCCCCCGCCTGCTCCAGCGGGGCTTCGCCGTGCGCGCGCTCGTTCGCGACGCCGGCCGCGCGCAGCCACTCGCCGAGCGCGGAGCAGAGCTGCTCGAGGGCGACCTGCTCGACGCGAGCGCACGAGAGCGAGCCGTCGCCGGCGCCGATGCGGTGGTCCATCTCGGCGCGGCGTTCCGCGGCGTGGAGGAGGCGGAGATCGCCGCCGTCAACCACGACGCGACAGTCGCGCTCGCAGAGGCGGCGCTGCAGGCCGGCGTGCGACGCTTCGTCGCCGTCAGCACGACGCTCGTCTACGGCGCCGGACGGGGGCGCCCGGCGCGCGAGGACGACGAGCTGCTCGGCGTCGACGCTTTCCGCGCGTACCCGGCAAGCAAGGTCGCGGCGGAGCGGGCGCTGCTCGAGCTGCATCGCGCGCACGGGCTGCCGCTGTGCATCGCGCGGCTCGGGTTCGTCTACGGCGACGGCGACCCGCACCTCGCCGAGTCGCTGATGTGGGCGCGGGAGTGGCCGCTGCACCAGCGCCTTCAGCTGGTCCATCACGCGGACGTCGCACAGGCGCTGGTCCTGCTCGTGAACGCGGCCGGCGTCGAGGGCCGGGTCTTCAACGTCGTGGACGACGCGCCCGTCACGGCGCACGACCTCTTGGAGCTGAACGGCGAACCGCCCGCCGACGGCGCCGCGGAGCGTCCGCTCGAGGACCCATGGGAGGGGATCGCCGACGGCTCCCGGCTGCGGCGCGAGCTCGGCTACCGCCCGGTGCACCCGACGGTCTTCGCGGCGCGCGACGCGGGAGCGCTGTGAGCGGCAGGCGCGCTACGCGGCGGCGCGCTCGCTCAGGTGCCGGCGCGCGTTGTAGCGCAACCGCCGCGGCAGCAGCGGGACGAGCACGCGGCGTGCGTACTCGGTGTGGCCGAGCAGGACGAGGCCCCGCGCCGGATCCCACGAGAAGCCGTAGTGGCCGCGGATGCGCGGCGGCAGCAGCCCGACGGTCACGAAGTTCGCCAGCTCGAGCAGCGGACGCGCGGCGAGCGGCACGGGCGGCCGCATGACGATCTCGCGCGCCGTCGTGCGCGCCTCGTCGGTCACGTGCAGATCCTCGCCGTCGAGCATGCGCCGCATGTAGCGGCGGAAGTCGCCGTAGGAGGCCGGCATGCGACCGTCGGGGATGCCGAACATGGCGCCGAAGACGCGCCAGTCCTGCCACAGCGCCTCGCGCTCGCCGGGCGTGAGCGGGCGCACGTAGCGCTGGTAGACGACCAGCCCCGAGTCGACGAGCGTGGCGAGGATCCACAGCAGCAGCTCCGGATCGTCGGCCGCGTACGGCGTGCCGGCGGGGAAGCGCCCGGCCGCCTCGTGCAGCTCGCCGCGCACCTTCTTGTGGATCGCGCGCACACGGCGCGTCGCCCGCTCCGCCTCTCTGCGCGGGCCGAACGTCACCAGCTCGACGATCTGGGCGGTGCGGTGCAGCCGCTCGTATGGCTCGTCCTTCGAGGCCGTCTGCGCGTAGAAGCCGGCCCACGCGACCGGGTGCGCCGCCTGCATCAGCAGCGCCCGCGGCCCCGCGAGCACCATCACGTGCTCGCGGTAGATGCGGCGGATGATCGCGTCGTCGTCGTAGATCCCCTCCGCGCCAGCCATGCACCCCAGGGTACTGGCTGCGCAGCCAGTCGGTGGGCTTATGCGCTGGGGCGGGCGCGGCCCGGCAGCCGCTCGCTCAGGCGCCCGAGCCGTTCGGCCGGACCCTGCAGCGGCTCGGCGAGCAGCGCGAGCGTGTTGACGGTGCCGTCGAGCCGGTCGAGCAGCACGAGCAGCCGCTCGAGCGACTCGCCGAGCATGACGATCGCCGGGGTGAGCGCCGGCAGCGAGCGCTCCAGCTCCACCAGCGCCGGCAGCGTGCCCTGGATGTCCGCCACGCGGCGGTCGAGCTCCGGCATCGCCTCGGTCGAGCGCGCGACGCCGCGCAACTGCTCGAGCACCTCCGGCAGCACCTCGGTCGCCTCGGCCATGCGGTGCACGTCGCGCTGGAGGCCGGGCAGGCCCTCGACCGCGTTCGCGATCCGCTCGAGGTTCGCGAGCAGCGACAGCGGCGCCGTCAGGACGCCCAGCGGGCTCACGGGAAGCAGGCGCATGAACGTCAGCGTACGCGCGCGCCGGCCTCGTCGCCACCCGAAGCGGCCCGATACCCTCAAGCGCGATGCCCGCCCAGGCCTACAGCGGCAAGGAGTGCGTCTGCCAGCTCCGCAAGGGGATCTGCGACCAGTCGTGCGTGCGCGACATGCTGGAGACGCCGTTCTACATCGCCTGCCTGAAGCTGAAGGGGCGGCGCTGCCTCGTCGTCGGCGGCGGCGACGTGGGGCTGGAGAAGGTCGAGGGCCTGCTCGCCTGCGACGGCGACGTGACCGTCGTCGCGCCGGAGCTGCAGCCCGAGCTGGCGCGGCTCGCCGCCGAGGGCTCGATCGCGTGGCTGGCGCGCGCGTACGAGCCGGCCGACCTCGAGGGCACGTTCATGGCGATCGCGGCGACCGACGACTCCGAGGTCAACATCGGCGTCTACGAGGACGCCGAGCGGCGCGCGATGCTCGTGAACGTCGTCGACGTGCCGCCGCTGTGCAACTTCATCCTGCCGGCGATCGTGCGCACCGGTCCGCTCGCGATCGCGATCTCGACGGCCGGCGCCTCGCCCGCGCTGGCCAAGCGCATGAAGCGCGAGATCGGCGCGCTGTTCGGCGAGGACTACGCGCGCCTCGCGGTCATGCTCAACGACGCGCGCGGGTGGGCGAAGGCGACGCTGCCGACCTACCAGGACCGCAAGGAGTTCTTCGAGTCGATCGTCAACGGCTCGCCGGATCCGATCGAGCTGCTGCGCGCCGGCGACGAGCGTGCGGTGCTCGACTTGATCGCCGCCGCACGGCGCACGCACGCGCCGGCGTAAGAGTCCGCTTTCCGTCTCGGGATCCGTCTTGAACGACATGGATCTCGACACGCTGGTCACCACGCACCGCCGGCCGATCGAGCGGCACCTGCGCCGCCGCGTCGGCGACCCCTCGCTCGCCGAGGACCTCGCGCAGGAGGTCTTCCTGCGCGCCTGGCAGCACTGCCCCGACGGGATGCCGGAGCTGCGGCTGCGCGCGTGGCTCTACCGCGTCGCGACGAACGTCGCGATCGACGCGCTGCGCGCGCGGGCCGGTCGCGTGGGCGGGGTCCCGTCCGACGGCGCCCTGCTCGACGCGCTCGATCGCGCCAGCGCACCCGCCGGCGAAGACCCCGACGAGCGGCTCGCGATCGAGTCGGCGCTCGCGCAGATGCCGGCGCGCGAGCGCGCGCTCGTGACGCTCCAGTTCGCCGGCTTCGGCCCGACCGACGCGGCGCTGCTGCTGCAGACGACGCCGGAGGCGGCGCGCAAGCGCCTCACGCGAGCGCGCGAGCGCTTCCGCCGCGCCTACGCGGCGGGCGAGCCGGCGTCGAAGCCGCTCGTGCTGCTGCTCGTCCGCGACGCGCAGCCGGAGGCGTACGAGCGCTGGCTGGCGGGAGCCGAGGTGCGGGTCCGCCGCGTCGCGCGCGCCGACGACGCCGCCCGCCAGCTCGCGGCGGCGCACGCGCTCGTGCTGACCGGCGCCGACCACGACCTGCACCCGGCGCTGTACGGGCAGGAGGTCCGCGGCGCGCGCGACTCGCGGCTCGACGGCGATCGCGCCGACGCTGCGATCCTGTGCGATGCGCTCGCGAGCGGGATGCCGGTGCTGGGGATCTGCCGCGGCCACCAGCTGCTGAACGTCGTGCGCGGCGGGACCCTGCACCAGGACCTCGGCTCCGAGGGCGCGACGCAGCGCCCCGAGCTGCACGCCGACCGGCGTATGCACGCGGTCGCGACCGGCGGCGACTCGCTCACGCGACGGATGGTCGGTGCGCGAGCGGCGGTGCCGAGCCTCCACCACCAGGCAGTCGACGCCGTTGGCCGCGGCCTGCGCGTGACGTCGCGCTCGGCCGACGGGATCGTCGAGGGGATCGAGGACCCGCGCCACCCGTTCGCCGTCGGCGTGCAGTGGCACGCCGAGCTGCCCGAGGCGGGGATCGCCGGCCGGCGCGTGCGCGACGCGCTCGCCGACGCGGCGCTGCAGCATGCGACACTGGCCGCGTGAGCGAGCTGACGCACCTCGACGACGCCGGGCGTGCGCGGATGGTCGACGTCGGCGGCAAGGGCGTGACCGCCCGGCGCGCGCTCGCGCGGGCGGTCGTGCGGATGTCGCCGGCGACCGCCGCCGCCGTGCGCGACGGCGACGCGCCGAAGGGCGACGTGCTCGGCCCGGCGCGGATCGCGGGGATCCAGGCGGCGAAGCGCACGTGGGAGCTGATCCCGCTGTGCCACCAGCTGCCGCTGTCGTTCGCCGACGTGAGCGCCGAGGTCGACGCGGACGCCGGCACCGTGACGCTGACCGCCGAGGCGCGCACCACCGCGCAGACGGGCGTCGAGATGGAGGCGCTGACGGCCGCGTCCGTCGCCGCGCTGACCGTCTACGACATGGTCAAGGCGCTCGAGAAGGGCGTCGCGATCGAACAGGTCGCGTTGCTGGAGAAGTCCGGCGGCAGATCCGGCGACTGGCGACGAGAGGAGGCGTGATGGATCGCGACGAGCTGCGCGCCGTGCAGGCGCCGCTGAAGGACCGCTATCGCGAGCAGCCGGGTGCCGCGGTCGTGACGCTGTCGGCGACCGGAACGCTTGGCGAGGGCGTCTCCTGCTCGGTGCAGACCGGCCGCGCGCTCGCCGAGGCGGGGCTGCATCCCGCCTCCGGCGGCGACGGGTCGCAGCTGTGCTCGGGCGACATGCTGCTGGAGGCGCTCGCGGCGTGCGCGGGCGTGACGCTGCGCGCGGTCGCGACCTCGCTGGAGATCCCGGTGCGCGGCGGCAGCGTGCACGCCGAGGGCGAGCTGGACTTCCGCGGCACGCTCGGCGTCGCGAAGGACGCGCCGGTCGGCTTCTCCGCGATCCGCCTCGCCTTCGAGCTGGACGCCGACGCAGACGAGCAGCAGCTCGCGACGCTGCTGCGCCTGACCGAGCGCTACTGCGTCGTCTTCCAGACGCTCGCGAGCCCTCCCGCGCTGTCGGCGAGCCTCACGGCCGCAGCGCGCGGCTGACCGCAGCGAGGACCGCAGCGAGCTGCGCGCGGATCGCGTCGTCGGCGATCAAGCCGTCCGCGCCGATCGCGCCGCGTGGGACCGGAATCCGCGCGCAGGCGTCCTCGACGATCTCGGCGTGGACGTAGCCGAGCACCTTGCGCAGGGAGTCGTGCGCGTCGGCGGCGCCCGTCGGCGCGGCGGCGCCAGACGCGTTGATCCATGCGATGGGCTTTCTGTACGTGCTCGCATCGCCGACCGTCCACTCGAGCAGGTTCTTGAACGAGCCGGGCAGCGCGCCCGCGTACTCGGGCGTAGAGACGAGCAGCGCGTCGGCGCCGTGAATCGCGGCCCGCAGCACGGCGACGGCGGGGTGGACCGGCAGCCCCTCGGCGTCGTCGTCGGGGTTGAAGTGCGGCAGCGTCCCCATGCCGTCATAGAGCGTCGCCTCGACGCCCGCCGGCGCGACCGCGAGGGCGGTGCGCAGCAGGGCGCTGTTGGTCGAGCCGGCACGCAGCGAACCGGAGATCAGCAGGACGCGGGCGCGGGGCTCGGGCACGCGCCCGAGGCTACATGCCGGCCGGCTCAGTCGACGCTGCCGCGCGGCACGACCCACTGCAGCGCCTGGCTCGTGACCTCTGCGATGCGCTCATAGTCCGCGTCGTAGTGCAGGACGGTCAGGCCAGCGCTCTCGGCGCAGGCGGCGATGATGAGGTCGGGAAGCGGGACGCCGCGGTGCTGGGAGCGCTTCGCGAGATGCGCCTGCACCTCGAGCGCGCGGTCGACCACCTCCTCCGACATCGGGACGCGCGGCAGGGTGCGCAGGGCGGTCGCGACACGTGCGTGGTCGGCCGGTCCCATCGCGCTATAGAGCAACTCCAGGTCGATCATCCCGCACGTCGCCACCCGGCCCGAGACGAGCAGCGGCTCCAAGACTTCGCGTACCTCGGGGCGCGTTCTGCGCCGCGACAGCACGCTCGTGTCAGCCAGGTACCTCGCCGTGCCGGTCACCGCCAGGCACCGGCCATGACCTCGGGATCGTCGATCGCGAGCACGCCGGGCGCGAACAACAGGTCGACCAGCTTCCGACGCCCCTCGCGCTTGACGACCTCGTCGAGCGCGGCGTCGACCGTCTCCGTGATCGTTCTGGTACCGAGGATGGCGCGAGCCTCCTCGAGCTTGGCGAAGTCGAGCTCGAAGGAGGTCTTTCTGCGGGCTGGGTTGCGACGGGCAGGAGGAGCCATGACAGCTGACACGGTAGCGACGTTTCATCGAGTACAACAGACGAAATGATCATGAGTCGCTATCCGATCTGCGTCTACAGCCTTCTCCACTGCATCTGCCATCAGTGATCTGGCATGCACTCGTCTAAGCTCGCCCCCGTGCAGACGGCGATCCTGACGGTCTCCACCACGCTCGCGCGCGGGGAGGGCGACGACGTCTCGGGCGACCTGCTCGCGCAGCTCGCGACCGAGGCCGGCTGCGAGGTCGTCGCGCGCGGCGTCGTCGCCGACGACAAGGGACGGATCGAGCCGGCGCTGCGCGGCTATGTGCGCAGCGGGGTCCCGCTCGTCTTCACGACCGGCGGCACCGGCCTCACGCCCGACGACGTGACGCCCGAGGCGACGCGCGCGGTGATCGACCGCGAGGCGCCCGGCTTCGCGGAGGCACTGCGTGCCGAGTCGCTCAAGCACACGCCGATGGGGATCCTCTCGCGCGGCGTCTCCGGGATCGGGGGCCGCACGCTGATCGTCAACCTGCCGGGCAATCCGAAGGCGATCGCCCAGCTCTTCCCGGTGCTCGTGCCGACGCTGAGACACGTCGTCGCGACGCTGACCCGCGACGGTGGACGCAGCGGCAGCCATTGAGCTGCGCCGCGTCGGGCGCCGCTACGGGGAGCGCTGGGCACTCGACGACGTGTCCGTCAGCGTGCCTGCCGGTGCGACGCTCGTCGTCTTCGGCCCCAACGGCGCCGGCAAGTCGACGCTGCTGCGCGTGCTCGCAACCCTGCTGCGCCCGCACGGCGGCGCGGCGACCGTGCTCGGCGAGCCGCTCCCCGCGCGTGAGTGGGCGGTGCGCGGCAAGGTCGGCTTGCTCGCGCACGAGGCGCTGCTCTACCGCGACCTGTCCGCACGCGAGAACCTGCGCTTCCACGCACGGCTGCACAAGATCGGCGAGGCGCGAGTGGAGGAGCTGCTGGAGCGGATGCGGCTCGCCGGCCGCGCCGACGACCCCATCCGCACGCTGTCGCGCGGGCTGCTCCAGCGCGTCGCCGTCTGCCGCGCCGTGCTGCACGACCCGCCGCTGCTGCTGCTCGACGAGCCGCGCGCGAACCTCGACCCCGCCGCGGCGGAGCTGATCGAGCCGCTGATCGGGCGCGAGAGCGGGCGCACGCGCGTCGTGACGAGCCACGACCCGGCCGGCGGGCTGGCGGAGGCCGACCTCGCGCTGGGACTGCGCGACGGGCGCGTCGCGCTGAGCGCGCCGACCGGCGAGGTCAACCCGACCGCGGTCGAGGAGCTGTACCGCTGATGCGCCCGTCGATCGCGCTGCTGCGCAAGGACCTGCTGCTCGAGCGCCGCTCGCCGGAGGCGATCCCGGCGATGCTGCTGTTCAGCGTCACGACGTTCGTGCTGTTCCACTTCGGTCTCGGCCGCGACACCGTCTCCGGCCAGCTCGCGGCCGGGGTGCTGACGGTCACGATCCTGTTCGCGGCGATCCTCGGCATCAACCGGCTGTTCGTCTCCGAGCAGGAGGAGGGCGGCTTCGACGGCGTGCTGCTGGCGCCGATCGACCGCACCGCGCTGTTCGTCGCGAAGGCGGCGGCGCTGTTCCTGTTCCTGGCGCTCGTCGAGGTCGTGACCGTCGCGGCGTTCGCGATCCTGCTGCTCGGCCCGTCGCCGTGGCCGGCGCTGCCGGGGCTGATCCTCGTGCTGGCGCTGCTGGATCTGGCGCTCGCGGTCGTCGGCACGCTCGTCTCCGCGCTCGCGATCCGCACCCGGGCGCGCGACCTGATCGTGCCGATCGTCGCGCTGCCGATGCTCGTGCCGGCGCTGATCGCCGCGGCGCGCGGCGCGGCGCCGCTGCTGGCGGCCGGCGGGGCCGGCAGTCCGCCAACCAAGTGGCTGGCCGTGCTGGCGCTCTATGATCTCGTCTTCGGGCTGCTCGCCTACGCCGTCTTCGACTTCCTCCTGGAGGACTGACAAGCATGTACGGGAAGGGGCTCCGAGCGCTCTCGCTCGCCACCTTCGCCGCGCTGACCGCCACGTTCGCGCTGGTCTTCTTCTACGCCCCGCTCGACGCCGACCAGGGGTTCATCCAGAAGATCTTCTACGTGCACGTGCCGGTCGCGATCGTGACGCTGTGCGCATACGTCGTGGGCGCGGTGTTCGCGGCGATCCACCTGCGCACGCGCGACGCGCGCTGGGATCTGCGCTCCTACGTGGTGATCCACATCGCGCTGATCTTCAACATCCTCGGGCTGCTGACGGGCGCCATCTGGGCGAAGGCGTCGTGGGGCCACTGGTGGGTGTGGGACGAGCCGACGCTCGTCTCCTTCCTGATCGTCTTCCTGCTGTTCGCGACCTACCAGCCGCTGCGCTTCTCGATCGAGGACCCCGAGCGCCAGGCGCGCTACGCGTCGGTCTTCGCGCTCATGGCCGGCGCGTTCGTGCCGCTGAACTTCGCCGCGGTGCGCGCCGCCTCGCCATTCGTGCACCCGCGCGTGCTGGGGACGGCGAACGGCGGGCTGCCGAGCCAGATGGCGTGGGTGTTCGTGCTGGCGATCGTCGCGATCGGGCTGCTGTTCGCGCTGATGTGCGCCTACGAGATCGCCGCGAAGCAGACGAAGTGGAAGCTGCGCGCGCTCAGACGGCGACTGCTGGGGAGCGACGCGGTCGCGCCGCTCGGCCGCAGCGCCGCGCCGGCGTTCGGCGCGCCGGACCCGCGTCGCGACGGCGTCGGCCGGACGCCCGCATCCGCGCCGGGCAACCCCGCGGGGGCCGCCTCGTGATCCCCGCCCTGCTGGCCGCGGCGCCCGCGCTGCCGCTGAACGAGGCCGGCAAGTACGTCGCCGGCGCGTTCGTCGTGTTCGTCGCGGTGATCGTGATCTACGTCGCGATCATGGCCGTGAAGCTGCAGCGCATGAGCAGAGAGCTGCTCGAGCTGAATGCCGCGCTCGACCTGCGCGAGAAGGCGGAGCGCGAGGCGGCGGAGGCCGCCAGGCGATGAGCGAGGTGCTCGCGCTCGGCGTCTCGCACAAGACCGCGCCGCTGGCGGTGCGCGAGCGGCTCGCGCTCACCCCCGGCAAGGTCGAGACCTACCTGCACGAGGTGCAGGGCGTCGCCGGCGTGCAGGAGGCGGTCGCGATCTCCACGTGCAATCGCACCGAGACGTACCTCGTCGCGAGCGACCCGGTCGAGGCCGAGACGGCCGTGCTGGGGATGCTCGCGCGCAAGGCGGGGATCCGCCCAACCGAGCTGGCCTCCTCGATCTACGCGCTGCGCAACTGCGACGCGGCGCGCCACCTGTATCGGGTGACATCAGGCCTGGAGTCGATGATCGTCGGCGAGGCGGAGGTGCAGGGCCAGGTCAAGCGCGCCTACGAGGACGCGCTCGGCGCGCAGACGACCGGCCCGCTCACGAACCATCTGTTCCGCGCCGCGCTGGCGACCGGCAAGCGCGTGCGCAGCGAGACGAAGATCGGCGAGCGGCGGCTTTCGGTGTCGTCCGTCGCCGCGGCGCTCGCGGCCGAGCAGCTCGAGGGCCTGGAGCGGCGCGAGGTGCTGATCCTCGGCGCCGGCGAGACGAGCGAGCTGGCGGCGAGAGCACTCGCCGGGCACGGCGTCGAGGCGATCTTCGTCGCCAACCGCCGCCACGAGCGAGCGGTCTCGCTGGCGCAGCGCTACGGCGGCCAGGCGATGTCGTTCGACGAGCTGCCGCAGGAGCTGGAGCGCGCCGACGCGCTCGTGTGCGCGACCTCCTCGCCGCACGCGCTGCTCGGCGCGGAGGAGATCGCAGCCGTGATGGAGGCGCGCGGCGGGCGCGCATTGCTGGTCCTCGACCTCGCGGTCCCGCGCGACGTCGCCTCCGACGTGCGCGACGTGCCGGGCGTGTCGCTCTACGACGTCGACGACCTGCAGGCGGTCGTGCGGCGTAACAGAGCGGTGCGCCAGGGCGAGGCGTCGCACGCCGAGGGGATCGTGGAGGAGGAGATCCAGCGCTTCGCCGAGTGGCTCGGCTCGCTGGAGGTGCTGCCGACGCTGGCGGCGCTGCGCGAGCGCGGCAGAGCGATCGCCGAGCAGGTCGTGCGCGAGAACGAGGGCCGCTGGGAGTCGATGTCGGAGCGCGACCGCGACCGCGTCGAGGCGATCGCGCAGGCGATCGTGAAGCGCGTGCTGCACGAGCCGACGCTGCGGATGAAGCAGATGACCGACGAGCGCGTGCACCTGCGGATGCAGGTCGTGCGCGAGCTGTTCGGGCTGGAGGAGTCGGTCGACGGGGTCGACGCGGAGCAGCCGTTGGCAGACGTGCGGCCGCTGCGGCGGCCGGGCCCCGCCGCCTGATGCGGATCGGCTCGCGCGGCAGCGCGCTCGCGCTCGCGCAGGCCGGCTTCGTCGCCGAGCTGCTGGGCGGCGCCGACGCCGGAGTCGAGGTCGTCGCCGTGACGACGAGCGGGGATCGCGGCGCGCTCGTCGGCGACAAGTCGCGCTGGGTCAAGGAGCTGGAGGCGGCGCTGCTGGCGGGCTCGATCGACTGCGCGGTGCACTCCGCGAAGGACGTGCCGGCCGAGCTGCCCGGCGGGCTCGCGCTCGCCGCCGCGCCCGACCGCGCCGACGCGCGCGATGCGCTCTGCGGGGCGGCGTCGCTGGACGAGCTGCCGGAGGGCGCACGCGTCGGCACGAGCAGCCTGCGCCGCGCGGCCGGGCTGCGCGTGCTGCGGCCCGACCTCGACGTGGTCGCCCTGCGCGGCAACGTCGACACGCGCCTCGCGAAGTTGGAGAGCGGCGACTGTGCGGCGATCGTGCTGGCAATGGCGGGGCTGGAGCGGCTCGGCCGCGCGGCCGAGGCCGGCTGCGCGCTCGACGCGCTCGTGCCGGCGCCGGGGCAGGGCACCCTCGTGCTGGAGACGCGCGCGGACGACGCGGCCACGCGCGCCACGCTCGACGCGATCGACGATCCGCACGTGGCCGCCTGCCTCGCTGCCGAGCGTGCTTTGGCGCGGGCGCTGGGCGCGTCGTGCCACACGCCGCTCGGCGCGCACGCGGTGCTGGCCGACGACGGCGCGATGACGCTGCGCACGTTCCTCGGCCTGCCCGACGGGTCGGCGTGGCTGCGCGACGAGCTGACCGACCCTTTGGGCGCCTCCCCCGAGCGGCTCGGCGAAGAGGTCGCGGAGCGGATGCGCGCGGCTGGCGCGGACGAGCTGCTCGCCGCCTGCGAGGCACTCGGCAACGGTGCGGCGCCGCCGGCGAGCACGCCCGAGGGGACGCGGCTGTGAGCCGCACCGGGATCGTCCACCTCGTCGGCGCCGGCCCCGGCGACCCCGGCCTGCTGACCGCCCGCGCGCTGGAGCTGATCGCAGCGGCCGACACGATCCTCTACGACCGGCTGATCCCCGTCACCGCGCTCGACGGCGCGCGGCCCGGCGCCGAGCTGATCTACGTCGGCAAGGAGGGGCGCGGCCCGCAGATGCCGCAGGAGGAGATCGACCGCCTGCTGGTCGAGCACGGGCGCGCCGGCAAGCGCGTCGTGCGGCTGAAGGGCGGCGACCCGTTCGTGTTCGGCCGCGGCGGCGAGGAGGCGCTGGTGCTGCGCGAGGCCGAGATCCCGTTCGAGGTCGTGCCGGGCGTGACGTCCGGCGTGGCCGCACCCGCGTATGCCGGCATTCCCGTCACGCACCGCGAGCGGGCGAGCGCGGTCGCGCTCATCACCGGCCACGAGAATCCGGACAAGCCCGAGTCGGCGATCGACTGGCCGGCGCTGGCGGCGTTCCCGGGGACGCTCGTCTTCTACATGGGCGTCAAGCAGCTCCCGCGCATCGCGCAGCAGCTGATCGCCGGCGGCCGCCCGGCAGACCAGCCCGCGGCGGTGATCGAGCGGGGGACGCTGCCGGGACAGCGCACCGTCGTCGCGACGCTGGCGACGATCGCCGAGCGCGCCGCCGCGGAGGGGATCAGACCGCCGTCGATCACGCTCGTCGGCGACGTCGCCGCGCTGCGCGAGGAGGGGATCGGCTGGTTCGAGCAGCGGCCGCTCTACGGCAAGACCGTCGCCGTGACCCGCGCCCGCGAGCAGGCGAGCGGACTGGCTGCGCGGCTGCGCGCGCTCGGCGCCGAGGTCGTCGAGACCCCGGTGATCAGAATCGTGCCGCTCGACCCGCCCGCGCCCGATCCGTCGCAGTACGACCTGATCTGCCTCACCTCGCCGAACGGTGTGCGGCTGCTGTTCGAGCGCCTCGCCGCCGCCGGCCTCGACGCCCGGGCGCTGCACGGCGCGCGCGTCGCCGCGATCGGCCCGGCGACCGCGCGGGCGCTGCGCGCGCGCAGCGTGCTGGCCGACGTGATGCCGGAGCGCGCGGTCGCCGAGGCGCTCGTGGAGGCGCTCGGCGACGCGCCGGTGCGGCGCGCCCTCGTCGCGCGCGCGAAGGTCGCGCGCGACGTCCTGCCCGACGCGCTGCGCGAGCGCGGAGCGGAGGTCGACGTGCTCGAGCTGTACGAGACCGTCGCCGAGCCGCTCTCCGACGAGCAGCTCGAAGCCGTGCGCAGCGCCGACTACGTCACCTTCACCTCCGCGTCCACGGTGGCGAACCTGCTGAGCGCCGCGGGCGGCACGCTCGACACGACCGCCCGCCTCGCCTCGATCGGCCCGGTCACGTCCGACGCGCTGCGCGCCAACGGCCTCGAACCGTCGCTCGAAGCCGAGCAGCACGACATCGACGGCCTGCTCGCCGCGCTCACCAGATCTCGTTGACCTCGCCCGCCGGCGGGTCCGGCAGGTGCGCGTCGCCGAAGACGACCTCCGCCCGCGCGGCGGCGTCATGGATCGCGCGCACGTCGAGCTCATGCGTCGTCAGCGGGATGCCGACGGCCGGCCACTCGCACACGAGCAGCGTCGGCTCGGCGGCGTCGGCGGGCGGCAGAGGCCACACCCATTGCTCCTGCCGCCAGTGCCGACCACCGCCACCGCCGTTCCCAGAGCGCATCACAGGCGACGGAGGCGCACCTGGAGCCGTTCCCCACCCGCCCGTGTTCGTGGCCTTCGAGCCGTCGGGGAACTGGACGCCGAGCCGCAGCAGCCCGGCCGGCAGCTCGGCGCGGGCTCGCCTGCGGATGTGTCCGAACTCGAACGGGTCGAGCTCGTCGTCGCGCTCGGGCGCGTGCACGACGACCTCGAAGCCGAAGCCGGTCGGGTAGACGTCGAGGTGCGAGACCCACACGACCGCCCGCTCCGAGCGCGCCAGCATGCACTCGAGCGCCAACACGCCCGGCAGCGTGCCCTCGGGCGGTCCCATCCAGGCCGGCCTGCGATACCGCGGCGGTCGCTGCGGCGGCGGGGTCTGCGGCGGCGGCTCGAAGAAGTCGCTCACGGGCGCGACGCTATCGTGTCGCGCGCGCCGCAGCGGCGATCCGCCCGCCGCCGCGCCTCCAAGGCATGATGCTCGGCACACCCCGCCTCCACCTCCGCGCAGTCGACTCGACGAACGTGCGCGCGCAGCGGCTCGCGGCGAGCGGGGCGCCGCACGGGACGCTCGTGACGGCCGAGGCGCAGACGGCCGGCCACGGGCGACAGGGGCGCGCGTGGGTGACGCCGGCGGGGCGGGCGCTGGCGTGCTCGCTCGTGCTGCGCGAGCCGCCGCGGCTGCTGCCGATGCTCGCCGCGCTCGCGGTCGCGGACGTGGCGGACCGCTTCGACGCGGCCGGGCGCGCGGCGGCGATCAAGTGGCCGAACGACGTGCTGCTGGACGGTCGCAAGGTCGCCGGGATCCTCGCCGAGGGCAGGCCGCAGGAGGGCTGGGTCGTGCTGGGGATCGGGCTCAACGTCGCGGTCGAGGAGGACGACTTCCCGCCGGAGCTGCGCGCGATCGCGACCTCGCTCGGCCACGAGCCGGCCGACGTGGAGCCGGTGCTCGCGCTGCTGCTCGAGCGGCTGGAAGCCTGGCTCGCGGCGACGCCGGCGGAGGCGATGGCCGCCTATCGCGCGCGCGACGCGCTCGCCGGGCGCGAGATCGCGTGGAACGGCGGGCGCGGCGTCGCGGTCGGCGTCGCCGACGACGGCAGGCTGCGGGTCCGGCCCGCGGACGCGGGCGACGGTGCCGGCGAGGAGCTGCTGCTCGACGCCGGCGAGGTCCACCTCGGCAGCAGCCGAGCGGGCTGACGCTCAGCCGTCGTCGCCGGGCTCGGCCGCGGCGACTCTCGCGGCCGCTCTGCGTCTGCGGGGTGCGCGTCTTCTCGGCGCGGGCTGGGCGTCGGCGTCGAGCCCCGGCAGGGCGTCGAGCGCCGTCTGCGCGTCGCCCGCTCCGTTGGTGCCGGGCTTGTCGGCTGCATCCGCCGCTCCGACCGGTCTGCGCCTGCGCGGCCCGCGTCTTCTCGCGGGCGGCGACGCGTCCGCGGACACCAGCTCGAGCGCGGCCTCGGCCGCGGTGTGGTCGCCGGCGCCGTTCGAGTCGGACGACGGAGACTGGGGTGCGCCGCGTCCCCGGCCCGCCCCGCGTCTGCGTCGCGGCCGCGGAGACGCGGCCTCGTGGTCGTGCGCGAGCGCCTCGGCGACCACGCCCTCGACGTCCTCGCGCCCCGCGTCGGGGAGCGGCGGCGACTCGTCGGCGTCGAGCGCCTCGTCGTAGGCCTCCTCGGCGACCTCGGGCGACGGCCCCTCGCCGAGCTCGTCGTCCAAGTCGAGATCCAGGTCCAGGTCGTCGGTGACTCCCCCGGCGTTCACGCCGGCGGCCACGCCCTCGGCGGCGGCGCCCTCCTTCGCCCCCTTGCGGCGGCGGCGCGAGCCGCGCCCGCGCCGGCCTCTCGGGAAGTTGCGCAGCAGCTCCCGCGCCAGCGCGCTCGGCTTGCGCGCCATCCGCGTGCGCGCCCCGCGCAGCGCCTCCTCGGCCTCCGGCGTGTGCGCCAGGGCCGCCGCGAGCAGCGCGGCGGAAAGCCGCCGGTCCTGTCTGCGCGCCGCGTGGACCAGCCTGCGCGCGTTGCGCGCATGCGCGCCGCCGGAGGAGTTGACCAGCAGCCCCAGCAGGCGCTTCGTCTCCGGCCAGCGCTGCACGGCGTACTCCTCGTGCACCTCGCGCGTGTACTCCGCCATCCGCCAGATCCAGGCGTTCGCCTGATCCCTACGGCCGATCCGCTTTTCGGCGAGCGCCTGCAGCATGACCTTCACGCCCTCGCGGCGCTCGTCGCGCGGCCACGTGGCCATCAGGTCGATCGCTTCGTCGAACGCCTCGGCGTCGCGCGCGGCCGCGATCTCCTGCAGCGCGCGCAGGCGCAGCTGCCCGTTGCGGTTGCGCTCGACGGCGGTGATCAGGAAGCGGCGCTTGAGGTCGCCCTGGCGGTCGAAGTGCAGCATCGCCTTCGCGCGCCGCCAGCCGTTCGGCGCCACGCGCGCGCCGGCCAGGGCGGCCCACACGTGCTGCTCGGCGTAGTCGAGGTGCTCGACGGCGATCCGCCACAGCTCGCGCTCGAAGACCTCCGCGCGCCGCTCCGGATCGGGCGTCACCGGCAGCACGCGGCGCTCGACGCGCACGCGCCGTCCGCGCCCGCGGCGCACCGGCCCGACGACGATCGCGCCGCCGCGGTAGACGTCGCGGTCGAGCAGCGAGTGCAGCGTCACGACCGGGTCGTCGTGCTTCGTCGCGGGATGGACGAAGTCGATGACGATGCCCGCCTCCTTGCCCGGATGGCGGCGTGTGACGCGACCGACGCGCTGCTGGTAGATGCGCTTGGAGGCGGTCGGCGCGAGGTGCATGCAGACGGTCGCGCGGGGGGAGTTCCAGCCCTCGGCCAACAGCTGAGCGTTGATGAGGACGTCGATCGTGCCGCGCTCGTACTCGGCGAGGATCCGCGCCAGCTCGCGCTTCGGCGTCTCGCCCGAGACGGCCTGCGCTCTCATGCCGACGTCGCGGAACGCCTGCGCGACGTTGTAGGCGTGCCGGACGCCGGCGGTGTAGACGACGCCGGGGACGCCGTTGAAGCGCGTCTTGTAGAGGTCCGCGATCGCGAGGTTGAACGGGAGCTGGTCCAGCAGCTCGGCCAGCATGTCCTGGTCGAACTCGGTGTCGACCTCGCCGCGCCGCAGCGGCACCTTCGCGATCGTGCGCACGCCGGGTCCGGGCGGGATCCGGATGCAGCGCAGCGGCGAGATCACGCCGCGGCGCGCCGCCTGCGCGAGGTCGAAGCGCGACGTCTGCGTCGGGAACAGGTCGGTGA
>CAZGJV010000028.1:5891-40805 GCA_964525715.1 uncultured Conexibacter sp. | reverse complement strand
TACGAGATCGGCACCGGCTACGGCCACATCGCGATCACCGCCGACGACCTCGACGGCACGCTCGCACGCCTCGCCGCGCAGGGGATCGAGCCGGAGAAGCCGCCGTACTCGGTGCGCGAGGGCGGATCACGGCTCTGTTTCGTTCGCGACCCCGACGGTTACCGCATCGAGATCATCGAGCGGGCGGCGGGCTGACCGCGCATCGGGACGACCGGTGCGTGGCATACTTGTGGCATGGCCCGCACACGCCTCAGCACCACCGTCAACGCAGACCTCCTCGACACCGCACGGAGCCTGCGCGCCGACATCACCGATGCCCGTCTCGTCGACGAGGCACTCGCAGCGCTGCTCTCCCTCCACCGCGCCGCCGAGGTTGACGCGGGCTACGCCGCCTACGACGCCCACCCGCTCGACGAGCCCGACGCGTGGGGCGACCTCGCGTCGTTCCGCCGGGCCGCCGCAGCTTCGTGACCGCCCTACCAGCCCGCGGCGAGGCGTGGTGGTGCGAGCTGCCCGAGATCGGCCGCCGGCCAGTGATCGTCCTGTCACGCGACGCCGCGATCCCACGGCTGCGGCGAACCCTGATCGCACCATGCACGACCACCATCCGCGGGCTGCCCAGCGAGGTCGTCCTCGAACCCGCCGTGGATCCCGTTCCGCGGCGCTCCGCCGTCAACCTCGACTCGGTCGAGAGCGTCGCGCTCGCCACCCTCACCGATCGTCTCGGCCGCCTCGCGGACGCGCGTATGCGGGAGATCTGCGAGGCGCTCGGCGTCGCGGTCGACTGCCGGCACTGATCTGAGGAATCGCGTTGGTCATGGAAGCCACTATGCCGTTCGGGCGGTACCCTGGGGCCGGATGGCCGACACGAGCAAGATCGCCAAGAACCTCGAGCGCTTCGCGCAGGCGATCGCGGCGCATGACCGCGAGAACCCGACGCACACGGCGTTCGGCATCGGCTTGGCGCCCTTCGACCTCGAGCGGCTGGGCCTGGACGAGGGCGAGGAGATCCTCCCCGGCATCGTGATCCAGGCCGACAACGGCGTCACCGGGAACTTCCGCGTGCTCTGCGACGGCCAGCACGACGAGGAGCGCGAGGCGGCCGAGGAGGAGGTCGTCGAGGCCTACGCGACGACGACGGTCGGCGGAGAGCGGTCCGGCGACCTGGAGCGGCGCTCCTTCTGAGCGTTCGGGGCCGGCCCGCAACGGGCTCGCACACTCGGGCCGCGCGCCCGAGCGGCCCGGCCGGCGGCTCAGTCCTCGCCGAGCCCGGCCGGCAGCTCGAAGCACATCACGACCGCCGCGCAGCGGTGGTCGGGCTGCTCACCGCCGGCGATGCGCGACGCGCTCGCGCGGGCTATCCGCTCGACCGTCGCGTCCCAATCGGCGAGCGCGCCCTTCAGCTCCTCGCGGCCGCGCGCGTCGAGCGCGAGCGCGTGCAGATCGGCGTGCGCCGCGACCGCGTCGAAGCCGCCGCGCGCCAGCGCCGCCTGCCCCGCACGCGCGACGACGATCGCCTCCCCGGCGAGCCCGGCGGCCGGATGCGCGGCGACGCCGGCGTCCGCCTCGTCCAGCACCTGGCGGGCGCGGTAGTGGTGCTCGACCGCGCCGCGGCGCTGCGTCCGTCTCGCCAGCTCGATGAAGCCGAGCGCCTCGAGGCGCCGGACGTGGTAGCCGACCGTGCCGAGCGCGACGCCCAGCTCGGCCGACAGCTCGACGGGGCTCGCCAGCTCGCGGTCGCGCAGCACGTTGAGGATTCGCACGCGCGTGGGATGCCCCAGCGCCTTGACGACGCGCGCGTCGACCGGATCGGCGTCGAACTGGGCGGCCACGCTCAGCCCCCCTGGCTCCGGGCGATGATGAGCGACCCTGGCGGGCTCGAGACCCGCCAGGGTCGCTGTTCAGCTCGCATCGCCGTTCCCACCCGTAGCTAGCGACGGTCGACCGACGCGGGAGGCGCGGCCAGGCCAGCAACTCCGTGCGCCGGGATGGGGGTGCGCACGGATCGTCCCGGGGTTCGTCGGGGGAGTGACGAGGACCGGGTTGGGGGATCGGAGGGGAACGGCGACCGCGAGACTGTCATCGCGCGCAATGCTTGGCGCAACGGCGCGCCTGGTCAAGGCTACGGGGAAAAGTTCCGAACTGAATAGAGTGCGCCAATTGACACATATATAGAGCGATCTGCGCGCTGCGGCTTGTCGTCTGCGACGGCCGCGCGAAGCGGGCGCTACGTTCGCTGCGCGATGTCCCTCAAGCATGCCGTCCTCGCGCTGATCGTCGAACGGCGCGGCTACGGATACGAGCTGGTCCAGCGCTTCGAGGAGCGCGTCGGGCCCGGCTGGCGACTGAACCCGAGCGCGGTCTACCCGGCGCTCGACCAGCTCGAGCGCGGCGGGCTGGCGACGAGCGCGGTCCACCGCGGCGGGACACACCGCAGCCCGCGCGTGGTCTACGCGCCGACGGCGGCCGGAGTCGCCGCGCTCGACGCGTGGCTGCGCACGACCGGCGCGCCGCCCGAGCCGGTGCGCGCCGACCTCCACCTGCGGATCGCGTTCGCGCGCGAGGAGCACCGCGCGGCGCTCGCGGCGCAGCTCGCCGCCGACGAACGCGCGTGCGAGGAGCTGCTGGCCTGCTACCCGCGGCCGCACGCCGGTGACGGCGCCGAGCTGCTCGACGACGCCGTCGTCACGCGCCTGCGCGCCGAGCTGGTGTGGCTTGCGCGCGCACGCGCGAGCGTCGAGAGCTGAGGCGGCGCGCGGTCAGGCGGCCGGCGCCGGCATTCCCGCCCGCTCGGCGATGCGCGCGGCGAGCGCCGCGATCGTCGGGCACGGGATCCCGTGGCGCGCCCCGGCGCGCAGGACGGCGCCCGCGATCGCGTCCAGCTCGGGCTCGCGGCCGGCAGCGACGTCGCGCTGCATCGAGGTGCCGAAGTCGTCGTGGATCACCTCGAACTCGCCGAACACGACGGCCGGGTCGATGTCGGCCCCCTCCGCCCGCGCGACGGCGGCTCCCTCCTGCACGCACGCCGTCAGCTCGGCCCAGCGCTGCGGGTCGGAGCGGATCGCGCCGAACGGCGCGTCGTACGCCGCGGTCATGCACGCGAGCGTGTTGAGGCGCACGAGCTTGCCCCACAGGATCCGCGCCTCGCTCTTGTCGTCGGACACGCGGTTCTCCACCCCTGCCTGCGTCAGCAGCTCCGCGAACGCGCCGAGCGCCGGGCGCAGCGCGGCGTCGTCGCTCGTCAGCTCGACGAACAGGAATCTGCTGCCCTGCACGACGCGTCCGGGGGCCGGGCGGTCGGCCTGCACGCGGATCGTGCCGGCGGCGACGCACGCGCCGAAGCGCTCGCGCAGCAGCGCCATGTGGTCGAAGCCGTTGAGCAGCGGCACGACGAGCGCGGGCGCGTCGGCGTCGACGCGCTCCAGCGCCTGCTCCAGCGCCGCCGCCTTCGTCGCGACGATCAGCGCGTCGACCGGCTGATCGAGCCGCGCGACGGCGGTGGGCCGGGCGGTGAAGTCGCCGAGCACGACGCTCTGCAGCTCGATCCCGTCGCGCGCGATCGCCGTGACCGTCGCCTCGCGCGCGACGACGGTCACGTCCGCGCCTGTGCGCGTGAGCGCCGCCGCCAGCAGGCCGCCAACGCCGCCAGGGCCAAGGATCGCGATCCGCTGCGCCATCGCCGGCAGGCTAGATCAACACGCCCGGATTCAGCAGGCCGGCCGGGTCGACGGCGGCCTTCGCCCCACGCAGCGCAGCGGCGAACGGCTCCGGGCGCTGCGCGTCATACCACGGGCGGTGGTCGCGGCCGACGGCGTGGTGGTGGGTGATCGTGCCGCCGCCGGCGATGATCGCGCCGGCCGCCGCCTGCTTGATCGCATCCCACTGCGCGACCTCCTCGCCGCGCCGCGCCGGGGCGACGACGGTGAAGTACGGCGCCGCGCCGTCCGGATAGGCGTGCGTGACGCGGCACGTGACGATCCCCTCGTGGCCGCAGACCTCGCGCACCGCCGCGCGCGTGGCCGCCTTCACGTCCTCGACGAAGGCGCCGAAGCGCTCCCACACGATCGCCGTCTCGAACGTCTCGCTCAGCACGCCCATCGCGACGAACACGTCGCGCAGGTACGGCGCGCGCAGGAACGCCTCGCGCCAGGCTCCCGATGCACCGCCGCGGGCGCCCTCGGCGCGCTCCTTCCAACTGCCGCCGTGCTCCCGGCAGATCGCGAGCGCCGCGTCCATCCGCTCCTCGACGGGCGCCCCGCTCGACTCGAAGCCGAGCACGAGCAGCGCGCACGAGCCGTCGCCGGCAAACGTCAGCGCCGCCTCGCGCGCGTCCACCAGACGGCAGTTCGACGGCGCCAGCCCCGCCTGCACGACCGCCCGCACGGCCGCCGCGCCGGCGGCGAAGTCGGCGAAGCGCACGGCGCGGCCGGCGCGCTCGGTCGGCTTCGGCCGCACGCGCACCCACGCCTCCGTGATCACGCCGAGCGTCCCCTCGCTGCCGAGCAGCAGCCGGTCGGGGCTGGGGCCGGCGCCGGAGCCCGGCAGCCGCCGCGACTCCCACACGCCGACCGGCGTGATCGCCCGCACCGACTCGACGAGGTCGTCGATGTGCGTCTCGCCCGTCGCGAAGTGCCCGCCGGCGCGCGTCGCGATCCAGCCGCCGAGCGTCGAGAGCTGGAACGACTGCGGGAAGTGGCGCAGCGTCAGCCCGTGCGGCGCGAGCTGCTGCTCCAGCGCCGGGCCGAGCGCACCGGCCTGGATGCGCGCGGCGCCGGAGACGGCGTCGACCTCGAGCACGCGGTCGAGCGCGCCGAGGTCCAGCGCGACCGCCCCCGCGTACGCGTCGCCGACGCGCGCCTCGACACCGCCGACGACGCTCGTGCCGCCGCCGAACGGGATCACCGCCGCGCCGACGCCGGCCGCCCATTCGAGCACGCGCTCGACGCCGGCCTCCTCGCGCGGGCGCGCGACGACGTCGGGCGCGTGGTCGATCCGTCCGCGGAAGCCGCGCACGACGTCGCGGTAGGCACGGCCGTAGGCGTGCCGCACGCGCGCGTCGCGGTCGCTGGTGCAGATCTCAGCGAGCGCGCCCGGCGGAGGCGGCAGCCGCGAGGCCGGCAGCTCGATCGCGGCCAGCTCCACCGGCCGCTCGGGCGCCACGTCGCCGAAGCCGAGGTGCTGCGCGAGCCCGCCCGCCGCCTCGCGCACCTGCTCGTGCGAGAGCGCCTCGTCCGCCCACCCCCAGCCCCAGTGGTTGCGCGGTCGTGTCGTCATGAGCGCCAGGCTACGACCACGGTCCGCCGCTCGCGCCAGATGTAGCCTGTCATTCATGTCCTCGACGCACGGCCTGCTGCTCGCCCGCGGTCCCTGGTCGCCCGCGCAGGTGACGGCGGCGTGGCGGGAGGAGCCGTTCGAGCCCGACGCGACCGCCACCGAGGCGGCCGACGCGGCGCTCGCCGCGCTGCGCGAGCGCGGCTCGCCGAGCCACGACGGGCTCGCGGCGCGGATGGCCGGCTACGAGCAGCACGCCGAGGGGCTGCGGCTCGAGCTGCAGCCGGCGCGCTGGGCGCTGCGCCTGGTCGGCAACGAGGCGGCCCGCAGCATCAGCGTCCTGTGCGTCGTGCGCGACGCCGACGGCCGCTGGCTGGCCGGCCGTCGCGCGCCGTGGCTCGCCTCGTGGACCGGCCGCTGGACGCTCGGTGCGGCCGGCGCCGTCGAGGTCGGCGAGCAGCCGGTCGACGCGATGGTGCGCGAGCTGGAGGAGGAGTGGTCGCTGACGCCCGCGCAGCTGTCGGTCGAGGCGCTCGCGGGCACGCCGAACGGGCTCGTGTTCCTCGTCGGCCTGGCGTGGCTCGCGCCGGGCGCCGTTGCGGTGCCGGACGACGAGCACGACGCGCACGCGTGGTGGCCGGCCGACGTCGAGCAGTGGCCGGACGAGGCCGACGAGATCGTGCGGCGGATGGCCGCGCTGCTGGCCTGATGGCCGGGCGCGGCTTCCCCTCGTTCCGCCTGCTGGAGGCGCTCTCCTTCACCGCCTCGGCGATCTTCGCCGGCCTGCTCCTCTTCTGGCTCGGGCCGAGTGCGCCGGCCGCGACGATGGTGCTCGGCTGGTGCCACGGACTGCTGTGGATCGGCCTCTCGGCGCTGTGCCTGATCGCCGTGCGCAGAGGAACGATTCCGTTCTGGTTGGCGGTCACAGTCGCTGTCGTAGGCGGCGTCGGCCCATTCGCCGGGACGCTCGGCTTTCTGGTGGAGAGCCACCGCCGCAAGCAGGTGCACGCGGCCGCGTAGTGAAAGTCCGTCGCGAACGCAAATCGCTATTGTCAGGCGACAGGATGTCAGTGGACACGACGACCCAGGTCGTGATGCCCCAGATGGGTGATTCCGTCACCGAGGGCACGATTCTGGAGTGGCACAAAAACGAGGGGGACAGCGTCGAGGCGGACGAGACGCTGGTCGAGATCTCGACCGACAAGGTCGACGCCGAGGTGCCCGCGGGCGTCTCCGGCACGGTCGTCCGGATCCTCGCCGCCGAGGGCGACACGGTCGCGGTCGGCAGCGTGCTGGCGGAGATCAGCGCCAACGGCGACGCGCCCGCTCAAGCGGCGACCGCCGCATCCGATGACGCGGGTGAGACGCAGATGCTCGAGATCGTCATGCCGCAGATGGGCGAGTCCGTCACCGAGGGCGTCGTGCTCGAGTGGCACAAGGCCGCCGGCGACGCGATCGCCGCCGACGAGACGCTGATCGAGATCTCGACCGACAAGGTCGACGCCGAGGTGCCCGCGCCCGCGAGCGGCACCGTCACCGAACTGCTTGTCGAGCCGGGCGACACCGTCACGGTCGGACAGGTGCTCGCGCGCATGGAGGCCGGCGCCGACGCCACGGCGAGCGCCTCCGCCGCACCCGCTGCTCCCGCCTCCAACGGCGCCGCGGCCACGACCCCCGCGCCCGTCAACGGCGACGCGAACGCCTCGCCCGTCGCACGCCGCGCGGCCGCCGCTCACGGGGTGCCGCTCGAAGCCGTCGCAGGCTCCGGCCCCGGCGGCCGGATCGTGAAGGACGACGTGCTCGCGGCCGCCAACGGAACCGCCGCGCCCAAGGCCGCCAAGCCCGCCGGCGCCACGCTGCTCAAGGGCGGCGCCGGGATGCTCGCGAGATACATGGACGACAGCCGCTCGATCCCGACGGCCACGTCCTTCCGCACGCTCACCGTGACGACCCTCGAGGCGCGCCGCAAGCAGCTCAAGGAAGCCGGCCTGAAGGTCTCCTTCACGCACCTGATCGCCTACGCGATCGCCAAGGCCGGCGAGCAGATGCCGGTGATGGCGCACCACTTCGCCGAGATCGACGGCAAGCCGCACCGCGTCGACGACGGCAGCGTGAACCTGGGCCTCGCGGTCGACGTCGAGAAGAAGGACGGCTCGCGCACGCTGATGGTGCCGGTCATCAGAGGTGCGAACGCGCTCGACTTCAAGGGCTTCCTCGCCGCCTACGACGCGCTCGTCGACAAGGCCCGCACGAACACGCTCACCGCGGACGACCTCACCGGCGGCAATGTCACGCTCACCAACCCGGGCGGGATCGGCACCGTCGCCTCCGTGCCGCGGCTGATGGTCAGCCAGGGCACGATCGTCGCGACCGGCTCGATCGCCTACCCCGTCGGCCTGGGAGCGATCGGCGCGCAGATCGGCGCCGAGAAGGTGATGTCGATGACGTCGACGTACGACCATCGCATCATCCAGGGGGCGGAGTCGGGCCGCTTCCTGCAGTTGATCGAGCGGTACCTGCAGGGCGAGAACGACTTCTACGAGGGCGTCTTCCAGGCACTCGGCGTCGCGCTCCCGACGCTGCCGCCCGCGCCCACGCCGCAGCTCGCCGCCGCCCCTTCCACTGCGCAGCCCGCGGGCGGGCGGGACGCGGCCCCACCGAGCGAGGAGCTGCTGCAGGCCGTGCAGGCGGCCGACTCGGTGCTGAAGGCCTTCCGCATGCACGGCCACCTCGCCGCGCGCCTCGACCCGCTCGGCTCCGACCCCGTCGGCGACCCGGCGCTCGACCCCGCGACGCTGGACCTGACGCCCGAGCTGATGGCGCAGATCCCCGCGCACATCCTGCGGATCGGCGTGCCGGGCAGGACCTTCGCCGACGCGCTCCCGCACCTGAGAGAGACCTACTGCGGCACGATCGCCTACGAGATCGAGCACATCTCCAGCCACCGCCAGCGCGTGTGGCTGCGCGAGAAGATCGAGACGGGGGCGTTCCGCCAGCCGCTCACGAGCGACGAGCGCAAGGCGCTGCTCAAGCGCCTGATCGAGGTCGACGCGCTCGAGCGCTTCATGCACAAGGCCTACCTCGGCCAGAAGCAGTTCTCGATCGAGGGCCTCGACATGACGGTCCCGATGATCGACGAGGTCGTGCGCCTCGCCGGCGCCAACGGCGGCCGCGAGGTCGTCATCGGCATGGCGCACCGCGGCCGGCTCAACGTGCTCGCGCACAACCTCGGCCGCTCCTACGGCTCGATCTTCGCCGAGTTCGAGGGCCAGACGACGCTCGACGTGATCACCTCGATCCCGCAGGGCGGCACCGGCGACGTCAAGTACCACCATGGCGCCCGCGGCACGCAGGAGCTGCCCGGCGGCGGCTCGCTGATCGTGCGCCTGGAGTCCAACCCGAGCCACCTCGAGTTCGTCGGCCCCGTCGGGATCGGCGCCACGCGCGCCGCGCAGACGACGCGCCAGGGCCCGCACGCGGCGCAGGACACGAACGCCGCGCTGCCGATCATCCTGCACGGCGACGCCGCCTTCCCCGGCCAGGGCGTCGTGGCGGAGACGTTCAACCTGCAGGCGCTCGACGGCTACACCGTCGGCGGCACCGTCCACCTGATCCAGAACAACCAGGTCGGCTTCACGACAGACCCCGACGACGCGCGCTCCACGCGCTGGGCGTCGGACCTCGCGAAGGGCTTCGACGTGCCGATCATCCACGTCAACGCCGACGACATGCCCGCCTGCATCTCGGCCGCGCGACTCGCGCACGCCTACCGCCAGGAGTTCGGCCACGACGTCGTCATCGACCTGATCGGCTACCGCCGCTTCGGCCACAACGAGGCCGACGAGCCTGCGTACACGC
The DNA here is from genome assembly GCA_964525715.1 of uncultured Conexibacter sp. GTDB lineage: Bacteria > Actinomycetota > Thermoleophilia > Solirubrobacterales > Solirubrobacteraceae > Conexibacter. Next base: position 31,676 of record CAZGJV010000028.1, on the reverse strand, counting down.
AACCCGAGATGTACGCGAAGATCAGAGATCATCCGACCCCGCCCTCGATCTACGCGCGCCAGCTGATCGACGCCCGCGTCGTGACGCAGAACGAAGTCGACGCGCTGACCGACGCGGTCTGGCAGCAGCTCAGCGAGCAGCACCAGCAGCTCAAGGCGCGCCTGTCGGCGGCCACCGCGGTCGAGCAGGGCACCGGCGAGTACCAGCTCGACCGCACGCCCTCGCCGGACGTCGCGACCGCGGTCGACGCCGAGCGCCTGCGCGAGCTCAACGAGTCGCTGCTGCGCGTGCCCGAGGGCTTCACCGTCCATCCCAAGCTCAAGCGCCCCCTCGAGCAGCGGCGCGAGGCGATGGGAACCGAGGGCGGCATCACCTGGGCCCACGCCGAGCAGCTCGCGTTCGCCTCGCTGCTGACGGAGGGCACGCCCGTGCGCCTCACCGGCCAGGACGCCGAGCGCGGCACGTTCAGCCAGCGCCACCTCGTCCTGCACGACCCGAAGACCGGACAGGAGTACTGCCCGATCCAGCATCTGCCGAACGCGCTCGCGCCGATGGAGCTGCACAACAGCCCGCTGTCGGAGACGGCGGCGCTCGGCTTCGAGTACGGCTACTCGCAGGAGGGCCCGGAGACGCTCGTGCTGTGGGAGGCGCAGTTCGGCGACTTCGTCAACAGCGCGCAGGTGATCATCGACCAGTTCATCATCTCCGGCCTGGCGAAGTGGGGCCAGTCGACGCGCCTGACGCTGCTGCTCCCCCACGCCTACGAGGGCTCGGGCCCGGAGCACTCCTCCGCGCGCCTGGAGCGCTGGCTGCAGCTCGCCGCCGAGGGCAACATCCGCGTCGCCTACCCCACGACGCCGGCGCAGTACTTCCACCTGCTGCGGCGCCAGGCGAAGATCGCCAAGCAGCGCCCGCTGATCGTGATGACGCCGAAGTCGCTGCTGCGCCTGCCGCAGGCGACGAACCGCATCGAGCACCTGTCCGACACGCAGTTCTACCCGGTGCTCGCCGAGCCGCGTGTCGACAACGACAAGGTCACGCGCCTGATCCTGTGCAGCGGAAAGGTCTACTACGACCTCGTCGGCGACGAGCTGCGCCAGGGCAACGAGGGCGTCGCGATCGGCCGCGTCGAGCTGCTCTACCCCTTCCCACAGGGCCAGCTCCTCGAGCTGGTCGGCAGCTACCCGAACCTCAGAGAAGTCGTCTGGCTGCAGGAGGAGCCGCGCAACATGGGCGCCCGCGCGCACATGTCCCCGCGGCTGATGCAGATCCTCCCGCGCGAGCTGAAGTTCGGCTACATCGGCCGCCCCGAGCGCGCCTCGACGGCCGAGGGCTACCCGGCCGCGCACGCGCAGGAGCAGCGCCGCATCGTCACGACCGCGCTGGATCTCTCGCGGCCTGTGGGCATGTACCCGGTGAAGCTGCCGGGTGAGCGGTAGCCACCGCGAAGCACTGATTCTCGACCGCGTGCGCGCCACGCCGGAGGGCTTCGTGCGCAGCTATGGCGACGTCTCGCCGGGGGCTCCGCGGGTCGCGGGCGCGGTGCTGTCGGAGTGCGACGACCCGTCGGTGCCGTGGCACCGGATCGTGCGCGCGGACGGCTCGCTCGCGAAGGGCGCGCGGCAGCGGGCGCTGCTGGAGGCGGAGGGCGTGCCGTTCAGGGGCGAGCGCGTCGACATGCGCGCGGCGCGGCTGCCCGAGTAGCGTTCGCGGCCGCATGTGGCTCCAGCGCGAGATCCGCCTCGAGGCCCGCCCGCGCGGCTTCCACCTCGTGACGCGCGAGGTCGTGAGCGCGCTGCCGGAGCTGGCCTCGCTGCGCGTCGGCCTGCTGCACGTGCACATCCTCCACACGTCCGCGTCGCTGACGCTGAACGAGAACGCGAGCCCCGACGTGCGGCGCGACTTCGAGAGCTGGTTCAACCGCGCCGTGCCCGAGCGCGCGGCCTACTGGACGCACACGCTCGAGGGCGACGACGACACGACACTCGCACGCTCGCATTGAAGGTTCCACGCGTCCCTCCTCGGCCCCTCGCTCACACTGCCGATCGCCGGCGGCCGGCTCGCGCTCGGCACGTGGCAGGGGATCTACGTGTGCGAGCACCGCGACGCCGGCGGCGCGCGCCGGCTCGTCGCGACCGTCTGGGGCGAGGGCGAGGGCTGACCGCGCCTACGCGGCGCTCTCGGCCTCGGCTTCCGCCTCGGCGAACAGCTCGCGCAGCGGAATGCCGAGGACGGCGGCGAGCGCGAGCAGGACGCTCATGCGCGGGTCGGCCTCGCCGCGTTCGATGCGGCCGAGCTGATCGGGGCTGATGCCGGCGGCGTGCGCCAGCGCCACGCGCGAGACGCCCTGGCGCTCGCGCCGCACGCGCAGCACGGCGACGACCCGCTGCATCGTCTCGCGGCTGGCCGCGCCGAATCCGCCGGCGCCGGGCACGTCAGCCGGCTCCGCCTCCTCCGGCGCGAGCCCCCAGCGCCACAGCGCCTGCGAGGTCGCGGAGCGGTCGCAGAGGCGGTAATGGTGCTGGACCGCGCCGCGATGGTGCGTGCGCCGCACGATGCGGATCAGCCTCAGGTCGCGCAGCCGGCGCACGTGGTGGCTGGCGACGCCGAGCGGGATCTCGAGCGTTGCCGCGAAGCCGCTCGGGGTGCCCGGCTCCTGCTCGAGCAGCGCGCGCAGGATCTCGACGCGCACCGGGTGCGCGAGCGCGCGCGACCAACCGAGGTCGGCGCGCGAGCGCCCGCCGGTGGCCGGCAGCGGCCACGGTGTCCGACGCGCGGTCACGGCGCCGGCTGCCCGCTGGCGTGACGGCGCAGCTCGCCGGCGAGCGCCGCGAGCTGCTCGGGTGAGCATTCGGCCAAGCGCGCACCGGGCTCGGCGCCCGCCTCGGCGGCGACGAGCGCGACGACGGCGGGGTCGGCGCCGCGGAAGCGGCCGAGCAGCATCTCGACCGTCAGCGCTCCCCACGCCGAGACGACGTCGCCCGCGGCCAGCGAGGCGGCGAGCGCGCTCCAGCCGTGCGGGACGTCGAGCAGGCGCGCCGCGAGCAGCAGCCGGCGTGGGTCGACGATCCCGTTGGCGAGGTCCTCGGCGGCAGCGGCGCGCACGGCCTCGTAGCCGGCGACGACCGCGTCGCCCGGCAGGCGCGCCGCCAGCAGCTCGAGCTGCTCGGCGATCTCGACACCTTCGGTAAGCGCCTCGGCGACGCGCCGCACCTCGCCCGCGTCCAGTTCGATCGTCGCATCAGCCGCCATCCCGACATGCGCGTGCGGCCCGACGAGCGCGATGCCGTCCAGCAGCAGCTCCTCGGCGCGGCGGACCAGCTCGGAGATCTGCACCAGCGCCCAGCCGTCCCGGCCGGCGTCGCTCGGCTGCTCGCCCACGGTGCTCATCGAAGGGGACGCCTCGGGCCCCGGCCGAGATGGGGGGTCGGAGCCGGGACCCGGAGGCGTCCTGCGCACCCATCGCCGCCGTCGGCGCCCATGGACGCCACGGCGTAGGGCGGGGTGCTTGCCCGCGCCGCGCGCATTTCGACACACACCGCGAGCGATCGGACGCGACGACCACGGACCCCGTCGCAGAGGGCCCTCGGGGGAAGAGCCGTGCGGTTCGAAGCCTTGTGCGCAGTCATCACCGAAGCGTCGCGGTGGCCGAGTTCGCTCGGAGCCGGGACGACAAGGACGCTACGTCCGCGCGCCGACCCCGGTCAACCCCCTTTCCGTAAATAGTTAGCGCTAGGGGTCAGGCGTCGCCCAGCCGCTGAACTGCCCGCATCGCCCGCATGATCGGCATCTGGATCCGCGGCAGCGAGCCGGCTGCCCGCGCGATCCGCTCCGAGGCCGCGCGCAGCTCGGGGCCGCGCGCACTCGCTTTCGACAGGTACATCGAGACCATCCCAGCGGCGATCAGCGCATGCCGCTCCCCGTTGCGCAGGCGGCGGGCGCCGTCGACCGAGCGGTACACGATCTCGCACAGCCGCTCGACCATCTCGGCCGGGTTGTCGTAGTGCTCGACGTAGGAGTGGTTGCCCTCCTCGCGGTCGGAGCGCTGGTCCACGAACGCGTCGAGCAGCGTGCTGGCCGCGCAGACCCACGGGAAGTAGACCGCCTCCGCCTCCACGACGTCGTCCTCGCGCAGGTGCGGATCGGCGGCGAGGGCGAGGAGGGCGAGCGTCGAGAGCGACGAGCAGGACGCTGCCGTCCATTCGAACCACGCCAGCTCGTGACGGCCGGGGAACTCGCGCGCCGCCCATGCCGCGAGCGCCGCGTTCCGGCGCTCCGGCTGCGACTCGTGGTTGGGGCTCTGGACCGCCATGCGGCCGGCAGATTCGATCGCTCGGGCGCGCACATGCTCGTATCCCGGTAGCTCCGCACAGCCGCGGCGGGTCGTCTCGACGAGCCGCCGGAGGTAGCCGCCGTCCTCTCGCCACGGGTGATGGCGGTAATGATCGGAGATGGGCCCGCCGGGATCGAGCGCCTCGACGAGCGCGCGATGCAGTTGATCGCCGTTCGCCCGCTGTTCGTCGCACGGATGCTCGCTGAGCGTGTCGAGGTAGTCGAGCGCGGTCTGATAAGCGACGAGCGCGCTGAGGAGCGCCGGATCGCGGTGGCTTGGCAGGACAGCGTAGAGCGCAGCGCCCTCCGTGTTGAGCCGCGACGTGGCCAGGTTCGCGAGCGCGTCCGCCCGCAGCCGCGCACTCGGGATCGCCGCGGCGAAGCCCCGCCATTCCGCCACCTCCGCTGCGACCGTGGGGATGACCCATTGGAGTTCGCGCGCTGCTACCGACAGCAGCGCAAGAGCCTGCGAGCGACCGAGGGGCGTCGGATTCCCGCGCCGGGATACGAGATCCCCCTTGTTACGACGTCAATCTTGGAACGCGGCCTCGACCGGAACGCGAGCCGCGAAGTAGCCGGGCAACACCACGATCACCGAGGCGACCGCACTCACCAGGGCGAAGCTCGCGAGCGCGACGCCGAAGCCGACCGACGTTGCCACCGGAAAGCCGGTCACCGAGTTGAGCGCGCGGTCGAGCAGCTGCGCGCCGAAGATGCCGTATGCCGCGCCGACCGTGCATCCGACGCCCAGCAGCAGCGCGGTCTCGAGGATCAGCGCCCGCCACAGCTGGCGATGGTCGATCCCGGTCAGCTTGAGGTCCGCCATGCGGCGGCGACGCTGCCAGATCATCCCGCCCATCGCGGCGCCGATGGCCAGCGTCGCCGCCGCCAGCATCAACGTCGCGATCTGGGACAGGCGTGCAAGGCCGGCACGCGTGGTCGCACGATGACGCTGCTCGCGCTCCGCGACGGTCTCGACGGTGAGCGCGGAGGCCGGACCGAGTGCGCGCTCGACGAGGCGCTGGCCGACAGCCGGCGTCACCCCGGTGAGGCGCACCTGCAACGCGCTCGCGTCGCTGCTGCCCCAGGCCTGCGCGAAGTCGTCCGCGTTGACGATCACCGCACCAGGCGACCACCCGAAGTTGGTGGTGATCGCAGCGACACGCAAGCGCACCGGTCGCGGAGCGTCGAGCGCGAACGCGTCGCCGACGTGCAGATGGCGCTCGCGCGCAAGCACCTCGGAGACGACGGCCCAACCCCCGGCATTCAGCCGCGCCTCGGCTTGGGCGAGGCTTCCTGCGATGACCTCGTGCGGCGGGATCATCCCCTCCGAACCGCGCGGCGGCGCCATCACCCAGACACGCCGGTCCCCGATGTCGAGCAGCGCGCCGCGGTAGATGCGCACCGCGGCCACATGCGGCGTCGCCGCGATCGCCGGGAGCGCCGCGGGCGGGAACGGAACCGTCGCCAGCGCGTTCGCCTGCCCGGCTGCCGACACCCACAGGTCGGTCACCGCGCTCAGCTCGTGCGACGCCGTGTCGAGCGCGCGCTGCAGATCGCGATGGGCGCTCTCGATCGCGGTGCTCCCGAACACGGCGATCGCCGCGATCGCCGCAATCGCCACCGACCGGCTCCCGGCCGACTGCAGCTCGCCGACCGCGATCGGAGGCACCACGCTCGCGACGTGCCGGCGCAGGCGATCGAGCAGCGCGAGCGTTCCGGTGAGGATCGCCGGCAGCAGCGCCAGCATCGACGCGACGAGGGCAGCGACGCCGAGCAACGCCGCCGAGGGCGCGACGACGAGCACGAACGTGGCGAGCGCGAGGCCGGCGGCGCCGACCACCGGCCAGGCGCGCGATCGCAGCACGCTCCCCTTCGCCGTGGCGTCGAGCACGCCGTCGTCGACCGCGTCCATCGCCGGGGCGCGGAATGCGGCGACGAGCGGGCTGAGCGTCGCGAGGACGGCGGCGGCGATGCCCGTGGCGAACGCGAGCAGGATCGCGACGACAGACACCGTCCGGGCATTCCCGACCGGGAACGCGATCGCCAGGTACCCCGGAGACGGCTGGAACACATGACGCGAGAGCTGGTCGCCGAGCGCGATGCCCACCAGCGACGCCCCGACGCCGAGGACGAACGCGTCGAACAGCAGCACCTCGAGCACGCCCCAGAAGCCATAGCCTGACATGCGCAGCTCGGCGATCACCGCACGGCGCTCACGCGCCATCAGCAGCATCGCATTGAAGGCGAGCAGGAACCCGACGAGCGCGCTGATGCTTGCGAACAGCGCGGTCGACTGGTCATTCGGCGTGGCCGCCTGGGCGAACAGCCGGCGGTCGTAGTCGGCACCGCCGACGGTCAGCCGCCCCGCCGCGACGTGTTGCAGCGACCGCCTCGCAAGTTCGGTCTGCCCGGGCTGTGGAGCGACGTAGAGACGCGAGATGCGACCCGGCGCTCCGGCCAGCTCCTGCGCGTAGCCGAGCGGCGCGAACATCACCGGACTGTCCGCGAGCGGTCCCACGTCGCGCCCGCTCACCACCGCACCGACAGGCACCTGTATGGATCGCCCCGCGATCTGCACGGTGATCGTGTCGCCGAACCGCACGCCGAGCGTCTGCGCGAGCGACAACGGCAACACGACGGCGTGCAGCCGGTCGAGGCTGCCGCTCCTGTAGCCGCTCAGCAGCTCTCCCCCGAGACGCGCCAGGCGCTGATCGGCCGCGAGCAGGTAGACCGATCGGGACTGGCCGCCGGCGACGACGTTCGCCTGGGCCACCAGCATGGGTGCGACCGCGCGCACTCCGGGACTGCGTTCCACCTCCCCCACCAGCCGCTCGTCGAAGCCCTGCGGGCCGCGCGCGACGAGCTGGAGCTGCGCGTGGCCGACGAGGCCCTGCGTGAGCTGGGCGATCGACGCGCTGAGGCTGCGGTTGGAGACCTGGACCGCGAACAGCAGCGCGACGCCGACCGCGATCCCCGTGAGTGCGAGCAACTCCTGCACCGCGCGTGCGCGCACGCGGCGACGGTAGAACCACAGCAGGTTGCGGAGGCTCACTGCGGCTGGAGCGTGGCCGGAGGATCCCCCTGCAGGTCCGGTGCGTAGTCGACCAGCCGGCCGTCGCGCAGCGCGAGCGCGCGATCGGCGACGGCGGCCGCCTGCGGGTCGTGCGTGACCAGCAGGACGGCGGTGTCGCGTTCGCGGCACAGCTCGCGCAGCAGCGCGAGCACTTCGGCGCCGCGGCGCGTGTCGAGGTTGCCGGTCGGCTCGTCCGCCAGCAGCAGCCCGGGCTCGGTCGACAGCGCCTTCGCGATCGCGACGCGCTGGCGCTCGCCCATCGACAGCGTGCTCATGCGTCGCTCCGCGCGCTCGTCGAGCCCGAGCCGCTCCAGCAGCGGCGTCATCCGCTGCTGCGCCTCGCGCACGCCCATGCCGGTGCCGACGAGCTTCAGCGACGCGTTGTCGATCGCCGTGAGCCCCGCGATCATGTGGAACGTCTGCAGCACGAAGCCGACGTCGCGCAGGCGGTAGCGGGCCGCCTCGCGGTCGGACAGGCGGCCGACGTCGCGGCCCGCGACGCGCACCTCGCCGCTGTCGGGCGACATCACGGCCGCGATCAGCTTCAGCAGCGTCGTCTTGCCGGAGCCGCTCGGGCCGTACAGCGCGACCAGCTCGCCGCGCTCGACGATCAGCGACACGTCGTCGACGGCGCGCACCGGTTCTCCGCCGGCGACGTGGTAGTGCTTGACGAGGCGCCGGATCTCGAGCATCACGCCCGCCCGTCACGCCGCTGGGGAAACGCGATCACCTCGCCGCTGGCCCTGCGCGCCGCCTGGATCAGCTCGCCGTCGCCGAGCGACATCACGCGGTGCGAGCGCAGCGCGTCCGGGACCTCGGGGACGGTCGCCAGCACGGCCATGTGCTGCTCCTCGGCGATCGCGCGCAGCAGCCCGAGGACCGTTTCGCGCTCCTCGATCCCGAGTCCGCTCGTCGGGTCGTCGGCGAGCAGCAGCGCCGGGTCGCGGACGAGCGCGTGGGCGATCGTCACCAGCGTGCGCTCCGCGTCGGACAGCTCGTGCCAGCGCGCACTCGCGAGGTCGCCCGCGCCGACCCGCTTGAGCGCGCGCGTCGCGCGGCGTTCCGCCTCCTCCGCGGCGACGACTCTCAGCAGCGGCAGCGCGACGTGGTCGAGCATCCGCATGCCGGAGGCGAACGGCCCCTGGCGGCCGACCCAGCCGATGTGCGGATGGATGCCGGTGAGGCGCCGGAAGCGGCCGGACCCGAGCTCGCGCCCCTCGAAGCGCACACGACCTGAGTCGGGCGCTTCGATCCCCGCCGCGATCCGCAGCAGCGTCGTCTTGCCGGCGGCGCGCTGTCCGAAGATCGCGACCAGCTCGCCGGGCTCGACCTCCAGCGAGACCGCGTCGAGCACCACGATCTCGTGGCGCCCGCGCCAGTGGCTCTTGCTGACCCGCTCGAGCGCGAGCAGCGTCATCGTGGTTCAGGCTCGGAGGACGGCGCCGCCGGCACAGGTCCCAGCCTGCCCTCGTGGCGCTGGATCGCCCGCTTCATCGCGGCGCGGATCTGCTGCACCGCCTCGATGCGGACGGCGAGCTGCGCGGCCTCCGTACGCCGCAGCCACGCCTGGCCGATCTCGCGCCACTCGACGTCCTGGCGGCGCAGGTCCTCGACGGGCCCTCCCTGCTCCCCGAGCTCGGTCATCCGCTCGAGGCACGCGCTCTCCAGCTCGCGCGCCAGCTCGACGAGCCACGGCAGGTCCTCGGGGCTGGCGAACGCGACCTTCAGCCAGAAGGGGTCGCGCTGCGGCGCGAGGTCGGTCGGCGCGCGCACCCAGGCGCGGAACTCGTCGTGTCCCATCTCGGTCGCCTCGTACCAGACGACGCCGCGGTGGGCGGAGACGACAGCGCCGTCGGCACTCGCCTCACGGGCGCGGATCATGCCTTCGGCGCGCAGCGATCTGAGCGCCGGGTAGACCGCGGTCTCCGACGGACGCCAGCCTTCGATGCGCTGCTCGAGGCGCTGGATCAGCTCGTAGCCGTAACCCGGCCGCTCGATCACCAGCCCCAGCACGGCGTGCTTCACCGACATGGCAGCTCTCCTCCGTCCCCAACGATTGAACCCAACCGTACACAAAAGTCACATGTGTGCGCTAGAGGGTAGACAGAAACCGGTGCGTCATGCTATGCGCGCACGGGTAGTCGAAGTCGGGGCCGTCACCTCGGCTGCGGCTGCGGCGGGTCAGCCGAACAGCGTCAGGTCGGGCTCGCGCTCGCCGCGCAGCACGGCGAGGTCGACCTCGACGCACGCGATCCCGCGACTCTCCGCAAGCACGCGTGCCTGCGGCTTGATCTGCTGAGCCGCGAGCACGCCGCGGCAGTCGGCCATCGCCGGGTCGAGGCGGATGCGCACGAGGTAGCGCGAGAGCTGCTCGACGGCGTCGATCGTGCCGATGCGCTTGATCTCGACGGCGATCCAGCCGTCCGCCTCGTCGCGGCACATCAGGTCGACCGGGCCGATGTCGGTCGCCCACTCGCGCCGCACGAGCCGGAAGCCCTCACCGCACCACTGCGGCTGCTCGGCGAGCAGCTCCTGCAGGTGCGCCTCGACGCCGTCCTTCTCCAGCGCCGCGGCCTCACCCATGTCATGCGTCACGTCGGACAGCACCTCCGCGATGCGGATGTCGAGGCGATCCTCGGTGTCACCTGCATGCTTGCGCACGACGATGTGACTGTCAGACTCCTCGATCACCGTTGGCGGAGTCATCCAGTTGCTCGGCTTGAAGCCGCCGTGGTCGGCATGCACCATCACCGACCCGTCCGACTTGACCATGATCAGCCGCAGCGCCTCCGGCAGGAGCGCATCGAGACGGCCCGTGTAGCGGACCTCGCAGCGGGCTACGATCAGGCGCACGGCCGGCAGAGTAGGGCGTCCAGCGGACATCCGGATCGTTCAGGCGACGGCGACCGGCGGGGGCCGACTCGCGCGACTGGCGCGGTGCCCTCACTGACCAGGCAGGTGAAAGAAGAGGACAGTCAGGGTTGCGGTCCGGCTAGCGTCGTCGGGCCAACGGATGCGGCAGCGCAGCTCCGTGTCGTACTCGTTGGGCGCCCAGCCGTCGAACTCGCGACGCGCAGCGAGCGTCTCACGGGCCTTGATGACAATTGCGGCCGGATCACGTGCGGCGACAAAGAAGATCAGCGCGAGCCGGCTGTCGCGCCAAGTGCTGTAGCCATAGAGCTGGTCGAGAGCGCGCCCCAGGTCTTTGACGCCGGACCACCATTTGCACTCGCCGATGAACGCGTTGTTGTCTTGGACCCGCAGGAGCAGGTCAGTCTTGCCGCTCTTGTTGAAGACCTCGGCGCCCGCCTGGCCGCGATACTGCGCGTTGAGGGCAACCAGGAGATGGTCTCGCAGACGCTCCTCGGGCCGCCCGGCGAAATCGGCTGGCGTCCGTTCCATCGCCTTACCCATCGGTCGAATCACATCCAAGATCTCGTCGTAGAACCGCCCGAGGATGGGACCGCTGGGCGGTTCGGGCTTCGGCGTCAGCGTGCTGATCGCGACGCGGCGCTCGATCTCTGGCAGCGAGAACGGCTTGGGCGCGTCCTCGCGGCGACGGACCGGCACGGTGAGACCCGACAGGAACACGCTGTGGCGAACCAGCTCGCAGCGGCGCTCTTCGATCGCCGCTGCGGCGAAGGTTCCCAGCCCGGCGTTGTGATGCTCCACTTCAGCGGCGATCTTTGCCGCACCGTCACGAATGTGTCCGGCCACTTCGTTGATCTCCCGGTCCAACTCGCTTGTTCCGCGTGCCAGCGGCCATTCCCAGCGGCGGTACACCACACCATCCTCAAGCGTCGCATCGACGACCGGAGTGCCACCAGCCGGACTACTACGTAGCAACTCGGCGTCACCCTCGACCGGGATGACCAGCCGGACTTCACGGCCCGGACGAAGTATTGGCCCACCCCACTCGCTCGCCGTGAAGGTCACGCCCGGCATGCCCGTAGCGTCAACCTCTCGCTCGCCAAGATCATCTACCCGCATCCGCTCCATCACGGCCACGGGCGCCACGCGAGCATGCTTCTCAGCAAGATGTGCCGCCCATTGTCTCGCGTCCGCGTCGCGCACGTAGCTCTCCGGTTCCGCACGCACCGCCGCGATGATCTGATGCTCGCCTACGGCCAACACACCGGCAAGCGAGCGGCGGGGATCAAAGAACGGACGGTTCATGCCGCAACGGCGTACGAGACGTGATCCGCGCGGATGGCTGCACCGAGACGCACCCGTAAACCCTACGAAGCAGTCCGGATGCGGGCCGACCAGACGCCCGTCACGCCGCGCGGCGCGCCAGCACGTCCAGCACGACGACCCGATCCGGGGCGCGCAAGGCAGAGCTGGCGGCGGCGAGCAGGGCCTCGCGGTCGAGGCCGTAGCGGTCGGCCGTGATCACAAGCGGCTCCTCGATCCCGAGATCGGGATGGGCGAGCTCGATCGCGACAGCGCGACCGTCGAGGACGGACACGACGGCGCGGGGGTGCGGCTCCTCGTCGCCGTCGACGCGGTCGACGTCCTGGAGGTAGATGGCGACGAGGTCGGCCTTGCTGTCGAAGTCGGCACGCACGTCAGTCCCTCCTCTCGTGGATCGTGATGACGTAGGTCGGATCGTCTTGGGCGATCACGACACGGTAGAGCTGGCCGCGCACATGGGCGTAGTACCGCGGATTTCCCTTCGCGTCAACGTCAGCTCTCTCGGGAGCAGCAACGATGCGCTCCACCTCTGCCAGCGCCAAGCCGCTCCACCGTGCCTTGTTCTTCGCATGCCGGCTGAAGCGCATTGCTCGGAGGATGGTTCGCCGAGCCCAGAGCGTCTACCCGATATGCCTTGGATCTCTTGCACCGGCGGCGGAGGCTGCTCTACCATGCGAGTGCTGGTACGACGCTTTTGGGGGAGTTGCGCGTTATCCGGTTTAATGCGCGGTGTCGTGCCCGACTGCACCGTGATCGCCACCGCTGACATCGAGAGCCGCCTCGCGGCCGCTGCTGCGCGAAGACGCGCGTTCGTCGTGTCTCGAAGACGCACGTTCGTCGCGTCCAACTCGCGATGACCCGCGCGACGCTCGCCTCCGGAGGCCGCTGAGGCCCGAGCGAGCGTCATCCGCACAGTTCGCACGTCAGCTTTCGACTCCAGGAGATCACCGAACGCCATGTCCGCCACCGCTTCCAGCACCACATCCGTCGCCACCCCCGCGCCGCTGATCTGGCCCGAGCGCGACGTCCACTCGCTCACGTCCGTGGACCTCGACCCGGCCCTGCCGAAGAACGTCGAGGCGCTGCTGCCGCAGCTGCGCCAGCTCGCCGCGCTCGGCGACGCGCTGCGCGCGCTGCAGACGCTCGACGGGTCGTTCGTGCACGAGGCGCACGCCCGCGCGCTCTCGCAGGGCTCGGCCAAGCTGATGGAGGAGATCGCCGACTCCGACGCCGTCTCCGAGGCGCAGCGGGACATGCTGCGCCGCCGCGCCGCCGCGCTCGCCGAACTGCGCCACGACACGGGGATCTCGCACGACGAAGCCGCGCTCACGACGCCGCAGAACCTCACCGTGATCGCCGGCCCGATGTGCACCTTCCGCAACAAGACGCGCACGCCGCTGCACTCGGTCGTCGCGTGCACCGCGCACGAGCAGGGGGATCGGCTGATCGCCGCGCTCGACGCCTCCTCCGGCGCCGTCCTGCAGGAGGTCAACGGCTACTGCGGCACGCCCGACGTGACGGTCGGCGGGATCTTCGCGATGCAGGTCACCGACCTGATCGCGATGGGCGGCGAGAGCAACGCCTTCCCGAAGCACTTCGCCTACTTCCTGCCGGAGGACGAGGGCGCCGGCTACGGCGAGGTGTTCAACAAGACGATCCTCTTCCGCAACGTCTACGGGCTGCGCTACGAGCACATCTCCAAGCCGCTCGGCGACGCGCTGCTGAAGGGCTACCGGCCGAACCCCAGCGTCGACGTCCGCAACGTCCTGATCACCTGGATGCGCGGCCACGACATCGCGCACGCGGTCACAACCCCGCGCGTCGGCCGAGTGGAGCCGCAGGACGTCGGACACGAGCCGTGGTACGCGCTGCAGGAGGCGATAGCCGACGCATACGGCAGCGCGATGGCGTTCACCGACACGTGGCTGGAACTCGCCGGCTGCTCGCTCGACGACATGGTCGCCGTCTACCTCGCCGAGGCGCTGCACTACCTGCGCCGCCACCCGCGCAACTGGGGGGACGCCGGCGCGGCCTCGGTCGAGCTGAGCTTCCTCGCCACCCACGGCGCGATCGACGTCCACCGCGACGGCACCATCTCGTGGGACACCGAGCGCGTCGTGGAGGGCGTCCACAGGCTCTGCACGACGCTCGAGCGCGACGTCGTCTCCGCGCCGGAAAGCGCCGCCGTCCAGCGCGTGCTCGACACCTATGGCTGGCGCGAGGACAGCGTCCTGGCGCCGACGCTGCGCAAGATCCGCGAAGAGCTCGGCGGCGTGCCGACCTCGTTGGCGTACCTGTAGGGGCTGCGGACGGGCGGGGCGGCGCACCGCTCAAGCGCTCGCCGCGCTCGCGGCGTGCGCCGATGGCATCGAGGGGAGGGAGCGGCTGCGCGATCGTGGTCGGCTCCCCTCCAGCCCGCTCCACTTTCAAGTCTGGTCGTTTATGGCCGCTATACGGGCACAGATGACCAGAGTTAATTTCGGTGCATGCGAGACCGGGGACCACCCCCGGCCGAGAGCCGCCCGAACCGGCGGCGCGACCGCTCCCTGCTCACCCCCTCCCCAGCCAAGCAGCCCACGCGCGGCGGGGCAGACGGTCTGAGCGGAGCGCCGCCCCGGCCGCGTCAGGCCGAGACCGGCAGCGGCTCGAGCGAGAACATGCCGACCGTCTCCTCCAGCTCGCGTATGCGCTCGTAGTCGCGGCGCAGCACGTTGCGGTCGGGGTGTATGAAGTAGATGATCCCGGGGCAGGAGAAGAGGTCGATCGTGGGGGTGATCGTGTCGCCCGGACCGGCCATCGAGATCGTGCCGGCGAAGGACTTGAGCTGCTCGACCTCCTTCATGCCCGCCTCGGCGACGATGCGGCCCTCCTGGTGGGAGATCAGCATCACGCAGTAGGAGGCGGCTCTCAGCGTGTAGCCCTCGGCGGCGCGCCGGGCGACGGAGGGCGGGTCGAGGTAGGCGTCGACGGTCACAGTGACGTGACTCGGCGTGCAGCGGTCCATGATGTCGTCGCGCACGGACCCGTGCATGCGCGCGCCGCACTCGACGAGCACCGGACCGGTGTCGGTCAGCATCACCTCGGTGTGCGCCGGCCCGTACCTGACGCCCAGCGCGTCGAGCACCGAATGCACGTACGGGATCACCTGGTCCTGCTGCTCGCCTCTCGGGTCGAGCAGCTCCTCGTAGTCGTAGACGAACGCCGCGCCGACGCGCCGCTTGTTGTCGCGCCAGCACTCGGAGACATGGTGGATGCCGTCCCAGCTGATCGAGTCGGTGAACAGCTGCGTGCCGCGCAGCAGCTCCTGCACGAGCAGCTGCTCGTTGGCGCCGTGCAGCGCGTTGGGTTTGCCGATCGTCTCGGCGAAGGCGGCGCGGATCGCGTCCGGCGTCTCGCACAGGACGACGCCGTCGGTGCCGGCGCTGTCGACCGGCTTCACGACGACCGGCCAGTCGGCACGCGCGGCCGCCCAGGCGACCGCGTCGTCCGCGGAGCCGGTCTTGCACTCCTCGATCGCGCGCACGCCGGCGGCGCGCAGCGCCTGCGCCATCAGGTGCTTGTCGCGGCGCGCGGCGCTCAGCGCGGTGCCATTCGACGGCAGGCCGAGGCGCTCGCTCAGGGCGTCCGACACCAGCACGCCCGGCTCGGAGCCGACGACGACGAACGCCGGGTCGAAACGCGCGACCTGCTCGGCCGTCGCGGCGATGTCGCCCGCATGGATCACGTTCGCGACGAAGTCGTCGCGCTGCAGCGCACGCAGGTAGAAGTCCGGCGGCTGCGGCGAGGACTGCACGTGCACGACGTCGAGCCCCGCGGCGTGGAAGCGCGGGGCGAGTCTCGCGCCCGTGGAGTAGGCGTCGACGACGACGGCGGTGCGTCTGCTCATGCGCGGGCCACCAGCACGAGCCGGTCCGTCGGCTGCTTCGGGTGACCGTCGAAGCCGCCGTACCGCTGCACGTCGCGGAAGCCGGCGTCCGACACCATCGCCGCCAGCTCGCCGGCCTCGTACAGGCGCGTGTCGATGTCGAGCGTCTGGCCGTCGGCGGCGGTGTATCTGACGTGCAGCACGTGCGTCTCGGGATCGCACCAGAGGTGCTCGTGGACGCCGTCGTCCTCCCGGTCGACGACGGTCCCGAGCGGCCCGAGCCGCGCCTGCGAGCGCTCGATGTCGCTCAGCTCCATCACCAGCGCGCCGCCCGGCTTCAACGCGTCATGCCACGTGCTCAACACGGCCGCGTCGTCCTCGACCGTCGCGCCGTAGCCGAACGACGAGTAGACGTTGACGATCGCGTCGAAGCGCTCGACCTCGCCGGGCAACGGCTGCGTGAGGTCATGCACGAGGTACGACGGACCGGGGTTGCGCGTGCGCGCCTCTTCGATCACCGCGGGCGAGATGTCGACGCCGACCGCGTCGAAGCCCATCTCCTGCAGCACGCCGACCGTGCGCCCGAAGCCGCAGCCGGCGTCGAGGATCCGCGCGCCGGGCTCCAGCCCGGCGAGCGCGACGATCTGTTCGCACTCGGTGCGCGTCTCCTCGTAGCGCCCGAGCTGGTCGGACATCGCGATGAACGCCGGGCCCATCGCGTCGACGTCGTTGAGGTTCCCCACGTCCCCCGTCCCCCCTTGCGTCACGCCTGCGCCACCAGCACGAGCCGGTCGGCGGGCGCCTTGACCTTGCCGGTGAAGTCGCCGTACGCGGAGATGTCGGTGAAGCCGACCTGCTCGAACATGCTCACGAGGTCTTCCTGCTCGTACATCCGAATCCGCGAGTCGACGACGTCGCCATCGAGCTCGTAGCGCACGTGCAACTCGCCCGTCGCGAAGCTGACGGTGAGCGTTTCCTTCACCCCGTTCGTCCAGCGCACGACCGGCTCGGCGTCGCTTCTCAAGCGGTGCCGCGAGCGCTCCAGGTCGGACAGCTGCATCACGATCGAGCCGCCCGGCCGCAGCGCGCGGTGCAGGCAGGCGAGCATCTCCATGTCTTCCGAGACGGTGACGCCGTAGCCGAACGACGAGTAGACGTTGACGAGCGCGTCGAACGGGCCGACGCCCTCGGGCAGCGGCTGCGTGAGGTCGTGCACGAGGTAGCGCGGGCCGGAGCAGCGCCGCTCCGCCTCCGCTATCGCCGCCGGAGAGATGTCGATCCCGACCGCTTCGACGCCGTGCCGCGAGAGCGCTTCGGCGAAGCGGCCGAAGCCGCAGGCGGCGTCGAGCACGAGGTCGCCCTCCTGCAGGCCGAGCAGCTCGATCACCTGCTCCGCCTCGGCTTCCGTCTCCTCGTAGCCGCCGAGCCGCTCGGCGACGCGCATGTACGCGGGGCCGTACGTGTCGACGTCGTTGAGGACGCGCTCGTCGGTGGTGGTCGCTGTGCCCTGGGGGGGATTCATGGCGTCGCGGCTCCTGTGGTCGTCTCGGCCCGTCGCAGCGTCTCGGCGCGGGCGGCGTCGGCGCCGGCGCGCACGAGCCCGAGCGCGCCGAGCCCGCTGACAAGGATCGCACGCATCACGCGCCCCACGCGGGGATCGTGCTCGCCGTCGAGGTACCAGCCGCTGAGATGGCCGACATAGCGGACGTACTTCAGCAGGTCGAGGTCCTCCAGGGCGACCGCGAGGTTGCGGCGATGGACCTGCGACTGCAGGACGATGTGGCGGTAGGCCGGGTCCTCGGGCGCGGGGTCGGGCGCGCCGTCGTTCGCGGTGTCCCACGCCTTGCTCCATGCGAGCGCGATGCGCCAGCCGGTGTTGTGGTCGGGATCGAGGAAGTGGTCGACGCTCGGCATCACGAGCCCCTTGTGAACGGGCTTGTCGAGGCAGTAGCCGAGCACCGCGATCGCGACGAGGTCGTCGGCGGAGACGAGCGGCTCGCCCTCGCGCGCGAGCGCGCGCACCTCGGGCCGCGCCGCCAGCTCGTCCAGCAGCCGGTCGACGAGCTGCGCGGTGCCCTTCGAGCTGCTCAGCTCGCCGTCGACCTCGGAGGAGACCATCCCGTGCACGATGTGCAGGCTCGGCAGCACGCGCAGGTCCGGCTCGAGTCTCGTCAGCAGCTCCTCGGCGTGGATCACGTGCGCCTTCCACTCGTCGCCGGAGAGATGGATCAGATCCGTGCCCTGCTCGGCGATCATCAGGTCGCGCCACATCGCGACGACGCGCAGGTGGTGGGTGGGGAAGCCGTCGGCGCGCGTGAGCGGCATCACCGGGTAGGAGTCGTCGCCCGTCAGGTAGGCGATCGTGCCGCGGTCCTCCCTGACGAACACGCCGCGCTCGATGCCGAGCTGCGCGACCTGCTTGCTCGTCTGCGTGCGCTGCGAGTCGTAGATGATCCGCTCGAAGCGGAGGCCGAGGCGCGCGAGCGTCTCGTTCTGCCCGTCGACCGCCCAATCGCGCACAGTGCGCCACAGCGCGAGCGCCTCCGGGTCCTCGCGCTCGACGCCGCTCAGCAGCTGCTGGGCGAGGTCGTCGCGTTCGTCGAGGTCGCGCGCGACGGGGGCGTCGGCGTCGTGGACGTCGGCCGGCGGGCCCTCCTCGCGCGCATAGCGCGCGTACAGCTCGCCGACGAACTGGTCGCCCTTGACGCCCGCCTCCTCAGGCGTCTGCGGCGCGGCGTAGCGCTGGTAGCCGGCCATCGCCTCGCCCATCGAGCGGCCCGCGTCGCCGATGTGCGACTGGCGCTCGGCGTGCGCGCCGGCCGCGCGCAGCGCCATCGTGACCGCCTGGCCGAGCGCGATGTTGCGCAGGTGGCCGACGTGCAGCGCCTTCGTCGCGTTCGGGTCGCAGAAGTCGACTATCGCCCTCGTCCCCCCGCGCAGGTCATCGGTCTCCATGCCGGTGAAGCGGCCCGCCTCCAGGCCGGCGCCCGTCGCGGCGATCCGCTCGTCGGCGAAGCGCATCAGGAAGCGCTGGCCCTGCTGCTCGACGGAGGCGATCGCGGGGTCCGCGGTCAGCGCCTCCTGCGCATGAGGCGCGGCATCCGCCTGGAGCGCGATCGCGCTGACGTCGGCGTCCTGGTTCGCTCTCAGGATCGGCACGACGCGGAACGCGGCCGGGTCGACGGCGCGCAGCGTCGCCTCGACGGCGTCGAGCAGGTTGTCCGTCTGCAGCGGTGCGGCCTCATCCATCCGTGTGCTCCCCCCCGAGCGAGTCAGCACGCGAGACGGGGCTCGAACCCGCAACCATCGGCTTAGAAGGCCGGTGCTCTACCAATTGAGCTACTCGCGCATATGCGTGGCGGCTCCGCCGGACGGAGACCCCCAAGCCCTGCGGGAGTCTAGACCAGACCGGCTCCGCAGGGCGGGGGGACGCGCCGCTCACGAGGCCACGCTCTCCGCCGGCAGCACGCGCGGCGCGCGCTCGCGCAGCGCGCCCAGCAGCGACAGCACCTCGGGGTCGCGCGCGAAGCCGAGTGCGTGCTCGCAGGCCTCGATCGCGTCGGTCACGCGGTCCGTGCGCGCAAGCGCGTGCGCGTAGCGCGACCAGGCGGTCGGCGACTCGGGCGCGAGCAGCGTCGCCGCCTCGCAGGCGGTCACCTCTGCGCCGACGTCGCCCGACAGCTGGTGCACGAGCGCGAGATCGAGCAGGCCCTCGACCGTCGGCGCGAGGCCGCGCGCGTGCTCCAGCGCCTCCTGCGCGCCGCGCCGGTCTCCGAGCCGCAGTCGCAGCCGGCCGAGGCGTTCCCACGCGGAGGCGTCGGTCGGCGCGGTCGCGGTCTCGCGCAGGGCGGAGTCGCGCGCGAGGTCGTAGGCGCGCATGTCCTCGTAGATGCGGGCGGCGAAGCGGTGCGGCGTCGGGCGGTCGGGCTCGGCCCGCGCCCAGTCGCGCACGGCGCGGGCCGCCGCCGGCAGGTTGCCGGACTGCCAGAAAGCGACCGTGAGCTGGCGCAGCACGACCGGGTTGCGCGGATCGGCGTCGCGCGCGTAGATGAGGCGCTGCGCGGCGAGCGCCGGATCGCCCTCTGCGAGCGCGTGGCGGGCGGCCGTCATGAAGCGCTCGACGCGATCGGCCGCCGGGTCGGGCTTGGAGAAGTCGACGAAGTGCAGCGTTCCGGCGGGGATCGTGCGGATGCCGTGCTGGAACTTGACGCGCGCCCACTGCTGCGTGTCGTCGCCCTCGCCGGAGAAGTAGATCCCGGTGACCGAGCCGACGCCCCACTCGGGGTAGGCGTTGCAGCGCGCGTAGCGGTGCACGACCGAGTGGTCGGGCATGCGCGAGCCGAACGGGTCGTGTCTGGCCTGCTCCTCCTGCGCCTCGCGCTGGCGCTGCTGCTCGGCGTAGGCGCGCGCCCCTTCCTCGGCGCGGCGCTTGCGGGCGGCCGCGGCGGCGACCTTGACGGCGTTGCCGGAGACCTTGCCGCCGCGCGAGGTCTCGGCGAGCTGCTCGAGCTGGTCGGCCGCCTCGTTGATCGCCTGCAGGTGGCGCTGGTGCTCGTGCTGGCGCCCGGGCGGGGCGATGTCCGGATGCCAGCGCTTCGCCATCTTGCGGCGCGCCAGCTGCACCGCCCGCTTGTCGAAGGGCGGCTCGAGCTCCAGCAGCAGGATCCCCTGCTCGATGTCGAACACCGTCGGCATGACCGTCTGAGGGTAGCGATGGCGGCGAGGCCGGGGTGGCTATCCTCCGCGGTCGATGTCGGCCCAGTACATCTTCACGATGCACCGCCTGTCGCGGTCGTTCCCGCCCGACAAGGAGGTGCTGAGAGAGGTCTCGCTGTCCTTCTATCCGGGCGCGAAGATCGGCGTGCTGGGCTACAACGGCGCCGGCAAGTCGACGCTGCTGCGGATCATGGCGGGGACCGACACGGAGTACCGCGGCACGGCGCAGCTCGCGCCCGGCGCAAGCGTCGGGATGCTCGAGCAGGAGCCGCATCTGGATCCGGCCAAGGACGTGCGCGGCAACGTCGAGGACGGCGTCGCCGAGCTGCGCGGCCTGCTCGACCGCTTCAACGAGCTGTCGATGAACTACTCGGACGAGACCGCGGACGAGTTCGCCCGCCTGCAGGAGCAGATCGACGCGGCCGACGCGTGGAACCTCGACACGATGCTCGACACGGCGATGGACGCGCTGCGGCTGCCGCCGGGCGACGCGGATGTGACGAAGCTCTCGGGCGGCGAGCGGCGTCGGGTCGCTTTGTGCCGCCTGCTGTTGCGCGCGCCCGACCTGCTGCTGCTCGACGAGCCGACGAACCACCTCGACGCCGAGTCGGTCGCGTGGCTGGAGACCCATCTGAGCGAGTACAGAGGGACGATCGTCGCGATCACCCACGACCGCTACTTCCTCGACAACGTCGCCGGCTGGATCCTCGAGCTGGACCGCGGGCGCGGGATCCCCTACGAGGGCAACTACAGCGGCTGGCTGATCCAGAAGCAGGAGCGCCTCGCGCAGGAGGAGCGCTCGGACAAGACGCGCAGACGCACGATCGCCAAGGAGCTGGAGTGGGTGCGGATGAACGCATCCGCCCGCCGCGCGAAGCCGAAGGCGCGGCTGAACGCCTACGAGCAGCTCCTCGCCGAGGAGCGCAACGTCAAGCTCGACGAGGTGCAGATCCACATCCCCGCCGGCCCGCGGCTCGGCGAGGTCGTGATCGAGGCCGAGGGACTGCGCAAGGGCTACGGCGAGAAGCTGCTGATCGAGGACCTCACGTTCAAGCTGCCGCGCTCCGGCATCGTCGGCGTGATCGGCCCCAACGGCGCCGGCAAGACGACGCTGTTCCGCATGCTGACCGGGCAGGAGCAGCCGGACGCGGGGTCGTTGAAGCTCGGCGAGACGGTCGACCTGGCCTACGTCGACCAGTCGCGCGACGCTTTGGATCCCGACAAGTCCGTGTGGGAGGAGATCTCCGGCGGCGACGACCAGATCATGGTCGGCGAGCGCAAGATGTCCTCGCGCGCGTACGTGAGCGGCTTCAACTTCAAGGGCACCGACCAGCAGACGAAGGTCGGCAAGCTGTCGGGCGGCGAGCGCAACCGCGTGCACCTCGCGAAGCTGCTGCGCAGCGGAGGCAACGTGCTGCTGCTCGACGAGCCGACCAACGACCTCGACGTCGACACGCTGCGCGCGCTGGAGGATGCCCTGCTTGCGTTCCCCGGCTGCGCGGTCGTGATCTCCCACGATCGTTGGTTCCTCGATCGCATCGCGACGCACGTGCTCGCGTTCGAGGGCGACTCGCAGGTGCGCTGGTTCGAGGGGAACTTCGACGCCTACGAGGAAGAGCGTCACTCCCGTCTTGGCGCTGACGCGGACCGCCCGCACCGCATCCAGTACAAGAGACTCGTTCGATCGTAAGCCGGAGCGCCGGCGCGGGCGGCGGACCGCCCGCGCCTCGGCTTCCTCTACGGCTGGTTGACGTTCGCGCCCGAGCCGCGCGCGAGCCGCTGCGTGCCGATCGAGTCGAACTTGGCGGCGAAGCTGCCGCTCGCGGTGCCGGTCGCGCTGGTGCTCGTATGCGTGCCGACCGCTCTGAACAGCAGCGTGCCGGCCAGGAACGGCGAGGCGCCCTTGCCCTTCGCGCTCGACGCGTCCTTGGCGATGCTCAGCGCGGAGGCCGGCGCCGTCTCGCTGATCGTGTGCTGCAGGATCCAGTTGCCGGCAGCGCTCTGCTGCGTCAGCGACGCGCTCTCCATCACCTTGCCCTTGCCGAATCTGACGAACGTCGCTTGCAGCCTGCCGAGCTTGCCGGCTCCGAGTGTCGAGAGGCCGGGTCCGCCGAAGCCGCCGCCCCCGGAGCCGCAGAAGAAGGAGCCCGACTGGCTGAGCGCGGCCTTGAAGCTCGTGCGTCTGAACGTCTTGAAGAAGCGCTTGTCGAGCTTGGCCGTGAGCGTGCCTCTGAGCGTTCCGCTGCGCGACAGCGTTGCTCTACCGGTGCACCCGGGCGGCAGGGATCTCTTCGCCGGGCCGCTCGCGGTGAACGTCAGCGCGACTCTGCCGTGCGAGCCCCACGAGGCGACGATCTGCGCCGTCGAGAGGTCGGGCGCGGCGGTGTAGCTGACGCCGGCCAAGCCGTAGTTGCGAAGCGTGTGGGTCTGGGTTGCGCCGTGCGACGTGCGGACGAAGTCCAGCTCGCCGCCGCCGAACGACGTAGCGGTGAAGGTGACCGCGTAATGCTTGACGCTGCCGAGCGTGGCGCTGAGCATCGGCGGTACGGTCACGGCGCCGGCCGTCGCGGGCAGCGCCAGCGCGAGCAGTGCGGCGGGGAGTGCACAGGCGCTGAGCCTGGTGAGGAGACGCATGCGGTTCGATTCCTTCCCTCGTGGATCGGCGACGCAGTCAACCGCACCACGCGGCGCGTTGGCAAGCGGGACGGGCCGGTCGGCGCATCCGCGCGCGGGCGCGACCCGCGCACTGCGCTTGTGCACCGCGCTAGGGTCCGGTGCATGGGAGATGTCTCGAAGGCCGTGCTGATCACGGGCTGCTCGTCGGGCATCGGGCGGGCGACGGCGCGGCGGCTGGCCGCCGCCGGCTGGACCGTCTACGCGACCGCACGGCGCGTCGAGTCGATCGCCGACCTCGAGGCGGCCGGCTGCCGCACGCTCGCGCTGGACGTGACCGACGAGGACTCGATGGTCGCCGCCGTGCGCGCTGTGGAGGACACGCACGGCGCGGTCGGCGTGCTGATCAACAACGCCGGCTACTCGCAGAGCGGCGCGATCGAGACGGTGCCGCTGGAGGCGGTGCGCCGCCAGTTCGAGACGAACGTCTTCGGCCTGGCGCGGCTGACGCAGCTCGTGCTGCCGAAGATGCGCGACCAGCGCTGGGGCAAGGTCGTCAACCTCGGGTCGATGGGCGGCAAGCTCGTGTTCCCCGGCGGCGGCTGGTATCACGCAACCAAGTTCGCGCTCGAGGCCGTCAGCGACGCGCTCCGCTTCGAGGTGCGCGGCTTCGGGATCGACGTGATCCTGCTCGAGCCGGGCCTGATCACGACCGAGTTCGGCAACGCGGCCGCCGCGAGCATGACGCAGGTCGACAGCTCGCCGGCGGCCGCCGACGGCGACCCCTACGCGACGTTCAACGCGACCGTCGGCTCCGTCACCCAGGACGCCTACACCGGCCCGATGCGCCTCCTCGGCGCCGGCCCGGACAAGGTCGCGAAGGTGATCGAGAAGTCGATCACCAAGCGCCGCGCCCCCACCCGCGTGACGATCACCCCCTCCGCCAAGCTCTCGATCCCCTCGCGCCGGCTGATGCCCGACCGCATGTGGGACGCGATGATGCGCGCGCAGTTTCCGACGCCCGAGTAGCCCCCGACGCCCGCTCCGCTGTGTTAGGTTGGGTGCGATCTCACGCGCCTGGATCATCGCCTGGGTGCGTCGGCACCGATGCCGTGTTCGGCGCTTGCTCGGACGTGACATCCCAGGCCGCCGTTCGTACGTGGCACCGGTGACCGGAGGCGCGTACCCGATAGGCACGCCTGCGGCGTGCCACGACCGAAAGAGGCCAACCGCTCACCCTGCTGGCCAACCCATGTCGAGCAACTCGCCTTCTAGGAGGAGATGACTATGCCCACACGCAGCACCGTGCTGCTTGCGGCCCTCACGTCCGCAATCATCCTCGCTGCCGCTGCTGGAACCGGGTCCGCAAACCGCCTTTCGTTCAGCTCAACCACCTTCAGAGCGGTGTGGAGGCCCCTCACTTTCAGCGAATCGCTCTTTGCGCCTGCCAGATGCCCGGTCACGCTCGAAGGCAGGTTCAACTCAGCAACCATCAACAAGACTACCGCCGCTCCAATCGGCCAGGTGACAAGGACAGCCGTGGGCGCGTGCGAAGAAAATGCGGCGACAGCGCTCACCGAAACGCTTCCCTGGGACCTTACCTATCAAAATTTCTCGGGCACGCTACCCGTGATAGGAACAATCAGGGTGTACCTCCTTGGCGCCGCCTTTAGATTCAGGTCCGGAATAAGCACGTGCACAGCAACGACTGAAGTCTTGCACCCAGCACAGCTCATAACCGAAATACAAAGAGAAATGGGCGGAGCCCTTCATCTCATAAACCTCAGAGCCGACCCATCGAAGTTCATACCCTGCGCCGGGTTCGAACACGGCAAATTCGAAGGCACCGGAACCATCACGGTTGAAAACAGGGCTACGCTCATCGGAATCTCACTAATATAAGACCCGCTCGACGGACTGGCTCGCCGGCATTCCGCTCACTGGTCGAACCTAGCGCCGTGCTCGACCGCGCGGCGCTAGCAGGTCCCTCCAGCGCATGAACGACGATCCGCCCCGAGCCGCAGCGCGAACGCCGCGATCAACCTCGCCGCGTTATCGATGTCGTCGAGCTGAGCCAGCTCGACAGGCGAGTGCCCGTAGCGCAGGGGCACTGACGCCGCGACCGCGGCCACGTCCCCCACCCCACCGCCCGGCCTTGTGGCCGCGTACATCGCCCCTCCCGATCTGCTACCAACCAGCCAGTTGGTCATCCGCCTTTCAGTGCGTTAGACTGACCGCGGCGGGCCTGCCACGCACGATCATCAAATCAGGGGGAGACGACTAATGATCGCCTACAGCAAGCTCCTGCTCGCTGGCCTCTGCGTGACATTCCTGCTCGCAGCAGCCGTCAGCACAGCATCCGCCAACCACCTCAGCGTCAACGAACAAAGGCACAGGCTGACGTGGAGGGAACTTCAGTTCGTCGCGAGCGCCGGTAGCACGCTCACATGCGAAGTCACTCTTGAAGGCAGCTTCCACAGCAGAACGATCCGCAAGATCCCGAACACCCTAATCGGCCACATCAACAAGGCTAGCGTCGGCGCGTGCGCAGGCGGCAGCGCGACAATCCACATCGAATCGCTCCCGTGGCACGAGCAATACAACAGCTTCACCGGAACCCTACCGAACATAACAAGCGTCAAGCTCGCTCTCGTTGGTGCGCGCTACAGAATAAGGAACTCCATCGAAACATGCGAGGCCGGCACCACCCAAGCAGAACCCGGCTTCGGCAACATCGAACTCGGCACCAGAGGCGAAGCAACCGGCCTCGTAGCCAGCGGCACCATAAACCTCAGAGGCGGCTTCCTCTGCGGCTTCGCCACCGGCAGCTTCGCCGGCAGGGCCACCGTGAAGACCACCGGCGGCGGCACTGTCTTTCTCACCCTAATCGGTGGATCTGGATCCAGACCCGCCAGGTTGACGCCCTCGCCAGTCGAATTCGGCAGAGTCGCACCAGAAGAACTCGCGCGCAGAACAGTAACGATCACCG
>CAZGJV010000028.1:0-5791 GCA_964525715.1 uncultured Conexibacter sp. | reverse complement strand
ACACCGTCAGTGTGGAAACGACCGAAAGCACCCTGGTAGACACCGTCAGAGGCTCAACCTGAGCCACAGCCGCGACCGACTGCGACGCGCTCCGGCGCGTCGCAGTCTCAGGGCACGACCGGCATGTCCGCGGCGAGTCGCAGCGCGAAGGCGGCAATCAGCTTTGCCGCGCTCTCGATGTCGTCGGGCTGAGCCAGCTCGACGGGCGAGTGCATGTAGCGCAGGGGCACTGACGCCGCGACCGCGGCCACGTCCCCCACCCCACCGCCCGGTCTTGTGGCCGCGTGCATCCCCTTCTATCTTCTACCAACCAGCCAGTTGGTTTTCCGCCTTTCAGTGCGTTAGACTGCTCGTGGCGGGCCTGCCACGCACGATCATCAAATCAGGGGGACGACTAATGATCGCCTACAGCAAGCTCCTGCTTGCCGGCCTCTGCGCGACATTCCTGCTCGCAGCAGCCGTCAACACCGCATCCGCCAACCAGCTCAGCGTCAACGAACAAAGGCACAGAACAGTCTGGAGCGCACTCCAATTCAACGCCAGCGCCGGCGGCAACGTCACGTGCGCCGTCACACTCGAAGGCAGCTTCCACAGCAGGACGATACACAAGCTCGAAGGCACCCTAATCGGCCACGTCAACAGGGCCAGCATCGGAACCTGCTCAGGCGGCAGCGCGACAGCTCACTCGGAAACGCTTCCGTGGCGCGAGCAGTACAATAGCTTCACCGGAACCCTACCGAGCATAACAACCGTCAAGATCGGTCTCATCGGCGCCCGCTTCCGAATAAGGAACTTCATCGAAGCATGCGACGCTGGCACCACCCAAGCAGAACCCGGCTTCGGAACGATCGAACTCGCCAGAGGCGAAGCAACTGGCGTCGTAGCCAGCGGCACCATAGGGCTCAGAGAAAGCTTCCTCTGCTTCTTCGGCACCGGAACCTTCGCGGGCAGGGGCACCGTGAAGACAGCCGGCGGCGGCACTGTGTTTCTCACCCTAATTGGGGGATCTGGATCCAGACCCGGCAGGCTGACGCCCTCACCAATTGAATTCGGCAGAGTCGCACCAGAAGAACTCGCGCGCAGAACAGTAACGATCACCGCCGGCATCAGCACGATCACGATCAACAGGATCAGTGTCGTCAGCGGCAACTACTTTACAATAACCGACCCGAACAGATGCGTCGGCACAAGGCTGACCGAAGAAACCACATGCACGTTTAGGGTCATCTTCGAAGCACCGGGCGAAGCCGAAAGAGTGCTCTCCGACACCGTCAGTGTGGAAACGACCGAAAGCACCCTGGTAGACACCGTCAGAGGCTCGACCTGAGCCCCTGCCACGACCCGACTGCGACGCGCGCTTCGGTGCGTCGCAGTCCTCAGCGCACGAACGACGTATCCGCCGCCAGCCGCAGCGCGAACGCAGCGATCAACTTCGCCGCGTTCTCGATGTCGTCGAGCTGGGCCAGCTCGACAGGCGAGTGCATGTAGCGCAGCGGGACGGACACCAAAGCCGTAGGGATGCCGGCGCGACTCAGGTGGATCGCGTCGGCATCCGTCCCCGTCGAGCGACCGGCGGCGGCGACGGTGAAGGGGATCCCCTCGGCCTCGGCGGCCTCGTGGAGCAGCTCGAACACGCGCGGGTGGATCGTCGAGCCACGCGTCAGCGACGGGCCCGACCCGAGCGGGTGTCTCGTCAGCTCGCCCAGCGTCACGCCCGGCTGGTCGGTCGCGAACGTCACGTCGACCGCCACCGCCACGTCCGGCGCCAGCGAGAAGGCCGTCGTGCGCGAGCCGGCGAACGTGATCTCCTCCTGCACCGCCGCGACCGCCGCCACATCCCCCACCGCGCCACCCGCCGCGGCCACGAGCCGCGCCGCCTCCAGCGCGACGTAGCAGCCGATGCGGTTGTCCATCGCGCGCGAGGCGAGCCGCCCGTGGGGCAGCTCGACCGGCTCGCCGGCGATCACCGCGACGTCGCCGATCCGCACCATCGCGCGCGCGTCGTCGCCGTCTCTCGCGCCGATGTCGATGTGCAGGTCCTTCAGCTCGGGGACGCGCTTGCGATCCTCGTCCTTCATCAGGTGGATCGGCTTCTTGCCGATCACGCCGGGGATCCGGCCGTCGCGCGTGAGCAGCGTCACGCGCTGGCCGACGAGGATGATCGGATCCCAGCCGCCGACCGAGCCGAAGCGCAGGAAGCCTTCGTCGTCGATGTGCGAGACGTGCACGCCGATCTCGTCGATGTGCCCGACGATCGCCAGCAGCGGGCCGTCGCCGGTCCCTCTCACGCGTGCGACGGACGAGCCGAGGTCGTCGGCGCTCACGTCGGCGAACGCGGACGCCGCCGAGCGCCACGCAGCGGCCGCGTCGCCCTCGTAGCCGGAGGGCCCGGGCGTCGTCAGCAGCGTCTGCAGGAGCGGCGGCGTCGGCATCGGCGCGAAGCCTAGCGGGCGCCCGTCAGCCCGCGCGGCCATGCGTCGGCGAACGGAGAACGCTCCCGCTGCGGCGCAGCCGCGGCTGCCGCGACCGACGCCACGGCGGCGCTCGACGCGCCTCTCCAGCCCAGCGCCCGCGCCGACAGTCTGATCGTCACCCCGCCGAGCACGCCCGACACGCCTCTCGACGACACCGTCAGGCGTCCGCGCGCAGCGGCCCGGCCGCCGACCGTCAGCGTGAAGCGCGTCCCTCTCGACGGCACGAGCCCGCTGACCGTCACGCCCGGCACGTACGCGTAGGACCGCAGCCGCAGCCCGCGGCCGCCGGATTCCAGCGTCGCGCTGCCGGCGCGCAGGCCGCCGAACGGCTGCGCCTGCCCGTTCGTCATCACGATCTGCTCGATCAGCTGCTCGCTCGCGTCGTCGAGCGTTCTCAGGACCGCGGTGACCGTCCGGCCGGGCGTCCCGCGAACGTGCCCGGCGCCGCGCACGTCGGCGAGCCGGCGCGGGGCGGGCTGCAGCGCGGCGGCGACGGGCGGATGGAAGCGGCAGTCGCCCGGCACCAGGCCGCCGACGAACGCCGCGACCGCACGCTGCGCGCAGTCGGTCGGATCGGAGAACAGCACGCCGTGCCCGGCGTCCGGCACCTCGACGAGGTGCGCGCTCGGCAGCTGGGCGGCCAGCGCGACGGCGTCGACCCGCGGGGTGCGCAGGTCCTCGTCGCCGGACAGGATCAGCGTGGGCGTCGGCGGCAGCGCCGGCTGCGGCTGGGCGATCGGCGCCTCCGGCCAGCCGCGGCAGATGTCGGCGAGACCGAGCGCGAGCGCGCTCGTGCGGTCGAACGGCGCGAACGCGCTGTTCGCGATCGCCGCGGCGGCGGCGTTCTCCGCCGCGTGGCGCTGCTGGAGCGGCGTGCCCGCCGGCCACGGCACCATCCCGTCCTCGCACGTCGTCGCGATGTACACGGCGTCGCTGTCCGAGCTGCCGGAGGATCCTGCGCCCGCGTTGCCGGCCAGCCGCAGCAGCGGCGCCGCGTCCCCCGTCAGCGCGCTGTGCAGGGCCGCGGGCAGCTGCGCGCGCAGGTAGCGGTCGAAGTCGCCGGCGAGCAGCAGCCCGAGCAGGTCGGACTCGGAGATGCCGGCCCTGGCCGCATGCCCGCTGCCGTCGATCGCGGAGCCGCGCAGCGGCGCGCTCGCGAGCCGCCGCGCGAGCGCCGCGGCGTCGGCGCCCGGGTCGCGCGTGAAGCGGCAGGCGCCGTCGCAGACCGTCCGCAGCACGCGCGGGACGGACGTCAGCGTGCTGCGCTGGAACGGGTCGATCCCCGCCGGCGGCACGACCGAGTCGAGCACGAGCCGATCGACGTGCTGCGGGTACGCGGCCGCGTACTCGAGCGCGACCTTCGTCCCGTACGAGGTCCCCCACAGGATCAGCTTGTCGACGCCGAGCGCCGCGCGCACCGCCTCGACGTCGGCGACCGAGGCGGCCGTCGTGTAGTCCGTGCGCCCGGGACCCAGCTCGTTCGCGCAGTCCTCGACTGCGCCCGCGAGCGTGCCTGCGCCGCTCGACAGCGACGCGCAGCTCAGCAGGCCCGATCCGCCGGTGCCGCGCTGGTCGAACGTGACGAGCTCGCGCGTGCGCAGCAGCGGCTTCAGCACGTCCGCGAACGAGCTGAGCAGCGGTGTGGCGGCCTGCCCCGGCCCGCCCGCGAGCGCGAGCACGGTGGCCTGCGGCGCACCGCCGCCGCTCGGCGGCAGCGCCTCGACGCGCAGCGAGACGGTGCCCGACAGCGCTCCGGCGCGGTCGAGCGGCACCGTCACGCGCCCGCACAGCGTGGGGTCGGTCGAGACGGTGGAGCAGCGGCCGAGGACGCCGGCCGAGGCGCTCGCCGCCGCCGAGAGCAGCAGGCATGCGACGAGCGCGGCGAGGATCAGCTGACGGGCACGCACCACGACTACTGTGACAGGCCGTAGTCGTGGGCGCGCCCGGCGCCGTCAGCCTTGCGCCACGCCCGCCAGCAGCTCGCGCAGGACGTACGGCAGGATGCCGCCGTTGCGGTAGTAGCGCTGCTCCTTCGGTGTGTCGATCCGCACAGTGACGGTGAACTGCTTGTCGTCGGCGTGGACGGTCAGCTCGCGCGGGACGTCGTCGCCGCCCGCGATGCCGGAGATCGAGAAGACCTCGTGGCCGGTGAGGCCGAGCGAGGCGGCCGACTCGCCGTCCTTGAGCTGCAGCGGCAGGACGCCCATGCCGACGAGGTTCGAGCGGTGGATGCGCTCGAAGCTCTCCGCGATCACCGCGCGCACGCCGAGCAGCGCCGTGCCCTTCGCGGCCCAGTCGCGCGAGGAGCCGGAGCCGTACTCCTTGCCGCCGAGCACGACCAGCGGCGTCCCGGACTCGGCGTACTTCATCGCCGCGTCGTAGATCGCCAGCTGCTCGGGCTCCCCCTCCCCGCCGAGGAACAGCGTCACGCCGCCCTCGGTGCCCGGGGCCAGGAGGTTTCTCAGGCGGATGTTCGCGAACGTGCCGCGCATCATCACCTCGTGGTTGCCGCGCCGCGCGCCATAGGAGTTGAAGTCCTTGCGCTCCACCCCATGCTCCTGCAGGTAGCGACCGGCCGGCGAGTCCGGCTTGATCGCGCCCGCGGGCGAGATGTGGTCGGTCGTGACGCTGTCGCCGAGCAGCGCGAGCACGCGCGCGCCCTCGATGTCGCCCACCGGCGCGGGCTCGCGCGGCAGGTTGACGAAGTACGGCGGGTTCTGCACGTAGGTCGAGGAGTCGTCCCACGCGAAGCGATCGCCGGTCGGCGTCTCCAGCCCGCGCCAGCGCTCGTCGCCCGCGTACACGCCGTCGTAGGACTTCACGAACATGTCGGACTGAACCGCCTGCTCGATCGTCCGCGCGACCTCCTCGGCCGAGGGCCAGATGTCGCGCAGGTAGACCGGCTCGCCGTCCGCGTCCTCCCCCAGCGGGTCGTTCTGCAGGTCGACGTCCATCGAGCCCGCAAGCGCGTACGCGACGACCAAAGGCGGCGACGCCAGATAGTTCATCTTCACGTCGGGGTTGATGCGGCCCTCGAAGTTGCGGTTGCCCGACAGCACCGAGCAGACCGCCAGATCGGCCTCGTTCACCACCGCCGAGATCTCCTCGGGCAGCGGCCCCGAGTTGCCGATGCACGTTGTGCAGCCGTAGCCGACGAGGTTGAAGCCGAGCGCGTCGAGGTCGCCCGTCAGCCCCGCCCGCTCGTAGTACTCGGTCACGACCTTCGAGCCGGGCGCGAGCGACGTCTTGACCCACGGCTTCGTTCTCAAGCCCCGCGCGACCGCGTTGCGCGCGAGCAGCCCGGCGCCGAGCATCAC
>CAZGJV010000027.1:0-43201 GCA_964525715.1 uncultured Conexibacter sp. | reverse complement strand
CCTCGGCGCGGATGTCGAGCAGCATCAGCAGGTGGCGCAGGTAGCTGGCGAAGAACGCCATCTGGTCGGTGCCGGCAATCAGCACGCGCTCGGCAGTGGAGATCGCCTCGACGGCCGCCTCCATGTCTCTGCGCGAGAGCTTGCGCGCCGTTTCCTCGACGTTGACGTGGTCGGTCGCCAGCGCGGTCTCGTACTCGGTCTGGTCGAGTGAGAAGAGCGGCGCCGCGACGGCGACCGTGCCGCTGCCGGCCTGGCCCGCGCCGGCCTGGCGGCGGTACTCCTCGCGCGCGGCCTGCTGCAGCTCGGGGAAGCCCTCGAAGCCGAGCGCCTGCGAGAAGCGCACGACGGTGCTCGAGGAGGTCGACGCGCGCCGCGCCAGCTCCTCGGCCGTCTGGAAGGCCGCCTCGTCGAGGTGGTCGACGATGTACTGCGCGACGTCCTTCTGCGAGCGCGAGAACTCGTCGAAGCGGGCGGTGATGAAATCGGAGAGCGCCTGGTGGCCGTGCGGGCGGGGCGGCTCAGGAGTGGTAGTGGCGGAAGCTCGCTTCATGGGCAGCGATGGATTCGACGTCGCCCCACCGGTCTCCTGCACGACGGCTGCTCGCTCTATGCTGCCGCCCGATGCGCACCCTCCAGACGAGCCTCGCCGGCGTCCTGCAGATCGAGCCGGCGGTCTATGGCGACCACCGCGGCTTCTTTGCCGAGACGTTCCGTGAGGACGCCTGGCGGGACATCGGCATCGACATGGCGTTCGTGCAGGACAACCACTCGCGCTCGCGCAGAGGCACGCTGCGCGGCATGCACTTCCAGACGTCCCCCGGGCAGGCGAAGCTGATCCGCTGCGCACGCGGGGCGATCTTCGACGTCGTCGTCGACCTGCGGCGCGGCTCGCCGACGTTCGGCAGGTGGGAGGGCTTCGTGCTCGACGACGAGTCGATGCGCCAGCTGTTCGTGCCGATCGGCTTCGCGCACGGCTTCTGCGTCACGAGCGAGGTCGCGGACGTCGTCTACAAGTGCTCGAGCTACTACGACGCGGAGACCGAGTCCGGCATCGCCTACGACGACCCCGCGATCGGGATCGAGTGGCCGCTGGGCGTCGAGCCGATCGTGTCCGAGCGCGACGCGACGGCGCCGCGACTCGCGGACGTCGCGGACACGCTGCCCTTCTCCTAGGAGGGGTTTCGCCAACCCCTCCCAGAACGACGGCTCAGCCGTCGAGCGTGCTGTTGCGATATTCCTCGTTCTGCTGGCGCTCGCCGAGCACCTGGATCACGGCATAGACGATCAGGACGTTGGCGATGATGCCGATGCCGAGGAACGTCACGAGCAGGCCGAACGTGAAGGTGAACGCGGGTGAGGCGGCGAGGATTGAGGAGATCACGCGCGGGAGCTTAGCGAAGCCCGCGGCGCGCCGGCCAGACCCGTGTCGCCGGGGCGACGCTGCCGGCGGAGCGCGCGGACCGATGGGGTACCGTTGCGGTATGGAGCTCCCCCGCGAGCGCGCCTGCCCGAGCTGCGGCGCACCCGCCGCCACCCCGCAGCGCTGGTGCCTCGAGTGCGGGCATGAGCTGCCCGGCCCGCGCCGGCCGGGCCTGCGCCCGGCCGTCGGGATCGCGACGACGCTCGCCGTGCTCGTCGGCGCGGCCTCGGCGGGCGGCTACACGCTGCTGCGCCACGACAAGCCGCTGCCTTCGCCGGCGACGACGGTCGCGCAGACGCCGCCGCCGACGACCGCGGCCAGCGCGCTGCCACCGTCGAGCCAGCAGACTCCGTACACGCCGTCACCGTACAGCCCGCCGCGCAGCAGCTCGCCGAGCGGCATATCCGCCTACCACCCCCCCACGTCCTCGCACGCGACCACGGGCGGCGCGACGAGCAGAAGCGGAACGTCGGGCAACGGCTCGGTCCAGCCGGAGACGCAGACCACGACGACGAGCACGACGCCCGCGAAGCCGCTGCTCGCGCTCACCGACGTGGCGCTCGGCGCGGCGGCGGTCGTCTACGCGCCCTACGCGCCCGCGAACGTCGACCTCGGCGACCCGAGCCTGACGGTCGACGGCTCCACGGGCACCGCCTGGAAGGCGCCCGCGCCGAGCACCCCGGGGACCAGCCCGCAGCTCGGCGTCTACGTCGACCTCGGCAGCAGGGAGAAGATCCGAACGCTGGTGCTGCAGACGCCGACGCCGGGCATGAACGTCGAGATCTACGCGGCCGCGAGCGGGCCGCCGGCGTCGATCACCGACCCGGGCTGGGCCCACCTCGCCAGCCGCTCGGACGTCAGAGCGACGACGAAGGTCGGACTGCCGGACCGGGCCTACCGCTACGTGCTCGTGTGGATCGTCGGGACGCCGCCCAACGGCGCCCGGCCGGCGATCTCCGAGCTGTCGCTGCTCAGCCTGCAGCCGGAGTGACCCCGGCGGCGAGACCGGGTACCGACCCATGCGACGGTTGCCACTTGAACGCAGCCGGTCATGCTGGGAAGCTGAAGTGATCCCATCCGCTGCACCCGTACGAGGAGGACGCGCCAGCCACACCAGTCGCATTGCGACGGGGTGCCGCGCGCGAGGCAGGGGACGCCCCGCGCGCAGGTCGTTGCACGCCGTCGAGAGTCCTCACCTGCCATTCGGGGGGCGCAACTTAGGAGGAGCAGATGTACAAGACGGCACGGGAGTACGTCACCGGCCTCGGTGAGTGCGTCAGCGAGTACGAGACGGTGCTCGAGGGTGCGCGCAAGCTCTCCGAGCTCGGCGTCGACGCGCTGCCGATCTGTGGCGAGGACCGCAGCGTCCTCGGCATGCTGTCGGAGCGAGACGTCGTGCGCATCGTCGCCCAGCGGCGCGATCCCGATGCGGTCCGCATCGGTCGCCTGCCGATGGAGGCGATCGCGAGCGTCGACGCCGACGCGTCGATCGACGACGCCTGGACGACGATGATGGAGCACGACCTCGTGCAGATGCCGGTGACCGACGACGGCCGCCTGATCGGCGTCCTGCGGCGGACCGACATCAGCGGGCGCCTCGGCGCGCCGCGCACCGTCGTACCGGTCTGACGCGCGGAAGTTGTGACGCGGCCGGGGCGGATCCCATCCGCACGCCCCGGCCGCGTCGAGCGCAAGGCCGGCACGTAGCCTCACACCGGTTTGTCCCGCGCGGGAAGTGCCTTCCCGCCTGGGAACGAAACTGCGCCGCAAACATATAAACAGGCCCGTCTTTTGTTGTCAACGGGCGCCGCACCAGTTACTGTCGCCCAGATGGGGGCTTCACCGACAGCCTGCCGAGAGGTCCGCGAGACGCTCCTCGCCGGGGCAGCATGCGGACACCGGGCGGCTCGACGCGCGCAGGAGGACGCCGATGTTTCCTGAGGGTGTCTATGGTCGCGCGATGCCGATCGCCGCAGACCGCGTGCCCGAGCGCCTGCCGCGCGGGCGCCATGGCCTTCCGCGTCGCTTCATCGTGCACAACCAGCGCGAGCGGATGCTGCTCGCGGTCGCGGAGGCCGTCGCCGAGCAGGGCTTCGTGACGACGACGGTCGCCGACATCATCGCCCGCGCGCGCCTGTCGCGGCGCACCTTCTACGAGCACTTCGCCGACAAGGAGGAGTGCTTCCTGGCCGCATACGACACGGTCGTCGAGCAGCTCCTCGCGGCCGTCGGCCAAGCCTACGAGCAGGGCGACGGCTGGACGCAGAAGGTCCACGACGGGCTCGAGACCTTCCTCGCCTACCTTGCGGCCGAGCCGGCCTTCGCGCGCATGTGCATCGTCGAGGTCGTCGCCGCCGGCCCGGAGGCGCGCGGCCGCCGCGATGCTGCGATGCGCGTGTTCGTCGACTTCCTCGAGCCGGGCCGCGCCGAGGCGCCGAAGGACGTCGCGGTGCCGGACCTCGCCGCCGAGATAGTCGTCGGCGGGATCTACGAGATCATCTACTCGCGCCTGCAGCGCAACGCCGCCGACGAGCTCGTCGAGATGCTGCCCGAGCTGCTGCGCTGCGTGCTGATCCCGTTCATCGGGCACCGCGCGGCCGACAGAGCAGTGCGCGACGCCCGCCGGCGCGCCGGCGCGTAGCCCGCTCGGCGCCGCAGCGTGCGCCCGCGGCGCCGATGATCGACCTCCACTGCCACATCCTGCCGGGCCTCGACGACGGCGCGCGCGATCTCGACGACAGCGTTGGGATGGCTTTGCAGGCGCTCGGCGACGGCGTCGGGACGATCTGCGCGACGCCGCACATCCGCCACGACCACGCCGTCGAGATCGCGTCGCTGCCGGCACGCGTCGTGGCACTGGAGACGGAGCTGGCGCGGCGCGGCATCGCGGTTCGGGTCGTCGCCGGCGGCGAGGTCGCGCAGACGCAGGTCGACGGCCTCGGCGACGACGAGCTGCGCGCCGTCTCGCTCGGCGGCGCGGGCGGCTGGATCCTGCTCGAGCCCGCGCCGGGGCCGCTCGACGCGCGGCTGGAGCTGAGCGTCGAGCGCTTGAAGGCGCGCGGGCTGCGGGCCGTGATCGCGCATCCGGAGCGGCACGCCGACGCCGACCTCGAGCCGCGGCTGCGGACGCTCTGCGCGCAGGGCTGCCTGATCCAGTGGACCGCCGCGTTCGTCGCCGACCCGGCGCTGCGCGAGCCGGTCGCCCGCTGGGCTGAGATGGGGCTCGTGCACCTGCTGGCCAGCGACGCGCACTCCTCGCGCTTCGGCCGCCCTGTCGCGCTCTCTGCCGGCTTCGCGCGGCTGCGCGAGACCCTGCCGGAGGCGACCGTCGCGTGGATGGCGCGCGAGGCGCCGGCGGCGATCTTGCTGGGCGAGCCGGTCGCAGTACCGGTGTTTGGCTAGCCCTCGAACGGCTCGACGCGCACCGCGCCGGCCAGCTCCTCGACGACCTCGCGCGCGGCGCTGCCGAGCCCCTGGCGCAGGAACGTCGCGGCGCCGGCCGCCGCGCCCGTCACGACCGCGTCCTCGAACGCGGCGCCCTGTGCCCAGGCGGCCGCGAGCGCGCCCATCATCGCGTCGCCGCAGCCCTCGCGGTAGCCGCGCTCGAAGCGCGGCGGCACGACCAGCCACGCGCGCTGCTCGTGCAGCACGAACGCGGGCTGCTCGCCGCGCGTGACGATCACGCTGCGCGCGCCGGCGTCGCGCAGGCGCTCGGCCGCGGCGCGCAGCTCGTGCGGCTCCGAGACCGGGCCGCTCACGTAGGCGGCCAGCTCCCAGTCGTTGATCTTGACGAGGTCCGGGCCGCCGGTGAGGGCGCTGTCGAGCCGCGGCGAGGAGAGGTCGACGAGCGCGCGCACGCCGTTCGCGCGCGCGTCGGCGACGAGGTCGCCGTACACGCTCAGCGGCAGCGCCTCGCCGGGCATCGGGTTGGCGACGACGAGCCAGCCGCAGGCGAGCGCCTCGGCGCAGGCGAGCGAGAAGAGCGCGTCGAGCTCGTGGCGCGAGGGCGGATCGCTGACGGTGAACGCGAGCGCGTCGCGCTCCCCCGCGCGGCGGTCGACGACGTAGCAGCCGCTCTCGCTCGCGGTCTCGACGAGCCGGCGCTCGCCCGGGAGCTGCTCGAGCAGCGGGCGCAGCAGCGCGCCCGCCTCCCCGCCGACGTAGCCGCACAGAACCGGCTCGGCCCCCAGCTCGCCCGCCATGCGCGCGACCCACACGCCCTGACCGCCCGCGTGGAAGTGGATCCGCTCGCGCTCGTCGTCGCCCTCGCGCTCGAGCGACACGGTGAGCAGCGGGTGCGGGCCGAAGATCGCGATGCGGGCGGACACGGGTGCCGCTGAGCCTACGCCGCGACGTTCGTGCGGGCGGCGGGTAGTCTGGTGCGATGGCAAGTGTCAGCTGCGCCCATCTCGACCAGGTCGAGGTGCTCGACCCGCCGGCCGAGATCCCCGGCTGCCCGCAGTGCCTCGCGATCGGCTCCACCTGGGTCCACCTGCGGATGTGCCAGACGTGCGGGCAGATCGGCTGCTGCGACGACAGCCCGAACCGCCACGCGACGGCGCATCACCGCGAGAGCGGGCACCCGATCATCCGCTCGCTCGAGCCAAGCGAGGACTGGTCCTACTGCTACGAGGACGATCTGCTCTTCCGCATCAGCGGATGATGTTGATCTCCGGATGGGTTGCGAGCAGCGTCTGCGTGAAGATGAAGTCGAACGCGCCGATGCTCAGGAACACCATCACGATCGCCTCGTTGACGGCGCGCCCCACGCCCGCCGGTCCGCCCGAGGCGGACATGCCCTTGTAGCAGCAGACGATCGCCGTGATGGCGCCGTAGAGCGTGCACTTGAGGACCGAGCCCCACAGGTCGGTCGTGTCGGCATTGGCGAGGAACGTGGCGAAGAACGGTCCCGTGGAGCCGCCGTTGAAGGCGTTGGCGAGCAGGCCGCCGGCGAGCCCGGCGAAGATCGCGAAGACGTCGAACAGGCCGGTGACGAGCATCAGCGCGAGGAAGCGCGGAACGACGAGGTTCTTGACCGGGTCGACGCCGAGCACCTGCAGCGCGTCCAGCTCCTCGCGGATCTTGCGCGCGCCGAGGTCCGCCGTGATCGCCGTGCCGGCGGCGCCGGCGACGATGATCCCGCAGAAGATCGGGGCGAACTCGCGGATCACGGCGAGCACGAAGAAGCCGCCCATGCGGTCGAGCGCGCCGAACAGGATCAGGAAGTTCGCCGCCTGCAGTCCCGGTGTCGCGTAGGAGGCGACCAGCACCGTGATCAGCACCGGCGCCCAGCAGATCCGCACCGCGAAGACGAACTGCGCGACCAGCTCGCCGCCGTAGGGGTACGGCGGGCGGATCGCCGACACGACCGTCTTGCCCGTGAGGATCGCGATGTCGCCGAGCTGCTCGAAGACGCCGTTGGCCGGGCGCAGCGCCCGCTGGCCGATCTGCCGGATCACGGTTGATGACTCTATTAGATGACTAGCACAGTGTCAAACCCGGAACCGTGGCGCGAACGCATTTCGTTGCACGTACAATGGACGGAAGAGATGGCGCTCCAGATCAAAGACCTCGTCAAGCGCTATCCGACGGGCACCGAGGCGCTCAAGGGCGTCTCCCTCTCGATCTCCCCCGGCCAGTTCTACGGGCTGCTCGGTCCGAATGGCGCCGGCAAGTCGACGCTGATCCACTGCACGACCGGGCTGGCCGCGCCAACGTCCGGGTCGATCCGCATCTTCGGCAACGACGCCGTCTCGCACTACGAGCAGGCGCGCGTCGCCGTCGGCCTCGCGCCGCAGGACCTCAACCTCGACTGGTTCCTGACCGTCGAGGAGACGCTCGACTACCACGGCGGCTACTTCGGCATGGCGCGCCGCGACCGCCGCGAGCGCTGCAGAGAGCTGCTCGAGGCGTTCTCGCTCACCGCCAAGAAGGACGAGCGGACGCGCACGCTGTCGGGCGGCATGAAGCGGCGGCTGATCCTCGCGCGCGCGCTGATGCACCGGCCGCGGCTGCTGATTCTCGACGAGCCGACGGCCGGCGTCGACGTCGAGCTGCGGCTGGAGCTGTGGCAGTACGTGCAGCGCATCAACGCCGAGGGCACGACGATCCTCCTCACGACGCACTACCTCGAGGAGGCGGAGGAGCTGTGCGACCACATCGCCTTCATCAACGGGGGCGAGATCGTCGCGACTGGGACGAGCGACGAGCTCGCGGAGCGCTTCGGCGTCGACTCGCTGGAGGACGCGTACCTGGAGCTGGTCGGTCGCAAGGAGCTCTCGCGCGCCCACCTCGCCGCGGAGGAGCCGGTATGAGCGCTGTGACGGAGACGCCGCCGCAGGCTCCGGCGGGCGAGCGCGGCGGGCTGCTGCGGCTGGGTCCCCGCCAGATCCGCTTCCTGGCGCTCGTGCGGCGCGAGTGCAACCGCTTCATGAAGATCAAGCGCCAGACGGTCGGCGCGCCGCTGCTGGAGACGTTCCTCTACATCTCCGTCTTCGGCGCGGCGCTCGGCTCGCGCATCCACACGCTGCACGGCTTCAAGTACGTCGTGTTCGTGATCCCCGGCCTGATCATGATGGGCTGGGCGATGAACGCGTTCTCGAACAACGCCTCGTCGATCCTGCAGCAGAAGTTCCAGCGCTCGATCGACGACCAGCTGTCCTGCCCCGCCTCGCCGCTGGAGCTGCTGCTCGCCTTCTCGCTCGGCGGCTTCCTGCGCGGCGGCCTCGTCTCGCTGCTGACGTTCATCGCCGCCTCACTGCTGGTGGACCTGCCGGTCGAGCACATCCCGGTGCTGCTCGCCGGCCTGTTCTTCGTCGGCTTCTTCTTCTCGCAGCTCGGCGTGCTGATCGGCGTGCGCGCGGAGCAGTTCGACGACGTGGCCGTCTACCAGCAGTTCGTGCTGATGCCGCTGATCTTCCTCGGCGGCGTCTTCTACTCGGCGACGCTGCTGCCGGAGCCGTTCTCGACGCTCACCCACTTCAACCCCGTCTACTACATGATCGGGGTCGTCCGCTACGGCTTCCTCGGCTACCACGACGGCAACATCGCGCTGGCGCTCGGAGCGCTCGCGCTCGCGACGTCGGCGCTGTTCGCGCTCAACCTGCGGCTGTTCGTCAAGGGCTACCGGCTGCGCGCGTAGCGCCCAGCCCGCCCTGACCTACGGGACGAGGACGACCTTCCCGACGTTGCGCCGCGCCGCGATGATGCGGTGCGCCTCGGGCGCCTGGTCGAACGGGACGACGTCGGAGACGAGCGGTCTGATCGTGCCGTCCTCCAGCAGCGCGCCGAGCGGATCGGTCCACGGCTGCAGCGTGCCGCGGTCGTCCCACAGGCGCAGCATGTTGAGGCCGATCACGGCCTTCGAGTCCGACATCTGTCTGATCAGGTCGAAGCCGCGCAGCATCCGCAGCGCCTGCGGTGCGGCGCGCAGCAGGTTGCGCCGCTCGCCCTGCTGGACGCTCGAGGCGCCGAACGCGACGAGCCGGCCGCCGACGCGCAGCATCCGGTAGGAGCGGCGGAAGGAGCTGCCGCCGATCGCGTCGAGCACGACGTCGAAGCGGTCGTTGAGCTCGTTGTCCCAGCCGGGCTGGCGGTAGTCGTACGCGACGTCGACGCCGTTGGCGCGGATCGCGTCGTGCTTGGCAGGCGAGGCGGTGCCATGCACCTGGGCGCCGAAGCGCTTGGCGATCTGCGTCGCGGCGATCCCGACGCCGCCCGCCGCGGCCTGGACCAGCACCGTCTCCCCCGCGCGCAGGCTGCCGTAGCCGAGCAGGCCGGCCCAGGCGGTGGAATACGCGACGGGGATCGCGGCGCCCTGCTCGAAGCTGAAGCTGTCCGGCAGCGAGACGACCGCACCGGCGGGGACGACGACCTGCGAGGCGTAGCCGCCGAAGCGCGTGCCAGCCACCACGCGCGCGCCGTGCGCGACGCCCTCCACGTCGGGCGCGACCTCC
Source organism: uncultured Conexibacter sp. (assembly GCA_964525715.1). GTDB lineage: Bacteria > Actinomycetota > Thermoleophilia > Solirubrobacterales > Solirubrobacteraceae > Conexibacter. Next base: position 33,826 of record CAZGJV010000027.1, on the reverse strand, counting down.
ACGACCGTGCCGGCGACCTCGTAGCCGACGACCATCGGCGGCTTCGGCGCGTCCGGGTAGAGGCCGGTGCGCGCCATCGTGTCGGCGAAGTTCACGCCGGCGGCCGCCACCTCGACGCGCACGTGGCCTCTCAGCAGCGGCGGGTCGGGCCGCTCCTGCACCTGCAGGACGCTCGGGTCCCCGTGCTTGGTGATGACGACGGCGCGCATGCTCGTCGGACCCTACCGGCCGTGCGCCGCGCCCGCGTCAGGCGGCGAAGCGATAGCCGACGCCGGGGTCCGTGCGGATGTAGCGGTTCCCACCCCCCGCCCCCGCCCCGTCCGGCGGCTCGATCTTGCGGCGCAGGTTCGCGATGTGCGTGCGCAGGGTGCGCACGTCCTCCTCGTACGCCGGCCCCCACACCTCGGCCAGCAGGGCGCGGTGGGTCATCAGGCGCCCGCGGTTGCGCGCGAGCACGCGCAGCAGGTCGTACTCGATCGGCGTCAGGTGGATCGCCTCGCCGTCGCGCCGCACGACGCGCGCGGCGAGGTCGATCTCCAGCCCGTCGACGGCGATCGCCGGCTCCTCCGCGCCGCGGCCGGCGCGGCGCAGCGCCGCCCCCAGCCGCGCGACCAGCTCGCGCGCCCCGAACGGCTTCGTGACGTAGTCGTCGGCGCCGGCCTCCAGCGCGCGCACCTTCTGCTCCTCGTCGCCGACGGCGGACAGCACGAGGATCGGCATCTCGCTCCACTGGCGCAGGCTGCGGCAGACCTCGACGCCGTCGCCGTCGGGCAGCACGAGGTCGACGATCGCGGCGTCCGGCGGGCGCGTGGCGGCGACGTCGAGCGCCTCCTCCGCGGTCGCGACCGCGACCGGCTCGAAGCCCGCCTCGCGCAGGATCACCTTCAGCGCGCGCAGGATCTGCAGCTCGTCGTCGACGACGAGCACGCGGCGCGGCGCGCTCACCGCGCGCCTCCGGCCGTCCGCGCTGCGGGCGAGGGCGCGGCGGCCTCCGCCAGCGGCAGCTCGACGACGAACGTCGCGCCCTGCCCCGGCAGCGACTCGGCCCACACGCGCCCGCCGTTGGCCTCCACGAAGCCGCGCACGACCGCGAGCCCGAGGCCCGAGCCGGTGTGGCCGTCGTGCGGGCTGTCGTCACTGCGGTAGAAGGGCTCGAAGATCCGCTCGCGCTCCGGCGCGCGGATACCGGGGCCGCGGTCGACGACGCGCACGAGCAGCCGCGGCCCGACTGCTCGCGCCCGCACCGTCACCGGATGCTCGCCGCCGTGGCGGGCGGCGTTCTCCAGCAGGTTCGCGAACGCCCGCTCGAGCTGCGCGGCGTCGGCGCGGATCAGCGGCAGATCGGGGTCGATCGCGACGCTCCAGCCGGGTGGATGCGGCGTCTCGTCCATCGCCACGCGCAGCACCTCCTCCACCGAGCACCACTCCGCGCGCGGCGCCGCCGCCCCGCCCTGCAGGCGCGAGAGGTCGAGCAGCTTGTCGACGAGCCGGGACATGCGCGAGGACTCGTCCACCACGGCCGTCGCGAGCTCCTCGCGCTCGGCTGGCGTCAGCCGCGGGGACTCGAGCGCCTCCCCCGCCGCCGCGATCGCGGTAAGCGGCGAGCGCAGGTCGTGCGAGACGGCGCGCAGCAGCGCGGTCTTGAGGTCGTCGCTGCGGCGCAGCGCCTTCGTCTCGACCACCTCGCGCTGGAGCGCGTCGCGCGCGAGCGCCGCTCCGAGCAGCGCCTCGAGGCTCGGCACGATCCGCTCGCGCAGCCGCGCCAGCGCCGCCTCCGACGGCTGCCCCTCCAGCCGCAGCAGCGCGATCTCGCGCCCGCCGGCGTGCAGCGGGATGCGCTCGGAGCCGTCGTCGGCACGAGGCGCCGGCGCCGTCTCCAGCTCGATCGCGGCCGCCGGCAGCTCGAGCGCGGCGGCGAGTCGCTCGGCGGCCGGCCCGAGCGCGGCCCGGGCGTCGGGCTCGCCGAGCAGCAGCCGCGCCAGCTCGGCGGCGAGGTCCGCCTCGCGCCGCCGCTGCTCGGCCTCGCGCGCACGAGCCCGCGCCAGCTCCGCCAGCGTGCTCACGATCATCGCCGCGATCAGGTAGACGCACAGCGCGACGACGTTCTCGGGATTCGAGATCGACAGGCGCCCGGTCGGCGGCAGGTGAAACCAGTTGAACGCGAGCGCGCTGCCGACCGCCGTAGCGAGCCCGACCCACATACCGAACCAGGTCGAGACGAGCAGCACCGCCAGCAGGTAGACGACGCCGGTCGAGACGGCCGGCATCACCTTTCGCAGCGGATAGATCGCGAGCGTCGTCAGCGCGATCGCGAGCGTCGCGGCCGCCACGCCCACCGCCGGCGGCGGGCGCACATCGCGCAGCAGGAGCGTGGACGAGCGGCGCACCATCTGCGCTGAGCGTACTCGCGGGCGCGCGCAAGGCGACGCCTCCCGAGGGATGGGGGACGAGAGACGTCGCCACCGCCGAATGGGGCCGAAGCCTCTGGCGGGAGAGCGGACAGCGCGCGCGCCTTGGGGGGAGCCTGCGCGCGTGTCCGTGCTGCACGGCCGCCCACGAATGGGGGGATGGAGCGACCGTGCGAGGCGCGCGAAGCTAACAGACCTTGCGGGCGTTCACATCTATAGAAGGCAATCTGCCCCGCTCTTTCCGGCCTTTTCCGATCCAGTTTGTCGCCGGGGCGTTCCCAGCATTCTCACAGTGACGCAGGAGGTGAGGTCACCTCGGCGACGGCGGCGCGGGCCGCCGCCGCTAGCGCTGCCCGAGCGCCGCGTCCTCGCTCTGCCTCGCCAGCGCGGCGACCGCCCGCTCGACGGCGTCGACGTCGCGCACGGCGCCGGTGTCGGCCGAGGTCGCCATCGCGGCGTAGGCGCGCAGCGCGGGCGAGACGACGCGCTCGCGTGCGACGGGCGCGTAGCCGCCGGTCGCCTCCAGCGCGCGGCGGCGCTCGGCCAGCTCGTCGTCGTCGACCTGGAGCGCAATCGTGCGCGCCGGGATGTCGATGGCGATCGTGTCGCCGCTCTGCACAAGCGCGATCGCACCGCCGGCGGCAGCCTCCGGCGAGACATGGCCGATCGAGAGTCCGGACGTGCCGCCGGAGAAGCGGCCGTCGGTGATCAGCGCGCACGCTCTGCCGAGCCCGCGGCCCTTCAGATAAGACGTCGGGTAGAGCATCTCCTGCATGCCGGGGCCGCCGCGCGGGCCCTCGTAGCGGATCACGAGCACGTCACCCGGCTTGACGCCGTCGGCGAGGATCAGCTCGACCGCGTCCTCCTGGGACTCGACCACGACCGCGGGACCGCTGAAGCACAGGATCGACTCATCCACCCCGGCCGTCTTGACGACGCAGCCGTTCTCGGCCAGGTTGCCGTGGAGGATCGCAAGGCCGCCGTCAACTGAGTAGGCGTGCGCGATGTCGTGGATGCAGCCCTCGGCCGCGTCGAGGTCGAGCGACTCCCACCGCTCCGACTGCGAGAAGGCTCTCGCCGAGCGCACGCAGCCGGGCGCCGCGTGGAACAGGTCGACGGCCGCCTCGCTCGGTCTCGGCCCGCGCACGTCCCACGCGCCCAGCCACTCGTCCATCGTGCGCGCGTGCACAGTCGCGACGTCCTCGTGCAGCAGGCCGCCGCGGCGCAGCTCGCCGAGGATCGCCGGGATCCCGCCCGCACGGTGAACGTCCTCCATCAGGTAGCTGCCGTTCGGCGCGACCTTGCAGATGCAGGGGACGCGGCGCGAGAGCGCGTCGATGTCGGCCATCGCGAAGTCGACCTCCGCCTCGCGCGCGGCGGCGAGCAGGTGCAGGACCGTGTTGGTCGAGCCGCCCATCGCGACGTCGAGCGTCATCGCGTTCTCGAACGCTTCGCGCGTCGCGACCGAGCGTGGCAGGACGGACTCGTCGTCCTCGTCGTAGAAGCGCTTGGCGATCGCCACGACGGCGCGGCCGGCGTCCTCGTACAGGCGGCGGCGCATCGTGTGCGTCGCGAGCGTCGAGCCGTTGCCCGGCAGCGAGAGGCCGAGCGCCTCGGTGAGGCAGTTCATCGAGTTGGCGGTGAACATGCCGGAGCAGGAGCCGCACGTCGGGCAGGCGGCCTCCTCGATCAGGTCCATGTCCGCGTCGCTGACGTTGGGCGAGACCGCCTCGGACATCGCGGTGATGAGGTTCAGGCCCTTGCGGACGGTGCCGTCCACGAGCGTCGCGACGCCGCCCTCCATCGGACCGCCGGAGACGAACACGGTCGGGATGTTCAGCCGCAGCGCGGCGTTCAGCATTCCCGGCGTGATCTTGTCGCAGTTCGAGATGCAGATCAGCGCGTCGGCGCAGTGCGCGTTGACCATGTACTCGACGGAGTCGGAGATCAGGTCGCGCGAGGGCAGCGAGTAGAGCATCCCGCCGTGACCCATCGCGATCCCGTCGTCGACGGCGATCGTGTTGAACTCCAGCGGCACGCCACCGGCCGCGTGCACCGCCGCCGAGACGACCTCGCCGACGGGCTTGAGATGCGTATGACCGGGCACGAACTGCGTGTAGGAGTTCGCGACCGCCACGATCGGCTTGCCGAAGTCCTCGCGCGCGACGCCGGCGGCACGCAGCAGCGCGCGCGCGCCGGCCATGTTGCGGCCGTGGGTGACGGTGCGAGACCTCAGCGGGGCCATGGCGTGCCCTTCCGTGCGCGGGACGATGTCATCGGCCACGACTGTAGCGAGCGTGGGGCCGCTCGTCAGGGCTCGCGTGGCCGCCAAGCGCCTCGCACCATCGCCAGTGCAGCTTCCCGGGTGAAATCCGTGACGCCGTAGAGGTCTGCCGCCACCTCGGCCCCGCGCTCGTCAAACGACGGAGGAGTGCAGACCGGCTATGAGCAGTCGCCAGCGCGATGCCAGAAGCTAGGACTGCGAGGACCGACCAGCGGTACGTGCGGGACGCCCGCTGTTGCTCAGCGCCGCGATCTCGCGCGATGCCTTCCTTGATGCTCTCGCAAACGCCGCTCTGACATCCGCGCGAAGCGGCGCGCGATCAGCGGCGACGCGGATGCCATGGGGGTTGCTGCTATCGAGCGGGCTAGTCATCGATACGAGTGTACGCGCATGTCATGACATGACAAACCGACGATGCGGTCCGCTAGTCCCAAAGCCTCACGAGTTGGTCGTGGAGCGCGACGTCGATCGTCTTGCGGATCCCTGGTGCATGTTCCTCGGCACGGTCGAAGACGGACGTCCCGGCCGCCTCCGTCGTCGTGAGCGTGGCAGCGCCGACCAACAGGCGCTCTCTTCCCTGGGGTCCGGTCCAGACGAGCGGGATGCCGCGCACGCTTCTCCAGCGGCTGACGTAGACGCTGGGGTCGCGTTCGACGACCGATCCGCGCGTGATCGCCTCGACGGCGACCCACTCGGATCCCCAGTCCAGCGGGACTCCGCTCAACGTCGATGGGTCGACGTGGATTCGGTCCGATGAGGCCCAGAGCATGACGGCGCGCTGGTCGTAGTCGATCCCCCACAGGCCGAGCCCGAGGACCGCACCGTCGATCTCGACGCCGACCGCATTCACGGCGGCTCGCACGCCGGAGAGCGACGAGGCGAGGATCTCGCGGATCTTGCGCTGACGCGCTTCGAGGCTCGCGCTCGGCAGGCACCGCCTGCGGCCCTTGACCACGCGCTTCTGCGCACGCTGTGGGTACGGGCGAGGCGGGGCGCCGCGTCCGCGTCGCCGGCGCGCCTCGTGCAGCAGCTGGGCTAGCTCGGCGTAGAAGTCCGCCCAATAGGCGGTCACGTTGGCCGCTTGCAGCCGAGTTCGCGTGGCAGCCTCGAGCGCATCCCGCACCGGCTGTGACAGGCGAGGGGCGCTCTGCCGGCTCAGCACCGCGACGTGATCGGTGCCGCCCGCGCCGTAGATCCACCTCAGCAGATTCTGGTCGGTGAAGGACAGCCCGACGAAGACGCACAAACCCTCGAGCGCAGACGCCATGAACTCGTCCTGCCAGCTTCTCGGCGCCCACCGCGCGTAGTCGCTCTCCGTCAGGACGACGGCGTCGGTCGAGGGCACCCCGCTCAGCTTGCCGTGGAGGTGCCGCACGACCGCCACGCCGCTGGGCTGCGGATCGCCGTGCTCCACAGCCTGCGCAGTGATACCGAGGTCCTCCAGCGCATGCTCCAGCAGCTGGTCGTAGTTGAACGTCGCGATCTCGATCTCCGGATAGCGCTCCTTCCACAGAGCAATCTCGCGCGCCAACGGACCCGGTTCGAAGTGCTCCGCGCCCTTGCCCCGGTAGACGTGATGGTCGACGAGCCTCATGAAGGCCACATCCGACCCGGCGAGTGCCCGAGCCGCTGCGGCCATCCCCAGCAGTCCGGACTCCTCGAATGCACTCAGCCACGCCGCCCGGTCCCCTTCGCCCATGTCGTGGGGCGCCATAGCTGCGAGGACATCCCGGACCAAGGTCCCCCACGAGGGCAGCCCTGCCTCCATCGACGCTCCCGCACCAACGACGAACGTGAGCCGCTCCGCCCCGGCGATCCGCTCGATGATCGGCTGCGGATCGTTGCCGGGCACAGCGACGAGAAAGCTCGGCCGCTCGCTGACAGGACGCGCCGCCGGTACATCCCGGAGCCGCTCAGCGAGAACCGCCGCCTGCTCAAGCAGCTCTGAAAGGTCCTCCGCGCTCTCTCGCAGCATCGTCAGACCGTACGGCCGTCAGCCGACGGATCGCGCCGGGTGACCGGACCGGCAACAGAGCCCGACAAGCTCTTTGGCGAGGGCGCGCCAGGGCGCAGAGAGAGTACGGCGGGAGGGTACGATCAGTGCACTCCGAGAGGCGATCAGCAGACTCTCCGCCCCGGCGGGCATTTCCCCCAGTGGCGCCGCTAGGACTCGAACCTAGGACCAACGGATTATGAGTCCGCTGCTCTAACCAACTGAGCTACGGCGCCGTAGCGGGTTCGACGCTACCAGAGCCGGCCGGGCGTGGTAGGGCGAACCGCGACCGGGTCGCACGCCGCGGGCTACTGTCAGCTTCATGACCGCAGGCGCTCCGCTTCCGCTTTCTGGCCAGAACCTGACCGCGCACACGTTCCTGCCCGCCAGCCGGCAGACGATCGCGCTCGAGCACACGCTTCGCCGCACGTGGATCCCCGTCGCGCGCAACTGGCGGATGACGCCGCGCGGCGTGCGGATGCTGCAGCGCGTGACCGAGCCGGGCCGGCGCGTTCCGGTCCTCAGAGGCAGCGTCGTCGAGCACGCGCGCGTAGCCGGCGTCCCGGCCGAGTGGGTGCGCGGGCCGCGTGCGCTGAGCGCAGCCGCGCATGCCCCCGACCAGGCGGTCGTGCTCTACCTGCACGGCGGCGGCTACGTGTTCGGCTCGCCGCGCACGCACCGCAACCTCGTCTCGCGCATATCGCACGTGACCGGCCTGCCGGTGCTGTCGCTCGACTACCGCCTGCCGCCCGTCGCGATCCTGCCCGCGCCGATCGAGGACGCGCTCGCCGCTTACCGCCATCTGCTCGACGAGGGCCACGCGCCGCAGCGGATCGTCGTCGCGGGCGACTCTGCCGGCGGCCATCTCGCGCTGACGCTCGTGCTGCATGCCGTGGAAGCGGGCCTGCCGGCGCCGGCCGCGCTCGTGCTGCTGTCGCCCTGGACGGATCTGACGATGTCCGGCGCCTCGATGGTCAGCAACGCCGCGCGCGACCCCTTCATCCAGCCGATCGCGCTGCACCGCGCGGCGCGCGTCGCGCTCGGCGGCGCCGACCCCGCCGACTGGCGCTCCTCCCCCCTCTTCGCCCCCGAGGACCTCTTCCGCCGGGTCCCGCCGGCGCTCCTGCAGGTTGGCTCGACCGAGGTGCTGCACGACGACGCGACGCGCACCGCGCAGCGGATCGCCGACGCCGGCGTGCGCACCGAGCTGCAGGTCTACGAGCGCCAGCCGCACGTCGTGCCGCTGTGGAACGGCACGCCCGAGGCGCGCACCGCGCTGCGCGAGATCGGCCGCTTCGTCGCGGAGGCGCTCGCGCCGGACGACGCGCCATCGCCGCCGAGCGAGCAGGACGCCGCCACGGCCGCCGCTCGCGAGACCACGACGGCGTAACCGCAGCCGCTACGAGACGAGCCGCTGAGCGAGCGCTGCGTCCGGCGTGAGCGCGACGCGCACCTGGGATCCGTCCGCGCGCACGGCGCCGAACGAGCCGCTGGGCAGGCGCCAAGAAGAGCCGCCCGCCAGCGGCCGCGCATGCAGCCCCTGCGACAGCCATACGCCCAGCGCGGCGCCGAGCGCGCGGGCGGACGTCGCGCCGTCCACGACGACCGTCAGCTGCAACGCGTCGCGCGCGCGGCACGGTGCGGCGCATGCCGGGTCCGCGAGCGCACCCCGCCGCCACAGCGCGTAGCGGCCGCCGCGCCAGCCGGCCGTCAGCTCGCGCGCCGCGAGCGGCCCGCTCTGCGGCGACAGCAGCGCGGCGAGATCCTCCTCGCCGAGCGTCGAGCCGGTCAGCAGTCGCCAGGCGGCGCTGCGCGGCAGCGTCCCGGCTGGGGCGACCGAGACCCCGACCGGCTGCTGCGCACGCAGCCAGCGCTGCGGCTGGAGGATCTCCGCCGTCGTGCGCGGCGGGCGCTTCGCCTCGGCGACATCGACGAGCGTCCAACCGCCGCCGTCCGCGTCGCGCAGCGCCTGCACGAAGCTCTCGCCCTGCAGGTAGGGGAAGATCAGCTCGCGCATCGTGTACTGCGGCAGCGGCGTCCCGGCCGTCACCTGCGTGAGGCCGGCGAGCGCGTCCCCGACCGGCGTGCGGCTCGGCCAGCGCGCCGCGTAGCGCTCCATCACGAGCGTCGCGCTCCCCTCGGCCAGCGCCTGCTCTGCGGTCGACGCGTCGTCGCTCCCGCCGCTCTCCAACCGCTGCAGGTCGAAGTGCTGGTCCTCGAGCGCGTGCGTCAGCTCGTGCGCGAGCGTCACGTCGTCCACGCCGGCGCCGCGCACGAGCGCAAGCCGCTTGCGCCGCGGGTCGTAGTAGCCGGCGACCTGCTCGCCGTAGACGGCCGACTCGATCCGCCGCAGGCTGGAGCCGGGCGGCAGCAGCCCGAGCACCATCAGCAGCTCCTCGCTCGCGCGCTGCTCCGCGACGGCCCTGCTCGTGTCGTAGTCGGCGAGCCCGTCGCGCCGCGCCTGCGCCGGCGAGACGACCGCGACGGGCACGGGGTGCAGGAAGCGCAGGCCGCGCAGCCGCTCCACGCGCCGCTCGACCAGCGCAACGTGCGCCGGGGTCACCGACACTCCGGATGCGGCGGCGGCCCGCGGCGCGGCGCGAGGAGCCCGGCCGCCGAGCAGCAGTGCACCGACCGCAAGCGCGGCGACGAGCGCGAGGATCGCCAGCTCCGGAGTGCGCGCGCTCAGCCCTGCGAGGCGGCGCGAGACCGGCGAGTCGGACGGCTGATGCGTGATTTGATGCTCACTTCCACGGCGGACTTCGAGGAAGGAACAGCATGGCGCAACGAGCGGCGATCGTGACAGGGGCATCGAGCGGCATCGGGCTGGCGGTCGCGCGCATGCTCGGCGAGGAGGGCTACGCGCTCACGCTGGCCGCGCGCCGGCCGGACAAGCTCAGAGAAGCGGCCGACGGGCTGCGCGCCGACGGCTTCGAGGTGCTCGACGTCGCCGCGATGCTGTCCGAGGAGGAGGCCGTCCAGCAGGTCGTCGCCGCGCATCGCGAGCGCTACGGCCGCCTCGACGTGCTCGTCAACAACGCCGGCGTCGGGATCGGCGCGCCCGTCGCGGAGATCGTGACGAGACGGCTCGACATGCAGCTCGACGTCAACCTGCGCACGATCGTCCTCTTCTACCGCGAGTGCGTGGAGCTGCTGCGCGCCGCCGCGGCCGAGACGGGCGGCGCCCAGGTCGTCAACACCGCCTCGATCTCCGGCAAGCGCGGACAGGCGTGGCTGTCGGTCTACTCGGCCACGAAGGCCGGCGTCGTCGGCTGGACGGAGGCGATGAACAAAGAGCTGGCGCCCGAGGGCATCAAGTCGTGCGCGCTCTGCCCCGCCTTCGTCGACACGCCGATGACGGACTTCGCCAAGGCGGGCGGCGTCGCCGCCGAGCAGATGATCACGACCGTCGACATCGCCGAGTCGGTGCGCCTGCTGCTGAAGGTCTCCCCCGCCTGCCTGATCCCCGAGATCATCTTCGAGCGACCTGGAGACGCACTGTGAAACTTGGCGTCCACATCGGCTACTGGGGCCTCGGCCTCACCGCCGACCAGCAGCTGTCGATCGTTCAGGAGGCCGAGCGGCTCGGCTACGACTCGGTGTGGGCCGCGGAGGCGTACGGCTCCGACACGGCGACGGTGCTCGCATGGCTCGCCGCCGGCACCAGAACGATCGGCCTCGGCTCGGCGATCTTCCAGATCCCCGGCCGCAGCGCCGCGATGACGGCGATGACCGCCGCCACGATCGACAACCTCTCCAACGGCCGCATGCGCTGCGGCGTCGGCGCGTCCGGGCCGCAGGTCGCAGAGGGCTGGCACGGCCAGCGCTACGGGAGAATGCTCCAGCGCACGCGTGAGTACGTCGCGGTGATGCGGATGGCGCTCGCGCGCGAGCGCGTCGAGTTCCACGGCGAGACGCTCGAGCTGCCGCTGCCGGACGGCCCCGGCAAGGCGCTCAAGCTGACGATCACGCCCGTCCAAGAGCGGATCCCGATCTACCTCGCCGCGATCGGGCCGAAGAACACCGCCCTGGCCGGGGAGATCGCCGACGGCTGGATCCCGACGCTGTTCGCCCCCGAGCACGTCGCCGAGTTCCGCACCTACCTGCAGGAGGGCGCCGACCGCGCCGGCAAGACGCTCGACGGCTTCGACATCGCCCCGACCGTCAACGTCCTCGTGACCGACGACCTCGCCAGCGGTCGCGACGCGATGCGCCCCTACCTCGCCCTCTACATCGGCGGGATGGGCTCGCGCGAGCAGAACTTCTACAACCGCCTCGCGGTCCGCTACGGCTTCGCCGACGCGGCCAAGACCGTGCAGGACCTGTACCTGGACGGCAAGCGCGAGGAGGCCGGCGCGGCGCTGCCGGACGAGCTGATCGACCTCGTCACGCTCTGCGGCCCGAAGGACCACGTGCGCGAGCGGCTCGCCGTCTACCGCGACGCGGGCGTCGGCACGCTGATGGTCACGCCGATGGCGTGGACGGCTGAGGAACGGCTGTCGCAGCTGCGGCTGATCGCTGAGCTGGCTGCGGCGTAGGCGCGCCGAGCACGCCGAGCAGCACGTCGACGACACGCGGGTCGAGCTGCGTGCCCGAGACCCGGCGCAGCTCGGCGTGCGCTGCCGCGCTCGAGCGCGGCGGGCGCCACGGCCGCGGCGACGTCATCGACACGAACGCGTCGCACGCGAGCAGGATGCGCGCGGCGAGCGGGATCTCCTCGCCGGCGAGGCGGTCGGGGTAGCCGGTGCCGTCGAAGCGCTCGTGCTCGTGGCGGACGATCGGCGCCGCCTCCTGCAGCAGCGGCAGGCCACGCAGCATCCGTTCGCCGATCAGCGCGTGCTCGCGCAGGACGACGCGCTCCTCGTCGCGCAGCTCGCCCGGATGCGACAGCAGCACGGCGGGGACGCCGACCGTGCCGACGTCGTGGAACAGCGCCGCGAGGTAGAGCGCGCGCAGGTCGCCGTCGCTGAGCGCGAGCGCGCGACCGGCCTGCCAGGCCAGCTCGGCGATCCGCCACGACTCCGTCCCGGCCGCGGCCGCGCTGCCGACGGCGACGCGGTAGAGCTCGCCGAAGCCGGCGTCGCGCAGCCGGTCGAGCAGGCGGCGGCAGGTGAGCGCGCGGCCGAGCTGCTCTGCGATCGCCTCCGCCAACGCGCGCTCGGCCAGCTCGTAGGCGCGCGGACGGTCGGAGGCGACCACCAGCCAGCCCCACGTGCGCGACTCATCGCGGATCGCGACCGCCAGCTCGCTGCGCACGCGCGCGCCGTCGACCCAGTGGCGATCGAGATCCTGCTCGACGACCGCCGGCCCGCCCGCCGCCAGCGCCCGTTTCGCGACCGGCTGGCCCGAGAGGACCGCGACGACGTCGGCGTGATCGTCGCCCGAGCTGAGCGCCGCGAGCCTCACGTCCCCGTCCTGGTCGAGCCCGACGACGGCGGCGCCGACCGTGTCGAACGCGCCCGCCAGGAAGGCGACGGTCGTCTCCGCCAGCGTGCGCTCGTCGCGCGCGCCGGGCAGCGCGCGCGCGAGCCCGGCGAGCAGCGCGAGGCGGTTCGGCGTGCTGGCGCCGGCACCCGCGTGGCGCGCGCGACCGTCGCGCTCGGCGGCGCGGCGCGCGACCTCCGCGTCCCGCTGCGCGCCGCCGTTGGCGCGCTTCGTCTGGCGCAGTGCGGCGTCGGCGCGCAGGATCAGCTCGTCGACGCTGCGCGCCGGGGCGCCGAACGTCGCCCATCCGACGCCCGTACCGAGGCGCCGCTCGCCGTCGGCCCCGAACGGGATCTCGGCGACCGCGCGGGCGAGTCGCTCGGCCAGCTCGCGCGCCTCGTCCTCGCCCGCGCGCACCGCGATCACGGCGAACTCGTCGCCGCCCTGCCGGCAGCAGACGTCCTCCTCGCGCAGCGCGTCGCGCAACGCCACCGCGACGAGCCGCAGCGCGTCGTCGCCGGCGAGGTGGCCCAGCTCGTCGTTGATCGCCTTGAAGCCGTCGAGGTCGAGCAGCACGAGCGAGAACGGGTCCTCGTAGCGGCGCGAGCGCGCGACCTCGGCCGTGAGCTGACGCATGAACATGCGGTAGTTGCCGAGGCCGGTGAGGTCGTCCAGCTCCGCCATCCGCAGCGCGTCGGCCTCGCGGCGCACGAGCGCTTCGTGCTCGCGCCGCAGCGTCGCCAGCGACCAGGCGAGTATTCCGCCGGCCAGCAGCGCGATCGCGCCCGTGGCGGCGCCGAGCGCGGAGACGAGCGTGTCTTCGCCGCCGAGGACGACGAGCGCGATCAGCCCGAGGAGCGCGAGGCCCAGGATGGCCGCCGCGACGAGCGCGATGCCGGCACGGGCGCGCGAGCCGGCGGCGCCCGGCAATGGCGCATCGCCGTATGCTCGCGGCCGGTCGCGGCCGTGCGTCTCGTCCATCCGTCTCCGTGCGCTCATCGGACATCCATGCCGAAGGTGGTTAAAGCTCACCAAACCTACCAAGACCTCGCGCCGATTCCAGGCGCGGAGGCGCTCCCGCCGCTGCGCCTGTTCCTCGGCGCGTTCGGCGATCCGGGCCACGCCTTCCCGATGCTCGCGCTCGGATCCGCGCTCGCGCGCCGCGGTCACGCGGTCACGTTCGAGACGTGGGAGCGCTGGCGGGAGTACGGCGAGGCGGCCGGGATGGCGTTCGTCGCGGCACCCGAGTTTCCGGTCTTCCCGACGCGCGAGGCGCCGCTGAAGCCCTACGAGGCGGTCGTGCGCGCTGCACGCAACACGCGCCCGCACGTGGCGGCCGCTAGACCGCACGCCGTCGTGGCCGACATCCTCACGCTGGGGCCGGCGCTTGCAGGGGAATTGGAGGGCGTCCCGGTCGCGACGCTGATCCCGCATGTCCACCCGCAGCTGCCGCCCGGATCGCCGCCCTACTCGTTCGGCGCGCGCTCGCCGCGCAGCGCGCTCGGCCGCCGTGCGTGGGGCGCGTTCGAGCCGCTCGTGCTGCGCGGGCTCGAGCATGGCCGCCGCGACCTCAACGGTGCGCGGGAACGGCTGGGGCTGGGGCCGCTCGACCGCGTCCACGGCGGCCTCAGCCAGCGGCTGTGCATGGTCGGGTCGTTCCCCCAGCTCGAGTACCCGCGGGAGTGGCCGGAGTGGACGCACGTCGTAGGCCCGCTGCTGTGGGAGCCGCCCTACGAGGACGTCGAGCCGCCGCCCGGCGAGGCCCCGCTCGTGCTGATCGCGCCCTCGACCGCGCAGGACCGCTCGCACCGGCTGCTGCGCGCGGCGCTCGCCGGCTTGGACGGCGAGCCCGTGCGCGTGCTGGCGACGTGGAACCGGCGGTCGGTCGGCGGGCCGCTGCGCGTGCCGGCCAACGCGCGGCTGGTCGAGTGGATCTCCTACGCGCGCACGATGCCGCGCTGTGCGGTCGTCGTCTGCCATGTCGGCCACGGCACGATGGTGCGCGCGCTGGCGTCGGGCGCGACGGTGGTGGGCTGCCCGGTCGCAGGCGACATGGCGGAGAACGCGGCGCGGCTGGACTGGTCGGGCGCGGGCGTGCGGCTGCCGTGGCGCTTCGCGACGCCGCTCGGCGTGCGCCTGGCGGTGCGGCAGGCGTTGGCGAAGCCGTCCGTGACGCGGCGAGCCGGCGAGCTGGCGGCATGGGCGCGGGTGAACGACGGAGCCGAGCGGGCGGCGGATCTGGTGGAAGAGCTGGCGCGCAGTGGCTGAGCCGGGCGGACTGCCCGTGCTGCACGGCGAGCGCGTGACGCTGCGCCCGCTCGACGAGCCGGCGCTCGACCGCCTCGTCGAGCTGCTCTCGCACGCGAGCGTGCGGCGCTGGTGGGGCACCGTCGAGGGGCCCGAGGCGCTGCGCGAGGATCTGCGCCACGACGGGACCGCGTTCACGATCGAGGTCGACGGCGCGGTCGCCGGCTGGCTGGGGATCGCCGAGGAGACGACGCCCGACTTCCGCCACGTCGCGCTCGACATCGCGCTCGGTGCGGAGTTCCAGGACCGGGGCCTCGGCTCCGCGGCGCTGCGGACCGTCGTCCGCTGGCTGGTCGCCGAGCGCGGCCACCACCGCTTCACGATCGACCCGGCGGCCGCGAACGAGCGCGCGATCCGCGCCTACGAGGTGGTCGGCTTCAAGCCGGTGGGCGTCCTGCGCCGCTACGAGCGGGCGCCCGACGGCAGCTGGCAGGACGGGCTGCTGATGGACCTGTTGGCGGAGGAGCTGCGGTAGCTACGACACCGCGCCCGCTCCGCTGGCCGGGTGCGCCTTCGCCCACGCGACGATGCGCTTGGAGTCGTAGATCGCCTCGCCGTCGTCGAGCACGAGGACCGGCACCAGCGACTTCCCGGTCAGCCGCTTGACCTCCTTGCGGCCGCTCGTGACGTCCGGCAGCGGCGCGAGGCCATAGGCCTTGACCACCTCCGGGTCGTGCCCGGCGTCCTTCAGCGCGTCATACGCGTTGCCGCACGGATGGCCGCCAGGCCGCAACGGGTTCTTGAACGTGCCCCAGCAGACGTAGAGCTTCATCTTCCGGTCCTCTCGCATCGGGTGCCGCGAGCATAGGCGCGCCCGGCCCCGAGCGCGCCGGCTCGCCCCCGCTGCCGCTACCATGCTCCTTCGCCTTCCCCGGTAGCTCAATTGGCAGAGCATTCGGCTGTTAACCGAAGGGTTGTTGGTTCGAGTCCAACCCGGGGAGCTGACACTATCTCGCTGCGCTCTCCTGCTCGACGCTCCAGCGGATCTCCGTCGCCAGCGCGCGCGCCGCTCTGCTCGTCAGGCGGTGCCGTCCGAGCAACCCGATCAGCGTCTGCATCGCAGTCGCGGGCGACACGTCGTCCTGCGCGCGCAGCATCTCGGCGGCGGACGGGTCCTCGCTCAGGCGACCTCTAAGCTCGTGGTTCCACTGCGTGACGATGCGTCGCACACGCTCCGGGCGCAGCGATGGCAGCCCGGCGACCAGCGCCACCTGCACGATCGTCGCCGGGTGCTGGCCAGCCAACTGGTGCGCGCGAGCGGGATTGGCGGCCAGCACCTCGTCGCCGAGTCTTGACAGATCCCTCTCCACCTCCGCGATGCTCGCCCCCAGACCTCTTCTGTCGCGTTCTCTCTGCTCGCGCCACAGCTCCATGCGCCAGACCCCGAGGTCGAGCATGCGCGGCCGATCCTCCAGCCACGATGCGAGGTGGTAAGCGTCCTGCGCGCGCCGCGCGGCAGCCGCGAGATGCCCCCCGTCACGCTCGATTTGCGCAGCTTGCATCAGCAGGTCGAGCCGCGTGATGCCGGCGCCGCGGGCGGGGACGCGGTCGAGCGCGACCGCAATCGTCTCCAGCGCCTCCGCGTCCCGGCCCAGCGCGCGCAGCGCCTGCGCCTCCAGCAGGTAGAGGCGACTACCCGACGAGCGCTCGGGAAGCGACCGCAGGACCTTCAGCGCACCCTCCAGCCGGCCGACCGCAAGCGCGTCGAGCGCCTGCCGCTCGACGCGGCGCTCGTGGTCCTCCTGTGATGCGGCACGCCACAGCCGCTTGTCGATCTCGACTCCGAGCCGGCTCGCGAGGTACGTCTGCCCGGACGCCGGCAACTCGTCGATCGCGGTCAGCAGGTGCTCCTTGACCGCGTCGTCCCAGCGCTCGTCCACGCGCTTCGGGTCCTCGCCCATGATCAGGCGGTGGTAGATCTCCTCTGCGCGATCAACGACGTCGTCACGCGCGGCGTAGTACGTGATCGCTCGGGCGTGGATCTCGCGCACCGCCTGCGGTTCAGTCTCCGCCAGCATCGGCAGCATCGCGCGCCGCAAGTCGGAGCGGTGCACGAGCGCCCCGTCCTCTGCCGTGCGCACGAGCGTGATCTCGCGTCGCAGCGCCGCGAACAGCTTCTCGGCGGTCTCGTCGGAGTCGACGTGCAGCCCGCACGGCTCCGCAAGCACCCAGCGGATCGCGTTCGGCGTGATGCGGCGCAGCGCGAGGCCCGGGTGCGCCAGCTTGCGCACGTCCTCGTCGTGGATGTGCCGGAGAATGCGGCGGTAGAGGTCGACCTGGGCGGTGCGGTGGTCGAGTGCGATGACGATCTCGGGGCGCTGGCGCAGACTCACCATCTCGCCGTCCGTGCTTTCGCGGCGCAGCACCTCCGCAGCCAGCTTGAGCGTCAACGGGTTGCCGCCGAGACGCGAGACGATCAAACGCGCGTCGTCGGCCTCGACGCCGTGGCCCTCCAGGAAGCCGCGCGCCGCCTCGTCGTCGAGCATGCCGAGCCGCAGCTCCTCGGTGCGGCGGCCCTCGATCGGCGCGCGCCCGGCGATCACCGTCCGCAGGGTTGGGATCTGGTCGCGCAGGCGGTCGAGGAACGTCCAGAGCACGTCGACGAACGTACGGCTGCGGTATTGCACCTCCTCGAACGTGTCGAGCACGAGCAGGAAGGGAATCGACTCGCCGAAAGAGCGTTCGAGCTGGATCGCGAAGTCGCGCACGAGACGGGCCTCCGCGTCGGGGCCCAGCCCCGGCTCCGGCACGGCGGCCGCCCCCGCCGCAGGCTCGTGCTCGGCCGCGAGCTGCCGAGCAGAGCGCTCGTAGAGCTGGCGCCAGTCGACGCGATCGCGAGCGGCGCACTGCACGGCAAGCTGCCGGCCCGCCTCCACGAGGATCGAGGCCGGGTGGGCCGCGTGCACGCCTGGTCGGTCGAAGTCGACGTAGGCGAATGCGAGCGACAGGTCGTCCACGTAGGCGGCGTGGTCGACGATGAACTTCGCCATGAGCGTCGACTTGCCCACGCCGCCGCGGCCGATCACTACGAGCGGCGGACGCTCGCTGCGCCCGAGCAACCCGCGCGTCGAGCGTTGCAGCAGCCGCAGCCGCGAGCCGGGCGGCAGCACGCCGACGTACTCGCGCAGGCGGTCCAGCTCACGCTCGCGGCCGCGAAAGTGGGTCCCGACCAGCGTCTGCAGCGGGTCAAGAACCCACAGTCGGTCGAGTGCCTCTCTGACGATCTCGGGATCGAGCGTGTCCGGCACGATGCCGCGCAGCCACTGCGCGACCTCGAACGTGAGGATCAGCTCGTCGCGCGACTGCTCGTGGAGCGGCTTGAGATCGTTTGTCAGCGTCGCCCACAGCGTGCGCTCCAACGGCGACTCCATGTGCTCGGCGTTGTGCCTGCAGGCGTTCAGGATCGCCTCGCGACTGCCCAGCCGCTTCAGCGCCTCGCGACGCGGCGCGGCGCGCAGGCGCCAATGCAGGCCACCGTCGCGGTCGTGGACGGTCATGCTGCGCTCCATCACCCGTCGCAACGAATCGACGCGCGGCGCGTCGTCCGCCAGCGGACGCAGCGTCTCCAGGTCGAACTCCGACAGTACGGCGGCAGCGTCGACCAGCGACAGCTCTGCGGGGTCGGGCGCGTGCGCGCGCGGATCGGGCTCGGGCGGCAGCTCGGCGAGCAGCTCGTCGACGCGCTCGACCGTCCAGCGGCGCGGCCGCTCGGACTCAGCCATCGTGCACCTCCGGCTCGGCGAACTGGCGCGCAAGGCGGGCTGCCGCGCGCGAGAGGCGGTGGAGCCTGTTGTGCGGCGAATCGCCGACGAGGGCCAGGAGCCCGTCGACCGCGCGCTCGATCGCATCCGGATCGGCCCGCTCTCTGCGGTGGGCGAAGAAGCGGGTAAAGAATTCGATGAGCGCCGGACGCTCGTCGAACGCGATCGGGTCCTCCAGCACGGCGCCGTCGAGGTGCGGCGGCAGCGCCGGAAAGCCGAGCAGGATCACGCGCAGCTTGCGCATGCCGCGACGGTCGGCCGTCGCCGCCAGCAGCACGATCAGCTCGAGCGTCTCCTCGCGCGGGCGGCAGTGGTCCATTCCGTCGACCACCACCCACGTCGGCAGGTCCTGCTGGTCAACCTGGGCGACGAACCAGTCGACCAGGTCGTGGCTGATGCGTGCGTTCTGACCGTCAGGGGACGGCATCCAGCTCAGCGCCTCGCCGCAGTTGAGCTGGTAGGCGAGACTGCGCACGAGGTCGTGTGGGCGCAGGTCGCCGGTCTGGTCGTCGAGGGTGATGTCGACGACCTTGAACGTTCCCAGCTCCGCCTCGACGTGGCGGATCAGGCGCACCGAGTGCGAGCGACCGCTGTGGCGCGGCCCGTGGACGCTGAGGATGTTCGTGCCGGTGGGCGTGAGCATCGTGCGCATGTGTCTGCGCAGCTCTTCTCGGTCGAGCATCGCGCAATCGCGCACGATGCATGCGTCGACCGGTCTCGGCGAGCTGTACCACGGCAGTGGCGCAACGACGTCGAGGTGCTCCTCCACCGTCGCGACGAGCGCCTGCACGACGTCGGTCGGCTGCTCCGCGAGCATCGCGGTCAGCAGCGCCCGCTCCTTGCCGTGTCTGACCGCCCATCTGATCAGCGCCTCCGCGCCGTCCTTCAGGTGCCCCTTGGTGAGCTCCTCCAGGTTGACGTCGAGCTGAAACCACGCCAAGCGCTCCAGGTCAGACTGCGACGGAAAGGCGTGGAGCAGGACCTGAAGCACGTTCGTGGCATGGTTGCCGAAGGCACCGGGCATCGGGCGGCGTGTCCTGTGCCTATGCGCGCGTCGGCGGCGCGAGCTGGTCGAGCAGGCCCTCTGCGTCGAGCCGAGCATGGATCGCTCCGATCGGGATTCCCTCGTTCCACTGGGCGCAGCCAAATGCCGAGTAGCCCGGGTCGCCGCTGTGGTGCAGACAACGCAAACGCCAGTCGAGGTCGAAGCACGGCGACCCCGACGAGCCCCCTCTCGTGTTCGTGCGATAGCGCACACGGGTGTCGTTGCCATTGCGCCCGAGCACGACGTCGATCGCGAGCTGGAGAGGCTCGTCGTCCGGGTGCTGGACGATCACCAGCGGGTCGCCGTGCTCGACCAGTGCGGACTCGTCAGGCAGGACCACCCACCCGCGCGGTCCGGTGTCGACCGTGCCCGGCGCGCTCGCCGGCTCGGAGCCGATCGCACGGTCGAGTCTCAGCAGGGCGTAGTCCAGCTCGTCAGCTGCGGGAAGTCCCTCACCGTCCGTGTCGGCCCGGCTCGGCGGGCTCTTGCTGACGAGCCAGTCGTCTGCGAGGCCACACACGACGCCAGCGTCGAACGTCCTTCCGTTCGCGAGCCGTTTGAAGTCGAACAGCGCCGTCGCCGTCGACGGATCACCCGTTCTGCTGATCAGGTGCGAGACGACGTGGTGGTTGGTCAGGACGAGATCTGGCGCGACAAGAAAACCCGTCCCCGTGCACACGCCACCGGCGTGCGTCGTCGAGCGGAGGTGACAGACCTGGCCCTCCACGCGTGCAAGCGCGATGCGCCACGCGACGACGTCGTGCAGGCCTGTGCGCATGCTGACCATCGCCTCGAGCTCGGCCGAGACGACGGGCGCGAACCCGAGCGCCTCGGCGACCGCCGCAAGCTCCGGATTCCCAGGCTGCTCGGCGCGCGCACCGGCGATCAGCGGCTCGACCCAGGCCTGCGCGTCGGCGTATCTGACCACGTCGAACGCGATCGTCCGGTAGTTGGCCTTCTCGGAGGCGTAGTGGGACAGGCGGCGATCGACGGCCGCCTCCATCAGCATCGCGAGGTCTGACGGCTCGGGGAACGCGCTCATCAGCGCGAGCTGGAGCTGCTTGCGCTCCGGGCCGCTCAGTCTCGTCATACACCTTTAAGGCTACCTGAATGCTCTAGGTTTTGTCATCAATTGCTCTACTTTCCGAGGGAGGCTTTGTGGCCGACACCTACCCCGTCGCCGACCTGACGACGCCGCACGCGGAGGCACTCGAGCGCCGCACGATGATCAACCCCTCCGAGATCGCGCGCCAACTGCGCGATATCAGCGACGCGATCGCACCGGTGTTGGAGGACGAGCAGCCGAAGCAGGGCTTTGGCCTGGAGAAAATCGAGCTGACGCTCACGATCGGTGCCGAGGGTGGCGTCGCGTTCGTCGCGAAGGGGTCCGCGGAGGCGTCGATCACGCTGACGTTCAACCGCGGCGACGGATAAACGCCGTTGACCACGCGCGCCTCAGGTGCTCTGCAGCTTGCCGCTCAGCACCCGCAGCCGCATGCGCACCTGCTCGCGCTCGGTGCTGAGTCTGGTGACGGAGCCGGCGTCGCCGGCTGACGGGGCGTGGCGGGCGAGGTCGATGGCGCGTTCGAGGCGGGCGAGCTCGAGTGAGAGCCAGGCGTGCTCGAGGTTGCCGGGGCGGACGCCGGCGGCGCCGCGGGCGGCTCTCGCGTCGATCTCGGAGACGTAGCTGAACAGCTCGGCGTCGTCGTCGGGCAGGCCGTCGAGTGGTGCGTCGAGGTGCGTGCGCAGGTGGGTCGCGGCGCGGCGCGCGAGGGCGGAGCTGAACTGCTGCTCGAGGTCGGCCTCCTCCAGCAGCGCTCTTCCCTCGCGCGGGAAGGCGACGCAGAGGGCGAGGAACGTGCGCTCGCCGCGCTCGCGGCGGTCGAGCAGGTGCGGGACGACGGGCGGCGCGGGCGGGGATCCGTTGGCATGCGGGCGGGAGACCGACAGGTCGGGGCCGGGTGCCGCCGCCGCGGGCGGCGCGCCTTCGGCCAGCAGCGATGCCGCCAACTGGTCGGACAGGTCCAACCGCCCCGCCACCCGCCGCACCAGCTCGTCGCGCAGCACGCTCGCGGGCAATGGCCCGAGCAGGGGGCGCAGCTCCGCCAAAGCGCGGTCCTTGCCCTCGGCCGTGCCGACCTCGGCGCGCGCGAGCACGCGCTCGACGTGGAACTCGACGAACGGGACGGATCTGCCGATCCGCGCGCGCAGCGCCTCGACGCCCTCCGACAGCGCGAGGTCGGCGGGGTCCGCGCCGACAGGCAGCGCGACGACGCGCAGCTCCATCGAGCGCCCTTCGGCCACGCGCGCAGCGCGCAGCATCGCCTCCTGGCCGGCGCCGTCGGCGTCCAACGCGAGCACCAAAGTCCGCGCGGTGCGCTCCAGCTCTCTCGCCTGCTCGTCGGTGAACGACGTGCCCATGATCCCGACCGCGTTCTCGACCCCGGCCTGGTGCAGCGCGAGCACGTCGGTGTAGCCCTCGGCCAGCACGATCGCGCCGGCGCGCGCGGCCGCCTTGCGCGCGAGGTCGATGCCGAACAGCTGGCTGCCCTTGTGAAAGACCTCGCCCTCGCTCGTGTTGAGGTACTTCGGCGGCTGGTTGTCGCGCATCGCGCGCGCGCCGAACCCGACGACCCGCCCGCGCGCGTCGGCCAGGGGGAACATGATCCGCTCGCGGAAGCGGTCGTAGATCGAGCCGCGCTGCTGTCTGGAGCGCTGCGCGAGACCTGTCGCGAGCAGCTCGTCCTCGCTGAAGCCGGCCTGCCGCGCGACGAGCAGCAGTCTGTCCCACGCGCTCGGCGCGTAGCCGACGCGGTAGGTCTTCAGGGTCGCCTCCGCCAACCCGCGCCCGGCGAGGTACTCGCGCGCCGGCGCCGCCTCCCCGGCCTCCCACAGATAGCGCGCGTAGTAGGCGGCGGCGCGGTCGAGCAGCTTGTGCAGGCGCTCGCGCCGCTCGCGGGCCGCCTTCGCCATCGGGTCCTCGTCGGCGACCTCCAGCGTGACGCCGAAGCGCTCCGCCAAAGACTCCATCGCGCCGACGAAGTCGAGCCCCTCCGTCTCCATCACGAAGCGGAACGGGTCGCCCGACATCTGGCAGCCGAAGCAGTGGTAGTGCTTCTCCTCCGGGCGCACGTGGAAGGAGCCGGTGCGCTCCTCGTGAAACGGGCAGCGGCCGAAGTACGAGTTGACGCCGGCGCGGCGCAGCTCGGTGCGCGCGGAGACGAGCGCGATCATGTCGACCGCGTCGCGGACCTTCTCCTTCGAGTCGTCGGTGTAGCGGGGCATCAGAAGGACGGGAACGCCCGCGGCAGCGTGAGCGCCTCGAACGTGCGGATGCAGAAGCGGTCGGTCATGCCGGCGAGGTAGTCGGTCACGCGGGTGGCGAGGTCAGCGTCGGGGACGAGCGGTGGGATCTCGCCGGGATGCTCGCAGTAGTGGTCGAACAGCGTGCGCACCACGCGCTCGATCTTGCGGTGCTCGGCGCGGGCCGCGTCCGCCAGATAGACATGGGCGAACATGAAGTCGCGCAGCGCGCCCATCGCCTCCCCCGCCTCCGCGCTCTGGACGATGTCTCCGGCGGCCTCGGACTGCTCCACCACGTCGTGCACGAGCGCGTCGATGCGCTGGGCGCCGGTCGCCCCCAGCACGGCGATCGGCTCGCGCGGCAGGTCCGCCTCGTCCAGCACCCCGGCGCGCACCGCGTCGTCGATGTCGTGGTTGATGTAGGCGACGCGGTCGAGCAGCCGGACGATCCGGCCCTCCAGCGTGCGCGGGAGCGGGGCACGGCCGGAGTGGCCGAGGATCCCGTCGCGCACCGGTGCGGTCAGGTTGAGCCCCTCGCCGTCGCGCTCCAGCCGCTCGACGACGCGCAGCGAGTGCTCGTGGTGCTTGAAGCGGCGGCCGAAGCTACGCTTGAGGCAGTCGTCCAGCGCGGCCTCGCCGATGTGCCCGAACGGCGGGTGGCCGAGGTCGTGCCCGAGCCCGATCGCCTCGACGAGGTCCTCGTTGAGCCGCAGCGCGCGCGCGACGGTGCGCGAGACCTGCGTCACCTCCAGCGTGTGCGTGAGGCGCGTGCGGTAGTGGTCGCCCTCCGGCGCCACGAACACCTGCGTCTTGTGCTTCAGCCGCCGGAACGCCTTGCTGTGGACGATCCGGTCGCGGTCGCGCTGGAACGGCGTACGCAGGCCGCACTCCTCCTCCGAGCGCTCGCGAGCCGCCGGGTAGGACGGAGTCGCCGCCGGCGAGAGCGCCGACGCCTCCTGCACGCGCACGCGCTCGGCGAAGGCGTCCGCGACGGGACCGCTCGGGTGCGTGGGGGATCGCACGGGCATCCCTGCGATTCTCGCACTGCGACGGGCGTTCGCGCGGGGGCGACCGCGCGGCGCCTACGCGCGCGCAGTGTCGCGCCGGAAGGCGCGCAGCGCGAGGACGCCGAGGATCACGGACCAGCCCGCCATCACGCACCAGCCGAGGCCGCTCCACGGGTGGTCGCCGAGCGCGACGTAGCTGGCCTGCACGAGCCAGTAGGACGGCAGGGCGCGCGTCACGTCGTAGAAGAAGCCGGACGTCGCGAGCGGGCCCCAGGTGCCGCCGAGCAGCGCCAGCAGCGAGATGCCGCCGCCCATCACCGGGCCGATCGCGTCGACTGTCAGCTGGTGGCCGATGAAGATGCCGAGCGCGGCGAACGGGATCAGCCCGACGAGGATCAGCAGCGTCATGACGACCCAGCGCCCAGCCTCGATCCGCACGCCGAGCAGCGCGCCCGAGGCGTACAACAGCGCGATCGAGATGCCGGCCATCATGTAGGCGGTCAGCACCTTCGCCCGCAGGTACTCGCGCGGCTTGAGCGGCGTGATGCGCAGCTGGCGGTTCCAGCCGACCTCGCGCTCGCCGGCGATGCGCGCGCCGCTGCTCAGCATCGCCGCCATCGCGCCGAACGAGACGAGCCCGACCATGAAGTACAGCGGCGCTGGAACGCCCGTCCCCTGGAAGTTGTGGTTGTCCTTCTGCGGTCCCGCGATCACGAAGAACAGGATCAGCGGGAAGATCAGGGAGAAGACGAAGAAGCGGCGGTTGCGCAGCGTGCGCAGCAGCTCGTAGCGCAGGTAGGCGCTCCTCACGACGCCACCGCCTCGGACTCCTCGTCTGCCTCGTCCGCCGTGAGCCGCAGGAACGCCTCCTCCAGCCCGGCGCCGGCGATCTCGATGTCGGCGACGGCGGAGTGCTCGGCGAGCAGCGCGCGGATCGCCGCGTCGGAGTCGGTGCAGCGCAGCACGACCGCCGCGCCTCGGCGCTCGACCGCAGCGACGCCGGCGAGCGCCTCCAGCGCCTCCTCGGCGACGCCCGGCAGCGTCGCGCGGATCGTGCGCGAGCCGACGAGGCCCTTGATCTCCGTCGGCGGCCCGTCGGCGACGACGCGCCCGTGCGCCATCAGCACGACGCGGTCGGCGTACGCGTCCGCCTCCTCCAGGTAGTGGGTAGCGAACACGACGGTCTTGCCGCGCGCGGCGAACGCGCGCATCGTCCTCCAGAAGCCGTGGCGCCCCTCGACGTCCATCGCGACGGTCGGCTCGTCCAGCACGAGCAGCTCCGGATCGCTGACGAGCGCGATCGCGAAGCGCACCCGCTGCGTCTGTCCGCCGGAGAGGCGGTGCGTGCGGCGCTCGGCGATGTCGTCGACGCCCGTCAGCTTCAGCACCTCCTCGACGGCGAGCGGCTCGGGGTAGAGCGAGGCGACCATCGTCACCAGCTCGCGCACGTTGAGGTCGCGGATCAGCGCGCCCGTCTGCAGCATCGCGCCGACCGCGCCGGCGGCGACAGCGTCCTCTGGCGCGCGCCCGAACACGCGCACGCTGCCGTCGTCCGGTCTCGCGAGGCCCAGCAGCATGTCGATCGTCGTCGACTTGCCTGCCCCGTTGGGGCCCAGCAGCGCGACCGTCTCGCCGGCGGCGACCGTCACGTCGATGCCGCGCACCGCGTGCACAGGACCGTCTGGCGAGCTGAACGTCTTCGTCAGCCCGTGCAGCTCGATCCCGCTTCCAGCTCCCGCCGCAGTGCTCATCATCGCCGTCGAAGTCTGGCGCATCGCCGCGACGGAGGGCGGCTCGTGCGCAGACCGCGCGGCGCGGGTATCGTCCGCCACCGTGTCAGGCACGGAAGCTCCCGTCACGCAGAGCAGCGACTGGGCCGGCCACGTCCCAGTCGTCTGGGTCGAGCCCGCGCAGCGCCGCGCGGGCGCGCCGCTCGCGCTCTGGCTGCCCCACTTCAGCGGCTCCAAGGAGCTGGCGCTGCCGTTCCTGCACGACCTGGCGGCGGCGGGCTTCGTCGCGATGAGCCTCGACCCGTGGCAGCACGGCGAGCGCGGGACCGAGTCGCGCGAGGATCTCTTCAGACGCGTGTTCGGCAGCTTCCGGCATCACATGTGGCCGATCCTCGCGCAGACGGCGCTCGACGCGACGCGCGTGATCGACTGGGCGGCCGACACGCTCGGCACCGGTCCCGGCGTCGTCGCCGGCGGCGTCTCGATGGGCGGGGACATCGCGGTCGCGCTGGCCGGCGTCGATCCGCGCGTGAGCCGCGTCGCCGCGATCGTCGCGACGCCCGACTGGACGCGGCCGGGAATGCAGCTGGAGGGCCGCCTGGTGGCGCAGGGCGAGCCCGACGCCTACGCCCGCTGGCTCTACGAGCGGCTCGACCCGTTCACGCACCTCGACGCCTACGCGCGCGGGCCGTCGATCGCGTTCGAGTGCGGCGCCGACGACACGCACGTGCCGCCGGACGGGGCGCTGCGCTTCCGCGACGCGCTGCGCGCGCGGCATCCGGGCGCCGCCGAGCGCGTGCGCGTGACGCTCCACCCCGGACTCGACCACCTGCCGGCGGCTCGCAGCGACGCGCTCGCGCAGCGCTGCCTGGCGTGGCTGGCCGACGAGCCCGACGCCTGACGGCGCCGCGTCAGGCCGGCGCCGCAAGTCGCTCCGCCACGGCCGCCTGCGCCGCCGCCACCCGCGCCACCGGCACGCGAAACGGCGAGCAGGAGACGTAGTCGATGCCGGAGTGGTGGAAGAAGTCGATCGAGTCGGGGTCGCCGCCGTGCTCGCCGCAGACGCCGAGCTTGAGCTGCTCCTTCGTCTTGCGGCCCAGCCACGCGCCCATCCGCACCATCTGGCCGACACCGGGCGCGTCGATCGTCTCGAACGGCGAGCGGTCGACGATCTTGCGCTCCAGGTAGGTCGCCAGGAACTTCGACTCGACGTCGTCGCGCGAGAAGCCGAGGCCGGTCTGCGTGAGGTCGTTGGTGCCGAAGGAGAAGAAGTCGGCGTGACGGGCGATCTCGTCCGCCAGGAAGCACGCGCGCGGCAGCTCGATCATCGTGCCGACGAGGAAGTCGCGGCCGATCTCCAGGCCGCGTTCGTGCCCGGCTCTGATCACCAGCTCGCGCATCAGCTCCAGCTCCATCTCGTAGTCGACGAGCGGGATCATCACCTCCAGCAGCGGCGCCTTGCCGGTCCGCTCGCGCACGGCGATCGCCGCCTGCGCAATCGCCACCGCCTGCATCTCGTAGACCTCGGGATAGAGGATCCCGAGGCGGCAGCCGCGCGTGCCGAGCATCGGGTTCGTCTCCTCCAGCGCCTGCACGCGCTCCAGCGTGCGCTCCAGCTCGGCCGTCTCGCCGCCGGTGTCGCGCGCGTGCTCGAGCTGACGTTCGAGCTCGAAGCGGTGCGGCAGGAACTCGTGCAGCGGCGGGTCGAGCAGGCGGATCGTCACCGGCTCGCCCTCCATCGCCGCGAACAGGCCCTCGAAGTCCTGCTGCTGGAGCGGCAGCAGCTCGGCCAGCGCCGCCCGCCGCGATGGCTCGTCGTCGGCCATGATCATCGCGCGCATCTTCGGCTGGCGATCGGCCGCCATGAACATGTGCTCGGTGCGGCAGAGGCCGATCCCCTCGGCGCCGTATTCGCGCGCCCGTCTGGCGTCCTCGGGCGTGTCGGCGTTCGCGCGCACGCCGAGCTTGCGCAGCTCGTCGCACCACGCGAGCACGGTCTCGAACTGCGGGCTCCAGCGCGCCTCGACCAGCGGCACGTCGTCGAGCGTGACGATCCCCGCCGAGCCGTCGATCGCGATGCGGTCGCCGCGGCGGATGACCGTCTCCCCTACTCGCACGTGCTCGTCGTGCAGGTCGATCTCCAGCTCGGAGGCGCCGCAGACACACGGCCGCCCCATCCCGCGCGCCACCAGCGCGGCGTGCGAGGCCTTGCCGCCCTCGCTCGTGAGGATCCCGCGCGCGGCGTCGAAGCCGGCGACGTCGTCGGCCTCGGTGAACGGCCGCACGAGGATCACGTCCTTGCCGGCCGCCGCCGCCGCGACCGCCTCAGGCGCGGTGAAGACGACCTCGCCCTTCGCCGCGCCCGGCGAAGCCGGCACGCCGTGCGCGAGCACGGCGATCTCGGCGGCCGGGTCGAACGTCGGGTGCAGGAGCGCGTCGAGCTTGCCGGCGTCGATCGTCATCAGCGCCTGCTCGCGCGTGAGCAGCCCTTCGGCGACGGCGTCGACCGCGAAGCGCACGGCCGCCTGCGCCGGGCGCTTCGCGTTGCGCGTCTGCAGCATGTACAGACGCCCCTCCTCGATCGTGAACTCGGTGTCCTGCATGTCGCCGTAGTGGGCCTCGAGCTCGCGCAGGATCGCCATCAGCTCGGCGTGCGCCTCGGGCATCACGTCCGCCAGCTCGGCGATGTCGCGCGTGTTGCGCACGCCGCTCACGACGTCCTCGCCCTGCGCGTTCTGCAGGAAGTCGCCCGACGGCTCGGGCGCGCCCGTCACCTCGTCGCGGCTGAAGGCGACGCCGGAGCCCGACGTCTCCCCCTTGTTGCCGAACACCATCTGCTGCACATTGACGGCCGTGCCCCAGTCGTCGGGGATGCGGTTGATGCGGCGGTAGTGGATCGCGCGCTCGCCCATCCACGAGTCGAACACCGCGCGGATCGACTGGCGCAGCTGCTCTCCCGGGTCCTGCGGGAAGTCCTCGCCGGTGTGCTCGCGGAACAGCGCGGCGAAGCGGGCCGTCAGCTCGCGCAGCGCTTCGACGTCGAGCTCGGTGTCGAGCTTGACGCCGCGCTCGGCCTTCAGCTCCTTGATGACCTGCTCAAGCCGCTCGCCCGGCACCTCGCGCACGACGTTGCCGAACATCTGCACGAAGCGCCGGTAGGAGTCCCACGCGAAGCGCGGGTTCTCGGTCTTGCGCGCGAGGCCCTCGACGGACGCGTCGTTGAGCCCGAGGTTGAGGACCGTGTCCATCATCCCCGGCATCGACTCGCGCGCGCCCGAGCGAACCGAGACGAGCAGCGGGTCGTCGGCATCCCCGAGCCGCTTGCCGGTCGACTCCTCCAGCCGCGCGAGCGCTTCGGCGACCTGCTCGTCGAGCCCGTCCGGCTCCGTGCGCCCGGCGTCCATGTAGGCGACGCACGCCTCGGTCGTGATCGTGAAGCCGGCGGGCACGCGCTCGGCGCCGAGGATGCGCGTCATCTCGGCGACGTTGGCGCCTTTGCCGCCGAGCAGGTCGCGCAGCTCGCGCGACCCTTCGGCGAAGTCGTAGACGTATCTCGTGGCGGCGGATGTCTCGGGCATGTTCGGAGTCTAGGTCCGCCCGAGATGGAACAGCCGTTCCACGCTCGGGCGGACCTGCGAGCCCTGCCCGACGCTCAGGAGCCGGTCGGCGCGATCGTCGCCGACGTGCTCAGAACCGTGCCGTGCGCGTCGCGCGCCTGCACGGCGACGAACGCGGCGCCCGCGATCGAGGCGCTCGTCTCGAAGCCGCCGTCGCGCACCGTCGCCACCGGCTTCAGCGCGCTCGCGCTTGCGCCCGCCAGCACCTGCCAGCTGGCGACGTCGTCGGCGCCGTTCCAGCTCATGTAGACCTGCATGCGCCCACTCGCGGTGCTGGCCGCGACCGACGGCTTGGTCAGCGGATGCGGCGCCCACGGGAAGCGGTAGGCGCGGTAGGACTCGGCGCCTCTCGCGTAGGTGTAGAGGCGCAGCAGCGTGCCGTGCTGGCTGTACTCGGTGATGTACGGCGAGCTGCCCCAGCCGACGAGCATGTCGCCGCCGGGCAGCGCCTGCATGTTGCCCTGGCTGTTGGACAGCGTCGGCGGCGCCGGACGGTAGTCGCGCCGCAGGAACGCGCGGTGCGCGCGCGTGTCGAGGCCGATCCCGATCCCGCGCGAGCTCTTGTGGACCGGCGGCGCGGCGCCGTCGTCGAACAAGGTGATCGTGCCGTCGGGCTGCACGCGCGCGTCGTGCTGCCACGCGAACGTCGTGCCCGGCAGCATCCGGAAGCTGCTGTGCTTGCCGCCGAGGCGCCACAGCACGGTCCCGTCGGTGCGCGCGAGCTTGTAGATCGTCCACGTGTTGCGCGCGGAGACGATGATGTTGCCGTCGGGCGTCTCGTCGACCGAGTTGATGTGGAAGTAGTCGTCGGAGTGGCCGTCCACCGTCGGGACCGGGTTGAACGAGTCGCCGACCGCGACGTGGTCGAGGCTGTGCCACTCGTACAGCACCGAGCCGGTCTCGATGTCGATCTCCTGCACGACGGAGTCGAGCACGACGGCGCGCTTGGCGCCGTGCAGGCCGGACAGGTCCCACACGACCGGGTTCTCGACGTCGACGAGCGCGGTGCCCTGCGGCGTCAGCTTGAGCTCGTGCGGATCGGCGCCGTAGCCGTCACCGGCGGAAACCGTCGCGATCTGGCGGTAGGAGGTGTCGAAGATCCGGCCCGTGCCGACGCCCACGCCCGCGTTGACGAAGCCCTGCCACCAGGTCAGCACCGGCTTGCCCTGATACTGCTGCACGCGCACGTCGAGCGCATCCTGTCCGTCGGGGACGGGGTGGAACCAGATCAGCCGCCCGTTCGTGTCGAAGATCGCGGGGCCGGGGGCGCCCGGCCCGAGCTGGAACGGTGCGGAGAAGAGGCCGACGAAGAGGTCGCCGGGCGCCGTCGGACCGTGCGCCGCGGAGGCTGTGACCGTCGCCGGGTGCAGGTCGTGACGCGAGTGGAAGTACTGCAGCCCGGGGCCGTGCAGCAGCAGCGGCGGACTTCTGGTCGGGCCGATCGGCGGGCCCTGCGTGGCGATGCGGATCGTGTAGGCGCCGAGGTGGCCGCGGTGCACCGGCAGCGACGTGCGGACGGTCACCGTCTCGCCTTGCGCGAACGGCCTGTCGGGCACGAAGCTCGCGCCGCGGCCGTCGGAGTGGGCGACGATGCGGCCGCTATGCGCTCCGCTGACGGAGCCGCTGACGGAGATCGCGCCGAGCGCGCCCGGCGCGACGCCGCGGAAGCTGAGCTGCGTGTGCGGCGAGGCGACCTGCGTCCCCGGGCTCGGGTACGCGTCGACGACGGTCGCCGCTGCGGCGGACCCGCAGCCGAGCGCGAGCGCGAGCGCGACGGCAGCAACGGTCCACGACGTTCGATGCAGCATCCAGCCTCCTCCTCCCGCCGACGGCGGTACGCGGGTGTTCACGGAGGCAAACAGACGGTAAAGACGGAAGTTCCGGTGCGCCACATTCCGTTGCTCAAGCAGCCGCGCGCGGCAGCGGCCGCAGGCGCACGTGCGCGTGGTGCTCGGCCGTCTCGCCGATCGCGCGCTCGGCCTGTCTGAGCGCGCGCGGGCTGGCGTCGGGCGCCTCCGCCAGCGGCCGGCCGAGGGCGGCGACGAGGAAGGCGTGCGCCTCCTCGCTCAGCGGGAACGCCGACGCCTCGCAGGCGCCGCAGACGACCCCGCCGGCGGCGCCGGAGAAGCCGCTGAGGTGTTCGGCCTCGCCGCAGGAGGCGCACGTCGCGAGCTGCGGTGTGAAGCCGCCGGCGACGAGCAGCTTGAGCCGAAAGGCGAGCTGGTGCGCGGGCCGGGAGGCGGCCTCGTCGTCGTCGAGCAGCCGCAGCTCGTTGGCGAGCAGGTGGAAGACGGCCGGGCTCGGGTCGTCGGTCTCGAACAGGCGCGAGACCGCGTCGCACGCGCGCGCGGCGGCGTCGAGCGAGGCGGCCCGCTCGCGCAGCGGGCCGTGCGCGTCGAGCGTCTCCGCGGACGTCACGGTCAGCAGGTCGGAGCGGCCTTCGTAGAGCAGCGCGCGCAGCTGGAAGAACGGCTCCAGACGCGCGCCGAAGCGGCTGCGCGTGCGCCGCGCGCCCTTCGCGATCGCGCTCAAGCGCCCGCGCTCGGGCGTGTAGAGGTGGAGGATGCGGTCGGCCTCGCCGTAGCGTATGGAGCGCAGCACGATCGCCTCCGTGCGCAGCGAGCCGGGCATCAGGCGACCCCGGATCGGTGCGCTATACTAAATGAAGTAATGACGAAGTCGATCACGCTCTACACCACCGACCGCTGCTCCTCGTGCGTCCGCGCGAAGGCGCTGCTGACGCAGCGCGCGCTGCCGTTCGAGGAGGTCAATCTGTCACGCGATCCCGACGGACGCGCGGCGCTCGTCGAGCGTACCGGGATGATGACGTTCCCCCAGGTGCTCGTCGGCGACCGCACGCTCGGCGGCTTCGAGGCACTCGCCGCCGCCGACCGCGACGGCCGCCTCGCCGAGCTGCTCGCCGCCTGACCTCACATCCCACCCGGAAGCGGTGCTAGCGTAGGCGCGCGGCCGAACCTCGGGGGAAGGGGAGCCAATGAACATCGCCGCATTCGTCTGGGGGGTCCACCCCAGCTCGAACTACCGCGCCATACATCCGCTGACCGAACTCGCGCGCCGCGGGCACCTGATCGCGACGTTCGACCAGGAGGAGGAGCTGACGCCCAGCGACGAGGACCTCGCCGTCATCCTCGAGGACTTCGACGTCGCCTACATCGGCCGCTACATACAGCCGGAGGCCGTCCAGCTCGCGCGACGCCTGACCGCCGGCGGGATGGGCGTGGTGTGGGACAACGACGACGACGTCGTGAGGCCCGAACGCCGCGCCGGCTTCGACGGGATGGCCGAGGTCGTCGACGTGATCACGACGACGAACGAGGCGCTCGCCGACCGCTACCGCGAGTACGGCGCGCGCACCGTCATGCCGATCCCGAACTTCCTCACGCGCGCGTCGCTGATGGCGCCCAAGCGCAAGACCGACGGCATCGTGCTCGGCTACGCCGGCTGGATCGACCACCAGGACGACTGGGACGCGCTCGGCCTGCAGGAGATCGTCGAAGACCTGATCGAGATCCATCCCGACCTGCGCGTCGAGAGCGTCGGCCCGATCGACCTGAGGCTGCCGGGCGACCGCTACACGTCACGCGGCGTGCAGCCGTTCGACCGCCTGCCCCAGGCGATCGCCGGCTTCGACGTCGCGATCGCGCCGCTCATAGACAAGCTCGGCAACGACACGCGCTCCGACATCAAGCTCAAGGAGTACGCGATCGCCGGCGTACCGTGGCTCGCCTCGCCGTTCGGCCCCTACGTCGACTACGGCGAGGAGCAGGGCGGCTGGCTCGTCGAGGACGACAGGTGGTTCGACGCGCTCAACGCGCTGCTGTCCGACGGCAAGACGCGCAAGAAGCTCGCCAAGCGCGGCCAGAAGTGGGCCAAGGACCAGACGCTGGAGCGCAACGCGCCGCTGTGGGTCGAAGCGTTCGAAGAGGCGATGGCGCTGGCGGAGGAGCGGGGCGAGGCCGCGGCGGCTTAGCGCGTCATCGGGACGATCCGCGCCCCGCGCGGGCGCGGCTGGCAGTGCTCGCACACGTACGTGCCGCGCCCTGCGGCCAGGAGCTTGCGCACCGGTCCGCCGCAGACCGGGCACGGCTCGCCGGCGCGGCGGTGCACGAGGAAGCGGTCCTGGAAGGAGCCGCGTGCGCCGTCGAGGTCGCGGAAGTCGTCGATGCTCGCGCCGTTGGCGTCGATCCCCTCCGTGAGCGCCTTGCGGACCGTGTCGCGCAGCAGCGCCCACTGGGCGCGCGTGAGTCTGCCGGCCTCGCGCAGCGGGTGGACCTTCGCGCGGAACAGCGCCTCGTCGGCGTAGATGTTGCCGACGCCGGCGATCCGTCTCTGGTCGAGCAGGAACGCCTTCACGGGGGCGCGCGAGCCGCGCGCGAGCGCGTGCAGGTGCTCGCCGGTGAAGTCCTCGCTGAACGGCTCGACGCCGAGGCGCGCGTCGAGGTAGGCGTCCAGCTCAGGCTGGGCGGCGATGAGCGCGGCTGTGCCGAAGCGGCGCGGGTCGACGAAGCTGAGCGTGTGCTCGTCGTCGAAGCCCATGATCGCGCGCGTGTAGCGCTCACTCGGCTCGGCGTCGTAGAGCAGGTTGCCGGTCATGCGCAGGTGCATGAGCAGAAACAGCTCATCCTCGAACCCCGCGATCAGGTACTTGCCGCGGCGTCTCAGCGCCTCGACGCGACGCCCGACGAGCGGGCCGAGGACCTCGTTCGGCGCGTGCGGCGCGGTCCAGCGCGGGTCGCTGACGCGGTAGACGACGAGCATCCGGCCCTCCAGGTGCGGCGCGAGCTGGCGGCGGACCGTCTCAACCTCGGGCAGCTCGGGCATCGCCTGCTCAGCTTACGAACGATCTCCCCGGAAGGTCGGGCGCATCACGACCGGTGAGCCAGCGCACGACGCTCGCGCCGACGTCGGCGAGCGGGCCGTCGTGGC
>CAZGJV010000026.1:6965-43518 GCA_964525715.1 uncultured Conexibacter sp. | reverse complement strand
GGCACACGACGCTGCAGGTCGACCACGAGGCGGCCCCGCAGGCGCCGCTGCAGATTGAGATCGCAGGCGAGCGGCAGGCATGAGCGAGAGCGCGATGCGCGCCACGATGGCGCGCCAGCCCGAGGACCTGCGACGGCTGCTGGCCGATCCCGCGCCGGCCAAGCGCGGGGCCGAGCTGCTCGCCGGGCGGCGCGTACTGCTGGCCGGCACCGGCACGAGCTGGCACGCCGCCAACCACGGCGCGTGGATGCTGCGCGCGGCGGGCGTCGAGGCGTGGGCGATCCAGCCGATGGATGCGGGGATCGGCGGCATCGCGCCTGGCCCGGGCGACGCCTTGATCCTGCTCTCCCACACCGGCGCCAAGCACTACAGCGCCGAGCTGCGCGACGCGGCGCGCGCAGCCGGCGTGCCGACGCTCGCGATCGGCGGGATCGACCAGCCGGGCGTCGACCTGCCGACCGTCGAGCGTGAGAGATCGTCGGCCTACACGGCGAGCCACCTCGGCGCGCTCATGCGCCTCGCGCAGATCGCAAGCGAGCTCGGCGCGCGGCTCGGGGAGCTGGACGCCGTGCCGGACGCCGTCGCGGCGGAGCTGGAGCGGCCGAGCCGCGGCATCGCGCCGCCCGAGCGCCTGCTCGAGTACGGCGGCGCGGGGACGAACGCGTGGACGGCGGAGGAGGGCGCGCTGAAGGTGCGCGAGACGGCGCGGCTGGCGTCCGAGGGGCTGATGGTCGAGCAGCTTCTGCACGGTCCCGCCGTGGCGCTCGACGCGCGCGACGCGCTCGTGTGCCTCGACGGCGGCGGGCCCGGCGCCGAGCGGCTGGAGGAGGTCGCGCGCACGGTCGAGGCGGGCGGCGCGCGCGTGCACCGGATCGCCGCGCGCGAGCTGGGCGAGCAGCTGTCGATCTTCCCGCTGACCGTCGCCGTGCAGCGGATCGCACTCGAGGCGGCCGAGGCGCTCGGCACCGACCCCGACGCGTTCGGCTACGACGTGCCGGGGCGCGAGGCGGTGTGGGAGCGGCTCACGCTGTGAGCGCCGTCTCGCCGAGAGCGAGCCGGCAGCCGGACCAGTAATCGCCGGCCGGCGAGGCGAGGTAAGCGGCGAGGGCGGCAAGCTCGGCGTCGGTCGTCGCCGCGCCGGGTGTGATCGCGACGGTGGTGATCCGATGGCGCGCCCACTCGATCGAGAGCGTGCGGGCGAGGTTCTCGGCCGCGGCGCGGACGCCCGCCGCCGCCGGGTCCGCGTCGTCCGAGGGCGGCGCGACGAGCGTCACCTTGCCGCCGCTGCGGGTGCCGGAGGCGGCCACGTGGCCGCCGGAGGCGGGTCCCGCACCCGATCCGGGGATGAAGGCGGCGTTGGCGACCGCGCGCACGGTGACCCATGCGAGGTCGAGCGTTGCACGCAGTCGGTCCTCTCGGCCGTCCGCGAACGCCGGCCGCAGGTCGTGCACGAGCACATCGGTCAGCGGGTCGACGGCGGCGGCCAGCGCGTCCTCGTCGGGCGTCGCCGGCAGCCGCACGGTCGCGGCGCCGAGCGCGGCGAGCGGTGCACCGAGCGCATCCGCCCCACCCCCGCCGAGCGCGACGACGCGGCCGTCGAGCAGGTGCGGGCGGAGCAGCGCGGTCGCGTCCATCGGCGCGTCAGCTTAAGGCGCAGGCGCGCACACGGCGCCGCCTCGTGCTACGACTGCGCGCCGGCGGCGCTCGCCGGCGCGGCGCCACGACGCTCCGCGCGGACGCGGCGGCGCACCTGCTTCTCGCCGAGCTGCTCGAGGTCGACGTAGAGCGCCCTGATCGCACCGAGGATCTGGTCGGCGGCCGCCTGCTGCTGCTCGCGCGACGGGTTCTCGACCTGTGCGAAGGGAAGCGGCTCGCCGTACTGGACGAGCACCTTCGGGAACTGCAGCTTCTTCCAGTTACGCACGCGCTGCGAGCC
Organism: uncultured Conexibacter sp.; assembly: GCA_964525715.1. Lineage (GTDB taxonomy): Bacteria > Actinomycetota > Thermoleophilia > Solirubrobacterales > Solirubrobacteraceae > Conexibacter. The sequence continues at coordinate 41,582 of CAZGJV010000026.1, read as the reverse complement.
GTAGATCGCGATCGGCACGACCGGCGTCCCGGACTCGAGCGCGAGGCGGCCGATGCCGGGGCGGGCGCGGTCGCCGACTCTGCCGCTGCGCGAGCGCCCGCCCTCGCAGTACATGACGATGGCGCCCTGGCGCTCGAGGATCGCGTGGGCGGTGATGAAGGCGTCCTCGTCGACGTAGCCGCGTCGCACCGGGAAGACCCCGCCGGGCGAGTAGACCCACTGCATCGGCTTCGCGAACAGCTGCGACTTCGCCATGAAGTTGACGCGCCGGCGCGTGAAGGCGCCGGTGAAGAAGTGGTCCATGAAGGAGAAGTGGTTCGGCGCGAGGATCACTCTGCCGCCGGGCGGCACGTTGTCCGAGCCGATGCAGCGCATGCGGAAGAAGATCAGGCCGTAGAGGACCGTGATCACGCGCACGACCTCGTAGACCCAGTTCGGCTCGTGCTCGCGCACGCGCTTGTGGAATCTGTCGAAGTACTCTGCGGGGCGCGGGTCCTTGTAGACCTGCGCCTTCATCGAGGCGAGCTGCTCGTCGGCCATACGGGCTGGAGCTTACCCGCGCGGCCGGAAACTGCGCCGGTCGCGGTATAAGTCCGGGCCGATGCCCGCGCCGACCGCACCGCGCATCCTCGTCGTCAGCGCCTCGATCGGCGAAGGCCACGACCTGCCGGCGCGCTTCCTCCTTGGCGACGTGCTGGCCCGGCGCCCCGACGCCGTCGCGTCGATCGAGGACGGCCTGAGAGCCGCCGGCGCGCTCGTCGAGCGGATCATCCTCGGCGGCTCCGCCTTCTACTCGCCGCTCGGCAACGTCCTCTACGACGCCGAGTATGCGCTCATCACGCACGTCGCGCCGGTGCGCCGCGGCTTCAGCCGGCTGTGCGAGGCGCTCGCCGCGCGCGGGCTGCTGCGGCTCGTCGACGCGCACCGCCCGGACGTCGTCGTCTCGACCTACCCGGGCACGACCGAGGTCTACGGCCGCCTGCGGCTGCAGGGCCGCCTGGACGTGCCGCTCGTCTCGGCGATCACCGACCTCGCGGGGCTGCGCTACTGGTCGCACCCCGGCGTCGACCTGCACCTGATCACGCATCCGGAGTCGGAGGAGGAGGTGCGCGCGATCGCCGGGCCGCGCACGCGGATCGTCGCCGCGCGCGGCATGAACGACCCGCGCTTCGCCAACCCGCCGTCGCAGGCGCAAGGGCGGCGCACGCTCGGCCTGCCGGCCGACGGCAAGCTCGTCGTCGTCTCCGGCGGCGGCTGGGGCGTCGGCGACGTCGAGGGCGCGATCGCGACGGCGCTCGCGCTCGACGACACGCACGTGGCCGTGATGTGCGGGCGCAACGAGGATCTGCGCCGTCGGCTCGCGGTCCGCTTCGGGCGCGTGCCGCGCGTGACGCTGCTGGGCTTCACGACCGAGGTGCCGTCGCTGTTCGCGGGCGCCGACGCGCTGATCCACTCGACCGCCGGCCTGACCGTGCTGGAGGCGTGGGCGGTCGGCTGCCCGACGATCTCCTACGGCTGGGGCCGCGGCCACATCCGCGCGAACAACCGCGCCTACGCGCGCTTCGGGATCGCCGACGTCGCACATGACCGCGACGCGCTGGCGGGTGCGCTGCGGCGCGCCCTAGCGCACCGCGGCTCACCCGTCGAGGCGTTCGCCCAGCTTCCCGTCGCGGCTGACGTCGTGCTGGAGCTGATCGGCGCCGGGGCCGACGGCTCCGCCCCCGCCTCCGTCGCCCCCGTGCTGCTCGCCGGCGATCACGTCGGCGACGGCGGTTGAGCCGCCGAGCAGCGCCGCGCCGCCCGCCACCGCGACGATCGCGGCCCCGAGCAGGAGCCGCTCCGGCACCGTGTCGGCCCACGGCTCGTCGAACACGAGCGGGCCGGCGATCACCGGCACGAGCACCTGCGCGGAGACGACGACCGGCGCCACGCGCGTGGCGGCGATCCGCTGCAGCGCGCTCATCTCCGCGGTCAGCGCGAGGAAGCCGGCGAGCCCGGCGCTCGCGGCCCAGGCGGCGGCCACGAGCCAGCTGCCGGAGTCGAGCGCGTCGGCGACGAGCTTGAGGCCGATCGCCGCCCACGCGTCGCCGGCCGCCGCGGCGATCACGCGCACCCGCGCGTCCTGCACGCGCGTGCGCAGCGCGAACGGCAGCGCGGTGGCGGTACCGAGCAGCAGCGCCAGCAGCGCGACGCCGAGCGGGTCGCCGGAGCTGCCGACGCCGGGGTCGGCGACGAGCGTCACGACCACGACGCCGCAGACGATCGCCGCCACGCCCGCCAGCTCCCGCCGCCCGACGCGCTCGTGCAGCACGATGCTCGACAGCACCAGCAGCAGCACGAGCCCGAGCGCGAGCACCGGCTGGACGATCGTCAGCGGCGCGAGCGTGAGCGCGTAGACCTGGAGGAGCGCGCCGGCGCCCGACAGCGCCGTCCCCCCCACCCAGCGCGGCCGCTTGACGAGGCGGCCGAGCAGCGACGCGTGCAGCCGGGTGCCGCCGCCGGCGCGGCGCGCCTCGAGCGCTTGGAGCACGTACGCGCCCTCGTAGCAGCAGGCCGCCGCGAACGCGACTGCGATCCCGCCGATCATCAGCGCGCGCCCCTGTGGCAGGATCCGCCGCGTGCGCGCCCGAGTCCCCGCAGCCGCGGCCGGAACAGCGCTCGCGGCGGGCGCCGCGTGGTCGCTGCCCGCGCTCGCTCCGCTCGTCCCCTCACTGTGCCGCCCGCTCGGGATCCCGCGGACGCTGCCCGACGAGGAGTCGGTCGTCGCGCTCACGTTCGACGACGGCCCGCATCCGCGCGGCACGCCCGCCGTGCTCGACGCGCTCGACGCTGTGGGCGCGCGCGCGACGTTCTTCCTCGTCGGCGAGCAGGTGCGGCGCGAGCCGGCGCTCGCAGCAGAGATCGTCGCCGCCGGACACGCGGTCGCGCTGCACGGCGACCGGCATCGGCTGCAGCTCCGCTTCACGCCGCGCGCGCTCGCGGACGACCTCGACCGCGGCCACGCGACGATCGCCGAGGCGACCGGCGTCGCCCCGCGCCACTACCGCCCGCCGTTCGGGATCTTCAGCCCGGCCGGGCTGACGCTCGTGCGCAGGCGCGGCTGGGCGCCGCTGCTGTGGTCGCGCTGGGGGCACGACTGGCGCCTGCACCGCACGCCGGCGCAGATCGCGGGCGAGCTGACCGAGCGGCTCGCGCCGGGGGACGTCCTGCTGCTGCACGACGCGGACGATTACAGCCAGGCGGGGTCGTGGCAACGCACGGTCGCCGCGCTGCCCGCGGTGCTCGCCGAGGTCGAGCGCCGCGGCCTCACGTCGATCGCGCTCTGACGCAGCGCCTCAGGCCCGCTGCGCCGAGCGCCGCCGCGCACCGACGGCCGTGCCCGCCATCGCCGCGACGGCGAAGACGAGCACGAAGGCGACCAGCACGTGCTCGCGCGCGTAGTGCGAGATGTCGCTGGTGCCGTCCAGCAGCGCCGAGCCGATCGTGCCGGCGAGCGCGGCCACCAGCGCGGCGAACACGCCGACGAGGATCAGCCCCGTGTCGCGCGCGACACGTCGCGCCGATACGCGGCGCCGCGGCCGCGTCGCGACCGCGACCGGCGAGGCATCCGTCTCCGGAGCCGCCACCGCGGCGACCGCCGGCGCGGCGGGCGCGAGGTCCGCGACCGGCTCGACGGCGTAGTGCTCGCGGTGCCAGGCGACGTAGCGCCGCAGGCCCTCGGCGAACGGCGTGCGCGCCTCCCAGCCGAGCTCGGAGGCGGCGCGGGCGCCCGAGATCTCGGCGCCCTTGAAGTCGCCCGCGCGGCCCTCGGTCAGTACCAGCTCGACGTCGCCGACCTCGTCGCGCACGCGCTCGGCGATCTCGCGGATCGTGACCTCCTCGTCGCCGACGAGGTTGTAGGTGCGGTCCGCCGCCTGCGGCGCGAGCCCGGCGACGACGCCCTCGGCGATGTCCTCGACGTAGACGAAGCGGCGCGTCTGCAGGCCGCCGCCGGCGAGCGTCAGCGGCTCCCCGGCCAGCGCCTTGCGCACGAAGATCGGGATCACGGCCGCCGGCCGCGCGCGCGGACCGTACGGGATGCCGAAGCGCAGGATCGTGCTCTCGACTCTGTACAGCTCGCGGTAGGAGCGGCAGTACAGCTCGCCCGCGAGCTTCGTCGCGGTGTAGAGGTGCGCCGGCGGCGCCAGCAGTGTCCCCTCGTCGACATGCTCGGCCTCGACGTCGGAGTAGACCCAGATCGTCGAGGCGTAGACGACGCGCCCGATCTCGTGCTGGCGCGCGGCCTCGAGCACGTTGACCGTGCCGCGCGCGTTGAGCTGCTCCGAGCCGACCGGGTCCTGCTGGACCTCGCCGACGTCGGCGGCGGCCGCGAGGTGCGCGATCGCGTCGCAGCCGTCGGCCGCGCGCAGCATGTCCTCGAGCACGCACATGTCGCCGATGACCGTGTCGACGTCGGGGTGGTGAGGCGACGGGCGCACGTCGAGGATCCGCGGCTCGTGGCCAGCGGCGATCAGCTTGTCGACGACGTGCGAGCCGATGAATCCGGCGCCGCCGGTGACGAGGACGCGGCTCATGCGGGGTCGACCTCCGGTCGGTAGTAGAGCGGGACGCACCAGTGGCCGGTCGCCACCCAGTCGGTGTTCGGCAGGTCGTCGCCCGTGCCCATGATGCGATGGCACGGCTGGTCGTAGACCTTGCCGCTGGACTTCTCGATCGGGTCGAAGACGACGTACTTGTAGAGACCCGAGGTCATGCCGTCGGGAAGCTGCAGGCGGCCGGGGTGCAGCGCGTCGAGGTGCTCGCGCGCGGCGGTGTTCTTCCAGGCGACGATCTCGGGCATGCGCTCGGTCTGGATCAGCGCCATCGCGGCGGTGAACTCGCTCATGCGGAAGTTCACGCCCGGCACGTCGTAGTCCGGCTTGCCGTAGTCGCGGAAGGCGCGCGCGTACGTGACGAGGTCTTCGTCGTTTGAGACGAGAACCCCTCCCTCCCCCGTCGACACCGTCTTCGTGGCGTAGAACGAGTAGACGCCCGCGTCGCCGTAGGTGCCGGGCTTCTTGCCGTCCCAGTCGGCGCCGTGCGCGTGCGCGCAGTCCTCCAGCAGGAACACGCCGTTGGCGCGGCATGCCGCGGCGATCGTCTCGCTCTCGAACGCGATGTGCCCGCCGATGTGCACGAGCACGCACGCGCGCGGCTTGTGCTCGGCGATCGCGGCCTCGATCGCGGCGAGCGAGACGCAGAGGTCGTCTCTGCTGCAGTCGACGAAGACCGGCTTGCCGCCGGCCGCCATGATCGCGAGCGGCGTCGCCATAAAGGTGTTGGAGGGACACAGCACGGTCTTGCCGCGCACGCCCGCGTACTCGAGCGCGGCGATCGCCCCGCCGGCCCACGAGCCCATCGCGACGGCAGGCGCGCCGTTCCAGGCGGACCATGCCTCCTCGAAGCGGCGGTTCATCGCCCCGTGCGACCACTGGCCGGAGTCGATCACCTCGTCGATCAGGGCGTGAAAACGAGGGCGGTCGCGCTCGTCGAAGCCGATCGCGAAGCGGTGGAGGTCGGTTTGGATGGTTGACACGGGGCGGAACGCTAATGGTCCGAGCGGCGATCGGTCGCCACCGTCGCGGTGCGCGTCGTCGGGCGTCGCGCCAGATACACCGCTGCGAAGTCCAGCAGCTGGCGTCCTCGATGCAGGAATCCTCGCAGTGTTCGGCCCGTCGCGCGATGCGCAAGCGGCAATTCGACCTCCTCGACGCGGAACCCGGCGCGCACGGCGTCGATCGTCATGCCGATCTCCATCCCGAAGCGCGGCGCGAACGGCACGACCGCCGGCAGCACCTCGGCGCGCAGCGCGCGCTGCCCGGAGATCGGCGCCTGCGCCTCGTAGCCGCAGCGGCGCCGGATCGCCCAGCGGGCGAAGCCGAGGGCCCAGCCGAAGCCGCCGCCGACGCGTCGCTCGAACGCCGCGACGGCGAGGTCGGCGCGGCCGGAGCGCACCTCCTCGACGAGCTGCTTGAGCGCCTCGGCGCTGGCGGCGAGATCGCCGTCGCACAGCAGGACGACGGGCTGTGGCTCGGGTCCGTCCGCGAGCAGCCGCTGAGCGGCGAGCGTCGCGATCCCGCCCTTGCCGATGTTGCGCTCGGAGCGCACGACCTCGGCGCCGTGAGCCGCAGCGACGGCAGCGCCGCCGTCGGTCGAGCCGTCGTCGGCGACGAGGACGCGCGCGCCCGGAAACGCGGCGGCGAGCGCTCCGAGCGTCGCCGGCAGGCGGTCCGCCTCGTTGTGGGCGGTGACGATGACGGCAGTGGCGGGGGCCATCGGGGGCGGCGGCTATTCTGGCGATCCGCGGGCCCGGCTGCGGCGCCCTCACCCCTTTCGAGCGAACCCTGGAGGTCGAGCGTGCCTGACGTCGAGGCCCACATCACGGGCACGGTCTGGAGAGTCGAGGTGGCGGTCGGCGACTCGGTCGACGAGGGCGACACGGTCGTGATCCTCGAGTCGATGAAGATGGAGATGCCCGTCGAGGCGGAGGATCCCGGAGTCGTCAAGGAGATCCGCTGCGAGGAGGGCCAGGCCGTCTCCGAGGGCGACACGCTCGTCGTGCTCGAGTAGTCCGTGGGAACCGTCCACGTCGAGGAGCCGGTGCCGGGCGTCGCGCGCCTGACGATCTCCAACCCCGAGAAGCGCGGTGCGCTGGACCGCGCGCTGCTCGAGTCGCTGATGGCCGCCCTGGAGCGGCTCGACGCCCGCTGCGTCGTGCTGACCGGCGAGGGCCGCGCCTTCTGCGCCGGCTACGACATCAGCGAGCTGATGCGCGAGGGGTACGACGACGGAGCGGAGGCTGGGCATCCGTTTCCAGCAGCTTTGGCGGCGATCGAGGCGTACCCGTATCCGGTGCTGGCGGCCTTGAACGGCGCGACGATCGGCGGCGGGCTGGAGCTGGCGATCACGTGCGATCTGCGGATCGCCGCCGACACCGTCCAGCTCGGGATGCCGCCGGCGAAGCTCGGCGTCGTCTACGCGACGGCGGGCTTGAACCGCTTCCTGACGACGATCGGCGGCGCGCGCTCACGCGAGCTGTTCCTCACCGGCCGGCGCATCGACGCCGCGACAGCCGAGCGCTGGGGGCTCGTGAACGAGGTCGTCGAGGCGGAGGCGCTGCCGCAGGCCGCTCTCGCGCTGGCGACCGAGATCGCCGGCAACGCACCGCTCTCGCTGCGCGGCAACAAGGCCGGCATCCGCGAGCTGGTCGCCGCGCGCGGCGCGCTCGACCCGGCCATCGCCGCCACGCTCGACACCGACCGCCGCACCGCCTTCGAGTCCGAGGACCTGCGCGAGGGCCTCCAGGCGTTCGGCGAGAAGCGCCCGCCCGTATGGCGGGGATGCTGAGCACGACGGACGCGCCGTAGATAGGTGGTGTGTCACGCTTCTTCCCGTACGCCGCCCGGCCGGAGCTGTCCGGCAGCGGCCCTATCGTGACCCGATCCCGCCTCGGAGGTTGTCGCCGCCATGCCGTCGTTGATCACTCGTGAGGAAGCGCTGCGCCTCGGCGAGCTGGAGGACCATGCCGAGATCGAGGCGCTGATCGAGCGCGCGTGGAAGGCCCGCGTCGAGCGCTTCGACACCTCCACCGACATGTGCTCGCTCGTCAACGCCAAGTCGGGCGGCTGCGCCGAGGACTGCGGCTTCTGCGCGCAGTCGCGCTACGCCGAGGCCGACACGCCGCTGCACGCGATGATGGAGCCCGAGCAGATCCTCGAGCACGCGCGCGCCGCGGAGGCCGCCGGCGCCCACCGCTTCTGCATGGTCACGCAGGGCCAGGGGCTCTCCAAGCGCGACTTCGAGAAGGTGCTGGAGGGCACGCGACTCGTCGCCGAGCACACCAATCTCAAGCGCTGCGCCTCGATCGGCCACATGTCGCCCACCCGCGCGAAGGCGCTCAAGGAGGCCGGCGTCCAGCGCGTGCACCACAACGTCGAGACGGCGGAGTCCTATTACCCCGAGGTCTCGTCCACGGTCCGCTACGAGGGCCGGCTGCGCACGATCGACGCGGTCAAGGAGGCCGGCTTGGAGACCTGCGTCGGCGGGATCCTCAACCTCGGCGAGTCGCGCGAGCAGCGCGTCGAGATGGCCTTCCAGCTCGCCGAGATCGACCCGACGAGCGTGCCGATCAACCTGCTCAACCCGCGCCCCGGCACAAAGTTCGGCGACCGCGACTACATGGATCCGTGGGAGGCGGTCAAGTGGATCGCGATCTTCCGCCTGATCCTCCCCGAAGCCTTGTTCCGTCTCTGCGGCGGGCGCGTCGAGAACATCGGCGACCTGCAGCGGATGGCGGTCCGCGCCGGCATCAACGGCGTGATGATGGGCAACTTCCTCACGACGCTCGGCAACACGCCCGAGGAAGACCGCGCGATGTTCGAGGAGCAGGGCCTCAACGTCGCGCGCCAGCCCGACAACGGCGCCAACCCGCGCCCGGACAACCGCTCCGGCTGGCTGGAGGGCGAGACGCCTGACGTCGTCGAGATGCACCTCGACACGGCCACGCCGTCGAACGGCATCGAGATCCGCCTGTGGGATCCGGCCTCGCAGCTGAGATTCGAGAGCAAGCGGGTGATCCCGCCGCGTCCCGACGGGGCGCCGAACAAGGGCTAGGGACGACCGACTCGGGAGGCAGCGGCGCGGCGATGATCGAGATCGAGGCACGACTGGACGAGCTGGAGCAGCTGGGGCTCGCGCGCCGGACCCGTCTCGTCAGCGGCCCGCAGGGGCCGCGCGTCGTGCTCGACGGCAAGCCCGTCCTGCTGCTCTGCAGCAACAACTACCTCGGCCTCGCCGATCATCCCTCGGTGCGCGAGGCGGCCGCGGAGGCGGCGATGCGCTGGGGCGTCGGCTCCGGCGCGTCGCGGCTCGTGTCCGGCACGATGACGATCCACAGGCGGCTGGAGGAGCGGCTCGCGACGTTCGAGCGCCGCCAGGCTGCGCTGCTGTTCGGCTCCGGCTACCTCGCCAACGGCGGCGTCGTCTCGGCGCTCGCGCGGCGCGGCGAGGTCGTCTTCTCCGACGAGCTGAACCACGCCTCGATCGTCGACGGCTGCCGCCTCTCGCGCGCCGACGTGTTCGTCTACGACCACGGCGACATGGAGCACCTCAAGTGGGGCCTGCGCGAGGCCGGCTCGCGCGGCGCGCTGATCGTGACCGACGGCGTCTTCTCGATGGACGGCGACGTCGCGCCCTTGGTGGACCTCGCGGAGCTGGCCGGCCGCTACGACGTGCGGCTCGTCGTCGACGAGGCGCACGGCACCGGCACGATGGGACCCGGCGGCCGCGGGGCGGTCGCCGACGCGGGCGTCGAGGACGGCGTCGACGTGATCGTCGGCACGCTCGGCAAGGCGCTCGGCTCCTACGGCGCCTACGCCGCCTGCGACCAGCGGATGGCGAGATATCTGACGAACGCCGCCCGCTCGTTCGTCTTCTCGACCGCGCCGCCGCCGCCCGCGATCGCCGGCGCGCTGGCCGCGCTGACGCTGCTCGAGGAGGAGCCGCGGCGCGTCGAGAAGCTGCAGTGCAACGTGCGCGAGCTGCGTGGCGCGCTCGCCGAGGACGGCTTCGCGCTCGGTGAGGAGGACCGCACGCCGATCGTCCCACTGGTGCTCGGCGACGCGAAGGCGACGATGCGCGCGTGCGAGCTGGCGTTGGAGCGCGGTGTCTTCGCGCAGGGCATCCGCCCGCCCACCGTCCCCGTCGGCAGCTCGCGGCTGCGACTCGCAGTGATGGCGACGCACGGCAAGGGCGAGCTGCGCGACGCCGCCCGCACGCTCGCGCAGGCGGTGCGCGGTGCCGGTATGCGACCGGAGGACCTGCAGCCGCCGGTCACCGCTCCCCCCGCCGCAGAGCCGCTCGAGGCCGAGCCGGAGCCGGCCGCGCATTGGGATGAGGACGCTCCGCCGCCGCCTCGCTCGCGCGCGCGCCTGTTCGACGGCGAGGCCGGCGGCGGCCTCGAGCGCGCCGCCTAGCCGGCGGTGCGCGGCCTCTTCGTCACCGGCACCGACACGGGCGTCGGCAAGACCGTCGTCGCCGCGTCGATCCTCGCGGCGCTGCGTGCGCGCGGCGAGCGCGTCACGGCCTTTAAGCCGGCCCTGACCGGCACCGACGAGCCACCCGACCCCGACTGGCCGCCCGACGACGCACTGCTGGCCGGCGCGGCGGGGATGCACGCCGACGACGTCGCGCCCGCCCGCTTCGGTCCGCCCGTCTCCCCCCACCTCGCCGCCGCGCGCGCCGGAACAACGCTCGACCGGGGAGCGCTACGCGCCGCCTTCGCAGCGCCCGCAGCCGAGGCCGACGTCGTGATCGCCGAGGGCGTCGGCGGGCTGCTCGTCCCACTCGCCCCCGACTACAGCGTCCGCGACTTCGCGGTCGACATCGGCCTGCCGCTCGTCATCGCCACCCGACCTGGCCTGGGCACGATCAACCACACGCTGTTGACGATCGAGGCCGCGCGCGCGGCCGGCCTGGCGGTCGCGGGCGTCGTGATGACGCCGTGGCCGGATGCGCCGAGCTTCATGGAACAGGACAACCGCGCGACGATCGCGCAGCTCGGGGACGTCGAGGTGGCGGTGCTTCCGCGCATGCCGCGCGCGGATGTCGCGCTGCTGGCAGCGGCCGGAGCGGAGCTGCCGCTCGAGCGCTGGCTGGGCTGAGGGCCAGGCTCCGCGCGCGCCGTCAGGCGCGGGGTGCCCCGCCCTCCAGCGCCCGCTCGATGTAAGGCCCGAGCAGGGCGGCGGCGTCGCGGGCGGTCGCGCGCGGGGCGCCCTTCGGGACCGTCACATACGAGATCGCCAGTCGCACGAGCGTCTCGGCGAGCAGCTGCGCGTCGTGCTCGCTCGCGTGCGGCCAGCCGTCGCGCATGACCGCCGCCAGCCGGGCGCTCGCCCACGTGACGACCGGCATCGACTGCGTCGTCACGAGCGGCAGCATCCCGCCGGTGCCGTCGTCGCTCAGCAGGATCCGCATGAGCGGGTCCTCGCCGGCTGTCGTGAGGAACACCTCCAGCGCGGCGGCGACGGCCGTGGACGGGTCGTCGAGGTGCTCGCGCACCGCCGCCTCGACGGCGTCCAGGAAGCGCTCGCCCTCGCGAATCACGAACGCCGCCGAGAACTCGTCGCGCGTGCCGAACTCCTTGTACAGCGTCTGTCGCGAGACGCCAGCCGCTCTCGCGATGTCCGCCATCGTGATGTCCGCCCACGCGCGCTGCTGGAGCTCGTCGCGCGCGGCGTCGAACAGCGTGTCGCGCAGCAGCTGGCGCGCGGCGACGGCGTAGGGGGTGCGCTCGCGGGTCGGGGCCATCGCCTCCATGGTCGCAGCCGCGGCAGCCGACATCGTCAGTCCGCCGCGACCGCGGCCGGCTCGAAGTCGACCTTGTCGCGCACGCCGCAGTCGGGGCATGCCCAGTGGTCGGGCACCTGCGACCACGGGGTGCCGGGCGGGAAGCCCTCGCGCGGGTGGCCCGTCTCCTCGTCGTAGACGTACCCGCACGCCGGGCACTCGAAGGCGGCCATCAGACGGCGATCCCCGCGCCGGGACCGCGTCCGTAGCGCTTCATCACCCGCTTGCGCGCCCGCGGCTGGATGTTCGCGCGCGCGACGTCGCCGTCGTAGTGCTCGAGCAGCCGGTGGTCCATCACCCGCCGCCAGACGGGCGGGAACAGCGCCAGCACGATCATCCCCGCGTAGCCGGTCGGCAGCTGCGGCGCGTCGTCCATGTGGCGCAGCGCCTGGTAGCGGCGCGTCGGGTTGGCGTGGTGGTCGCTGTGGCGCTGCAGGTGGTAGAGCAGCACGTTGGAGGCGACGTTGTTGGAGTTCCACGAGTGCTCGGGCGCGGTGCGCTCGAAACGGCCGTCCTCGCGCTTCTGGCGCAGCAGGCCGTAGTGCTCGAGGTAGTTGACGACCTCCAGCAGCGAGGCGCCGACGAACGACTGGATCAGCAGGTACGGCAGCACGACCCAGCCGAAGACTGCGATCAGCACGACGTACAGGCCGACCGTCATCGCCCACGCGTTGAGGATGTCGTTCTTGTACGTCCACGGCCCGCTGCCGGTGCGGCTCAGGCGCTCGACCTCCAGCTCCCACGAGGAGCGCAGCGAGCCGGCGAGGGTGCGCGGCAGGAACGCCCAGAAGCTCTCGCCGAGACGCGCGCTGGCCGGATCCTCCGGCGTCGCGACGCGCACGTGGTGGCCGCGGTTGTGCTCGATGAAGAAGTGCCCGTACCCGCTCTGCGCGAGCGCGACCTTCGACAGCCAGCGCTCCAGCGAGGCGCGCTTGTGGCCGAGCTCGTGCGCGGTGTTGATCGCGATCCCGCTGACCATCGCCATCGTGAACGCGAGGCCGATCTTCTCGGCTGTCGAGAGCCCGCCGTGCGCCCACTGCCAGCAGGCGAAGACGAGGCCGGCGTACTGCACCGGGATGAAGATGTACGTGCACCAGCGGTAGTAGCGGTCCTGCTCCAGCCACTTGATGACGCTGTCGGGCGGGTTCGCCGCGTCCATGCCGACGATCACGTCGAGCAGCGAGAAGATCCCGAAGACGAGGATCGGCCCGTACCACCAGAAGAGGCCGAGCCCGGTCAGCTCGACGAGCCCCCACGCGATGAACGGCAGCAGCGGGACGATCAGGCCGAGCAGCCACGCGTAGCGCTTGCCGTCGCGCCAGGTGGCGGGATTGACGTCATCGACAGCAACTGCGCTCATGTCTTCTCCAGCGTCGCGGGTGACCCGTGCGTCGCCTAGGTTTACATGAGTACCGCTCTGTGTCAACCAGGAGGACGCGCCTCCCGGTTGTGTCGGCTACTGGTCCCCGCCGTCGCCCTGGTCGCCGGACGTGTCGAGCAGCTCGACGTCGTTCGCCGTGCCGTCCGGGTCGAGCGTGACCGCGACGTCGTCGCCGAGCGAGATGCCGTCGAGCAGCGTCGGATCGTCGACCGGGATCGTCGTCACGGCGCTGCCGTCGTCAGGCTGGACCGTGAGCGAGGAGCCGTCGCCGGCGAGCGCCGTCACGACGCCGTCGACCTCGGTCGCGTCGGAGCTGTCGGCGCAGTCGCCCTGGCTGCTCTGGCCGGTCACGCGCAGCGTGTCGGCGACCAGCCGGTTGCCGGCTCTGTGGTAGCCGACGTCGACCTCGTCGCACAGCGACGCGTTCGCCGCCTCGAACAGATGCTGCGGGTCGCCGAAGTGCAGGCCGCTGCCGTCGGCGGTGCCGATACCGAACGAGCCGTCGCCGGTGTCGTCGGTGACGACGCCCGTGACGTCCAGCTCGCCGTCGCCGATGTTCGTGCCGCCCGGCAGCAGCTTGATCGTGATCGCGACGTTGCCCTGCTGGTCGGTCGCGATCGTGACGAGCAGCGCCTGCCCCGGCGCGAGGCCCTGGAAGTCGATCGTGACGCTCGCGGCGGAAGCGGACGCGTGGTGTGCGCGCGGCTTGCCGCCGCCGACGCTGACGGTCGAGCCGTCCCCGAGACGCACGACTGCGCCTCTGCCCGAGCTGCGCACGACGCGCCCGAGGAACGCGACCTTGCCGACGTGCCCGCTGATGTGCGCGCGGCCTCTGCGGACCGTCACGACGTCGCCGCGGCGCAGGCCGCGCGTCGAGGTCACGTGCATGTCGCCCACTCGATGGGAGTGGTCCACGAGCCGCACCGTGTGACCCGACGACGACAGAACCGTGCCCTGCCCGCTCGACGGAGCGCTCTGCGATGCCAACGCGGCGGGAGCGCTCAGCGCGCACGCACCCGCGGCGCAAGCGAGCACGGTGAGAAGACGGCGGGGTCGGGACATGCGGGCATCGGCTCCTGTGAGACGGACATGAGCGCCGGTTCGGCCGGCACACTCCGCTTCTCGGCAGGTCAGCCTGCGGACTTGCGTCCGCGCCCGCGGCGCTGGACGGCTGCGTCAGTCCTCGTGCGGCACGAAGTCGCGCTTGCGCGCCCCGCAGACCGGACAGAACCAGGTCTCGGGGATGTCCTCGAACGCGGTGCCGGGCGGGATGCCTCCGTCGGGGTCGCCGTCGATCGGGTCGTAGATGAATCCGCAGGACTCGCAGATCCACTTCTGCGTCGTTTGCGTAGCGCTCATGCCCGGAACGGTACCGCGCTCCCGCGCGAGACGGCTGTACTAGTGTGGGACGTCGATGGAGCCCGCGCAGCCAGGACCCGGCGAGGAGCTCAACACCGGAGCGGTCACGACGCCGCGCCTGGCGACGAGCGTGATCGTCCTGCGCGGCGCGGACCGCGGGCTCGAGGTGCTGCTGGTGCAGCGCAACCCCGCTTCGCGCTTCATGGGCGGCGCGTGGGTCTTCCCCGGCGGCGCGGTCGACGCCGCCGACGGCGAGGGCGACGCGGCACTGCGCGCGGCGGGCGTGCGCGAGGTCGCCGAGGAGGCGGGCGTCGCGATCGCGGACCCGGCGGAGCTGGTGCCGTTCTCGCGCTGGATCACGCCGGCGGTCGTGAAGATCCGCTTCGACACGTGGTTCTTCCTCGCCGCCGTCCCGGACGAGACGTCGCCGCGAGTCGACGGCAGCGAGTGCGTGGACTGGCGCTGGAGCACGCCGCAGGCGGCGCTCGACGCCCACGCGGCGGACGAGCTGATGCTCGTCTTCCCGACGATCAAGCACCTCGAGCAGCTCGCCGGCTTCCCGCACGCGGACGCGCTCGTGGAGCACGCGCGCGGGCGCCTGGTGGAGCCGGTCGAGCCGCGCATCGTGCTCGAGGGCGAGGTGGCGCGGGTGCTGCTGCCGGGCGATCCGGGCTACGCGGCCGTCGCGGCGCCGGCGGAGGCGTGACGGTGGCAACCTCCGGCGCGAGCGCGAGAACCAGAGCGAGAGTGGAACCGCGCACCGGCATCACGGTCGCGGTGACGGGGCCGACCGGCGACGTCGGCCGCGCGCTGATGCGCGCGCTCGAGCGCAGCAGAGACGTCGCGGCGATCCGCGCGATGGGCCGCCGCGACCTCGACCCGGCGGCCGAGGGCTGGCGCAAGGCGACCTACCGGCGCGGCGACGTGCTCGACCGCGTCGCGGTCGACGAGCTGGTCGCGGGCGCCGACGCGGTCATCCACCTCGCCTTCGCGATCATGGGCGCCGGCGGCGCCGAAGGTCACCGCGTGAACCTCGAGGGCTCGCGCAACGTGTTCGCCGCGACCGTCGCGGCCGGCGTGCCGCGGCTCGTCTACACCTCCTCGGTCGCCGCCTACGGCTTCCACCCCGACAACCCGCCGCTGCTGAGCGAGGAGGTGCGCCCGCGCGGCACCGGCGCGCACGCATACTCGGCTGAGAAGGCGGAGGTCGAGAAGCTGCTGTGGGACGTGACGCGCGGCAGCGCGACGGCCGTCTACGTCTTCCGCCCCTGCATCGTCGCCGGGCCCGACGCGCTGATGATGATCTCCTCGATCCCCTACGTGCAGCTTGGCGAGCGGATGCCGGGAGCCGTGTGGCGGCTGCTCGACGCCGCGCCGGTGCTCAAGCCGGTGATCCCCGACAACGGCGTGAGCTTCCAGCTCGTGCACCACGACGACGTCGCCGGCGCGCTGCGCTCCGCGGTGCTCGGCCGCGGCAGACCGGGCATCTACAACCTCGCCGGCCCCGGCACGCTGACGATGCGCACGCTTGCGGAGGACCTCGGCTGGTACGCGATCCCGGTGCCGGAGCTGGCGGTCGACGCGGCCGCCGAGCTGGCCGGCCGCCTGCCCTTCGTGCCCGAGAAGGCGCAGTGGATCAACGCACTGCGCGTGCCCGTGCTGATGGACACCGCGAAGGCCGAGCGCGAGCTGAGATGGCGCCCGAGATACGGCGCGCGCGAGACGCTGCGCGCCACGATCGCCGAAGCGCGCGTGGCCGAGCTGCTGCGCTAGCGTTCGCGCCGATGGCGCACCCCACGCAGACGGCGGTCGGGACTTGGAGCGGTGGGCGCTTCATGCACTTCGGCGAGCCGCTCGACGACGAGCGGCTGCTGGCGCTGCTGACGCCCGACGCCGCCATTCGAACGGCGATCACCGCCGACGCGTACGGCGCCGGCGACGCCGACCGGATGCTCGGCCGCGCGGTCGCCGGTCTTCCGCGCGAGGGCTACGTGCTCGTCGGCGCGGTCGGCCACGACTTCTACGAGGGCGAGCGCCAGGGCGCGAAGGGCTTCCCGCGCTTCACCGACCCGTCGCTGCGCGGGCCGGACGCGTACGCGTCGTACCTGCGCCGCGCGACGGAGGCGTCGCTGGAGCGCTGCGGCGTCGACCGCTTCGACCTGCTGCTGCTGCACAACCCCGACCGCACCGGCTACACGTCCGAGGCGGTGTGGGACGGGATGGCGGCGCTGCGGGATGCCGGCCTGACGGACCTGATCGGCGTCGCCCCCGGCCCGGCGAACGGCTTCACGCTCGACCTGATCGACTGCTTCGAGCGCTTCGGCGACCGCATCGACTGGGCGATGATCATCCTCAACCCGCTCGAGCCGTGGCCCGGCGAGCTGGCGCTGCCGGCCGCCGAGCGCCACAACGTCAAGCTGATCACGCGCGTCGTCGACTACGGCGGACTGTTCGGCGGGGACCTGATCGACCCGGCCGCCCTCGGCCCGCGCGACCATCGCGCCTTCCGCCCCGCCGGCTGGATCGAGTCCGGCCTGGAGCGGATCGAGCGGATGTGCCCGATCGCCGAGCGCCACGGGCTCACGCTGCTCCAGCTCGCCTGTCAGTGGAACCTCGCGCACGCGCCCGTGCGGTGCGTCGCGCCGACGCTGCTGCAGGAGGCCGGCCCCGACGCCCGCCTCGTCGAGGACAAGCGCGCCGAGCTGGCCGCGCTGCCGACGGAGATCCTCCTCAGCGAGGAGGAGGTCGCCGAGCTGCGCGCGATCGGCGACAACACGAACTGCATGACGCTCAAGGGCGGCGTCCCGGATCACGACGGACCCGCCCTGGCCGACCGCTGGAGCCTCGACGAGCCACTCGAAGCGCTCGCCGCGCGCTGGGAGATCGACCCCGCGCGCGACCTCGTGAAAACGCACGTGGTGTAAGGGATAACGGAGCTAATCCTAACCCTCGACTTGAGGGTTAGACCCTGCCTTATCGTCGCAACTCGGCTGCCGCGTAGTCTTCCAACGCGAAGGGATGCAGGAACTGCCGGCCCCACATCCGCCGGCGCTCGACCTGCGGCAGCCGCGCCTGGTCGCAGACCTCGTCCCACTGCGTGCGGATGACGTCGATCTGGCGATCCACGATCTCGCGCGCCGCTGCCTCGGTCAGCTGGTAGAGGTGCGCGCGGCGAACGCAGCCGGCGACCTGGCTCAGCTTGAACGAGTCGCTGTCGTCCCCGATGACCATCGCCTGAGCGGCCTCGCCGCCGCTCCGCAACTGCGGGCAGATGTCGTATGCCGGCGTGAGCGCAAGCATCTCCCCGTCCCAGAACGCGGCGTGATTGCGGGCGTGGTCGTCCGTGTTCCCGACAAGGACGTTGAAGGTGATGCGCGCGAACAGCTCGCGCAGCGTCGCGGCAGGCGCCGTGAAGCGCGCGCGCATGACCTGCGCAAGCTCGGCGTAGCTGGCCCAGCGCGCCGCCAGCTCATTGAGCTCGAGGATCGTCAGCGCCGAGACGATCGCGCGCCGCGTCCCGGTGCCGGGCTCGCGATCGAAGCGCTCGATCAACAGGACGTTCTTGCCGAGCGATCTCGTCAGCTCGACGCGGGCGACGTCGAGGCCGGCTCGGTGTGCAAGCTCCATCGCGACGAATTCGCCCTGCACGACCGGGAACGTGTCCGTGCTGGAGGAGAACTTGGCGATCAGCTTGCGCGGACCGTCGTCGAGCAGCGCCTTTGGACGCGCGCCGCCGACCGCGGTGCCGCGCAGCAGCGCGACGTCGAGCTCCGGCGAGAGCGGCACGCCGGCCTCGACGCGCTCAGCGGCGGTCGCGAGCTCTCTCAGCGTCGCTGCCGCGCCTCCGCGCGGCCCGTAGCGCTCAGACGAGAGCTGGAAGTCGAGCGCGCCGATCCGGTCGGAGTCCGACTCCAGCAGGTAGGTGAGCACGCCGAGGTCGGCGGGATCGGCGTCGGCCGCCCGGCCGCCGAGCAACCGGCTCATGATCACCCGCTGCCCCCATGCGTCGGGGCGCGCGTCGAGAATGCAGCCGGGCGCGTCGAGGCCCGGCAGCGGCCGGATCGTCCCGGACCGCAGCGGCAGCTCCGGCGTGTACAGCGGGATGGCGTCCTCACGAGCGAGGTAGCTCCTGCCGTAGACGAAGCTGAGCGCGCCGCCGGCCTCGTCGAGCCGGCCGGCGACGACCGGCTCCGTCGCGCCCGGAAGCCACATCCACGCGAACGCCTCGCGCGGCCGCTCAGAAGTCATCGTCGGCGACCTTGCGCTCGCGGATTCGCTGCGGCAGCAACGTGACGCGCTCGCGGACCCGCGACAGCTCGCCGGCAAGCCGCGGGCGATCATCGAAGTACAGCGGTACGCCGACGAGCGATGCCACGTCGAAGGCGACCCCGAGGCTCACCGTCGGGTCGCCGCGCTCGACTCGCAGCAGCGTGCCGGTGCTGATCCCGGCGCGCTCCGCGAGCTCGCGCGTGGACCAGCGGCGCTCCACGCGTGCCTCTCTCACCTGTGCGCCGAGCAGCGCTGCCGCTTCTCTGACGACGCGCGAGTACGCGCGGGTTCGTTTCGCCATAAGATCAGTATATCGATCTTAGCAAGGTTTAAAAGCTATATATCGATACGTATCACACGTCCTCGCCCTCGATCACGTGCATGACCGCGTTGATGAGGGCGAGGTGGGTGAACGCTTGGGGGTAGTTGCCGAGCTGGCGGCCGCTGTGGACGTCGAGCTCCTCGGCGAACAGCAGCAGCGGCGAGGCGTGCGTGAGCAGCTTCTCGAGCAGGCCCTTCGCACGGCGGTGTTCGCCGATCTCCTCCAGCGCGGCGACGAGCCAGAACGAGCAGATCAGGAACGTCCCCTCCTCCCCGTGCAGGCCGTCGTCGGTCTCCTCGACCCTGTAGCGCAGCACGAGCCCGTGGTCGGTCAGGTCTCTCGCGATCGCCTTGACCGTCGCCACGACGCGTCTGTCGTCGGGCGGCA
The DNA here is from genome assembly GCA_964525715.1 of uncultured Conexibacter sp. Taxonomy (GTDB): domain Bacteria; phylum Actinomycetota; class Thermoleophilia; order Solirubrobacterales; family Solirubrobacteraceae; genus Conexibacter. Next base: position 22,479 of record CAZGJV010000026.1, on the reverse strand, counting down.
GGAAGCGCACGAGCGGGATCAGCAGCGTCGAGGCGTCGAGCGCGTCGGTGTCGTAGTGCTGGCGGAAGGCGCCGTCCTCGCGCACGCCGCGTTCGAGGATGTCGCGCTTGATCTCGTCGGCGAGCTCCTGCCATCCGACCGCCAGCTCCGGCTCGCCGTGGATCTCCGCCAGGCGCGCGCCACGGTCCATAGCGACCCAGCACATCAGCTTCGAGGAGACGTAGTGCTGCGGCTTGCCGCGCGCCTCCCAGATGCCCTGGTCGGGCTGCTGCCAGACGTCGATCGCACCTCTGACCTGATCCTCGAGCACCGGCCACAGCCGCTCCGGCAGACGTCCGCCGTGCTTCGTGTGCAGGTAGACGGAGTCGAGCACCGCGCCGTAGACGTCGTTCTGGCGCTGGTTGTAGGCGCCGTTGCCGATCCGCACGGGCTTCGCGCCGTCGTAGCCGGTGAGGTGGTCGAGCGTCTGCTCGGTCAGGTCCGTCTCGCCGTCGATCCCGTACATGATCTGCAGCGAGCCGTCGCCGTTGCGGTTCACGTCGGCGACGAACTGCATGAAGTCGTCGGCCTCCCAGTCGAGCCCGAGCGCGTGCAGGCCCCACAGCGTGAAGGTCGCGTCGCGCATCCACGTGTAGCGGTAGTCCCAGTTGCGCTCGCCCCCGGGCGTCTCCGGCAGCGAGGTCGTGAGCGCGGCCACCATCGCGCCGGTTGGCGAGTACGTGAGGCCCTTCAGCACGAGCGCCGAGCGCTGCAGGTAGACGCGCCACGGGTGGTCGGGGAAGTGGCCGTCGTCGACCCAACCGCGCCAGAAGTGCGACGTGCGATCGAGCATCGTCGTCGCCTCCTCGGTCGTTCTCGGCCCGTGCAGGTCGGCCCCCCACGACAGCGCACAGAAGCGCGTCTCGCCCTCCTGCAGCGTGTGCCGCGCCCGCACGCGATTGCCCTCGATTCCGAGCAGCAGGTCGCTCGTGAGGCGGATCGTCATCTCACCGTCGGTCGCGTCGGCGACCGCATAGCCGTCAACCGCCTCCCACGTCGTCTCGGCGCGCGCGTAGTCGAACGCCGGCTCGCACACCAGCTCGATCTGCACGCTGCCCTGGATGCACTCGATCGTGCGCACGAGCACGCGGTCGGCATCCATGTCGGTGGGCGGGCGCGTGTGGGCGGCGGGGTCGCTGCTGTCGCGCCACGGGCCAATCGTCAGCGCGTCGCGCACGACGACCCATCCGGACGGCGTCATCCACGTCGTCTCGACGATGTTCGTGCCCGGCTCGTAGCGCCGCGAGCCGGGGACGGAGATGCCGTAGGGCCCGAGGCGGAAGCCGCCGGCGCCGCGGTCGAGCAGGCAGCCGAAGACCGACGGCGCGTCGAAGCGCGGCACGCACAGCCACTCGACCGTCCCGTTCGGCGCGAGCAGCGCGCCCGTGTGGCAATCCGACAGGAAGGCGTAGTCGGCGATCGGCGGGAACGGCGAGCGCGCCGCCTGGCGCACGTGGCCGCGGGGGTTCGCGCGGGGGCGCGTCCGTCTGGTGGCGGTCATGCCTGCGAATGCTCCCACGCCAGCGGGCGGCGAGGAAGAGCTTCCGCGGCAGGAAACGCCTCAGACGCTGTTCCAGACGTCCAGACCGAGGTTGCTCATCAGGTTCTGCGCCTCGACGTTGAGGCGGAAGAACTCGCCGGTCCACAGCAGGACGCCCATCGCGATCAGCACGACGCCGCCGGCTCCGATCACGACGCCGTAGTGGCGCTTCACGACGCCGAAGGCGCTCGTCATGCTGCCGAACGCGAGCGAGGTGAGCAGGAACGGGATCGCGAGACCGGCGGAGTAGAACGCCAGCAGCACAGCGCCGTGCGACGCCGAGTTGGACAGCGCCGCGGCGCTGAGGATCGCGCCGAGCGTGGGGCCGATGCACGGCGTCCAGGCGATCGCGAAGGCCGCCCCGGCGATGATCGGGCCGCCCCTGCCGGCGCGCTGCATCAGGCCGCTGACGTGGAACTCGCGGTTCAGGCGCGTGACGAACGGCGTCGCGACGAAGAACACGCCCATCGCGACGATCAACACGGCGGAGACCTTCTGCAGCGTCTGCTTGTGGTCGTCGAGCGTCGCGCCGACGGCGGTCGCTCCGAGCCCGAGCAGGATGAAGATCGTCGAGAAGCTCAGCACGAACAGCAGGCTCGGCACGAGCACGCGCCGCGCTCCCAGCGCGCTGCCCCCGCGCGCCTCCTCGGGCGTGACGCCCGCGACCGCCGAGATGTAGCCCGGCACGAGCGGCAGCACGCACGGCGACAGGAACGACACGAGCCCCGCGACGAGCGCGAGCGGGATGCCGACGCCGTTGGCGGGGTCCATGCCTGCGAAGGGTACCGGCGGGCCGCGAAACCTTCCCGGCTTCGCGGGCCCCTACTCCCCCGTCAGGTCTCGCCGCGCGAACAGCGCCATCGCGCCGGCGAGCGCGAGGGCAGCGAGCGCGAGCATGATCGCGGCGGCGAGGCCCTTGAACGGCTGCGCCGGGACGAGCCCGACGTGGTGGAAGGGTGAGACGCCGAGCAGCCATGCCGGCACGCCGAGCGCGGCGCCGAACAGCTGCCAGACGAACGCCAGGCTCACGAGCCCGTAGGCGATCCCGCTCGTTGCGCGCGGCCAGGCGGCGAACGTGAGCGCGCTGAGGCCGAGGAACAGCAGCGCCGTCGGGAGGCAGTTCGCGCCCGCGCCCAGCATGTCCGGCAGCGAGACGTCGGCGCCCTGCGAGCGCGCTCCCGCCCATGCCAGCAGCGCCGCCGTCAGCGCGAGCACGACCGCGCCGCCGCCCGCGATCGCGAGCCGCCCCGCGAGCCAGCGCCGCCGGCCGAGCGGCAGCGCGAGCAGCGTCTCGAGCTGCTGGCCGGCCTCCTCTCGCCGTGCGGCGACGACCTGCGTGCACGCGAACAGGCTGATCGCGAGCACGAAGAAGAGGAAGTAGAAGCCGAGGATCCCACTCGGCGTGAGCACGTTCGCGCCGAAGCGCGCCAGCTCTCTCCGGACGCTCTCGGGGAGTCTCACCGTCTGGAACGTCGTCGAGATCACGCCGATCACGAGCGCGAACAGGCCGACGCCGACGAGCCAGCCGATCAGGCTGCCGCGCTCGCCGCGCAGCGCCTGCGCGGTCGGCGAGCCGAGCGACCCCAGCCGCGGCGCGCGGCGGTCGCGCGAGGCCAGCAGCCCGCTGCCGACGTCGCGCCGCAGCGCGATCCGTGCGGCGAGCGCCAGCAGGGCGCCGGTCGCCGCCAGCGGCAGCAGCAGCACGAGCGGCTGTGGACCAGCGAACGCGCGCAGATCCTCCGCCCAACCGAGCGGCGTCGCCCAGCGCAGCCACTCCGCCCCCGACGACGTGTCGGCGACGACGCGCAGCACGAACGCCACCGCGAGCACCGCCATCCCCAGCTCCAGCGCGATCCGCCGCGTCGGCGCGACCTGGCTGACCACCGCGCCGATCCCGGCGAACACAAACGCCTGCGTGACGACCGCGAGCGCGAGGTACGCCGAGCCTCCGGCCGCGAGGCCGCCGCCCACCAGTCCCAGCCACAGCCCCGCCCACAGAACCGCGGCGCCCCCGCCGATCGCCGCGAGCACTGCGACGAACGCACGCCGCCGGTCGATCGCGCCGGCGAGCAGCAGCTCCCAGCGGCCGGCGTCCTCCTCGGCGCGCAGCGCGCGCACCGCGGCCAGCAGTCCCCACGCCGCCGCGAAGATCGCGCCGAAGCCGCCGACGCGCCAGGCGACGTAGCCGCCCACGTGCAGCAGGTCGTACGGCTGCCCGTAGAACAGCTTCACGGACGCGTCGCTGCCGAACGAGCGCACGAAGCTGAGGCGGTCCTGCAACGTCGGGAAGCTGTGCTCGTAGCCGTTGACGTTGACGTACGCCATGAACGCGAACAGCGCCGCGAACGACAGCGTGCGGACGCGGCCGTCGAGGAACGCGCGGCGCGCGATCGCGCCCGCCGCCCCGCGCGCGGGCGCCGTCGCCGCCACCGCCGCAGCGACCGGCGCGCTAGCCGCCGACGCGCCCATCGGTCGCGTCGTAGTGATGCAGGAAGATCTCCTCCAGCGACGGCTCGCGGCTCGTGAGCGCGACGACCGGCAGCTCGGCGAGGGCGGCCAGGACGGGTCTCAGCGCGCCGGTGACCTCCAGCCGCAGCGCGCTCTCGCCCGCCTCCGCCACCGCCACGCCCGCCAGCGGCGGCAGCTGCGGCGTCGGCCCGTCGAACGTCACCTCGACCGTGTGCGCGCTGAGGTGGCGCAGCTGCTGCAGCGTGCCCTCGTCCACCAGCCGGCCGCCGCGCAGGATGCCGACGCGGTCGCACACCGCCTCGACCTCGCTGAGGATGTGCGAGGACAGGAAGATCGTCTGGCCGCGCTCCTTCGCCTCGTGCACGGTCTCGCGGAAGGCGACCTCCATCAGCGGGTCGAGCCCGCTCGTCGGCTCGTCGAGGATGAGCAGGTCCGCGCGGCTCGCGAAGGCCGCGACGAGCTGGACCTTCTGGCGGTTGCCCTTCGACAGGGCACGCACCTTCTTGTCCGGGTCGACGCGGAAGCGCTCGATCAGCACGTCGCGGTAGGCGGGGTCGTCGCTGCCGCGCACGCGCGCGAGGAAGTCGAACGTCTCGGCGCTCGTCAGCGACGGCCACAGGAACGGCTCGCCCGCGACGTAGGCGACGTGGCGGTGGGCGGCGACGGAGTCGCCCCAGGCGTCGAGCCCGAACAGCGACGCTTGGCCGGCGGTCGCCCGGTGCAGGCCCAGCAGCAGACGGATCGTGGTGGTCTTGCCGGCGCCGTTGGGGCCGAGGTAGCCGTACACCTCGCCGGCCTGCACGCTCAGGTCGAGGCGGTCGAGCGCGAGCGTGGCGCCGTAGCGTTTCGTCAGCCCCTCGGCGTGGATCGCGTCCATGGCGCGAAACCTATCGGCGCCGTGCCAGCCGGCAAATCCTCATTCGCCACGCGGACCGCTGCGGTGCGCTACGGATCGGCGCAGCGCGAGCACCCGATTCGTCCATATCGGCTTTCGTCCGCCGGCGACCGCAAGCGGACGCCTTCGGACGACGTCACATCGGGTACGTTCCGGACAAGTCACCCAAAGGAGAGCGATCCGCCATGGCGACCGTCACCCGCACGCTGCGCAACTTCGTCGACGGCGAGCACGTCGACCCGGTCGAGGGCCGCAGCGAGCCGATCCTCAACCCGGCGACCGGCGAGCAGATCGCCAGCGCTCCGCTGTCCGACGCGACCGACGTCGACCGCGCCGTGAGAGCGGCCCGTCGCGCGTTCGACGGCTGGGCCGGTGCCACGCCCGGCGAGCGCTCGTACGCGCTGCTGAAGATCGCCGACGCGGTCGAGGCGCACGGCGACGAGCTGGCCGAGCTGGAGGCGCTCGACGCCGGCAAGCCGATCGAGAACGTGAAGGCGGACGAGATCCCCGTCGCGGTCGACAACCTGCGCTTCTTCGCGGGCGCCGCGCGGATGCTCGAGGGCGTCGCAGCCGGCGAGTACATGGCCGACCACACGTCGATCATCCGGCGCGAGCCGATCGGCGTCGTCGGCCAGATCGCGCCGTGGAACTACCCGCTGATGATGGCGATCTGGAAGATCGCCCCCGCGCTCGCCGCCGGCAACACGGTCGTGCTCAAGCCGGCCGAGACGACGCCGCTGACGACGCTGCGGCTGGCCGAGCTGGCGGCGGAGTTCCTGCCGAGAGGCGTCCTGAACGCGATCGCCGGCCACGGCGACCCGGCCGGGCAGGCGCTCGTGACGCACCCCGAGGTCGACATGGTGTCGCTGACCGGCTCGGTCGACACCGGCAAGTGGATCGCGCGCGCGGCCGCCGACACGCTCAAGCGCGTCCATCTGGAGCTGGGCGGCAAGGCGCCGGTCGTCGTGTTCGACGACGCCGACCTGGAGGTCGCGCTCGAGACGATCGCGGGCACCGGCTACTACAACGCCGGCCAGGACTGCACCGCCGCGACGCGCGTGCTCGCCGGCCCGGGCGTGCACGACGACGTCGTCGCCGGCCTCGCGACGCAGGCGCAGGGACTCGTGCTCGGCGACACGCTGTCGCCCGACACGACGCTCGGGCCGGTCAACTCGGCGCGCCAGCGCGAGCGCGTCGGCGGCTTCCTCGAGCGGCGCCCGGACAACGCCGAGGTCGTGACCGGCGGCCGCAACGCCGACCTGCCCGGCTTCTACTACGAGCCGACCGTCGTCGCCGGCCTGCGCCAGGACGACGAGATGATCCAGCGCGAGATCTTCGGCCCGGTCATCACCGTGCAGCGCTTCTCCGACGAGGAGGAGGCGATCGCGTGGGCGAACGGTACGCCGTACGGGCTCGCCTCCTCGGTGTGGACGCAGAACGTCGGCCGCGCGCTGCGGATGGCGAAGGCGCTGCGCTTCGGCGCGGTCTGGATCAACGACCACATCCCGCTTGTGTCCGAGATGCCGCACGGCGGCTTCAAACAGTCCGGCTACGGCAAGGATCTGTCCAAGTACGGCTTCGAGGACTACACGCAGATCAAGCACGTTATGGCCAACTTGGCCTAAATCGCGGGACTTCCGCAACTCTGCGCTGTACGCTCCGTTGAGCGTTCAAGGAGGCAGCGTGGAGGCGTCAACCATCCCAGCGACCGCAGCACCCGCAGGGCTCGCGCCCGGACGAGCGTCCGGAGCACGGATCGCAGCCGGCCCGCTGCTGCGCCTGCGCTCGGACGAGCAGCTCGTGCGGCTGTTCCGCGCCGGCAGCGACGAGGCGTTCCGCGTCATCCACGACCGCTACCGCACGCGCCTGTTCGCGTACGCGCGGCAGATGCTCGGCGGCTCGCGCGCCGATGCCGAGGACGTGCTGCAGGACGTGTTCGTGCGCGCACACGGTGCGCTGCGCGCGAACGACCGCGACGTCTCGCTGCGCGCGTGGCTCTACCGCATCGCGCACAACCGCTGCATCGACGAGCTGCGCCGTGCAGCCGGGATCGGCCCCGCCCACCCGGCGCCGTCGGAGGTCCTTGAGCTGGTGCAGGCGCCGTCCTCGGATCCGATGGACGCGGTCGAGCGGCGCGAGTCGCTGCGGCGCCTCGTCGCCGACGTGCAGCGGCTGCCCGAGCAGCAGCGCTCCGCTCTGCTGATGCGCGAGATGTCCGGGATGGCCTACCAGGACCTCGCGGCCGCACTCGACGTGACCGTGCCCGCCGTCAAGTCGCTGCTCGTGCGCGCGCGCATCGGGCTCGCGCAGGCGGCCGAGGCGCGCGACACCGCGTGCGCGGCGATCCGCGCCGACCTCGCCGACGCGCACGAGCGCGGCGTGCGCGCGAGCGGCCTCGTGCGCCGGCATCTGCACGACTGCAAGGCCTGCGGCGCCTACCGCAGAGAGCTGCGCGCGCTCGACGCGCGCCTCGCGGCGCTCGTGCCGGCGGTCGGACCCGCGGCGCTCGTCGCGAAGCTGCTCGGAGTCGTGGGCGGTGGCGGCGGCACAGGCGTCGCGGGCGGTGGCGCCGGCGGCACGGCGGTGGGCGGCGCAGCCGCCGCGACGGCGGCCGGCGGCGGCGCGGCCGCGGCGACAGCCGGCGTCGGCGCCGCGGGCATCGGCGTCTCGCACATCGCGGCGGCGGTCGCAGTCGCGGTCGTGAGCGCCGGCGGAGCGGTCGAGGTGCACCAGTCGCTCGTCGCGCAAGCCCCGCCGGCTGCGATCCGGCACGTCCTCGTGCTGCCGCACGCCGCACTGCAGACCCCCTTCGCGAGCGGCGCACCCGCCGCCCAGCTGCGGCATGACGCCGCGATGCGGCTCAAGCTGCGGATCGTGCCGGGTGTCTTCGGTACGGCAGTCGTCGTACCCCCTCCCACGCTCGACCCGGCCGCGACAGGTCCCGCCAACGGCGGTGCGGCGGCGCCGGTCGATCCGCCCGCCAGCTCCACCGATCCGGTGACGCCAGCGCCCGACGCCGGCACGGCGCCGGACGGGAGCGGACCGGTCGTCGGCGCGACGAGCGGCTCCTCGAGCGCGCCACCACCGGCCCCCGCGCCCGCAGACGACAGCGCGCCTGCGACTCCCCCGCCGCCGGATCCCGCCGCGCCGGCGACGAGCGCCGACCCGGCTGCGAGCACCGCGCCGGCCCCCACGACGCCGCCGACGTCGGCGAGCACCGGTGGCGCGACGTACCAGCCGCGCCGCTGAACGCGGGCACGAGCGCCGTGAGTTGGCGCACGCGCGCTGATAACGTCGCGCCGCCATCGACCGCCTGCTGCCCCCACTCGACCACGAGGAGCTGTACGTCCACCGCGGGCGGCGCTCCAGCCTGCCCGTGATGGTCGCGATCCACTCGACCGTGCGCGGGCCGTCGCTCGGCGGCTGTCGCATGTGGTCGTATGACGACGTGCGCGCCGCCACGCTCGACGTGCTGCGCCTCTCGCGCGCGATGACGTACAAGGCCGCGTGCGCCGGGCTGCCGCTCGGCGGCGGCAAGGGGGTGATCGCGCTGCCGGCGGGCACGCGTCTGACGGGCGCACGGCGCCGCGACGCGCTGCTCGACTTCGCCGACGCGGTGCAGATGCTCGACGGCCGCTACCTGACCGCCGAGGACGTCGGCATCGGCAGCCGCGACATGCCGGTGATGGCCGAGCGCACCCAGTTCGTGACCGGGTTGGCGACCGCACGCGGCGGCTCGGGCGACCCGAGCCCATACACGGCGATCGGCGTCGAGGCGGCGATCCGCACCGTCTGCGAGCGGCTGTTCGGCAGCCGCTCACTCGAAGGACGCAGCATCGCCGTGCTCGGCCTCGGCCACGTCGGCTCGCGCGTCGCGAGACTTTGTGCCCGCGCCGGCGCGCGGCTGGTCGTGACGGATGTCGACCCGGGCAAGCGTGCGCTCGCGGAGGCGCTGGGCGCGCGCTGGACGACGCCCGCGCGTGCTTTGACCGCGAAGGTCGACGTGCTCTCCCCCTGCGCACTCGGCGCCGTCTTCACGAGCGACTCGGTGCCACAGCTGCGCTGCCGCGCGATCGCCGGCGCAGCCAACAACCAGCTCGCCGACGAGCGCGTCGCCGAGCTGCTCGCCGCGCGGGAAATCCTGTGGGCGCCTGACTTCGTCGTCAACGCCGGCGGCATCGTCAACATCGCCGTCGAGCTGCGCCGCGAAGGCTACGACCCCGCCGTCGCCCGCCGCGACTGCCGCGCCATCGGCGACACGCTCGCGCAGGTCCTCGACGCCGCCGACGCCACCAGCACGACGCCGCTCATCGCCGCCAACGCGCTGGCAAAGCAGCGGCTGGGGGGCGAATAACGGGAGCACTGCGGCTCTCACCTCGGTATGCGAGGCGAGAGCCGCAGTGCTGCGACGGACATGGCGATCGCGGAGCTGGCGAACAGCCAGCACGGAGTGGTTACCCGGCGTCAGCTTGGCGCGCTCGGGGTCGACCGGCACGCGATCGACCGCCGCATCTCTCGTGGCCTCCTCGCCCCGCTTCACCGCGGCGTCTACGCGTTCGGCCACCGGCATCTGAGCGCCGAGGGAAGATGGCTCGCGGCGGTCCTGGCGGCCGGGCCGGGCGCCGCGCTGAGCCACCGCGACGCCGCGGCGCTGCACGGCATCCGCAAGGCGCCGGAGTCGCGGAAGGTGAGCGTCACGACGCCGACCGACGCGGCGAGCACACCGGCGCTGTGGGTCTACCCGCGTCGTGAGCTGGAGGCAGACGAGGTCGAGACGGTGCGCGGCGTGCCGGTCACATCACCCGCGCGCACGCTCGTGGACGTCGCACCGCTGCTGACCGCGGCGCAGCTCGCAGCCACGCTCGGCGAAGCGGACCGCAAGGGACTGCTCGACGTCGCAGCGGTCGAGCGGGCGCTGCGCCGCACGGCGGGCCGGCACGGGCACAGCCACCGGCGCTTGCGCGCCGCCCTCGACGCCCACCGCACAGCCGGCGCCGCCCTGCTCCTGTCGGAGCTGGAGGAGCGCTTCCTCGACCTCGTGCTCGCCGCCGGCCTTCCCCGTCCGCTGCTCAACGCGCCGTTGCGCGGCTACAGAGTCGACGCGCTGTGGCCGGCTGCGAGAGTCGTCGTGGAGCTGGACGGCTGGGCGCACCACGGCGACCGCCAGGCGGCGGCGCGCGACCGCGACAAGACGAACCGCCTGCAGCTCAAGGGCTTCGCGGTGCTGCGCTTCATGCACGGCGACCTGGTGGCGCAGCCGGCGGCGGTCGTCGCCGCGGTGCGAGCGGCGCTCCGGCGCGCGCAGGACATGTGAGCCGTCAAGGCAACCACGGCGGCCGCGCCGGCCGCTCGACGTCCTCCGGCAGTCGCCCCTCGTCGGCGAGCTTGTCGAGGTGGGCGGCGAGGGTGACGGTGGCGGCGGGACGCAGGAATGGCGGCGCGTCGGACCAGGCGGCGTCGAGCAGCTCGTCGATTGTGCGGGCGCCGGAGGCGACCGCGGCGAGCAGCGCGCGCTCGCGGGCGCGGCGGTGCTCGACGTACTCGGCGATCTTCGCCTGCGGGTCCTCGACGAGCGGGCCGTGGCCGGGGCAGATGAGTGTGGGCGCGCGCTCGCGCAGGCGCTCCAGGCCGGCGAGGTAGCCGGCGAGCGCGCCGGGATCGGGCGCGACGAAGACGCTGCCCTCGCCGAGCACGGCGTCGCCGGTGAAGGCGAGGTCGGCGAACAGGTAGGTGAGGTGGTCGGGCGCGTGGCCGGGCGTCGCGAGCGCCTCGAGCGGACCGGCGTGGTCGCCGTCCGACAGCGGCAGCTCGACCGCGCCGCGCATCCCCGCGAGCGGCGCCGCGCCGCCGAGCCGCTCGCGCAGCGCCGGCACCGCCTCGGCGTGGTCGGGATGGTCGTGCGTGAGCGCGATCCCGGCGAGGCCGCCGCGCTGCTCGACCTCCGCCGCGACCGCCTCGACGTGCTCCGGCAGCGCCGGACCCGGGTCGATCACCCACGCGCGCTCGCGGCCGACGACGTACGTGTTCGTGCCGGTCAGCGTGAACGGACTCGGGTTCCCGGCGCGGATCGCGGCGACGTCGTGGCGCTCCAGCGCGCTCATCGCGGATCGAGCCGGTAGACCGGGCCGTTGAGCGAGACCGCGTACACACGCCCGGCGTCGTCCTGGCCGAACGACGACAGCGACGCGACGTGCAGGCCGATCGCGTGACGGGCGCTCGAGCCGTGCTGGGTCAGCCGCGCGCTCAGCAGGTTGCCGACGCAGAAGTCGCCGTAGACGTAGCGGCCGGCGAGCGCCGGCAGCCGCGGGTCGCGCACGACGTAGCCGCCGGTGACCGCGCACCCCCCGGCGGCGTGCGTGTACTCCAGCACCGGCTTGACGTCGCCGTGGATGTGCAGCGACGGGTCCTCGACCCGCGTCCCCTCGTACGCGCGCCAGCCGAAGTTGACCCCGCGCGCGGTCCCGCGCACACGGAAGTCGACCTCCTCCAGCGTGTCCTGCCCGACGTCGCCGATGACCATGTTTCCGGTCGCACGATCGAACGAGAAGCGCCACGGGTTGCGCAGGCCATAGGCGTAGATCGTCGGCACCACGCCGCGGCGGCCCACGAATGGGTTGCCGGCGGGAACGCGGTAGCCGCCGCTCGCCAGCGGGTCGATCCGCAGGATCTTGCCGAGCTGCGTCGCAAGGCTCTGGCCGTTGCCGATCCGCCCGTGCGGATCGCCCTCCGAGCCGCCGTCGCCGAACCCGACGTACAGGAAGCCGTCAGGTCCGAACTGCAGCTGCCCGCCGTTGTGGTTGGGCTGCGGCTGGCGCTGGAACAGCACGAGCCGCGCGCTGCGCGCGTTCGCGCGGTCCGGCGAGGAGCCGCGCCGGTACTCGACCACGCGCGTGTTCCCGTTCACGTCCGTGTAGTCGACGTAGAAGCGGCCGCTCGTCGCATAGTCGGGCGCGAAGGCGATCGACAGCAGCCCCTGCTCCCCACCGCTCACCACCAACCGCGTGAGGTCGAGGAACGGCGCCGGCAGCACGTGCCCGTCGCGTACGACCCGCACCTTCCCGCCCTGCTCCACGACGAACAGCCGCCGCGGATCGCCCGGCGCCTGAGCGACGTACACCGGCGAGGAGAAGCTCCCGATCCGCGTCAGCTTCACGCCCGTCGAGCGAGCGGCCGCGGCGCCGCCGGTGCCGGCCGGCGCGCTCCCGCATGCGCCGAGCGCCGCGAACACCACGAGCAGAACCGCCAGGACCGCTGGGGGACGCGAAGGCACGTCCCCCAGCATGGCATGTGCCGAGGACTACGAAACGGCGGCGGCGGCCGGCCACGCCGCGTTGCAGACGAGCCCCTCCTGCCCGGCGGCCGACCACAACTCCTCCGCGATGTGCGGCGCCAGCGGCGCGAGCATGATCACCGCGTCGAGCAGCGCCCGCTGGAGCGCGTGCTGGTCGCTCGGCGTCAGCGCATCCTGCTGTCTCAGCACCCGCCGCTCGAAGTCTCTGACGCGCTCCACGAGCGTCATCACGTTGCGCGCCGCGCGGTGCGTCTCGAGCCCCTTCATGTTCTCGGTGATGCGCCGCACGGCGACGCCGTGCCAGTTGTCGAGGCGCCTGCGCAGCTTCGCCGCGCCCTCCTCCTCGTCCGGGGCCGGCACCGCGCCCGCGCCCTCCAGCCGCGGCAGCGCGTACTCCCAGAAGTTGTGCAGCCACTTGTGGCAGTACTGCAGCGCCTGGTCGGTCCAGGTGAGGATGTTCGTCGGCGCCGCCGCGTACAGCACCGCGAGCCGGACGGTGTCCGCCCCGACCCGCTCCAGCAGCGCGTCGGGGTCCACCACGTTGCCGAGGTGCTTGGACATCTTGCGCCCGTCGAGGTGGACCATCTCGTGCATCAGGACCCTCTGGTGCGGCTCGCCCTCGGTCAGGTGCGGCAGCACGTCCGCGTCGCGCAGCACCTTCGCGGTCATGCGCTGGTCGAACATCGAGCCGCCGCCGTCGGCACCCCAGATGACGATGTGGACGGGCAGCCAGCGTCTCAGTTCCTCGCTCGTGAACATCGAGGACTCGCGCTCGGCGGCCGGCACGCTGAACGGCAGCCACTGCCACAGGCCGTCGACGTGGCAGTCGAGCGTGTCCGTCTCCCGGCGAGCCGCGGCCCCGCACTGCGGGCACGTCGTCGCGATGAAGTCCTCGCGCTCGGCGAGCGCGTTGCCCTCGCCGGTCGGGCGCAGGTCGTCGGGCAGGCGCACCGGCAGCTGGTCCTCGGGGACGGGAACGGTCCCGCAGGCGTCGCAGTGCACGAGCGGGATCGGCGCGCCCCACGCGCGCTGGCGCGAGACGGGGAAGTCGCGCGCGCGATAGCGGGCCGCGTCGCGCAGCTTCGGCCTGCCGGACGGCAGCTTCCAGCCCAGCGAGGCGGCCGCTCTCACGCGCGGCGCGAGGCGCGCGTCGACCTTGTCGGCGTCCGGGATCCCGAGCACCGCCGTATGGCCGAAGCGGTCGTCGACCGCCGGCGTGATGACGACCGGCAACGGCTTCGCGAAGCCGGGGATCGCGAGCGCGCGGCCGGTCTGGATCAGCGGCGCGGCCTCGGCGCTGCGGTCGTCGCGCTGCACGCCGGCGCGCCGCACGCGCTCGAGCTGCGCGCGGATCTCCTCGTCCATCGCCCACGCGTCGATGTCCGGGTGGCTCGGTGAGAGCATCACGAACTCGGCTCTGTCGACCGCGTCCTTGTACGGCGTGAAGACGGTCAGAGGCACGCCGTCGAGCGTCGAGGCGTCGAGCTCGACGCCGTCCACGCGCCCGAGCATCGTGCGCTGCGCCGCGACGCCGGCCGCGTTCCAGCCGTCGAGCAGCTCGATCCCGCGCTCGTTCTCCGGCAGGTACTCGCTGACGCCGAGATACCACTGCGAGCGGCGTATGAGTCTCACCGGCTCGTGGCAGCGCCAGCAGGCGCCGTCCTCGACCTGCAGCGACGCGAGCACGGTTCTGCAGTTGTCGCACCAGTCGACCTGGCCCTCGGCGTGGTAGACGAGGCCGCGTCTGAGCAGCAGCAGGAACAGCCACTGCGTCCACTTGTAGAGCTCGGGATAGGAGGTGACCCACTCCCGCTCCCAGTCGAACGAGTAGCCGAGCCGGTCGAACTGGGCGTGCATGCGCGCGCGGCACTGCTCGACCCACTCGACCGGCGTCAGCTCGTTCTTGATCGCGCCGATCTCGCTCGGCAGGCCGAACGCGTCGAAGCCGATCGAGAAGAGGACGTCGCGGCCGCTCATCCGCAGGTAGCGCGCGTAGGCGTCGCTTATCGAGTAGCTGCGGATGTGGCCCATGTGTGCGCTGCCGGACGTGAACGGGCAGGCCGAGAAGATGTACGCCGCGCGCTCGCGCGGGCCCGAGGTGGGCGTCTTGAACGCCTCCGCCTCCTGCCATGCACGCTGCCAGCGCTCCTCGACCGTCGCCGGCACGTAGTCCGGTGTCACGCTTTGAGAGGCCATGCTTCCCCCGTTCGGCCTTGTTGGTGGTGGTGCGTCGTCACTCCCAGTGGGTCGCCGGGCGCTCGGAGTCCCGACGACGGTGACCTGTCTGTTCTTTTCCGTTGCAGTGCGCCCGACGGGATTCGAACCCGCAACCTTCGGCCCCTAAAACCGATGCTCTTGGGCTGACGTTCGACACGAGGCTCTGAACGAGGGCCGCCGAAGCGACAAGAGCCACCGAGAAATCAAGTCCCCCAGCTAGAAAGGCTCACGCCCGCCATCGCAGTACGCGTCTATTTATTCGGCCGTTGACCAGTTGAGCTACGGACGCTCGCAACTGCCTTGAGCCGCCACCCCCTGGCCGGCTCGCGACCGATCATAGCGAGGCCCGAGGGGCCCGGTCAACGTGTGGCCCACCGTGCGCTGTACGGCGGCGAGACCGGCGCATCTGGTTTGCATTCGCTCGTGACGGCGGTGTAGGCTGGCCGCAGGTCGCCTTCGTCTTATTGGGGGATGCGGCGGCCGCCAATCGGGGATGCATGCCGCAGCAGCGGCCTCGTACGAGGTGCGATGAACTGTGCCATCAATTAATGCTTCGGGGCCGCAGCAGCTGTCCTCGCGCACGACCGTGCGCGTCGTCGAGCTGCACGGGCCCGGCTCGGTGCGGGCTGCCGAGCGCGCCGTGCCGAGCGACGGCGCGCTGCTGCAGGTCGAGACGACCGGCGTCTGCGGGACCGATCACCACATCTACGCCGGGCGCCTGTCGGTGCCGACGCCGCAGCTGCTCGGGCACGAGGTGATAGGCCGCCTGATGCGCCTGCCGGACGACCACGGGCTCGTGGCCGACGTCGCTCCCAGGGTCGGCGACCGCGTGCTCGTCGCGCCCGGGGTGCCGTGCGGGGACTGCGAGGGCTGCGCGCGCGCCGATCGCTGCCTCGACCGCCCGTGCTACGGGCTCACGATGGCGGGCGACGGCCTGACCGGCGGCTTCGCGCCGCTGATGGAACTGCGCGCCGGCTCGCGCGTGTACTTGGTGCCGGAGGCCACGCAGCGCGAGCGCGCGGTCTTCGCCGAGCCGCTCGCGTGCGTGCTGAGCGCGCTGCGC
>CAZGJV010000026.1:1539-6865 GCA_964525715.1 uncultured Conexibacter sp. | reverse complement strand
GCGCGAGCGCGCGGTCTTCGCCGAGCCGCTCGCGTGCGTGCTGAGCGCGCTGCGCAAGGCGTTCGGGTCGGACTACGTGCCGACCGGAATGGACGGGCTGGTGCTCGGCTTCGGCGCGATCGGCATCGTCGCGGCCGTCGCGATCCACGCCTCCGGCGGGCGCGCCACGGTCGTCGAGCGCGACGCCGGGCGGCGCGCGCTGGCCGAGCAGCTCGGCTTCGCGACGGTGCCCGACACGAGCGAGGTTGCGCATCAGGCGCCGCTCGTGGTCGACGCCGCCGGCACGCCGACCGCCTTCGCCGCCGGCCTGCAGCTGCTCGCCTGGAGCGGCACGCTGATCGAGATCGGCAACTTCGCCGACCTCGGCCCGATCCCGATCAAGCCGAGCGAGATCTGCCTGCGCGACCTGCGCATCGTCGGCAGCGGCGAGACCTTCTACGAGGACTTCGCGCCGGCGATCGCGATGGTCTCCGACACGCCGATCGACCTGCCGCGCGCGATCACCGACGTGCACGACTTCACGGCGCTCGCCGAACCGAGCGACCTCTTCACCGCCCCGGCCGCAGGCAAGGCGCTGGTGGCGTTCGCATGAGCGCGTCCAACGGCCATCGCCGCCTCAGCGGCGCGCAGCTGCTGCTGCTGACCCCGTTCGACGAGGACGGCGAGGTCGACGAGCGCTCGCTCGCGGCGCTGCTGGAGTACGTGATCGGCGCCGGCATAGACGGCATCGTCGGCGGCGGGACGACGGGCGAGTGCTTCACGCTCTCGGTCGACGAGCAGGCGCGGCTGATGACGCTGATCGCCGAGCAGGTGCGCGGACGCGTGCCGCTCACGTTCGGGATCGGCAACAGCGCGACGAGCGTCTCGATCGAACTGGCGCGCCACGCCCAGGAGCTGGGCGCCGACTGCGTGATGCTCCAGCCGCCCTACTACTTCGCGCACGCGCCGGAGGCGATCGACGCGCACTTCCTCGCGGTCGCCAACGCGGTCGACGTGCCGCTGATGGTCTACGACGGAGGCGCCGGGATCGAGCTGAGCGTCGAGCGCGTCCGCTCGCTCAACGAGCGCGCGGCGAACATCCGCTACGTGAAGATGTCGATCCCCGACCCGGCGAAGGTCGGCGCGATGCGCGCCGGCGCGCCGGTGGTCGAGCCGCTCGCGGGCGACGAGCTGATGATGCTGATGGGGCTGCGCCACGGCGCCGTCGGCTCGACGGTCGGGTGGGGAAACGTCGACCCCGAGGCGATCGCCGGCATCCATCGCGCGTTCGAGGCCGGCGACCTGCCCGCCGCGCGCAGGCTGCAGCTCGGCAAGGTCGTGCCGGCGGTCGGCGTCTGCATCACCGCCAAGAACGCCTACATACGCTGCTACAAGGAGATCCTCGCGGCGAAGGGCGTGATCGCCTCGCCGACGACGCGCCTGCCGCTGACGCCGCTCGACGAGATCCGCAGAGACGAGGTCCTGTCGGTGATGCGGGAACTCTCGGTCCTCTGAGGGGGCGATCGCGGTTTCCGAGCCCGCGCTCGTTCTACTGGATCTGGACGGCGTCCTGGTGGACTCGCGGGACGCAATGGAGACGGCGTGGCGGGCGGTCCAGCACGACTGCGGCGTCAGCACGCCGTTCGACGCCTACTTCCGCGAGATCGGGCGCCCGTTCCGCGACATCCTCGAGCGGCTGGAGCTGAGCGCCCAGGCCGACGAGATCGAGCGCGTCTTCCGCGCCACCGCGCTGCGCGAGGCGCCGCGCGTGCCAGCCTTCCCGGGGATCCACACCGCGCTCGCGCGGCTCGACAAGCGCGGCGTCAAGCTCGGCGTCGTGACCTCGAAGGCACGCTCGCAGACGGCCTGGACGCTGGCGCAGTTCGACGTCGACTTCGCGACGGTGCAGACGCCCGAGCGGGGCTGCCCAGGCAAGCCGGCGCCGTACCCGCTGCTGGTCGCGACGAGCGAGGCGGGCGTCGGCGTGCGCGAGAGCGTGTTCGTCGGCGACATGGACGTCGACGGGCTCGCCGCCCGCGCGGCGGGCATGCGCTTCCTGCACGCCGGCTGGGGCTACGGCGCGCGGCCGCCTGGCGCCGAGCAGCTGCGCGCCCCGCGCGAGCTGGGCGAGGTCGGGCTGCGGGCGCTCGCCGCGTAGCTCGTCAGGCGGAGGGCGTCACGGCGTCGCCGACGCGCACGCGCCCCGGCTCGAGCACGCGCGCGTGGACGCCGAACGGCAGCGGCTCGGTCGTCTCGATCGCGTCGTCGCCGCGGTAGGCCTGCAGGTGGTGAAGCGTCGGGAAGTCCACGACGCCGGTGTCGGCGTCTCGCGTCGTCACGACACAGCGCCCGACGTTGCCCGTCACACGCAGCAGCGCCGCGCCGATCCGCAGCTCGCGCCCGCGCCACCCGTCCTCCTCGTGTGCCACGACGCCGTCGATCCCGAACGTCATGCGGAAGCGGCGCGGGTCGACTTCCCCGTCGCCGCCGCTCTCCTGCCGCAGCCGCTCCAGCGACGCGCGCGAGAGCAGCGTGACCGCGCCGTCGCGCCCGCGGTCGACCCCCGGTCGCTCGGGCGGCGCGGCGACGAGTCGCAGGGGCACGCCCACGTGCTCGGACAGCGCCTCCGAGAACGGCCCGCCGACCGCTCGCGTGCGCAGGGCGATCCGGTGAAAGCGCACGTCGACGGGCTCGCCCAGCTCCACGTCGGCGGCGACCTCGCGCCCGTCGGGGAACAGCAGCGCCAGCCGTCCTGTCGCGGCGTCGTGGTCGGCGACGACCGTCACGAGCGGACCGAGCCGCTTGCCGTTCACCAGCGTCCCCACTGGGTCGACGAGGAAGAACGCGCGGTCGCCGGGGATCCCGTCGGCCGTCAGTTCGGCCTCCTGCAGCTCGCGCACGCGCAGCCCCTTCACGGGCGTGAAGGAGATCCACGAGACGGTTGCCGGCACGGCCGCCAATGCTAGCCGCAGGGCGGGGGCCCGGCCGCTGTCTGCCATGGCCATGGCACACCGCGCGCCGGCAGCGCTACGGTATCGACGTGGCCTCCGGCACCAGCGACACGCTCGAGATCGCGCTCGACCGGGACGCGGACGTCCCCCTGGGTGTGCAGCTCGCTTGGGCGCTGCGCGCGCGGATCCTCGCCGGGACGCTCGCCGCCGGCGACCGCCTGCCTGCACTGCACCGGCTCGCCGCCGAGACGGGCGTGAACGCGAACACCGTGCGCGCCGTCTACCAGCGACTGGAGCACGACGGGCTCGTCTCGACGCGCCACGGCAGCGGCACGTTCGTGACCGGCGGCGGCGAGACAGGCGGCCGTGGCGCGCTGGCGCAGCTGACGGCCGACGCTGCCCGTGCGGCGCGCGCGGCCGGACTGGACCCGCGCGAGCTGGCGGCCGCGCTCTACGTCGGGGGCGAGGCGCCGGCGACGTCCGCAGCGCCCGCCAAGGCCGACGACGAGGCCGCGACCCGCCGCCGCCTGCGCGCGCAGATCGCGGCGCTCGAGCACGCGCTCGCCGGCCTCACGCCGCGCGACGCGACCCCCGCCGGCGACGCCACCGCGCCCCGCCCACGCACGCCGCGGCCGCGCCTGCTCGGCGCGGCCGAGCTGGCCGAGCAGCGCGACGAGCTGCTGCTCCGGCTTGCCGAGGCGCATCGGCGGGCGTAAGCGCCGACGCGCCGGCTTTCTGCCAGACACTCGACCTGACCGATCCCGCCGCAATACTGCGCTCGTTGCGCCTCCTTTCGGCGCAACAGCCCTCGGACAAAGGAGGAGCTGTGAACGAGCAAGAGGGCAGTGGTTGGATCCTCTTCGCGGGGATCATGATCCTGATCGCCGGGATCCTCAACATCGTCTATGGCATCGCGGCGATCGACAACTCGAAGTTCTTCGCGGGCCATACCGAGTTCGTCGTCAGCTCGCTGAAGACATGGGGCTGGATCTTGCTGATCGTCGGCATCCTCGAGGTGCTCGCCGCCTTCTCGATCTGGGCCGGCGGCGCCTTCGGCGCGATATTCGGCATCTTCGCCGCGAGCATCAGCGCGATCGGCGCGCTGCTGTCGATCCCCGCCTATCCGTTCCTGTCGCTGGCGATCTTCGCCGTCGACATCCTCATCATCTACGGCCTCGCCGCGTACGGCGCCCGCGGCCGCCCGTCGGCGACGGCGTAGAGCTCCCGGCATCGAGCCGGCGGCGGTCGCGCTTGGTCGGGCGCGGGCCGCCGCCGGGGCCGCCGGGCAGGCCGTCCCCGATCGCCCGCTCGATCCGCCGCTGCTCGGCGAGCCGCTCACGCTCGGCGACGCTCTCCCGCGTCTCCTCGTAGAGCGTCGCGGCGACGCTCGCCGGCCCGCGCCGCTCAGCCGTCCCGCGCACGAGCACGACGCGCCTCACGCCGCCGATCGTCGCCTCCACGCGGTCGCCCACCGCGACTCTCCTGCCCGGCGGCACGCGCCGCCCGTTGACCTCGACGTGCCCGCCTCTGACCGCCTCTGCGGCAAGCGGGCGAGTCTTCGCGAGCCGCGCCGCCCACAGCCACTTGTCGATCCGAACGGGTGCCGCGGTATCCGCCGACTCTGCCATGACGCAACGGTAATCCTCCGCGCGTGCCGCCGCGCGCGGTACATTCGGCGCGTCGATGGACGACACGTCCCAAGGATCCCCGGGGACGGACCTCGTGCCGCTTGCCGGCGCGCGTGGCCTGCCGCGCGAGTTGGCGGTGGCGGCCGACCTCGCGCTCGGCGCCGGATCGCGGGCGCTGCGCACGGCGCTGGGCGCCGGCGCCGCCGGCCTGGCCGCGACCCGCGTCGCCGGCCGGCTCGTCGCGCGGCTGCCGGGCACCGGGCTCGCGGTGCGCACCGCCTCTAGCGCGACGCGGCCGCTGGCGGCCGAGGGCGCACGCGTGCGCGGCGACGTGGTGGCGCAGGCGCAGCGCGCGCTGGAGGCGGTCGTGCCGGCGGTCGTCGCGCTGCTCGACGTCGACGCGATCGTGGGCAGCGTGGACCCTGACGCCCTGCTCGCGCGCGTCGACGTCGACGCGCTGCTGGCGCGCGTCGACGTGGACGCGTTCCTCACCACGGTCGACGTGGACGCCCTCCTCGCGCAGGTCGACGTCGACGCATTCCTCGCGGGCGTCGACATCGACACGGTGATCGGGCGCGTGGACGTGGACGCGATCGCCGCGCGGATCGACGTCAACGCGATCGTCCAGCAGGTCGACGTCGACGCGATCGTCGAGGAGACCGAGCTGGGCACGATCGTCGCGCGCTCGACGAGCGGCTTCGCGAGCGAGGCGCTCGACGCCGCCCGCGCGCAGACGGTCGGCGTCGACACGCTCGTGACGCGGCTCGT
>CAZGJV010000026.1:0-1439 GCA_964525715.1 uncultured Conexibacter sp. | reverse complement strand
TCGACGCCGCCCGCGCGCAGACGGTCGGCGTCGACACGCTCGTGACGCGGCTCGTCGAGCGCGTGCTGCGGCGCCGCAGCGACGTGCCGCTGGGGCCGCCGCTGCTCGTGCCCGAGGACGACGAGCCGCCGCCGGCCGGCTCTGCGCCGGCCGCCGCGCCCGCCGCGGGCCCGCCGCTCGCGCCGCCCGCCACCGATCCACCGGACGCGGCCGCCCCATGACCCGCGCCCGCGACGCGATGGAGCACCAGGGCCACTACGCCGGCCCGGTCAGCCGGCTGCTCGCCTACGCGGCCGACACCTTCATCATCGGGATCCTCTACACGGCGGGGCTCGCGCTGCTGCGCTTCGCCGTCCAGGCGGCGACGCCGTGGACGCTGAACGTCGAGGGCGCATGGTTCGCGGTCGGCGCGGTGGCCTGGGGAGCGCTCTACTTCGGCGCCTCGTGGGTCGGCTTCGGACGCAGCCCGGGCATGTCGCTGCTCGGCCTGCGGATCGTGCGCGGCGACGGCGCGTCGCTGGACCGCCGCCACGCGCTCATCCGCCTGATCGCCTTCCCGCTCGGCTACCTGACGCTCGGCCTCGGCTTCCTCGGGATCGTCGTCGGCCGCACGCGCCAAGCGATCTACGACCGCATCGCCGACACGGCCGTCGTCTACGACTGGGACGCCGAGGCCGCGAAGCTGCGCGAACTGGCGACCCGCGGCGGGCATCGCCGCACCCGCGGCGCGGCACCCCCGGCCGACGCCTGACGGCGACGGCTCAGCGCCCGAACCAGCGCGCGCGACGCGTCGCGCCGAAGTCGACCTTCTCCGCGACGAGCGCGTCCGACGGCGCCTGGAAGGTGCCGGTCGGTCTCGGCCCACCGAGGAAGTCGACGTCCACGCGGCCGACCCGGCCGGCGCCGAACTCGATGTAGCAGGAGCCGCGGCCCGCATAGCCGTCGGCCTCCCCGCCGCGCACGCGCGCGATCAGCCGCTCGGCGACGACGCGCGCCGCGCCCTCAGCAAACACCCCCGCCTTCGGCACGCCGACGGTCGCGACGTCGCCGACCGCGTACACGCCGGGGTATCTCGTCTCCAGCGTCGCCGACTCGACCGGCACGTAACCGTCGACCGCCATGCCGGACGCGATCACAACGTCGGGCGCGCGGTGCTTGGGCACGCCGAGGAACAGGTCGTACGGCAGCTCGCCGCCGTCGCCGTCGAGCACCGCCACCTTGCGCGCCGGATCGAGCGAGGCGACGCGATGGCCGGGCACGAACCTGATGTCGCGCGCCGCGAACGCCTCGACCAGCGCCGCCGACGTGTCCGGCGAGGGCGGGACCGGCGTCCCGAACGGGATCGCGAACGCGATCTCGCAGTCGCCGCGGACACCGCGCGCGGTGAGCTGGTCGTGCAGCAGCAGCGCGCACTCGCTCGGCGCCGGCGGGCACTTGAA
>CAZGJV010000025.1:0-49118 GCA_964525715.1 uncultured Conexibacter sp. | reverse complement strand
CGTTGGACTACATCGGCCAGAACGGCAAGGTCAGTCAGGTCGACCAGGCGATCGTCGTCCACGGGTGCCCGAAGCCGAAGGCCAAGAAGGCCAGCCGCAGACACTGAGCAGCAAGTCGGGGGCGCCCGTAGGGGACCTCGGGGGCGGACGTCGTGCACGGCGTCCGCCCCCGACCGGGTGCTTTTCAGCTGACGGACCGCGCACCGAGCCTGAGGGGTTCTCCGCGCGGGATGGGATACGGGCCGGCGTCCTCCAGGGGCGCCGGCCCGCTCTCTGCGTACTAGCATCGCCGCCCATGCCCTCTCCCGCCACGCCGCTCGAGCGCCTGCAGGAGCAGGCGGGACGCCCGTTCGCAGCGCTGCTCGGCGCTCGCGAGCGCACCGCGCAGCGGCTGGAGCAGCGCGCCGCGCTGCTCGACGGCCTGACGATCGAGGCGAACGCCGCCGTCGTGCTGATGGGCTCGTGGGGCCGCCATGAGCTGACCGGCGGCTCGGACGACGACTACGTCGTGCTCGTGCGCGGCTTCTCGCCGGCGGACGGCTGGGGGGCAGAGCAGGCCACGTCGGCGCGCATCGCCGACCGCTTCGCGCGCGACCCCGGCGGCTTCAGCGCGCCCGGGCGCCAGGGCGTCTTCGCCGAGGTCGTCTACTCGGCCGACCTGATGCGCGTCGGCCTCGACGACGACACGAACACCAACCTCACCCGCCGCATGCTGCTCGTGCTCGAGTCCGTCGCCGCCTGCCACACGGACGTGCTCGACGGGGTGCGGCGGGACCTTATCGTCGACTACCTGCGCGACGCGCTGCGCGATCACCGCCCGCCGCGCTTCCTGCTCAACGACCTCGTGCGCTACTGGCGCACGATCGGCGTCGACTTCGTCGCCAAGGACCGCGAGCGCGCCGGCGCCGGCTGGGGGCTGCGCAACGCGAAGCTGCGCACCTCGCGCAAGCTGCTGTTCGCCAGCGGCCTGCTGCCGGTGCTGCGCTGCCACGAGCTGCGCGCCGAGGCGATCGCGCCGTTCCTCGCCGAGCAGTTCGCGATGCCGCCGACCGACCGCATCGCCGACGCGTTCCTGCGCTACGGCGCCGTCGCGCAGGGCGCCGACGCGCTCGCCGCCTACGACGCGTTCCTCGCGCTGCTCGACGACGAGGCAGTGCGCGCCGAGCTGGGCGCGCTCGGCTCGCGCGCCGCCGCCGACGACTCGCCGCGCTGGCGCGAGGTCGCCGAGCTGGGCGCGACAATCGAGCGGCGCCTGCTGGAGCTGCTGTTCGAGACCGAGCTGGGCCCGGTCACGCAGCGGTATGCGGTGCTGTGAGCGAGGGGCTGGGATTCCGACCGATGCCCAGCTATCATCAACTTTGAGGGTCACCCACAGGGTTCGGTGAGAAGGGTCCTGGGGACTTTGCCGCTCGCGGCTAGCTGGCCAGGGTGCCCCTCAGTCCCGTTCGGCCGCGAAGGGCTCGAACTCGGACGCGATCAGGTGCTTCACCAGTGCGTACGAGCGATCGTCGCCAGTCTCGTATTTTCGCTGGACCGCCCAGGCGAGGTAGTCGGCCACCTGAAGGCATGGATCGCTCATCGTCTGTGCGAAGGCCGTGTGGACGACGACGGTCGGCGAGACCTGCGCCACGACGTCGCTGACGGCCGCATGAACGAGCTTTCTCTTGCGGTTGATCTGGAGCGACGACGCGACGACCAGCAGCTCATCGAGCGGCCCGACGATGCGTGGCGCGACGAACTTGAAGTGGAGGTACCACGCGGTTCTGTAGAAGCGCAGCGGGTCCTCTCGCAGGTAGTCGTAGGCCTTCTGCTTCTCGAGGATCGTGACGTCGTACCGAAGGTCCGCCCTGGCGACCGTACCGATCATGAAGTAGCGGCTCACTCCGTTTCCGGGTGGCTTGAACGTGAGGCATCCTGCCTCGTCGCTGAAGACCTGTACGCGCCTCGCCATGGGTATCCAAGGGTACGATCTCGAGGCGTGCGCAGCCTTCGCTTCGACCCTGAGCTTGACGAGCGCGTCCGATGCGCCGCGGCGGCAGAGGGCACCTCAGTCTCCGAGTTCCTGCGGCAAGCCGCGGCCGAACGAGCGGCGCGGACGCTCGGCCACCGCAACAGCGACCGGATCGCCGACCTGATCGGCGTCGTGCACAGCGGGGACCATGTGCGTGCTCGCGATAGCGGCGCTGCCTTCGGCGACCTGCTGGCCGAGCGACGCCCGAGACGGTGACGACGCGCCCTACGCTACAACTTCGGGCCGCCCTACGCTACAGATTCGGGCCTAGCTCGCCGGCGCCTCGAGCACCCACGGCACGCCCGCGCAGCGCTCGAGCACGGGCAGGAACGCTTCGGCGTCGGCGGCGCGGAGCGGGACGTGCTCGCCGCCGGGCTCGATCGAGGAGATGTGGACCTCGGCGAGGCGGTCGGCGAAGGCGTCGAGCAGTTCGTGGGCGAGGCCCATGCTCGCGTCGTGGAGCTGGGCGTGGGCGACGTCGAAGCAGAAGCGCGCGTCGGGCAGGGTCGCGAAGTAGCGCTCCAGCTCGGCGACGGTACGGGCGTCGGGCTTGCGCGTGTCCATGTTCTCCAGCCGCAGCCGCGCGCCGAGGTCGGCGAACGCGGCGAGGTCGCCGAGCGTCTCAGGGTGCAGGACGATCCCGTCGACCTGCGCGGGGATCGCGCCGAGCGCGGTCGCGAGCGCGGCCGGCGTGCCGCCCCAGCCCTTCGAGGGTCCGTGCACGGACACGTGGCCGAACGGCAGCTCGCCGTCCTCGCGCAGGAACTGCAGCAGCCCCGGCAGCTCGCGTGCCGACAATGCCGACAGCTCCACGACGTCGAGCGAGCAGCTCTCCGCCGCCGCCACCAGCCGCGGCCAGTCCCCGCGCGCGCCGACCATGTAGCCGGTCGACGGCCCCACGAGCCCGTCGTTCAGCTCCAACAGCTCGCCGACGGCGGTCATCGCGGGAAGGATTTCTGCGGTGATGGACACGCGAGCCACCGTACCTTGCTCACGAGACGGAACCGACGGCTCACGCCCCCTCGTCCGGCCACCGTCCGGTGCGGTCGAACTCGCGGCGGGCGGCGTCCTCCTCGGCGCGGTCCTGGTCGCTGGTGACGCCGAAGCGGAAGAGGATGTTGACGAGCAGGACGGAGAGGCCGGCGCCGAGCAGGGCCATCGCGCCCTCGAAGTTCGCGCCGGGGTCGGCGATCAGGAAGCCGAGGCCGACGAGGCAGATCGCGCCGGGCAGGGCGTAGCGGACCGCCCAGGCCAGCGAGCGGCCGCTCACGCGGACTCGGCGGCGCCGGCATCGCCCGCGCCCGCGCCGTCCCCGCTCCCGCGCGGCACGACGACCACCGGACACGGCGCATCCCGCAGCAGGTGCGTCGAGACTGACCCCACGAGCACGCGCCGGAACGGCCCCTGCGCGCGCGAGCCGGTGAACAGCAGGTCGTCCGTCTTGGCGTCCTCCAGCAGCGAGCCGACGATGTCGCCGTCGAGCACCGCCGCCTCCGCGACCAACCCCGGGCCGAGCGCCTCGAGCGCGTCGTCGAGGCGCCCGCGCGCCTGTGCGCGGGCGATCTCGCCCATCTCCTCGTAGGCCGCCACGTCGAGCGGGGGCGGGGGATAGACCCCGGCCGCCGCGCTGTTGACCGCCGTCACGAGCCGCAGCCGCGCGCCCGCTCTGCGCGCGTAGCCGGCCGCGATCGCGGCGGCGTGCTCGGCCTCGGGCGAGCCGTCGAACGCCACCGCCACCTGGCGCAGCCCGCTCGCGCGCGCGCTGCGGAAGCCGTCGGGCGCGACCGCGACCGGGCACGGCGCGTGGTTGAGCACCGCCTCCGGCGTGGAGCCGGTCAGCAGCCGCAGCGCACGGCCGTGGTGCGTGGCGCCGATGACGATCGCGTCGGCGTGCAGCTCCTCGGCGAGGTCGTGCAGCACGTGCGCCGGCGTCGCGCCCGCGATGGCGCGCAGATCCGCGGCGCCGCCAGCGCCGCTGGCACCGTCCAGCCACTCCCGCGCCCGCTCCAGCTTCTCCAACGCGTCCCCGCGCACCCCCTGCGCCAGCTCGTGCGCCGCGGCGCTCTCGCCCAGCGGATCGTCGGGATACGCGCACGCGACGACCAGCTCGGAGCCGGCGATCCCGGCGAGCTGGCGCCCCAGCGCGAGCGCGTCGTCGCCGTGGTCGGAGCCGTCGTAGCCGACGACGATCGTGCGGGTCATGCGGAGTCCTCCGGGGGCGGAATCGGGCAGGCCAGGGCGGGCACAACGATACGCGCGCACGCGCGAGGCCGCCGCCGTGCCCGCCTGTCCCGGCCGCCCGCGCCCCCGCTTTGGCGCGCAGACCCTCCACCAGTGCACGAGTTTCGCGGCAATCCTGCGTGCAACTCTCATGCGATCGCTCTGTTCTGACGATCACATGGATACCGTCGTGAACCTGCCCGGCGTCGACCGGGAACCCCTGCCCTTGCGCGCGCTCGTCGTTCATCGAGATCCCGAAGTCGCCTCCGTGCTGGTCGACGTCCTCGGCACGGCCAACGGCACCCCCGGGACGGTTGCCGCCACGGCACTGCTGGACCCGTCACAGCTCGCCGGAATGCTCGCGCGCGGCGAGGCCGACGCGGTCGTCTGCGCGCTGCCGCCGTCCGACGCCGAGCTGGACGCGATCCGCCGCGCATGCGAGCACGCCGGCGTCGCGCTCGTGCTGACCGACCCCGCCGCCGGCCCCGTCGCGGCCGCGGCCGACAGTCACGCCGCCCACGAGCCGGACCCCGAGCGCCTGCTCGTCGCCGTCCTGCGCGAGCACACGAGCGCGCAGGACCGCTGCGCCGCCGCGACCGCGCAGCGGCTCCTCTCCGCCCAGCAGACGATCGCCGACCACCTCGCCGCCGACCTGCCGCCCGAGGGCCTGCTGGGCGAGGCGCTCGACACGATCGCCGAGCTGTTCGGCGCCGCCGGCGGCATCGCCTGGGAGCTGCCGGCCGACCGCGGCGAGCTGATCCCGCGCGCCGCCCGCGGCGAGGCGACACTGCCGGCGAGCGGAAGCGTCCCGTTCCCCGACGAGCACCTCGCCGGCCGTGCCGCGCTCGCACAGGCGACGGTCGCCGACGGCCCCCACGTCGCCGTGCCGCTCGTCGCCGGCGGCGCCTGCGAGGGCGTGCTGGAGCTGTGTCTCGCACCCGGCGCGCGCCCCGACGAGCGGCTGATGGCCGACGTCGCCGCGCTCGCCAGCCAGGTCGCGCTGCACCTGCGCTACCGCCGCGGCGCCGCGATGCTCGACCTGCACGAGCGCGCGCTCGCCGCCACCAACAACGGCATCGTGATCGCCGACGCCGACCCGGACAGCGGCGGCTGGCCCGTCTCCTACATCAACGAGGCGTTCGAGCTGCTGACCGGCTACCGCGCCGAGGAGGTCGTCGGCCGCTCACTCGGCATCCTCCAGGGCGAGGAGACCGACCCCGAGCCGGTCGCCGAGATGGCCTCCGCGATGCGCGCCGGCGAGGAGTGCTGGGTCACGCTGCGCAACTACCGCCGCGACGGCTCGTCGTTCTGGAACGAGGTCTTCCTCACGCCCGTGCACGACGCCGACGGCGTCGCGCGGCGCTACATCGGCGTCCTGCACGACGTGACCGCTCGCGTCACCTCCGCGGTCGAGCTGGAGGAGGCGGAGGCGCGCTACCGCACGCTGATCGAGACGATCCCCGCCGTCACCTACATCGCCGACTGGGACGAGCTGGGCTCCTTCCGCTACGTCTCGCCGCAGATCGAGGAGCTGCTCGGATTCCCCGCCGAGCGCTGGCTCGGCGACACCGGCGTGTGGGAGGAGCACATCCACCCCAACGACCGCGACCGCGTGATCGCCGAGACGCGCTACGCCTTCCGCCAGCAGAAGGCGTTCGACTGCGAGTACCGCATGATCGCCGCCGACGGCCGCGTCGTGTGGGTGTGGGAGCGCGACACCGTCATCCGCGACGAGGTCGGCGAGCCGCACCTGACGCAGGGGATCATCACCGACGTCACCGCCACGCGGATCGCCGAGGCGGCGCTGGCGGAGAGCGAGGAGCGCAACCGCGGCGTCGTGCACGCGCTGGAGGAGGGACTGCTGATCTACGGCGCCGACGGGCGCGTGCTGTCGTGCAACGCGGCCGCCACGAGGATTCTCGGCGCGCCCGAGGAGGAGCTGCTCTACCGCACCGCGAGCGAGTGGCCGCTGCAGATCCTGTTGGAGGACGGCGAGCCGCTGGTGCAGGGGTCGCTGCCGTCGCAGCGCGCGCTGCAGAGCAGCCTGCCGCAGCGCGACGTCGTGCTGCGGATCGTGCGCCAGGACGGCACCGAGGTGTGGACGTCGGTCTCCTCGCATCCGCTGATGCGCGAGGGCGAGTCGCGCCCGTACGGCGCGGTGACGGCCTTCAGCGACATCACCGAGCGCCGCCGTGCGCAGGAGCAGATCGCGTTCCTCGCCTACCACGACCCGCTGACCAAGCTGCCGAACCGCGCGCTGCTGGACGAGCACCTCGCTTTGGGCTTGGCGCGCGCGCGGCGCTCGGGTCACGCGGTCGCGCTGCTGTACGTCGACCTCGACGACTTCAAGGCCGTCAACGACTCGCTCGGCCACGCGGCCGGCGACGAGCTGCTGCGGCGGATCGCCGTGCGGCTGCGCGGCGTCGTGCGCTCGACCGACCTGCTCGCGCGCCAGGGCGGCGACGAGTTCCTGATCCTGCTGACCGACCTGGAGAGCGACCCGCGGATGGCGGCCGAGGCGGTCGCCAAGCAGGTCGAGGCGGCGCTGCTGGAGCCCTTCTCGATCGCCGACGCGGAGTTCGAGATCGGCTCCTCGATCGGCATCTCGATCTACCCGCACGACGCCAACGACGCCGACACGCTGCTGCGCCACGCCGACGCGGCGATGTACGAGGTCAAGCAGGCGGGGCGCGGCGGGATCGCGAGTTATGGCGGCGACTCCCGCCACACGCTGGCGCGGCTGTCGCTGACGTCGAAGCTGCGGCGCGCCTTGCAGCGGGACGACTTCGTCGTCCACTACCAGCCGCTGGTGGTTCCCGCGACGGGCGAGCTGGCGGCGTTCGAGGCCTTGGTGCGCTGGCAGGACGCCGAGCGCGGGATCGTCGGCCCCAACGAGTTCATCCCGCTGGCCGAGGACGCGGGGCTGATCGAGGCGATCGGCGGGTGGGTGCTCAACGCGGTGTGCGCGCAGCTGCGCGAGTGGCAGTCGGCCGGCCTCGACGCGCACGTGCACGTGAACGTCTCGCCGCGCCAGCTGCGGCGGCCGGACTTCCCCACGACGGTGCGGGAGGCGCTGGCGGCCGAGGGGCTCGCGCCGAGCGCGCTGACGCTGGAGATCACCGAGTCGGCCGCGATGCTCGACGCCGAGCGCGCGAACCCGGTCGTGCGCGCGCTGCACGAGATGGGCGTGCGGCTCGCGATCGACGACTTCGGCTCCGGGCACTCGTCGCTGTCGCGGCTGCGCGACGTGCCGGTCGAGGTGCTCAAGATCGACCAGTCGTTCCTGCGCGGCGTCCCCGACGACCCGCAGGCGGCGGCGATGACGAGAGCGATCATCGAGCTGGGCGCGGCCCTGGGGATGCTGACCGTCGCCGAGGGCGTCACGAGCGAGGCGCAGCGCCGCTTCCTCGTCGAGCACGGCTGCCCCCTCGCGCAGGGCTTCCACTTCGCCAAGCCGCTGGAGGCGGCGGACGCGACGGGGCGGCTGCGCGCGCTCGTGGCCGGGCGCTGACGCGCCGCTGAACGATCCCTTTTGGATCGCCGCTCAGGTCGGCTTGTCGATCTACCGAACGGCCGGTAAGATACCGAAAATATTTCTATCGGGGTGGGTTCTGCCCGAGGGGGAAGCATGTCTGCTTCAATTCGGCGTTCGTCCGCGGCACTGGCCGCGGCGCTGCTGCTCGCGGTCGTCGTTGCGGACGCATCGGCGAGTCATTTCAGGCTAAGTGCTCAGAACTTCAGAGCTGTGTGGCCAAGGTTGGAATCCGTCGGGTCGGCTGAAACGGTGAGCTGTCCCATGACGATCGAAGGCAGCTTCCATTCAGCTACCGTCGCCAAGGTCGTAGGGGCGCTAATAGGTTATGTCACGAGAGCGAGCATCGCATCCGGCGGCTGTACCGGCGGAAGAGCGACCGTCGGTCAGGAAGCGCTTCCGTGGCACCTTTCGTACAGCGGGTTCACGGGAACGCTACCTTCGATATCGCGTGTGCGCCAGGCCATCAACGGTGCCAAGGTGGTGATACAGACGGCGACCGGCATATGTCAATTCGTCGTTAATACGATTAATACTTGGCACACGTTTTGGAACGTCATCCACGGAAAGTTCGAATCGGTGAGATCCGATGAATCCGACTCGATACCTCTGGAAGGCGGCTTCCTGTGCTCTCTCGCTGGTGAAATAAGCCTCCGGGGCGAAGCAACTGTCACCCTGCCCGGCAGTACGACCGCTTTGAGCGTGACGCTAATATAGGCGCATGCGGCGGCTGCGCGCGCTCGTGGTCGGGCGCTGCGCGCGGAGCCGCCGTGCTCACCCGAAGGTCGGGCAGGGCAGTCTGATCTCCGTCGAGAGGCTCGGCGTGGGAGGGGCGTAGCCGGCGTACAGCAGGGCGCTGAGCAGGCCCGAGGGCGGACACTGCGGGAGCACGAACGAGTCGAGGTCGGCTCGCTGTCGCGCGGTGCAGCGCCCGCGTCCGTTGCGCTTCAGGCACGTTCCTCTCGCGATCGTGAGCCCGTGCAGCGAGGCGCTTACCTCGGCGATGCTGACGTCGAGCCCGTTGATCCGGCCCTTCGGAAGCAGCAGCTTGTAGCCGTACAGCCCGTCCGGCGTCGGGTCGTTCAGGATGCTTCCCGCGAGCGCCGCGTGCACGCCGGCGAGGACCGGGAAGCGCTGCACGATCGGCGAGCCCTCCTCGGCGGCGCCGAGGATCGCGAAGCCGCCGATCGAGCCCGGTGCCGTCCCGCGGCTCAGGAACACCGCGAATCTCACCGGCACCAGCTGGGACAGCACGGGCGTGACGTGGCGCGCGTCGATCTGCGCGGTCCCGCCGCCGACGCGGGAGCGTTCGCAGACCGTGGCGTTCGCGACCGCGGCGCGGTCGGCGCGCGATCTGCTGTGCACGAGGGAGCGGATGAACGGCCGCAGGTCCGCGATCTGCCGGGTGAAGGGGATTCCCGACGGATGCGCGTCGAGCGCGTCGCGCAGCGCCGGGCCGTTGCATTGGTAGCGCGGGACGAGGAACTGCCTGCGCACGCTTGCGCCTCGCGGCAGCCGCACGTAGTAGTCGGTCAGCGGCGGCGGCACGGCGCCCGTGGTGTCATACGTCTGCAGCGTGAAGTCGAACATGACCCTGCTGCTGCCGGCGGTCACGTTCGCCCAGTGGAACGAGAGCTGCTGCGCCGGCTGCGCCAACGCTGCCGCGCAGATCCCGGCGACCGCCGTGACGGCGACCGCGGCCAGCAGCATGCCCCTGATCCGGCTACTCGTGCGCATGGATCCTCCTGTTGTCCGGCGGCCGAAGCGCGCCGCACCCCTCGTTTCGGTGCGATGATCCGGGGCGGGCAGCAGCGCGATCGGGAGGACGTCGTCGATGCAGCAGCAGTCTGGACGCCCGACTGAGGCGGCGCCACGGGGCACCCCCTCTGAAATCGACCCTGGGATCCCCCCTGAGATGGACCTGCTGCTCGAGCGCGAGGCCGAGCTGGCCGTGCTGGCGGCGGTCGCCGGCGAGAGCCGTCGCGGCAGCGGGCGCCTCGTGCTGATCGAGGCGCAGGCGGGCCTCGGCAAGACGCGCCTGCTGCAGGCGGCCCGCCGGATCGGCGCCGGCGCGGGCATGCACGTGCTGGGCGGGCGCGCGACCGAGCTGGAGCGCGACTTCCCGTTCGCGCTCGTCCGCCAGCTGTTCGCGCCACTGCTGGTCGCGATGACCGCGGCCGAGCGCGCCGCGCTGCTCGAGGGGGCGAGCAGCGCGGCGCGCGGCGCGCTCGGCCTGCCCGACGACGGGTCGCGCCCGGCGCCGCCCGGCGACGACTTCGGCGTCCTCTACGGGCTCTACTGGCTGACCGCCGCGCTCGCCGAGCGCCAGCCGCTGCTGCTCGCGGTCGACGACGCGCACTGGTCCGACGCGGCCTCGCTGCGCTTCCTGACGTTCCTGCTCCCGCGCCTCGAGGAGCTGTCGGCGCTGGTCGTCGTGGCCTGCCGTCCGGGCGAGGCGGACGCGCACGGCGAGCTCGCCCAGATCGCGGCGGACGGCGCCGTGCGGCGGCTCGCGCCGGGCGCGCTCAGCCGCGGCGCGGCGGCCGCCCTGCTCGCCGCCGAGCTCGGCTCCGAGCCCGACGACGAGTTCGCGACCGCCTGCCACGAGACGAGCGGCGGCAACCCCTTCCTGCTGCGCGAGCTGGCGATCACGCTCGCGACGCAGTCGGTCGACCCGCGCGCCGCCGAGGCGGGACGGGTGCGCGAGCTGGCGCCCGAGCGGGTCACGCGCACGGTCCTGCTGCGCGTCGCGCGGCTGGCGCCGCAGGCGCGTGCGGTGGCGCAGGCGCTCGCCGTGCTGGGCGACGACAGCGACCATCGCCTCGTCGCCGCGCTGGCCGGGCTCGACGACGACGAGACGCCGGCGGCGGCCGACGCGCTGCGGGCGGTGGCGATCCTCGACGCCGGCGCGTCGCTGCGCTTCGCCCACCCGCTCGTGCGCAACGCGCTGTACTCGGAGCTGCCGGCCGGCGAGCGCGCCGACGCGCACGCCCGCGCGGCGGGGCTGCTGCGCGACCGCGGCGCGAGCCCCGAGCAGATCGCGGTGCACCTCGTCGCCAGCACGGCGCGCGGGGACGGCGAGACCGTGGAGACACTGCTCGACGCGGCCAGACGAGCGCTCGCCGACGGTGCTCCACAGTCGGCGGTCGCCTATCTCACGCGCGCGCTGCGCGAGCCGCCGGCGGCGGAGCGCCGCGCCGCCGTGCTCGAGCCGTTGATCACCGCGACGGTTCGCGCGATCGACCACGCGACCGTCGCCGAGGTCGAGCGCGACGTGCTCGCCGAGCTGGAGCGCGACCCGGCGCTGCTCGGCCGCTGGGCTCCCGAGCTGGCTCTGTGGATGCTGCTCGGCGGGCGCTTCGGCGAAGCCCGGGCGCTGCTCGAGCGGGCGATCGAGGAGGCGGCGCGCGAGGACGACGTCGACTGCGCCATGCGCCTGGAGGCGCACCTGATCACGGTCATCCAGATGGCGCCGGCCGAGGGGCGCGCGCGGCTCGACCGCTATCGAGATCGTCTCGCGCCCGGCTCCGCGGGCGAGCGGCTCGCGGCAGCGTTCGAGGCCGCGTGGCTGATGATGGACGGCAGCGCGTCGACGGCGGTCGCGCTCGCCCGCACGGCGCTCGACGGCGGACGCGTCTTCGCCGAGCAGCCGGACATCCTGCCCCCCGCGCACGCCGTGTACGCGCTGGCTCTGGCCGACGAGCTCGACGCCGCGCAGCTCGCCGTCGAGCAGGCGCTCGCCGCCGCGCAGCAGTGCGGCGCGACGATCAACCTCGGGGGCGCGTTGTACATGCGGGCGGGCGTGGCGACCGCGCGCGGAGACCTCGCGGCCGCCGAGGCGGACGCGCGCCAGGCGATCGGCGTGGCGCGGCTGCGCGGCTGGTTCGCGGTCCCTCCGCCGATCACCGCGATGCTGGTCGACGCGCTGACCGAGCGCGGAGAGCTGGCGGTCGCCGATGCCGAGCTGCAGGCGCTCGGCGTGGCCGGCGCGATCCCCGACATCATCTGGTTCGCTCCCGTGCTGCTTGCGCGCGGGCGGCTGCGGCTCGCGCAGGGCGCCGCGCAGGACGCCGCCGCCGACCTGCTCGAGCTGCACGAGCGGTTCGAGCGCTGGGGGACCGCCGGCAATCCCGCCATGCCCGTCGACTCGTACGCCGCCCTCGCCCTCGGTGCGCTCGGCCAGAATCGCCGCGCGCGCGAGCTGGCGGCAGCGCAGCTCGTCCACGCCGAGCGCTGGGGCGCGCCGGCCGCGGTCTCGAGCGCGCAGCGGGTGCTGGGGCTGACGATCGGCGGAGCGGACGGGCTGGAGCTGCTCGAAGCGGCCGTGCGCGTGCTCGACGGCTCGCCGGCGCGGCTCGCGCGCGCGAAGGCGCTGTGCGCGCTCGGCGGCGCGCTGCGCCGCGCCAACCACCGCGTGCAGGCGCGCGAGCCGCTGCGGGAGGCGTTGCAGCTCGCGCGCGCGTGCGGCGCCGCCGGCCTCGCCAAGCGCGCCCACGACGAGCTGCGCGCCAGCGGCGAGACGGTGCGCAGCTATGCGCCGATCGGCGTCGAGTCGCTCACCCCGAGCGAGCGGCGCGTCGCGGAGATGGCCGCTTCGGGCCTGACCAATCGCCAGGTCGCGCAGGAGCTGTTCCTCACGATCAAGACGATCGAGACGCATCTCGCGGCCGCCTACGACAAGCTCGGGATCCGCTCCCGCAGACAGCTCGCACATGCGCTCGCCAAGCCGGATCGCGCCGGCTGACGCGCCCGGCTCGGGCTCCGGCAACTCGGGCTCGTCCTATCAGGGCGGCCCCGTCCAGGGCTCGACCGCGCAGTAGCGCCGCGTTTCCTGCACCAGACGTCCACGGCGCTTGACAGCGGCGTGGGCGTCTGGTTGGGTCGCGGGGGATGAGCCGGGAAGAAGTGAACCGGATCGCTCGCGCGGTCGAGCGCGCACGGCGCTCCAGACGGGCCGCCCTCAAGGTCGCGATTCCCACGGTGGCGGCGCTCGGCGCCGGCGCCGCGCTCGCGATCGGCGCGATCCCGTCGGGCAACGGGACGATCACCGGTTGCTACATCACGACCCCCAACCCGGATGGCCCGCGCACCGGGCAGCTGCGCGTGATCGATCCGAGCCTGCCGGCGACGATTCCCGGCGGCGGGGTGAACGCGCAGGCCGCCTGCCTCAATGACGAGAAGACGATCACCTGGAACCAGAGCGGTCCCCAGGGTCCGCAGGGCCCCGCCGGCGCGCAGGGTCCCACCGGCAGAGACCTGATCGGCTCGACCTCGTTCAGCCTCGGCGGCGGCGGCAGGACGTTCCTCAAGCTCGACGGCATCGACGGCGAGTCGGCCGACAAGCAGCACAAGGGCGAGATCGAGCTCAGCTCGTTCTCGATCGGCACGAGCGCTCCGCACACCACCGGCGGTGGAGGCGGCGCCGGCAAGGTCAGCTTCTCGAGCTTCACGATCACGAAGACGATCGACAAGGCCTCGCCGCAGCTGTTCAGAGCCGCTGCGACCGGCAAGCACTTCAACAAGGCCACCGTCGAGTTCGTCCGCAAGGCCGGCAGAGGGCAGCAGGAGTACCTCGAGTACAAGCTGTCGCAGGTGCTCGTCTCGAGCATCCAGGACGGCACCTCGGGCAGCGGCCGCCCGACCGAGCAGGTCAGCTTCAACTTCGCCAAGATCGAGGAGGTCTTCCTCGGATCCAACGGCAAGGTCATTCAGCAGGTCAGCATCAACCTGCAGAACAAGCTTAATTGACCGAGCCGGCGTCCGCGGCCGCGGGCAGCGCCTACGAGCAGCTCGCGTATCCCGGCTACGCCTACGCCGCGACGCACCCCGCGCGGCTGGAGGCGGTCGGCCGGCTGCTGGGGCTCGACCCCGCGCCGGCGGCGTCGTGCCGCGTGCTCGAGCTGGGCTGCGGCGACGGCGGCAACGCGTTGTCGATCGCGCAGACGCTGCCGGGCGCGCAGGTCCTGGGGGTGGATGCGGCGGCGGCCGCCGTCGCGCGCGGGAGCGAGCTGGCGCAGGCGGCGGGGCTGGAGAACGTCGAGCTGCGGGCCGGCTCGTTCGAGTCGCTGTCGCCCGACGAGATCGGCCGCGTCGACTACGCGATCGCCCACGGCGTCTACTCGTGGATCCCGCCGGCCGCGCGCGTCGCGCTGCTGGCGTGCGTGCGGCGCTGCCTCGCGCCCCACGGGATCGCGTTCGTCAGCTACAACGCCTACCCGGGGTCGTACCTGCGCGACATGGCGCGCGACATGCTCCGCTACCACCTGCGCGACGTGACCGATCCGGCCGCACGGCTGGCGGGCGCGCACGAGCTGATGGAGACGATCGTCGCGATCGACGAGCCGTCGCCGTACGCGCGCGTGCTGCGCGAGCATCTCGGGCGGATGCTGCGCGCGAGCGACGCACTGCTGTTCCACGACGACCTGGCGGAGATCAGCACGCCCTTCTACTTCCACGAGTTCGTCGAGCATGCGGCCGGGCACGGGCTGGGCTTCCTCGCCGAGGCGGACCTGTCGGAGAGCCTGATGCGCGACGTGCCGGAGAGCGCCGAGCGGCTGATGGCCGGCCGGCCCGACGACGCGGTCGTGCGCGAGCAGTACCTCGACTTCTTCAAGAACCGCATGTTCCGTCAGACGCTGCTGTGCCACGGCGAGGTGACGGTGCGGCGCGCGCTGGACGACGCAGTGCTGGAGCGGCTGTGGCTGTCGTCGGCGGCGCAGGTGGAGCGCGTCTCGGACGAGGGGGAGACGCTCACCACACACGACGGCTTCACGATGACGACGTCCGAGCCGCACGTGCTGGCCCCGATGCGCGCACTCGCGGAGGCGTGGCCGGGGGCGGTCGCGTTCCCGGAGCTGCTCGAGCGCGCGCTCGACGCCGTCGACCCGGAGGTCCCGCGCGAGCTCGTCGCCGAGCGCCTGCGCGACGTGATGCTCCAGGCCCACCTCGCCCGCGTCGTCGGCCTGCACGGCTGCGCGCCCCCTGTGGGCAGCGGCGCGGCCGGAGCGGGCGAGCGTCCCCGCGCGAGCGCCCTCGCCCGCGCCCAGCACGCCGCCGGCGCACCGGTGCTCAGCTCGCTGCTGCACACCAACGTCAAGCTCGACGAGCCGCTCGACCTCACCCTGCTGCCGCTGCTCGACGGCACCCGCGACCGCGCCGCGCTCCGCGACGCCGTCCCCGGCGAGCCCACGGCCGCTGACGTCGACGCAGCCCTCGCCCGCCTCGCCGCGCTCGGGCTGCTGCACGTCTGACGGCGCGCGGCGCGACCAGCCGCGCGCAGCGCTATCGCACCTTGTGCATCCGGCGCACCGCTTCGAGGTGCAGCTCGGAGAAGCGCACCGCAAGCTCGAAGTTGCGTCGGGCGAGCCGCCGCATGATCCGGTTCTCTTCGCGGAGAGCGGCGAGGCGCCGCACAAGCTCCTCTCTGCTCAGCTCCTGCTCCATAGAGTCAGAGTTTATCGTAATCATCGTCGGTGGCCGCCTCCTGGTTCGGCGAGGAGACGTCGTTGAGCGGTTCGGACAAGCGCTCGAGCGCATCGTGGAATTCATACGCGGCGCTTCTCCACAAATAGATGTCGTCCTCCAGCGCGCCGACGGAGCTCTCGGACACCTCGAAAGGTCCGGCACGCTTGAGCCAGTCGCCGTTCCTCATGCGCACGACGGTCGAGGTGACGACGAAGGCGCCGCCCACGGCGAGCACGAACGCGATCGAGACGAGGAGCAGCCGCGCGGCCCAGATGACCGGCCGGCTGTCGAAGACGACGTCGACGACCTGCGGGTTCTGCGGTGCAGGCAGGCGGTGCGGGAAGAGCGCCACGCACAGCGCCGCCGCTCCGACCGCCGTGAGTGGGAGCAGTGTCGCGGTGACGTTGCGCCGGGGCGTTGAGTGGTGGTTGGTGTGGGTAGTCATCGGCGGTGAGGCTAGTACTTAAGCCTTCAGTGCTCAACAACCAGTTATGTGGTCAAGTTAAGCGTGGGATTTGCACAGTTATATGCTGTGCTCCGCGCGGCGCCTGTCGCGCGCTCAGCGCCGCCGCAGCGCCTTGTCCGCGATCGCCGGGGGCGTGTAGCCGGCGTCGGCGGGGCTGAAGTTGGTCCCGGGCGGGACGATCTCGTCGATGCGGTCGAGCGTCTCTGTGCTCAGCTCCAGCTGCTCGGCGCCGAGCTGGCTCTCGAGCTGCTCCAGCGTGCGCGGGCCGATGATCGGCGCCGTCACGGCCGGGTGCGCGAGCACGAACGCGAGCGCGAGGCGGATCAGCGTCACGTCCAGCTCCTCGGCGAGCTGCGCGAGCGCCTCGACTGCGTCGAGCTTGCGCTGGTTCTCCGGG
The DNA here is from genome assembly GCA_964525715.1 of uncultured Conexibacter sp. Lineage (GTDB taxonomy): Bacteria > Actinomycetota > Thermoleophilia > Solirubrobacterales > Solirubrobacteraceae > Conexibacter. The sequence goes on along the minus strand of CAZGJV010000025.1, from coordinate 33,028 downwards.
CGCGAGAGGTCGTAGCGGGCGGGGATCCGCTCCGCGCGCGTCGAGGAGGGCGCCTCGCGCCCGGCCCGCCAGCGTCCGCTCAGCCAGCCGCCTGCAAGCGGGCTCCAGGGGATCACGCCCATGCCGTGGCGCTGGCACGTCGGCAGCACGTCGCGCTCGATCGCGCGCGCGAGCAGCGAGTAGGGCGGCTGCTCGGTCACGAAGCGCCCGAGCCCGCGGCGCGCCGACGCCCACTGCGCCTCGACGATCTCCTGCGCCGGGAAGGTCGAGCAGCCGAACGCACGGATCTTGCCGGCGCGCTGGAGGTCGGTGAGCGCGCCGAGCGTCTCCTCGACGTCGGTGTCCGGCTCGGGTCGGTGGATCTGGTAGAGGTCGATCCAGTCGGTCTGCAGGCGTCTCAGGCTGTTCTCGACCTCGCGCACGATCCAGCGGCGCGAGTTGCCGTACTGGTTCGGGTCCTCGCCCATCGTGCCGTGGACCTTCGTCGCGAGGATCACGTTCTCGCGGCGCCCGCCCGCGAGCGCCTTGCCGACGATCTGCTCCGACTCGCCGCGCGAGTACACGTCGGCGGTGTCGACGAAGTTGATGCCCGCGTCGAGCGCGCGGTGGACGATGCGGATCGCGTCGTCGTGGTCCGCGTTGCCCCAGGCGCCGAACATCATCGTGCCGAGGCACAGCGGACTCACCTGCATGCCGGTGTGGCCGAGTGTGCGGTAGTCCATGGCGCGAGCCTACCCGCGCTCGGCCCCTTCAAGGCGGGCAGCGCCTGACCGTCGTTGCAGCCTCGCAACGGAGTTCTTTCAAACGCGCGTAGCGCTGTCGCAGGCGGTTGGGCCAGAGTCGGCGCGTGCCCCCTGCTCCGCGTCGTGTTCGATGGACCGATCATGTGCTGGACAAGGCGGCGCTGCTGGGCATCGCGCGGGCGGATATCGAGCGTGCCGTGCTCGAGCGCCATGGTGCGCGTCGGCGGAACTCGCGCTCGGCGGACTGGATGCTCACGAGCGGACGCCTGGTGATCGCCTACGACCATCCCGACCACGACGACCATGCGACCGCACGCGTGATCACGCTGTGGCGCCGGCGCTAGCCTTCTGCTCATGAAGATCGACGGCCACTACGACCCCGACGCCGACATCGCCTGGCTGCGTTTCGAGGGCTATGACCCCGCGACTGTCATCGGCGAGGAGATCGCCGCGGGCTTGCGGGAGATCGATCCGGCAAGCGGGCGCGTCGTCGGGTTGGAGTACTGGCACGCCAGCGCTACGCTGCCCAAGGAGCTGCTGACGCTGCTCCCGCCGCCCGGCATTCCCGCCGCCGCCTGATCCAGCGGCGATGCCCACTCGGCCGTGACGCCGCGCTGGGGCCGCACGCGTCGCGCGCACGGCCCCGCAGCATGACCGGGCTCAGCCCGGCAGCGGCTCCTTCGCGCGCGGCGCGGGGTCGTACGCCTCGGCTGGCTCGAGCATCTGCCGCGTCGTCTCGCGCAGCTCGGTGCTGTCCTCATGCCCGTGCACCGAGACGGCGTGCTCGGTCGCGGCGCGGATCACCTCGTCCTCCTCGCCGATGATCACGAGCGAGCAGTTGGACTCGCTCGGCCAGCGCCGGCAATCAGCCATCTTGCGGGCCATCGTGCGCTCCTCTCGTAGGGGACCGAGCGCATCGTCTCTCGCGCGCGCGAGCGCGTCAACCGCGCCCGGGCGCCATGCCGCAAGGCGTGCGGCAGGGACGACGGCGAGCTGCCCGTCCCGGCTCGTGGCCCGTCAGCCGGCCACGCCCTCGCCGACCTCGACATCGCCCGTCCGCGCGATGCGGTGCCAGGCGAGGTGGCTGCCGAGCAGGGCGGTGACGAGCGACTCGATCACGACCAGGTACATCAGCTGGCGGTAGAGGAGCTGCTGCAGCGGCAGCGTCCACAGCGGCCGGCGCGACTCGCCGTCGTAGCCGAAGGCGACCCATGCGAGCACGAGCTGGAGGCCGTTGAAGGCGAGCCAGAAGGCGAGGATCGGCATCGGGTCGAGGAACACGATGCTGTAGAGCGCGAACAGGTCGATCAGCGGCGCAAACAGCGGCAGCAGCACCTGGAACAGCGCCAGGTAGGGGATCGCGCGGCGCCCGGCGCGGCGCCCGCGCGGGTCGAGCAGCGCAGCGCGGTGCTTCCACGCCGACTGGATCGTCCCGTACGCCCACCGGTAGCGCTGGCGCCACAGCCCGCGCAGCGTCGAGGGCACCTCCGTCCATGCGCGCGCGTCCTGCGCGTAGACGACGTGCCAGCCGGCGCGGCCGATCGCGAGCGTCACGTCGGTGTCCTCCGCCAGCGTCGCGCCGGAGATGCCGCCCGCGTCGATCAGCGCCTGGCGGCGGAACGCGCCGATCGCGCCGGGCACGGTCGGCATGCAGTCGAGCAGCTCGTAGACGCGGCGGTCGAGGTTGAAGCCCATCACGTACTCGACGTGCTGCCAGCGGCCGAGCAGCGAACCGCGGTTCCCCACCTTCGTGTTGCCGGAGATCGCGCCGACGCCGGGGTCGCGGAACGGCGCGACGAGCGCGCGCAGCGTGCCCGGCTCGAACACCGTGTCGCCGTCCACTGTTACAAGGAAGGCATGCCGCGCAGCCGCCGCGCCGCGGTTCAGCGCGGCCGGCTTGCCCTGGTTGGCCTGGCGCAGCACGCGCACGTGCGGCAGCGCGAGCCGCTCGACGATGTCGCCGGTGCCGTCGCTCGAGCCGTCGTCGACGACGATCACCTCGAAGCAGCCGGCGGGGTAGTCGCTCGCGGCCAGCGAGTGCACCGCGCGCTCGATCCCGACCGCCTCGTCGTGCGCCGGCACGACGATCGAGACGCCCGGCAGGAACGGCGTCGCCGCCGCCGCGCGCCGCCGGACGCGGCGCACGTGCAGGTGCGCGACGGCCAGCACGAACAGCATCCGCAGCGCCGCCAAGGCGGTGATCGCGAAGACGACGAGCGTCAGCGCGCGCGTGACCCAGCCGGCGATCCGCAGCATCGCGACGAGCAGCTCGCCGCGCGTGCGCGCCCAGCCCGACACCGGCACCTCGGCCTCCCAGCGCGGGATCCCGGCGAGCTGCGAGACGGTCACGAAGCGGAAGCCGCGCGCCCGCAGCCGCGGGATCAGCTCGCGCAGCGCCGCGACCGTCTGCGCACGGCGCCCGCCGGCGTCGTGCAGCATCACGATCCCGCCCTGGCTGCCGTGCGGCGTGGCCGCCGCGACGATCGCGCCGACGCCCGGCTGGCTCCAGTCCTCGGTGTTGAAGGTCGACAGCGCGATCGCGTAGCCGTGGCGTGCGACGTCCGCCCACGCGCGCACCTCGCTCGGCAGCGCGTCGGCCGGCGTCGCCGAGTAGGGCGGGCGCACGAGCCGCGGGCGCACGCCGGCGATCCCGGAGATCGCGGCCTCGGTCATCGCGATCTGCTCGTCGCGCTCCCAGCCGGGCAGGGCGGCGAGGTCGGGGTGGGTGAAGGAGTGGTTGCCGAGCTCGAAGCCGTCGCGGTGCTCCTCGCGCACCAGCCCCGGGTTGCGGACCGCCTGGCTGCCGACGAGGAAGAACGTCGCCGGCACGTGAAACCTTCGAAGCACGGCGATCACCTTCGGCGTCCAGTCGGCGCTCGGCCCGTCGTCGAACGTCAGCGCGATGCGCCTGCCGAACGGCGGAACGTCGGAGCGCAGCGTGCCGCCCGGCCCAGCCTCCAGCACCGGCCGCTGATCGGCGATCGGCGAGGCCACGGCGGCGCCGTTGCCGGTCCCGCTCTGGCCGACGGTCTTCGTCGTGAAGCCCTCGACCAGCAGCAGCAGCACGAGCACGCCGAGGCAGAAGCCGAGGATCAGGCGGTGGCCCGGCGGGTTGCCGGAGCGGGGGGTGGGAGCGGCGCCGGCGGGTCCGCGCCGGCTCACGAGCGGTCGGCGGTGGGGGGTGCGCCGGGGCGCGAAGTCCGCCCGTCCGGACGCAGCAGCCGCGTGCCGCGCTCTGCGATCAAGCGCGTGCGCGGGTGGCCGGCGGCGGCGTGTCGCCGCTGCGGCGCGACGAGGTGCAGCGGCTCACGCCCCGCGACGACGACGTGCAGCGGCGTGAGGCCCGCGAAGCCGGTCGCGCCCACGCCGAGCCCGACGACCCACAGCGCCGCGCCGAGCACGGCGAGCAGGCCGAGCGGCCGCAGCAGCCGGTGGCGGCGCCCCGCCTCGTCGAGGAAGACGGGCCGCTCGCGGCCGGCAGCATCCCAGGGCGACGCCGCCCCGTCGTGATCGTCGCGCACGAGTCGCATCCCGACGATCGATTGTGCGGACGCGCGCACCCAGCGGCGTGGGGATTCGATGTCGGTTCCGTTAGGAGGGCGCGGGCCGCCCCGGCGGGCGAGATCGCCGCTGCTAGCGTGCGATCGATGGCGCGGATCGCGGACCTTCGCATCCGGGCCGGCGTGCTCGCGGCGACGGCGGCCGGGCTCGTGCTCGCCTTCGCGCCGGCGTTGGCGGCGCGCAGCAGCGCGGCGGCGCCGGCGCGCGCCTACGTGCGCGTCGACCAGGCCGGCTTCGCGGCCGGCACGCCGGCGCGCGCGCTGCTGCTCGCGAGCCGGCCGCTCCCGGGCGCGCGCTTCGCCGTCGTCGGCGCCGACGGCGGCGTCGTGCGCAGCGGCCCGGCGGGGGCCTCGCTGGGGCGCTGGAGCGCGCGCTTCCCGGACGTCCTCGCGCTCGACCTCGGTCCGCTGCCCGGTCCCGCGACCGACCACGTCGTCGTCGCGCGCGGCGACACGACCGTGGCGACATCGCCGCCGTTCCGCGTCGATGCGCCGGCCGCCCTCTATGCCCCGCTCGCCGGCAACGCGATCCGCTTCCTGCGCGCGCAGCGCGACGGGCCGGACGTCGACCCGTCGCTGCTGCAGCGCCGGCCGTCGCACCTGCTCGACGCGCACGCGACGCTGTTCAGGACGCCGGCCTACCGCAACGACGTCCTCGCGAGCACGCTCACGCCGGCCGGCGGCACGATCGACGCCAGCGGCGGCTGGTTCGACGCGGGCGACTACCTCAAGTTCTTCGAGACCGCCTCCTTCACCGACGTGCTGCTGCTGCAGTCGCTGCGCGACCACCCGGCCGCCTTCCCCGACCTGGCCGCGGCGCAGGCCGAGGCGCGCTTCGGGGTCGATTGGCTGCTGCGCATGTGGGACCCGGCGAGCGGCCGGCTCGCCTACCAGGTGGGGATCGGCAGCGGCAACGCGCGCGTGCTCGGCGCGCACGACGCGAGCTGGCGCTTGCCGCAGGCCGACGACCGGCTGCGCGCGCCCCGGCGCGGGCGCGGCGCCTGGTACATCGTCTACCGCCCGGTCTTCGTCACGGGCGGCCCCCGCACGCCGATCAGCCCGAACCTCGCCGGCCGCGGAGCGGCCGCGTTCGCACTCTGCGACCAGGTCTTCCGCGCCAGCGATCCGGCGCTCGCCGACCGCTGCCTGGCGGCCGCCGAGTCGCTGTTCGCGCACGCCCGCACCGCGCACGTCGGGCGGCTCACGACCGCCGCGCCGTACGACTACTACCCCGAGACCGAATGGCGCGACGACCTCGAGCTGGGCGCGGTCGAGCTGTCGCGTGCGCTCGCGGCCGACGCGGGCGGCGTCTACACGCACGCCTCCGCCATCTACCGCCGCCTCGCCGGGCACTGGGCCGACGCCTACATGAGCAGCCCGCTCGCCGGCACCGACACGCTCAACGCGTTCGACGTCGGCGCGCTCGCGCACGCCGAGCTGGCCTGGACGATCGATCGCTGGGACGACGCCGACCTCGGGATCGGCCGCTTCGAGCTGGTGCGCGACCTGCGCGACCAGCTCGCGCTGTGGCAGCGCGTCGCGCGCAGAGATCCGTTCGGGCTCGGCGACGACTACGGCGACGGCGACGTCGCGCAGCACGCGTTCGGGCTCGCGTGGGAGGCGCGCTCCTACGACGCGATGGCCCGCACGACGCAGTTCGCCGCCTTCGCCCAGCACCAGCTCGACGTCGCGCTCGGCGCCAACGCGTGGGGCAGCTCGTTCGTCGTCGGCGCGGGGACGACGTTCCCCCACTGCCTCCACCATCAGGTCGCCAACCTCGTCGGGTCGCTCACCGGCAGCGGCGCGATCCTGCTCGGCGCGACCGTGTCGGGCCCGGCCAACCCGGCCGCGCTGAGCAACCTCGGGGGCATGCCCCAGGGTGCGCGTCGCTGTCCGGTGGACGGCGGGAACGGCTTCGCCGCGTTCGACGGTCACGGTGCGCGTTACGTGGACGGCGTCGAGGCGTCGCCGAGCGTCGAGCCGTCCGACGACGCGGCCGCGCTCGCGCTCGCGGCGTTCGCGCAGGCCGCCGGGTGAGCGTGCAGCCCGATGGCGCTCGTCCGAGCGGCCATCGGGCCGGAGTCAATTGCTCACGCTGAGCGTGGCTATATTAGCTTTATCTTCACGTCGGCCCCTCCCGGTTCCTTGACGGGCCCGGAGGTGCCGGCCAGACTCCCTTCGCCGAGACTGCACAGCCCACCGGTGAGCGGTATCGTCGTGGCTTCTTCCATGCTGAAGCTGGTGACTTCACCGGTTGCTTCGTTGAGGTTGAGGTTGCCGACGCCGGGATGGCCTTCTTCGGTTCTCGCGCTGCACGTAAGCCCCCCGCTTTCTATTTCGAAGCTGGCGAACAGCAGTAATATCTTGAGCCGGGTTATCCTGGGTAGGATGCCGAAAAACGCCTCGTAGGTTCTGCGCCAGGGGAGCGTTTCCTGGTGAATCGTCACGTGGCCTCCGGTGCAGGCCCCGACTTCTGCCCTTCGGACCATGCCTATTAGCACTCTCACCACCTTGCCGATGGTGGCACTGTTGAAGCTGCCTTCGAGCGTCACCGGGCATCTGACGACGTTGCTGCCGAGGTTGTTCCTGAATTCGAGCGACGTCCATACGGCCCGTAGCGGCCTTATGCTTATCGAGAGGTTCCTTGCCGATCCCGTGCCGGCGGCCAGCGAGAGTGCTGCCGCCGCGCAGAGGCTTGCGATCAGCAGCCGGACGTAACGGTGCATTGTGCGCCTCCTGTAATTGATGGCAATCCGGCGTGCTCGCCAGCGGTTGCTCCCAGGGCCGCGCGGCCGTGGGCACGCGAGGGCAGCCGGATCGTGTGCGGTGTGGTGTTGTGCAGGCCCCCTTTCGCCGCGTGCGCGCGTCGTCTGCGCACCTCTTCCCCCGTCGCGGTGCTTGGCCCCTCGTGAGAGACCGCCGCATATTCACTATACGACCGGAAAAAGGTGTGTCAATGCCGGGCGAGTGCGAAGGCGCCAGGTCTCGGCCGGAGACGGCCGCCATTCGGCGATAACCGACTCTTCACGCCTCGATCCCATCTCCGCAACGAGATCGCGCGACCACGCGCTTAGCGTCGTGCCGCCCATATCCGAATGAAGGGGTAACGACGATGAAGAGGATCTTCAGACGGCGCCTGTCGCTGCGGCTCGCGCTCGCCGCGGTCGTGGCGCTCGCCGCGCTCACCGGCACGGTGCTCGCCGCCGGCGGCGTCTTCTCGACGGCCGACAATCCGTGGCCCTACGCGCCGATCGGCCATGCGCCGGTACTCGCCGCGATCGGCGACGTCTCCTGCCAGCCGGGCGAGCCGGAGGAGGCCGAGAAGCAGAAGGACGTCTGCGACCAGACCGGAAGAGGCAGCACGACGCGCATGCAGGCGCAGACGGCGACCGCGAACCAGATCGAGGCGATGCACCCCGCGCTCGTCGCGATCCTCGGCGACGAGCAGTACCAGGTCGGCCGCTACGAGGACTTCATGGGCTCGTTCGACACGACCTACGGCGCCTTCAAGTTCCTCCAGCGCCCCGCCCCGGGCAACCACGAGTTCTACTCGCAGCACGGCGAGACGGGCGTCCACGGCGACGGCTACTTCGACTACTACAACGGCTACCAGCACAACGCCGACGGCAGCGTCGTGACCGACAGCTTCCCGCAGGACGCGCCGGGCACCGGCACGGTCACGCAGCCGCGCCCGCGCCAGGACGGCCAGGCCGGCCACGTCGGCGCGAACGGCGACGGCTGGTACTCCTACAACCTCGGCGGCTGGCACATCATCTCGCTCAACGTCGAGTGCGCCGTGCAGCCCGGCGGCTGCAGCCCGACCGGCTCGTGGTTCGCGGGCGAGACGAGATGGCTCGCGCAGGATCTCGCGCTCGACCGCTCGCAGTGCACGCTGGCCTACTGGCACCAGCCGACGTTCTCCGTCGCGGGCGCGACGGCCGACCCCGAGGGGATCGCCGCCGACGCCTGGTGGAGACTGCTCTACAAGCACGGGGCGGACCTCGTCCTCAACGGGCACGACCACACCTACGCCCGCTACGCGCCGATGGACCCCAACGGCAGAGCGGACCCGAAGCACGGCATCCGCGAGTTCATCGTCGGCACGGGCGGCGAGTCGCTCGACCAGCCGATCGCGAACGCCAACACGCCGAACCTGCAGGCGGCGACCGGCTCGTACTACGGCGCGATGGCGCTGACGCTGCAGCACGGCGGCTACCGCTGGGACTACCAGTCGGCGATGAAGGACCCCAGCGCCGACGCGAGCCTCCCGGCCAGCTACGACGACAGCGGCAGCGCGCGCTGCCACGGCTCCTCCTGGGACCGCTGACGGCGTGAGCGACGAGCGGGGCGGGGTGGGCATGGACGCCCGCCCCGCCTTGCTTCCGCGCGCGCGGCGCGGCCGCTACCCGGTCAGCGGCAGCACGAGCGCCGGGCCGTCGACCGTGCCCTCCGACGGCACGACCGCCGTGCCGAGCGCGAAGAACTCGATCACGTGCGAGCCCCAGCCGTGACTGCCCTCGGCGATGCGCGCGCCGACGATCCCCTGCGCCTGCAGCGCCTGGGCCTCGCGCTGCATGCGCTCCTGGGCGAGCTCGCGCGCCTCGTACAGCGCCTGCGTGAAGTTCGGCATCTCCTGGTTGCGGCCGAACTGCTTCCACGAGGCGCGCAGCCCCTGGTGGGCGACGTGGTAGACGCAGTTGCCCATCACGAGCCCGACCGGGCGGTGGCCGCCGCGCAGCAGCGTCGTGAAGTCCTGGCCCGACAGGTCGCTCGTGAACGGCCGCCCGTTCGGCGCGCGGTGCAGCGCGCCCTCGCGGTGCTTGACGGCGGTGCCGATCGCGATGAACTCGGCCAGCTCCGCGCCCCACTCGTAGCGCCCGATCGTCAGCCGCACGCCGACGACGCCGTCGGCGCCGAGCTGGTCGGCCTCCTCCTCCATGCGCGTCATCGCCAGCTCGCGCGCGTGGTACATCGCCTGCGTGAGGACGCCCATCTCCTCGTTCTTGCTCCAGTTGGCCTGCTGGAACCCGATGTGGTAGATCGAGCTACCGAGAACCAGTCCGAGCGGGTCGAAGCCGGCCTCGCGCACGACGAGCAGCTCGTTGGGGGAGAGGTCGCAGGTGAAGAAGCCCGCCGCCGCGTCGCGCTTCATGCGCTCCACGCGCGCGCGGCCGGCCTCCGGCACGCCCTCCAGCGAGCCGGGGGCGTACTCGCCGGGGGCCGGGGCCTCCTCCGGAGCGGCGTCGCCGGCGGTGGGATCCTGCGCCGCCGCCTCGGGCGCGCCGTCCGCGCCCGCGTCGTCGTCCGGCCCGTCGTCCTGGTCGCGCTTGAGGAAGCCCACGGTTCGTCCCTTTCGTCGGTCGTTCAGGTCAGCCACTGCTCGAGCGTCTGCCGTGCCCGCTCGCTGCGGCCCGCCTCGGCCGTCAGCGCGGACGACAGGCGCCCGAGCCAGTCATCCAGCTCGACGCGCTCGCGCTTGAGCACGATCCCGCCGGAGACGCTCGCGACGAGCGCCTCGACCGTGCCGCGATCGGCGCCCAGCTCGAACTGCACATCGTCGAGTCTCAGCACGACCCGTCGCACCGTCTTCGGGCCCATCAAGCCGGCGCGTCGCCGCTCGACGCGCGTGCGCGCCGGCAGCATCGCCTCGAGCTTGCCCGCGACGAGGTCGGCGAACTGTGAGAGGTCCGCGGCGTCGGCCCGCAGCGCCGCGGCGAGCAGATCCACGTCGGGCTGCGCTGCGTCTGCGGCCACGGCGGGAGCCTAGTGCACACGGGCGATCGGCAAAGGCGGCGGAGCGCCGCCGCGCCGGTCACGGCGACTCCGGCGGGCCGGACCCTTAGGGTTCCGGGCTCGATGTCCTCGCAGATCGAGCTCGAAGCCAGCCCCCAGGGCCAGGCCGCCGCTGTCGTGCGGCTCGCGCCGCGCGTGGTTCCGCGCTGGCGCGTGGACCGCGGGCCGGCGGCGCTCGCGGCGCTTGTCGCCGCGGCGGTCGCGGTCGTGCTGGGCGCCGCCGGCACGCGCTACCTGGTGCTCGCCGGCGTCGGTCCGCCCATTCCCGAATGGGTCGGCGGACCGCTGCAGGACATCGGCTGGCGCGCCCAGCCCGAGCTGATGTGCGCGCTGCTCGTGACGATGGTGGCCGCCTACTTCGCGGTGCTGCGCTGGAGCGCGACGATCTCCGTGCGCATGGCGATCGCGGCGATCGTGGCGCTCCACGTCCTCTTCATGCTCGCGCCGCCGCTGCTGTCGAGCGACGTCTTCAACTACATCGACTCGGGGCGGCTCGACGCGCTCTACCACCTGAACCCGTACGTCGCCACGCCGCTCGCGCACCCCGGCGACGGGGCGTTCCAGTTCACGGGGATGGCGTGGGCCGACACGCCGAGCGTCTACGGGCCGGGCTTCACGCTGCTCAGCGGCGCGCTGGCGCCGCTGGGGATGGCCGGCCAGCTGTGGGCGCTGAAGGCGCTCGCCGCGCTCTCGAGCCTCGCCTGCACGGGGCTCGTGTGGGCGTGCGCGCGGCGGTTGGGCCGCCCGCCGCTGCAGGCGGTGCTGTTCTTCGCGCTGAACCCGATCGTGCTGCTGGCGGCCGTCGGCGGCGCGCACAACGACCTGCTGATGGTCGCGCTGATGCTGCTCGGGGTGTGGCTCGCGCTCGGGGAGCGCACGCGCCCGGCCGTCGTGGCGGTCGTCGGGGCGATCGCGGTGAAGCTGACGGCGGCGCTGATCCTGCCGTTCATCGTCGTCGGCGCCGGCCGGCGGCGCTGGCCCGGCGCGATCGCGGCGGCGCTGCTCGCGTTCGCCGCGCTGGCGATCAGCGCGCTGGCGCTCTACGGCGCGGCGTCGTTCCACCTCGTCGGCACGCTGAGCGCCGGGACGACGCGGCACGTCGGCGAGCTGAAGAGCGTCCCCGGCTTCATCGCCGGCTACGCGGGCATCGGGCCGATCTCCTCGACCGGGCGGACCGTGCTCGCGGTCGTGTGCCTGAGCGCGATCGGCGTCGCCTTCTGGTCCGCGCTGCGCGGGCGCCTGCCGTGGCTGACGGCGGCCTGCTGGAGCATCCTCGCCGTCCTGCTCACGTCGACGCGCCTGGAGCCGTGGTACGCGGTCTGGCTGATCCCGCTGGCCGCGCTCAGCGGCGACCGCCGCGTGCGGCGCGCGAGCCACGCGCTGCTGATCGCGATCGCGTTCATCGCCTTCACCCGCTACGCGCTGCGGCTCGGGATCCAGTACCCGCACGGCGGGTGAGCCGTCAGGCCGCGGCGCCCTCCGGCGCGGGCGCGGGCGCGTCCACGCGGGTGACCGTGAGGTAGACGACGAAGAGCGCGATCAGCGCCGCGAGCGCGAGGCTGACGGGTCCGGTGCCGAGGTCGAGGCCGCCGCGGGCGTGGCTGACGGCGAGCCAGTCGGCGATCGAGGCGCCGAGCGGGCGCGTCAGGACGTAGGCGCTCCAGAACGCGAGGATCGCGTTGAGGCCGAATCTCCAGTAGCCGATCGCCGGGACCATGATCGCGGCGGCGAACAGCACGGCGGATGCGAGGTAGCCGATGCCGAACGTGACGGCCGTCAGGTCGCCGACGGCGGTGCCGAGCGCGAACGTCGCGAGCACGGCGGCCCAGTAGAACAGCTCGCGCCGCGGGGTGCGGATGCTGTGGATCGAGAGCGTTCGCTCGCTCGCGTACCAGGCCGCGAAGACGGCCGTGAGTGCGACGGCGTAGAAGATGCTGGAGGCGATGTAGGGGACGCCGAGGCCGACGTGCAGCGCGTCGGCGGCCATCGTGCCGAAGACGCCGACCATCGCGACCGCCAGCCAGTAGCGCCAGGCGACGTAGCCGCGCGCGCGGAACTGCAGGATCAGCGCGACCACGAGCCCGATCCCGCCGAGCACGACCGCGATCTCGGGCACGAGCTTGTGCACGAGGAAGTCCGACGTCGACTCGCCCATCGCGGTCGTCAGCGCCTTCACGATCCAGAAGAACGCCGTCACCTCCGGCACCTTCGAGAGCCGCTGAGCGGTGGAGGACGCGCGGCGCGGTGTGGATTCCATCGGGAGCTGACCTCGATCCGGGGGCGGGAACGACGCCATAGGTAATCAGAGCGGTGGAGCCGGCCCACTGGCGCCGGCGAACTCTCGGTACCGCCTGACCATATCAGGATCTATGTCACTGTATGGCTTTTTCCTTATACGGCCTCATAGATCTTGATAGCCTGCGATCTCATGGACGCCGTCACGAATCCCTATGCGATGAGTGCAGGCAACCCCCCGCCTGCGCTGACCGGCCGCGACACGCAGCTGCAGCAGTGGGAGGTGCTTGTTCGTCGACTCAGCGCAAGCCGAAGCGACCAGAGCATGATCGTCTCGGGCCTCCGCGGAGTGGGAAAGACGGTGCTGCTGTTGGAGTTCCAAGGCGTAGCGGATCGCGCCGGGTGGGTCACGTCCGATCCGATCGAGGTTCGCTCGGACACCAACTTCCGTGCCGAGCTTGCGGACCGAGCGTTCCAGGCGCTGACGCATCTCGACCGACGTGTCGGTCTCGGCGAGCGCGCCCGGAGCTTCGCGAAGCTGTTGCAGGGCTTCCGCGTAGCCGTCGGTGTGGACGGAGCAGTCGAGTTCTCCTTCGATGCGTCAGCAGCAGCGGCCACCGGCGACCTCGAGCGGGACCTCGCAGAGTTGTTCGCGCAGCTCGGCGGCGTCGCGCGTGAGCACGGCACCGGCGTCGCGTTCTTCGTTGACGAGATGCAGTTCCTCAAACGGGCCGAGCTCGAAGCGATCGCCGCGGCGATGCACCGGATGTCCCAGAAGCGGCTCCCCATCGCTCTCGCCGGAACCGGCTTGCCCCAGCTTCCCGGCCTCGTGGTCGAAGCCAAGTCCTACGCCGAGCGGCTGTTCTCGTACCCGAGACTGGACCGCCTCGATCCTGATGCAGCACGGGAGGCGCTCGATCGACCGGCCAAAGAGGAGAACGTCGCGTACGAGCCTGCCGCCCTGGATCGCATCCTCGAGCTCTCGGGCGGCTACCCGGCGTTTCTTCAGGCATATGGACGCGAGGTATGGAACACCGCACCCAGGAGCCCCATCACGATCGACGACATCCGCGCCGCCGAGCCACTGGTGCAGAAGAAGCTCGACGAGCAGTTCTTCCATGTCCGCTTCGAGAAGGCGACCCCGACCGAACGGCGCTACATGTCTGCCATGGCCGCACTCGGAGACGGGCCGCACCAAAGCGGCCGGGTGGCGCGGAAGATGGGCTTCAGAAGCGCATCGGGCGGCTCCGTCCACCGGGACGCCCTCATCAAGAAGGGCCTCATCTACAGTCCCGAGCACGGTGTCGTGGACTTCACCGTCCCGCACTTCGCGCCGTTCATGCGCCGCCGCTACCCGTTCGACGGGTAGCGGGCCTGCCGCTCGAACACCCCGCAGCTATACGAGCCCGCGTCGGGCGTGCCGTCAGGCGCTGCGCAGCAGCGAGGAGATGACCTCGCCGGGGCGTTGCCCGCGCGCCGAGGCGAGCCGCTGGAGCTGCTCGGCGTCCTCGTCCTCGATGCCGACGACGATCGTCAGCTTCGCGTCGGGGTTGCCGGCGACCGCGTCGACAGAACGCGGGTCGATCGCTGCGAGGTCAGCGTCGAGGTCGCCCGGTACGCGCTCGGTACGTGCCGCCTCATGAAGTGCGACGGCAAGCAGCTCTCCGAAACGACGAAACCCCCGCCACTAGCGGGGCCTTCGACCGAGAGCCGACGCGGGGACTCGAACCCCGGACCCCCTCCTTACCATGGAGGTGCTCTACCAACTGAGCTACGTCGGCGCGAAGGGGGCATTGTAGGCGGAGTCTCGGCACTCCGCACCATGCTCGCCCGCCGGGCCTCTGGCGCGATCTGCGCCGGAGCGACTCGCTTGGGACTTCGCAGCTATCGCTTCGTGCCCTCGACGTAGACGAGGCGGCCGTCGGCGAGGCGGTAGACGGTGCCGACGGCGGTGCCGGCGCCGCTGGCGGGCGTGCGGTCGGTGGGGGCTGGGAGCGGGCGGGTGCCCGGCTGCTGCTGTGCGCGCGGCGTGGGCTCGATCCGGCCGCTGCTCGCGTCGCGCGTGAGTCCGAGGCCGGCGATCAGGAACGCGACGGCGAGCACGATCCCGACGTCGAACAGGTTCACGAGCCCGTCGAGCGGGTCGCCTGCGGTGTCGTCGAGACGGCCGTGGCGTCCGAGGCCGGTGCGCCTCATGCCGCGCCTTCGCCGACGACGGCCGGGGCGACGGCATCGGCGACCGTCGGCGCGAGCGTCTCCGTCGCGCGCTCGAGCGCCGTCAGGTCCTCGCTGTACATGCGCGTGCGGCTGAGCGTGAGCGCGAACGCGATCGTCCCGACCAGCAGGCCGACCACCGTCGCCGCGAACGCGGTGCGCAGGTCGCCGGCGAGCGAGGCGACGTCGCCGCGGCCCAGCGCGGCGAGCCCCGGCGCGAGCGGGATCAGCGTCCCCATCAGCCCGATCGCCGGACCCGCGCGCACGAGCATGCGCGTGCGGTCGAGCCGCCGCTGCGCCGCCAGCTCGTAGTCGGCCAGCGCGTGCTCGATCGCGAGCGGCCGGCGCGCCGTCAGGCCGGCGGCGATCTGGTGCAGCGCCTGCGCCGCGAACGCGGTCGGGGCGTCGCCGGCATGCGCGTCCGCCAGCCCCGGCTCCTGCGCGACCGCGTGCGCCAGCTCGCGCAGCGGCACGTCGCGCGCCCGCACGCGCCGCTGCCACTGCTCGCTCGCGTAGCGCCCCAGCTCGAGCGCGCACAGCACCAGCACTCCCAGCGCCGCCAGCAGCACCGGGATCTGCAGCGCCGCGGCGATCTGCGCGAGCGCGTCGCCGAGCTGGTCGTGGACGGCGGCGAGGACGATCATCCGAGCGCTCCCTTCGCCTGCCGGCGACGCTCCAGGCCGGCGCCGGCGCCCGCGGTCAGGAGCAGGAGTGCGGCGATCGCGAGCGCGAGCCCCGCGCCGTGCCGGGGGCCGCCGGCCTGCGCGCCGGTGAGGCCCGGCGCGGCCGGGCTCGCGCCCGCTCTGCGCGGGTCGCCGATCACGACGCCGGTGACCGGTCCGCTCGATGCGCCGCCGGCCGCCGCGGTCCCGCTCAGCGCCTGCGGCGCGCCGGTCCCGCCGCCGGACCCGGCCTCGGCGCCGCCGTGCGTCGTGCGCGCGGGCGTCAGCCGCCGGGCGCCGCCGGCGCGCGTGCCCTGGCTCTGCGGCTGCGGTCTGCTGAACAGCGGCGCGCCGCGCCCGCCGCCGCCCGCGATCGCCTCACCGCGCCGCGTCGAGAAGCCGCCCTGCCCTTCGACCGAGGCGGGCGCGTCGTGCGGTGCGCGCCGCGCCACCGCCGTGGTCTTGCCCGCGCGCGCGACGACTCTCACCTCGCGCGCGACGGGCGTCACCGGCAGCGCGTCCCCGCCGTAGGCGGGCGCGGCGTAGGCGGTCATCCAGATCGGGTCGAGGTCGCCGCTCGCCTTCCAGCGGATCGCGCCGTCCGGCTGCTGCATCGACGCGAGGTAGGCGAGCGGGCTGTGCGTGCCGGCGGGTGTGCGCGCGGGGTCGATCCTCGCTGCCCACATCGCCTGCACGATCCAGGCGGTCGAGGCGCTGTTGGACTCCCGCAGCGTCGCGTCGAAGCCGAAGCCGCCGTCGGGGTTGCGCAGCGCGCCGATGTAGCCCCACGCGCGCTGCTCCTGCACGGTGCCGGTGCGGCCGATCGCGTGCAGCGCCTCGATCACGCTCGCGGTCGTGTCGGTGCTCAGCCCGGTGCCGGGCGCGTAGCCCCACGCACCGCTGGGGTCCTGCACGCGCAGCAGCCAGCCGGCGCCGCGTCGCAGCGCCGCGCCGACCGCCGGCTCGTGCAGCGTGCTGAGCGACAGGATCGCGAACGCGGTCGCGTTGACGTAGCCGGTCGTGCCGCCGGGATCGAACGCGAACGCGCCGCTCGGGAGCTGGCGCGCGAGGATCGCCTGCACGAGGTCGCGCCCGCCGAAGTCGCGCGGCGACTCGCCCGCCGCGACCGCGACGAGCGCGGCGCGCTCGAAGTCGGTCGTCTTCGTCAGCGCCGCCGCGTGGCGCGTGACGTACGTGTAGACGTCGCTGCCGCCCGGCAGCCGCTGGTCGCGCGGGTTGACCCCACCGGCCGCGAGCGCGATCGCGACCCACGCGCTGAAGAGCGGGTCCGACGGCGCGCCGACCTGGCCGCCGAAGCCGCCGTCGTAGTTCTGCACGCCTTGCAGGAAGCGGATCGTGCGGTCCAGGCGCGCGCTGTCCGCGCTCGCCGGTCGCGCCGCGCGTCCCGGCGCGGCGCACAGCGCGGCGAGCAGCAGCAGCGCGCCCGCCAGCGAGAGCAGGCGCGCCGCCGCGGTGCGGCGGCGGGGGCTAGGCGCCGAGTCCCGCACCGTCGACGCTCACCGTTCCGGACAGCACCGTCAGGGCGACGGAACCGGCGTTGCTGCGCGCGGGCGCGAGCACCCGCAGCGTCTTCGCGGTGCGGCCGCCCGCGATCGTCACGCGGCGCACGCGCCCGCCCGCGCGCAGCTCCAGGCGCGCGCTCGCGTGCCCGCTGCGCAGCACGAACAGCGGACGCCCCGCGGCGAAGCGCGTCGTGAGCGTCGCGCCGGGTCGGCCGCGCGTGACGGTTCCCAACCATGCGCCGCCGTCATGCGCGCGCGTCCAGCCGCGGCCGGTCGTCAGCGTGCGGTCGTCGCGCGGGACGAACGCGCTGCCGAGCGCGAGCGTGACGACGTGGCCGGCGGTGTCGCGCATGCGCAGCCGCACGCGTGAGCCGACGCCCGCAGGCAGCGGCACGCGCGCGTGCGTCGCGTCCGGGCCGCCGCCCGTGCGCGCGACCCAGCGCGCGCCGCGCAGGCCGGCCTGCTGCGTGAGGATCGACCAGTCGCGCACGCCGGCGCCGGCGTCGAGCACCGTCCAGGCGGCGGTGACGCGCCCGCGGGCGGCGTCGAGCACGAGCTGCGGACGACCGAGGCGCGGCGCCTGCGACGTCGCGCTCGTGCCTGCACTGCCCGTCGGGGGCGCCTGCCGGCTCGGCGGCGGCGTGTCGCAGCCGGCTCCGGGCGTCGCCTCGACGCACACGTCGACGCTGTTGGAGGCGACCGCGGCCTCGTCGCCGGACGCCGCGGTGCCGGTTGCGCGCGCCTTCAGCCGCTGCCAGCCGGCCTGGTGGAAGACGACCGTCGCGCTCCCGTCGGCGCCGCTGACGCCGTCGTCGGCGATCCCGGCGGCCGCCGGCAGGCCGTTCGCGTCGACCGGTCCGACCTGCGCGCCCGCGTAGCGCGCGTCGGTGGCGGCGTTCGGCGTCGCGTTGCCGTCGGTCGACGTGACCGTGACGTTCAGCGGCTGGCCCAGCTCCGCCGTCCTCGGGCCGGCGAGCCACAGGAACCGGCGGCTGCCGAAGGCGTCGAGCACCCACAGCACCTGGTCGTCGGCGTGGACCTGGAGCTGGCAGCCGCCGACGGGCGTGAACGCGCCGTTGACGAGGATGCCCCACCACCAGCCCTTGTCGTCGTCCTCGCTTCCGGAGCCGAGGCGCGTGACGAAGTAGTCGTCGAAGCCGGGATACCACTGGCCGTCGAACGTCTGCCCGATCGAGGAGAGCGCGTCGACGGCGGCGCTGGTGGCGGTCGGGCCGGGTGTCGCGCTCGCGCCGGCGTTGGTGCCGTCGCAGTGGCGCGCCTGCGTGTCGGACGACGCCCGCACGTCGTGGCCGTCGACCGCGATCGTGCGGTCGAAGATCGTCTGACCGGCCCCCTCGATCCGGACGCCGACGTCGGTCGGCGCGGCCGCTGCCGCAGCCGGGAGGAGGAGGGAGAGCGCGACGCCGAGCGTCGCAGCGATCGATCGCATGGTCCTGGGGCCCCTTTCCGCGAGGGCGCTCGAGGTGTTGGATCGGAGACGGGTCTCCTGGCTCCCGAGCGATCCCTCCGCGCCTTCCCGGACGTGGCGTCCAGTGGCTGCCGTGCTGGCGTGCGGCGGGCGTCCTCGGTCACAGTGGCGGGCCCGCGCCGGCTTTGCACCGGACTTCCCCTGGCCACCGATCCCTGATGTGGTTGCGGCGGCGACGATAGCGAAGCGGCGCCCGGACGTGTCGCGCTCGTGTAGCGTTCCCGGCGCTCACGACAGCGGGGAACTCCGGTGAGAATCCGGGGCTGACGCGCAGCGGTATGGGTGACGACCGGATCGCAGGTCCACTGAGTCGACGACGGCTCGGGAAGGAGATCCGGGAGGACGATCCCGAGCCCGAAGACCCGGTGAGCGAACCGTCTCGCGTCTAGGCGGCTGGCTCCGACACGTTCGCGCGTGCGAGTTCGTCGCCCCGAACAGGAGCATCCCCATGTCAGGAAGGACGATCGTCGTCGCGGCGTGCCTTGCGCTGCTCGCGCTCGGCTGCCCGCCCGCGCGCGCCGCGACCGATCAGCAGGTGACGGGCGCCGTCGGCGCGGCGGCCGCGTGGCTGCGCGCCCAGCAGGCGCCCGACGGCTCGCTGGGCTCGAACCACGGGCTCGACCCGGCATGGGCGCTGCTCGGCCTGGCCGGCGCCGGCGCTCACGCCGCCGACCTGCGGGCCGCGCCCGGCGACCCGAGCGCGCAGGACTACTACGCGACGCTGTGGGCGGGCGCCGACGACGGCGCCTGGAGCGCGATCGGCGGCGCGCCCAGCGCGGCCGACTACGAGCGCGCGATCCTGCTGGCGCGCGCCGCGGGCGTCGACCCGCTGCGCCTGTCCGCGCAGCAGAACCTGCTTGCCAAGCTCGCCGCCCTCTACCGCGGCGGCTGGTTCACGTCGCAGACGTCGGTCTTCAACCACACGCTGTTCGGGCTGCTGGCGCTCGAGCAGCTCCCGGTCGGCGCCGGGCTCGTGCAGCGCACGGCCGCGATCGTCGCGGCCAACCAGCACGACGATGGCGGCTACGCGAGCGTTCCGGCCACGACCGACGCCGCGCGGGCGACGCCGAGCGATATCGACGCGACCGGCGTCGCGCTCGCCGGGCTGTGCGGGGCGGGCCGCACGGTCGCAGACGCCTCCGTCGCGGGCGCGGTCGCGTTCCTGCGCGCGCATTCCTTCGGCCAGGGCAACGTCGACAGCGTCGCCTGGGCGCTCGACGGGCTCGCCGCGTGCGGGCTGCGCCGCGGCGCGCCGGGCTGGACGGCCGGCGACGAGTCGGCGATCGACTGGCTGCTGGACGGCCAGCTCGCGAGCGGGCCGAACGCCGGCGCCTGGGCGACGAACGGCTCGCCGAGCGGGACGGCGAACGCGTACGCGACGCAGGACGCGCTGCGCGCGCTCGCGGACCCCGGCTTCTCCGCCGCGCCGCCGTCGCGCGCGAACGCCGGCGACCCGGTGCTGCGCCCGCCCGCGACGGTCCCCGACGGGATGCCCGTGCCGGTGGTCCTGAGCGTCGATCCGGGCCTCGGCGACGCGCGCCTGTGCAGCACGACGGCGCCGGCGGGCGCGTCGCTGACGGACGTGCTGGCGGCCGCGCAGGCCGCCTCGGCGCCGGCCGGCTGCGTCCACGACGTGACGACCGACGACGGCGCGATCGTCGCTGTCGACGGCGACGCCGCGGCGCCCGGAGGCGGCTGGAAGGTCAGCCTCGGCGGCGCGCCCGAGCAGCCCGCCGCCGCGCAGGCGGTCGGCTTCGGCGACGTCGTCGTGCTGCGTCTCGAGGATCCGCTCGCGCTCGAGTTCGACCAGGCGACGCTCGACTTCGGCGCCCAGCCGGTCGGCCTGTTCGGGGCAGCGCAGCGCCGCACGCTCACGAATGCGGGCGCGGACGGCGTCGTCGTGACGCGGCTGCGCGTGAGCGGCGCCGACGGCGAGGACTTCGTCGTGAGCAGCGACGACTGCACAGGGGAGACGATCGCGCCGGGTGCGTCGTGCGCCGTGTCGGTGCGCTTCGCGCCCGGCGCGACGGGCGCTCGCAGCGCGACGCTCGTCGCGTCGCACGACGGGCCGGGCGCCGATCCGGCGCTGACGCTGAGCGGCAGCGGGGTCGCGCTCGCCGCCGGTCCGCCCGGTTTGCCGGGCGCCGGCGGGGCGAGCGGGCCGTTGGGGGAGCCCGGCCCAGCGGGCGCGAGCGGAGCCGTCGGCGCCAAGGGGCCGCTCGGGGTACGCGGCGCACGCGGCGCGGCCGGTCCGCCGGCGCGCGTGAGCTGCC
Source organism: uncultured Conexibacter sp. (assembly GCA_964525715.1). Taxonomy (GTDB): domain Bacteria; phylum Actinomycetota; class Thermoleophilia; order Solirubrobacterales; family Solirubrobacteraceae; genus Conexibacter. The sequence continues at coordinate 12,536 of CAZGJV010000025.1, read as the reverse complement.
GCCTCGCCGGCCGCGGCGCGCGCAGCGTGACCTGCGTCGTGCGCGGCGTGCGCGCCGCCGCGCCGGCTCGGCTCCTGCGCGGAAGACGCACCGTCGCGCGCGGGACGCTGCACAGCCTGCGCGCCCCGCGCCGCCTCGCGCGCGGGCGCTACGTCCTGATCATCGGCCGCGGCGGCGCGCAGCAGCGCCTCGTCGTGCGCCTCGCAGCAGCTTCCCCCACCAGCCCCCGGAGGACCCGATGACCCGCCGCCTGATCCCCCTGCTCGCCGTCGTGGCGCTGTTCGCGCTCGGCGCCGACATCACCGCTGCGCGCGCCGCCGTCACGCCCAGCGCGATCGCCGCCTGGGGCCTCAACGACAACGGCCAGCTCGGCAGCGCCGACCCGCCGCGCGGGCTCTCACCGCAGCTCGCTCCGGGCCTCTACACCGCGGTCGCCGTCGCGGGCGGCGGCTACTTCAGCCTCGCGCTCGACAGCGCAGGACACGTGTGGAGCTGGGGCGCGAACGACGCCGGCCAGCTCGGCGACGGCTCCGACGACCCGCACGCGGCGCCCGCGCTGGTGCCGGGGCTCGACCACGTGACCGCGATCGCCGCCGGGCTCGACTTCGGCGTCGCGCTGCGCGACGACGGCAGCGTCTGGACGTGGGGCGGCAACGCCTCCGGCCAGCTCGGCGACGGCACGACCGACCCCCACGCGGCACCCGCGCTCGTGCCGGGGCTCGACCACGTGACTGCGATCGCCGCCGGGCTCGACACCACGCTCGCCGTGCGCGACGACGGGACGGTGCGCGCCTGGGGCGACGACGGCTTCGGCCAGCTCGGCGACGGCACGACCACGACCGACGAGCCGTCGCCGACGACCGTCGCCGACATCTCCACCGCGACGGCGGTCGCCGCCGGCGCCTCCCAGAGCTACGCGCTGCTGAGAGACGGCAGCGTGATGGCGTGGGGCGGCGACTGGACCGGCCAGCTCGGCGACGGCAGAGAGGACGACGAGAGCAGTCCTGTCGCCGTCTCCGGCGTCACCGACGCGACCGCGATCGCGGCCGGCGGCTACCACGCGCTCGCGCTGCGCGCCGACGGCAGCGTCGTCGGCTGGGGCCTGTCGGCTTACGGCCAGCTCGGCACGGGCGTCGACGCCGTCGGCGGCCAGACCGACTCGCCGCTGCCGGTGACCGGCCTCGGCGGGATCGCGCAGATCGCCGCCGGCTTCTACGACACCTACGCGCTCGGCGGCGACGGCACCGTCTGGGCGCTCGGCGAGGGCGACCACGGCGAGCGCGGCGACGGCGGCGAGAACGACGCCAACCCGACCCCGGCGGCCGTCGCCGGCATGCGCGCGGCTGCGATCGGGCCGGCGATGGCGGGCAGCCACGAGCTGGCGGTCGTGATCCCCGACCCGCCGACGATCGCGCCCGGGGCCGGTCTGACGTTCGCGACGCAGCCGCTCGGCACGCTCGGCTCCGCGCAGACCGCGACCGTCACCGCCGGCACGCTGCCGCTCCAGATCGCACGCGTCACGACGACCGGCGTCGACCGCGACGACTTCCTGCCCGTCGCCGACGGCTGCGGTGGGGCGACGCTCGCGCCCGGCGACTCGTGCACGGTCGGCGTGCGCTTCGCGCCGAGCGCGACCGGTGCGCGCACGGCGGCGCTCACGCTCGCCTCCGACGCCGCGGTCGAGCCGCAGCTCGCGCTGAGCGGCAGCGGCGGCGACGCGCCGCGTGGGCCCCAGGGCGCACCCGGTGCGCCGGGAGCGCAGGGACCGCAGGGCGCGTCCGGTGCGACCGGACCGGCGGGCGCGGCCGGCCCCAGAGGCGCGCGCGGTGTGACCGGCGCCAGAGGCGCGCGCGGCCCGGCCGGTCCCGCCGCGAGCGTGACGTGCCGGCTCACCGGCGCGCGCGCGCGGCGCGTCACCTGCACGGTGAAGCTGCGCGGCAGAGCGGCCGGCACGCGCGCGCGGCTCGTGCGCGGCAAGCGCGTCTACGCGAGCGGCACGCTCGCGCGCCTGAGCGCGAGACGCGCGCTGCCGCCCGGCCGCTACACGCTGCTCGCCGGCCGCGCCCGCGTGGCGCTGCGCCTGCGCGCCTCGGACTTCCGCTCCCAGATCCACCATCCACAACCAAAGGAGTGACGCATGTCACGCAGAACCCGGCGCCTATGCCGGCTCGTCGTCATCGCGCTCGCAGCGCTTGCCGCGATGGCGCTGCCGGCGCTCGCGAGCGCCAACGTCACCGTCCGCGTCGTCGGACAGAGCTCCGAGCTGCTGGCGGCGACGTCCGTCGCGCTCGGCGAAGGCGGCAGAGAAGCCGTCGGCTTCAACGGCGAAACGCTGCCGCACAGATGCGCCAACGACACCGCCTACCAGGCGCTCGAGCTGGCGGTGAGAGGGAGATGGGACCGCGAACTGTTCCCGCTCGAAATCCTCGGCGAGAGACACGTCTTCTCGCCCAACGAAGAATTCTGGATCCTCTACGACCGCAACGTCACGAGCGAACTATGGCACTTCGCCGAATACGGCTTGTGCGAACTGCACCTGCCCGCGAACGCGACGATCCTGCTGCAGGCCGGCGTCTCCGGCCCCGAACCGACGTTCATACCGGAAGCGGTGCCGCTCGAACTCGAACGCGTGACGCCGAGGGAAGGCAAGATACTCGTGGGCGCGAGACTCACGGTTCACGCGACGAAGTGGAAGCCGACCGACATCTTCGGCAGAGAAGACGGCAGAGGCCACTTCGTGATCCCGCTAAGCACGCCGAGCAACGCGGCCGGCTACACGGTTGCGGGCACGGAAACCAGCGTCAGAACGGACGAAAGCGGCAACGCCACGCTCACGCTGAGAAGAGCGGGCAGATTCAGGATCCAGGCGAGCATGCCCGGATCGGCCACCGACTGGAGCCGCTCTCAACTGATCGAAATCTGCGTCGAAGACGGCAGATTCAGATGCTGAGCGCGCCGTGAGGCGATGCGGGGGCGGATGACTCGATCTGCCCCCGCGTCACCGCGTCGGAGACGCGGCTGCCTGCGCCGCCTCTGCGAGACCAGCGTCCGCACGCACCGCTTGTGAGAAGATCGCGCCGGGGGATTTCATGGCGCGTGGGGGAACGGCAAACGGACGGACGCTGCGGCTCGCATGCGTCGCCACGATGACGGCCAACGGCCGCTATCGCGTGATCGTGCCGCTGCAGGAGATGGCGCGGCGCGGGCACACGGTCCACTGGCCGGGCGATCGCACCTTCATGGCGCTGCGCGACGGCGGCGCGCCCGCGTGGGACGCGATGCACATACAGCAGATGCACGACGAGGAGTCGCTGGAGATCATGGCGCGGCTGCGGCGCGCCGGGGTCGCCGTCGTGTGGGACACCGACGACGACATCAGCGCCGTCACGCGCGGCAGCGAAGCGTGGCACCGGCTGGGCGGCCGGCGCAACATCAGGCGCCATTTCAAGGCGGCCGTCGAGGCTGCGCGCACCGCGCATCTCGTGACGACCACGAACGAGCACCTCGCGCAGGTCTACCGCGAACACGGCGTCGAGCACGTCGTCGCGGTCGAGAACTACCTCGCGCCGCAGGACCTCCAGCATCCGCGCAAGCGCCACCGGGGCGTCGTGATCGGCATCACGGCCGCGGGCGAGCACGAGCCGGACCTGCGCAAGATGAGGTTCGCCGAGCTGCTCGAACGGCTGCTGGAGCGGCACGACGGCGTGCGCGTCGTCGCGATCGGCGCCGACCTGAGGCTGCGCAGCGAGCATCGCTACACGCATGTGAGAGGCGTCGAGATCGAGGAGCTGATCCCGGCCGAGTGCGAGTTCGACATCGGGCTCGCGCCGCTGCTCGACACGCGCTTCAACCGCGCGCGCTCGAACATCAAGCTGAAGGAGTACGCCGCGGCCGGCGCGATGTGGGTCGCCTCGCCGGTCGGCCCGTTCACCGGGATGGGGGAGGAGCAGGGCGGGCTGCTCGTCGAGGACGGCGGCTGGCTGCCGGCGCTCGAAGCGCTGCTCGACGACGCCGACCGCCGCCGCGCGCTGACCGACAGAGCGCGCGCGTGGGCGCAGGGCCAAACGATCAGAGCGGGCGCGGTGCGCTGGCAGGCGGCCTACCGCGAGGCGGTCGAGCTGGCGCGCGGCGGCGGCTGAGCGCCCTCACCACGCGTCGACCATCGTGCGGCGGCGGCCGGTCACCGGGTCGGGCGGAGAGACGGGCGTGGCGGCCAGCGTCTGCACGAGCCGCGCGCGCGTGTCGGCCGGGTCGATCACGTCGTCCAGCTCGAAGTACGTCGCGGCGTTGAGCGCGCTGCTGTTCGCGCGCACGGCGGCGACGAGGTCCCTCACGCGCTGCTCGCGCTCGGCCTCGTCGGCGATCGCCGCCAGCTCTCCGCGCAGCGCGAGCCGCACCGCGCCCTCGACGCCCATCGCGCCCAGCTCGCCGCTCGGCCACGCGAGCGTGATCGCGGGCGCGTGCAGCGAGCCGCCCGCCATCGCCTGCGCGCCGAGCCCGAACGCGCGCCGCACGATCACGCACAGGAACGGCACGGTGAGCGTCGCGGCTGTCAGGAACATGCGCGAGGTGTGGCGGACCGTGGCGGTGCGCTCGGAGTCGGGGCCGACCATGAAGCCGGGCGTGTCGACGAGCGACAGCAGCGGCAGCCCGAACGCGTCGCACAGCTGCATGAAACGCGCAGCCTTGTCGGAGCCGTCGGCGTCGAGCGCGCCGGACAGGTGTCTCGGGTCGTTCGCGATCACGCCGACCGGCCGCCCCTCGATCCGCGCGAGCGCGGTCAGGACGGTGCGTCCGAAGGCGGGGCGCAGCTCCAGCACCGAGTCGTCGTCGGCGAGCGTGCGCAGCAGGGCGCGCGCGTCGTGGACGCGCTTCGGGTCGGCGGGCACGGCGCTGCGCAGCAGCGCCTGGTCCGCGCACGACCAGTCGGCGCGCGGGCCTTGGAAGTAGGAGAGGAAGCGCTGCGCCGTGGCGACCGCCTCCGCCTCGTCCTCCGCGACCACGTCGATCACGCCGTTCGGCTCCTGCACGCTCACCGGCCCGACCTCCTCGGGCGAGAAGGAGCCGAGCCCGCCGCCCTCGATCATCGCCGGCCCGCCCATCCCGATGCTCGCCTCGGGCGTCGCGATCACGACGTCGCAGCAGCCGAGCAGCGCGGCGTTGCCGGCGAAGCAGCGGCCGGAGACGATCCCCACGCGGGGGACGAGCCCGCTGAGGCGCGCGAACGTGTGGAAGCTCGGCACGACGAGGTGGAACAGCTCGGACGAGTCGGTGTCGCCCGGCCGCCCGCCGCCGCCCTCGGCGAACAGCACGACCGGCAAGCGGTGGCGCTCGGCCAGCTCCAGCAGCCGGTCGGTCTTGCGGTGGTTGCGGATCCCCTGCGTGCCGGCGAGGACGGTGTAGTCGTAGGCGAGCACGGCGGTGCGCCGGCCGCCGACGGTCCCCACGCCGGTCACGATCCCGTCCCCCGGCGTCTTCTCGATCAGCTCCTGCTCGGAGCGGCGCGCCCGCTGGGCCGCGAGCGTGAGCGCGCCGTACTCGGAGAACGAGCCGGCGTCGCACAGGTCCGCGACGTTCTCGCGCGCGGTGCGCAGGCCGGTCGCGTGGCGCTTGGCGACGGCCGCCGGCCGCGCGGCGTCGTCTTGCGCCCGGCGCCGGCGCTCCAGCACCTCGGCGAGGTCGGGGCGGACATCGTCGCCGTCGCCGGCCTCTGCGTCTGTCGCCTCGGCACTCGCCGCGGCATCGTGCTCGGCCGCCTCCACGCGGAACAGCGCCTGCCCCTCCGCGACCTGCTCCCCGACCGCGACCGCCAGCTCCCGCACCACACCGGCCTCCGGCGCGACCACCTCGTGGTGCATCTTCATCGCCTCGACCACCAGCACCGCCGCACCGGCCCGCACACCGGCGCCCTCACCCGCGAGCACCTCGGCGACCACGCCCGTCAGCGGCGACTCGATCAGCACGCGGCGAATCTAGCCTGAGCCGCCGCCCGCGCGCGCCGGCTCGTCCGTGCGCGTCCATGTCGCGCTGCGCCCGCGACCGACTTCCAGCCGGCCCTCAGCCTTGAGCCCGTCGAGCGCGTTGCGGATCGTGGCCTGGCTGATGTCGGGGAGCGCGTCGGCGATCTGAGCGAGCCGGAAGCTGCGCGGCGCCTGCGTGAGGATGTAGTTGCGCGCCTGCTCCTCCTTCGTCGCGCCGACCAGCTCGGTCCCGGCGGCCACGCGGAGGGCGAAGTCGTCGTAGGCGTCCGCGAGGATGCGCAGCAGGTAGCCGAGCCATGGCCACACGTCGTGCGTGCCTCGATGCCGCCCGGCCTGACTTGCGCGAAGTGCCGCGTAGTAGCTGTGCTTCGTCTCGAAGATGCGCTGCTCGATCGAGACGTAGCGCGCGACGCCGAAGCCGTGTCGCAGCAGCTCTGCGGTCGTCAGCAGTCGCGCGACGCGGCCGTTGCCGTCCTGGAACGGGTGGATCGCGAGGAAGTCGAGCACGAGCGCGCCGAGCAGCAGGACGGGTGGGAGCCGCGCGTCCGCGAGCGCCTGCTCGTAGCGAGCGGTCAGCTCGACGAGCTGGCGCTCCGTCTCCGGTCCCGCCGGCACCGGCTTGAAGACGACCGTCACGCGACCGTCGGAGTCGCGGTCCCCGATCACGTTGTCCGAGGTCTTCGCCCGGCCGGCGAGCGGGTCGCCGGCGTGGCGCATCAGCAGCCGGTGGACGTGGACGATGAGCGGGACCGTGAGCGGCTCGGCGCGCTTGTGGAGCAGCTCGTCGGTCGCGTCGCGGTAACCGGCGAACTCGGCCTCGCTGCGGTTGCGGAACGAGCCCTCGTCGCGCGCTGACTCGCGCAGCAGCGTCAGCGCGCGATCGTCGTCGACGACGATGTCCTCGATCGCGCTCGATGCGGTGATCGAGTCGAAGCGCGTGCGGGCTGCGAGTCGCTTGAGCACCTGCGGCGCCTGCGCACGGAAGAGATCCTCCCGGCCACGGCCGTACTCCACCGCCGCCAGGACGGTGACGAGGTCCGCGGGCACGGCCGCCAGCTTCGCGTCGATGTCGAGAAAAGTGCGCAAATCTACTAAGGAAGTGATCTGCTTAGCAGATTTACGCTTTCGATTAGCGGATTCCTCTCGCGCCGGCGTGGTCGGAGCGTCAGCCGCGCACGGCCTCGATCGCCCGCTCGAGCGTCGGCCACTGCGCGGCCCACTGCGCCGGCGGTGCGGCGGCGACGATCACGCTGCTGGTGCGGCGGCCGGAGATCAGGCAGGCGACCTCGACGAAGCGGTTGCGCTTCGCCGTCGTATAGCTGTCGCGCACGCAGCTGCCGTGGGCGCCGTCGCGGAACGGGACGTCGCGCGCGGACGCCTGGGTGGCGATCGCCGTGTCGCCCTCGCCGCGGCTGTGCCCGACGCGGAAGCGCGGCCAGTTCGCGAGCGTCTCGGCGCCCTGGCGCGGCGTCAGGTTGAGGTAGCCGAGGAACGCGCCGTGGGCGTCTCTGAGCGCGACGCTCGCCGTCCCACGGTCGCCCTCGATCGGCCGCCAGCTCGCGGGGTAGGCGAGCACGGCGCCGCTCGGCAGCGTCGCGCTGCGCCACCCCGCGGGCGGGGGCGCCGGCCGCAGCGCGGGGAAGGTGCCGGCTGCGGCCGACGTGGTCGTGGCGTGCTTCGCGCCCGCGCCGCACCCGGCCAGCACGAGCGCGAGCGCGAAGGTCGCGCCGAGCGCGCGCTGCCTAGACGTTGCCGTCCCCGTCGCTCGGGCCGCCGTTGTTGTCGGAGTCCTGGTCGCCCCCGTTGTTCTGCGGGATGCCGGACGATTCCGACGATGAGGACGAGGACGAGCCGGAGCCGGAGCCCGACTGGGATGAGGTGGCCGGGGCGCTGCTTGCCGGTGGTGAGGACGAGGAGCTCGACGAGCCGGAGCTGCCGCCGCAGCCGGCGATCGCCAGCGCGGCGAGTGCGAGCCCGACGAGGGCGAGTCGGCGGAAGGTGCGGGTCGGTATCGGCAGGCGCATGGACATCGGAGCTCCTCTCGGACGCGCGCCGGGGCGCGGCGGCGTCAGACGAATAGGTTCGAACTGTCAGACGCCCGCACGGTCCGGATCCTTCCCGCCGGGCTTCCCCACGGGCATCATCCCATTGCTCTGGTTAAGAGTTCGCTGTACGCGCCACGCGCGACGCCGCGAGCGAGGCGAGCGTCGCCCGGTGGCGGCGGGCGCCGCCGAGCAGGGCGGCGTCGAGCTGGGCGCGCTTGTAGAGCCAGTGGACGTCGGCCTCCCACGTGAAGCCGATGCCGCCGTGCGCCTGGATCGCGCTCGCGGTCACCGACCGTCCGCCGTCGGCCGCCGCCGCAGCGGCCAGTGCCGCCGCTTCCGGCAGGCGCTCGGGCGCGGCGTCCGCGGCCCAGGCGGCGAACAGCGCCGTCGAGCGCGCCGACTCGGTGTCGAGCAGCATCTGCGCGCAGCGGTTCTGGACCGCCTGGAAGGCGCCGACCGGCACGCCGAACTGTCTGCGCTCCTTCACGTACGCAAGCGTCATCTCGAGCGCCCGCTGCGCGATCCCGACGACCTCGGCGGAGATCGCGGCGCGGATCCGGTCCGCCGCCGCAACCGCGCCGGCCCCGCCGCCGGTGCCGAGCGGCTCGGCGGCGCCGCCGTCGACGGTCGCGTAGCGGCGCGTCGGGTCGATCGTCTCCAGGTGGGCGCAGTCGGCGCCGGTCACGAGCATCGCCTCGCCGGAAGGCCGTTCGAGCAGCACGAGCACCTCGGCGCCGACGCCGTCGGCGCACAGCGCGCGCGTGCCGATCCCGGCCGTCGCCTCGCCCGACGCCAGCCGCGGCAGCCAGCGCGCGCGCTGCGCGTCCGAGCCGCACGCCTGGATCGCCGCGGCCGCCGCCGCGACCGACAGGAACGGCGTCGCCGCGCAGGCGTAGCCCAGCTCCTCCAGCAGCACCGTCAGCTCGACCGCGCCGAGGCCCTGGCCGCCGTGCTCCTCGGCGACCGCGATCCCCGGCCAGCCGAGCGCGCACAGCTCGTCCCACAGCGCCTGGTCGTACGCGGCGCCGGCCTCGGCCGCCTCGCGCACGCGCGCCCACGAGGAGCGCGCAGCGAGCAGCTCGCGCGCGACGCGCTTGATCTCCTTCTGGTCCTCGGTCAGGTCGAAGTGCACACGTGCCTCACTTCAGCCGCGGGAGTCCCAGCACCCGCTCGGCGACGATGTTCTTCAGCACCTCGGTCGTGCCGCCCTCGATCGAGTTGCCGCGCGCCCGCAGCAGCTCGAACGCCCACGGCGCGCCGGCCGTCAGCGCCTCCGGGCCGAGGATGTCGGCCGCGAGCTGCGTGAGCTGCTGGTTGGTGTCCGACCACATCCACTTCGTCAGCGAGCCCTCCGGGCCGGGCTGGCCGTACGTCTCGATCGCCGTCAGGCCGCGGTAGGCGGTCAGTCTCAGCACCTCGCAGCGCAGGTGCAGCTCGCCGAGCTTGTCGGCGACGACCGGGTCGTCCATCAGGCCGCGCCCGGCCGCCTCGCCGATCAGCCCGTCGAGCAGCTGCCGCATCCGCACCTGCAGGAAGAAGGCGAGCCCGGAGCGCTCGTTCATCAGCGTCGTCAGCGCGACCTTCCAGCCGTTGCCGACGCCGCCCAGCACGTTGGCGTCCGGCACGCGCGCGCCGTCGAGGAACAGCTCGTTGAACTCCGACTCGCCGGTGATCTGCTTCAAGGGGACGATCTCGACGCCGTCCTGCTCCATGTCCATCAGGAAGTACGTCAGGCCCTGGTGCTTCTTCGGCGCGTCGGAGTCGGTGCGCGCGACGAGCATGCACCACTTCGCGTACTGCGCCATCGAGGTCCACACCTTCTGCCCGGTGATGACCCACTCGTCGCCATCCTTCACCGCGCGCGTCTTCAGTGCCGCGAGGTCGGAGCCGGCGTCGGGCTCGGAGAAGCCCTGGCACCAGATCTCCTCGGCCGTGAGGATCGGGACGAGATGGCGCTCCTGCTGCTCGGGCGTGCCCCACGTCATGATCGTCGGGCCGGCGAGCAGGAGGCCGAGGACGTTTGCGGGGAGCGGCGCGCCGGCGGCCGCCAGCTCCTCGTAGAAGATCGCCGACTGCGTGAGCGTCGCGCCGCGGCCGCCGTGCTCGGCCGGCCAATGGACTGCCGCCCAGCCGCCGTCGGCGAGCCGGCGCTGCCAGTCGCGGCGCCAGGCGTAGTGCGCGTCCTCGTCGCCGTGCGGGGCGTCGCCCGGCTCGTTCTGCGCCAGCCACGCGCGCAGCTCGTTGCGGAAGGCGGTCTCGTCGGCGTTGAACGTGAGGTCCATGTGCGCCGTCCTACCCCGCTCGCACGTCCAGTACGACCTTGCCGGTCGCCTGCCGTCCGTCGATGCACTTGAGCGCGCCGGCGGCGTTCTCCCAGTCGAAATGCGCGCCGACGAGCGGTCTGACGTAGCCGCGCTCGATCAGGCGGTCGATCGCCGCCCCGACCTCGCGGTTGAAGTCGGGCTTCGGCATCGCGTACGCGCCCCAGCCGGCGCCGATCACCTCGGTGTTGTTCAGCAGCAGCCGGTTCACTTTGACCTCTGGGATCGAGCCGCCGGTGAAGCCGACGACGACCACGCGCCCGCCCTCGCGCAGCGAGCGCAGGCTGTCGGTGAAGCGGTCGCCGCCGACCGGGTCGAGCACGAGGTCGGCGCCGCCGAGCGCCTTCACGTCGTCCTTCCAGGCGCCGTCGGCTCGCACCACCTCGTCGGCGCCCGCCTCGCGCGCGACGCGCTCCTTCGCCTCGCTGGAGACGACCGCGATCGTGCGCGCGCCGAGCCCGCGCGCCACCTGCAGCGCGGCCGTTCCGACCCCGCCGGCGGCGCCGTGCACGAGCACCGTCTCGCCTTCGGCGAGGCGTCCGCGGGTCTTGAGCGCGAAGTACGCGGTGTGGTAATTGAGGACCAGGCTCGCGCCCTGCGCGAAGTCGAGCGAGTCCGGCAGCTTGAAGGTGAAGAACGCGGGCGCGACCGCCGTCTCCGCGAACGCGCCGAGCGCGGTGAAGGCGGCGACGCGGTCGCCGGGCTGCAGGCCGGTGTTCGGCGGCGCGCTGCGCACCACGCCCCCGACCTCGCTGCCGGGCACGAACGGCAGCGGCGGTCTGAACTGGTACTCGCCGCGCGTCTGCAGCACCTCCGGGAACGACACCCCCGCGGCGTGCACCTCGACGACGACGGCAGCCTCGCCGGGCGGGCTCAGCGGGTGGCTCGGCTCCGGCTCGGGCAGCTCGACATAGCGCAGCGCGCTGTCGGGGCCCGTCAGCTCGGCGATCTGGATGGCGCGCATGACGCGCAACCTAGTCGCTAGGCGCCGTTGGTGCGGCAGCTCTCCAGATCCGCCAGGAGCGAGCGCGGCATCGAGGGAAGCTGCTCGCCCGGGGGACGGCGGACGCGCGTGCGAACCGCCGGTCCGAACTCATCGGTGCCGTGGGCGCGGCAGGAGACGAGCGCCGGTGTGCGCCCCATGAGGCCGTCGAGCCGGCGCAGCAGCGGGCTGCGACGGCGCGAGACGAGCAGCGTCTCGCGCTCCAGGTCGACGACGACCGCTGCGCGCCGTTCGGCATGCAGCGCGCGCCAGACGGACGCGTCGGCCCAGTCCTCGTCGCTCGCGACGAACGTCACTCTGTCGGGGTAGCCGTCGTCCTCATCCTCGCCCGGCGTGCGCCAGAACAGCTCGTGCGTCTTCTTCTGAATCGGGGTGTCTGACGTATAGGTCATCGCGTGCGCTCCCAGCTGAGGACCATAGCGCGCCAATGGCGCATGATCTTCGTCTCCGCCGCGTTAAGTGGGGAATTCACAGGTCCGTATGTGATGGTCGGCGGCAGCTTCTCGTCGCTGCGGAAGCGGTGCTCGTGGTGCTCCTCCGGGCCGTGGGAGTTGTCGAAGACGCGCACGTTGTGCAGCCGGCCCTCACGGAGGACCACGAGGATGGTCGCGTATTCGATCGGGTGGGTGCTCGACCGCAGCGTGCGCATCCACACGTCGGGGGCCAGTCTGCGCCAGCCGTCGCGATCCTTCGGGCTCATCGACCCGCCTGAGGTCAGGCGGCCGGTGAGTTCGCCCCCTTGAGGCCCGCCGCTACGCGGAACTCGCCCCGCGGATCACCGTCAGCAGAGCGTCGGCGGTGCCCTCGGCGTGGTGCTCGCCGGTGCCGAGGCGGCGGACGCCGAGCCCGCACAGCAGCGCCACGACGGTGCGCGCGTGGCGCGCGGGCTCGGGCACGCCGAGCGCCTCGAGCGCGGCGGCGGCGAAGTCCTCGTAGGCGCCGAAGCAGCGGCGCGAGGCGTCGTGCAGAGCGGGGTCGCGCGAGGCGTGCAGGTGCAGCTCCAGCTCGGCGATCTCCTCCGGCCGGCCGGCGTTGCGCGCGGCGACCTGCTCGACGACGACGGCGGCCTGCTCCGCACTCGGGCCGCCGCTCTCGCCGGCCGCGCCCGTCCCCGCGCGCAGCTCGGCCGCAAGCGCCTCCAGCCGCGCGACCTCCTCGGCCGCGTACAGCAGCAGGCTGTCGCGCA